>JAJLLC010000057.1:0-62937 GCA_033838285.1 Pseudomonadaceae bacterium
GATGCCCCCGGCGAGACGCGCACCCTGCTCAAGGCGTTCAGCGACTACGTGGAGAGCGAGGACCTGCCGGAGGAGCAGGCCCGCGAAAAGACCTCGGCATTGGTGGACTACGCCAGCACCCAGGCCAAGCTCGGCGAGCCGATCACCCTCGAGGAACTGTCCGGGGTGATCGACGAGGACCGGCCGCGGGCCTTCTACGAGCACATCCGTAACAAGGATTACGGCCTGTCGCCGGAGATCCCGCCAGACAAGCGCACCCTCAACCAGTTCCGCCGCTTCACCGGGCGCGCCGAGGGCCTGTCGATCAGCTTCGAGGCGCACCTGCTGGGCTCGAAGATCGAATACGACGAGGCGCGCGACATGCTGATCATCCGCCAGGTCCCCACCCAGCTGAAGGACCAGCTCAAGCGCCGCAAGGACTGAGCCCATGCGCCTGCCCGACGCCGTGCTCGACGCCTGCCTGTGCGACGTGGACGCGCCGCTGGCGGGCGATCCGGCGCGCGACTTCGGCCTGGACAAGACCCAGGGACAACAGGCCCTGGCCGCCTTGCGGCCCTGGCTCAACGAGCGCCAGCGCATGCTCTGGGCCAACCGCCGCGACGCCCTGCTGCTGGTGTTGCAGGGCCCCGACTGCTCCGGCAAGGACAGCCTGATTCGCCGCGTGCTCAGTGCCTTCGATCCGCAGGGCCTGAGCATCCATGGCTTTCACAAACCGAGCGCAGAGGAGCAGTGCCAGCATTTTCTGCTGCGCTACCGCCAGCGCCTGCCCGCCCCCGGCCTGCTCGGCGTGTTCAACCGCAGCCACTACGAGGCGCTGATCTGCGACCCGCTCGATGGCCTGTGCGGCGCCGACGAGCTACCCGGGCGCCTGCACGAGCTGCGCGCCTTCGAGGCCGAGTGGCCGGCGCGTCACCTGCATCCGCTCAAGTGCTACCTGCACATCTCCCGCGACGAGCAGCGACTGCGACTGCTGAGCCGTCTGCAGCGCCCGGAGAAGCGCTGGAAGCTGCACCCCAGCGACCTGCAGGCCTGGCGCGAATTCGACCTGCGCCAGGCGCGCTGGAGCGCGCTGCTGGCGGCCAGCCACACGGAGGCGGCGCCCTGGTACGTGATCCCCGCCGAACAGCGCTGGCTGCGCGACTGGCTGGTGGCCAGCCTGCTGGCCCGCGAGCTGGAGCGCCTCGACCTGGACTGGCCGGACGCACCGCCGCCCTTCGCCGCTGCCGATCTGGGCTGAGCCTATAGCGCCACGAGCCACGGGTGTGCACGGCGCCCCTACGGTGAACCAACCTGCGGCTCCGGCTCAAAGACCCTGTCCCTGCTACGTGCGGGGATGATGCACAGAACCGTAGGGTGGGTTAGCCGCAGGCGTAACCCACCAACGCTGCTGGACACCTGAGCTCGGCTCAACACCGCTGGTGGGTTACGCCGCGATGCGGCTAACCCACCCTACAAGAGCGCTGTTCAACACGTACACCATCACACTGCCGAAAGGCTGAAGCCCAGGCGCGGGAAGTGCACGTGAACGGTGCCGGCGCGCTCGTCCTGGCGGCGCAGGATAATGCTCTCGTCCGACACGCAGAGCAGCTCGCCCTGCACCGGATCGACGCCGTAGTCGGTCGCCGCCACGCTGACCTGCTGGCCGACCTGGAAGCCCAGCGCCTGGCTGCAGTCTTCCTCCGGCAGCGCCGCAGGCGTCGCCGCGCGGGCGATGGCAATGGCCTCATCGCTGCTCAGCGGGCTGTGCGCGCCATGCCCGAAGCCGAGCACGCGACCGAGCCAGGCCGCCACTTCCGGGTAGTCGTCAACCAGCGGCGCGGTGACGTGGGTACCCTTGAGGAACCACAGCGGATGGGCCATGGCGAAGTCGGCGATCGACGGCTCGCCGCACAGGAAGTCACCCTCCTCGCGCGCCAGCTGCTGCTGCAGGCGTGCCATCAGCACCGGCCACTGCAGCTTGGCCTGCGCGGCCGGCAGGCGGCTGGCGCTACCACCGGCGAACAGCGCGGCGCGGTCGGCGACGAAGGCCTGCTGCGCCGCCGGCGGCAGCTTGCCCATGCGCACGGCGATGGATTCCGGCTGGAACACCAGGGTCACCGCGTGCTGGAACACCACCGTGTCGGCCCACTGGGCGAAGCTCGCGGCGACGAACTCCTGGCCTTCGGGGAACAGGCTCGGCGTGGCCTTCTCGGCCTCCAGGCGGCGGGCGATCAGCGCGGTGTCGCAGTAGATGTCGGCGCCGACCTGCAGCACCGGGGTCTTGCGGTAGCCGCCGGTGAGCGCGGTCAGATCCGGCTTGGGCATGATCCGCGGGATTTCCACCGAGCGCCACGACAGCTGCTTGAAGCCCAGCATCAGGCGGGCCTTCTCGGCGAAGGGCGAGGCGTCGTAGTGGTGCAGGATCAATTCGGACATGGCGGGGCTCCGCTGCTGATTGGAATTCGAGGCCGCAGCTTAGCCGCAGACGCCGCCGCGGCCTACCCCTTCAACCTGATAACGGACCATCCAGCGCGCCTATCAGGGCCTCCTTGGCCGCCTTCTTCAGGCGCTTGATGGCGATCTCGCGGCGCAGCGCGGCGCCCTTGTCGGCACAGGCCTCGACATACACCAGCGCCCGCGCCGGGCTGGCATGAAAGAAGCGTGCGCCCTTGCCGCTGCGGTGCTGTTCGAAGCGTCGCTGCGGGTCGTCGCTGATGCCGCAGTAAAGCGCGCCGCTCTCGGCACGGACCAGGTAGACGAACCAGGGTTTGGCGGGTGGGGTGTCGGTCATGGCTCGGCAGCGCAGCGAAAGGCTGCCGAGCTTACGCCAGTCAGCGCCCGGCCTGCCAGGCACGCAGCCCGGCCATGGCCTGCTTGCCCACCGCCGCCTGCACCGGCGCCAGCCAGCCCAGCAGCAGGCCCTTGGCCCCCAGCGCCTGACGCATCCAGCGCCACAGGTCGAAGTGATCGTGGTGCTCGACGATCTTGCCGTCCGCGAAGCGGAAGTGCGCCTCGATATGGTTCTCCACCGTACGCCCGGTGGCGCTGAACAGGTAGGTCGCCACCCAGCGCGCGCGGCCCTGCCGGTCGTCCGCCTCGAGCACCTCGTAGCTCAGCGAGAAGTCCTTGGCCCGCGCGCAGAGCATGCGCCACATGTCGCCGGCGTCGCGGCCGCGCAGGTCACGGAAGGCTGGGTCGGAGAAGCGCACGTCGGCGGCGTAGCAGGCGGCCATGGCCTCGGCGTCGAGCTTCTGGAAGGCCTGGTAGAAACGGTCGATCAGTTCGGCATTGGGATGGGCCATGGGCGCTGCTCCGGGTGGGGATGGGCAGAGTATGGCCGCGCAGCCGCTGCTCAGCGATTGGCGATAAAGACAACTTTGTGGCAATAATCGCCACATGATTCGCATCGCCCTGTACGTCTGCCCGCTGACCGTGCTGTCCAGCCTGAGCCAGGCCCTGGACGCCTTTCGCCTGGCCAACCAGCTGGCCGGCGAGACGCTGTTCGAGCTGCTGCGCGTCAGCGCCGATGGCCGGCCGGTGGACCTGGGCCTGGCCGAAGTGCGGGTAGACGGCGGCCTGGAGCTGGCCGAGGGCGCCGCGCTGTTGCTGATCCCGGCCACCGGCAGCGCGCTGCAGCGCACCCTGGAGGGCAACGCCGCCCTGCTCGCCTGGCTGGCCGCGCGCCCGCAGGAGCAGCAGCTGGCCAGCCTGTGCAGTAGCGCCTGCCTGCTGGCCGCCGCCGGCCAGCTGGACGGGCGCCGCGCCACCACCCACTGGGCCCTGGCCCAGCAGTTCCGCCAGCGCTACCCGCGGGTGCGCCTGCAGATCGACGCGCTGTTCACCGCGGATGGCAACCGTTTCTGTTCCGGCGGCGCCCAGGCCGGGCTCGACCTGTGCCTGCAGCTGATCGCCCTGCACGCCGGCGACTGGCTGGCACAACAGGTGGCCAACGCCCTGGTGGTGGAGCGCCAGCGCGGCAGCCAGCTGCGCTTCGCCCCGCTGCTGCCGGCCGGCGGCCAGGACGATGCCCAGCTGGCCCCGCTGCTGCGCTGGATGGCCCTGCACCACGCCGAGCCCATCGACCTGGCAAGCCTGGCCGCGCGCGCTAACTGTTCCACCCGCACCCTGCTGCGGCGCTTCAAGGCGGCCACCGGGCTGACGCCCAACGACTACCTGCAGCGCCTGCGCATCGGCGCCGCCCAGCATGCCCTGCGCAACCCCGCCCACTCGCTGGAGCAGGTGGCCATGCAGGTCGGCTACGCCGACCGCGCCACCTTCGCCAAGCTGTTCAAACAACTGTGCGGCGAGACGCCCGGCGCCTTCCGCAAGCGCCTGCGCCAGGCATGAAAAAGCCGGGCCTGGGCCCGGCTAGGGTGAACGGCGCGCTTAGAAGCGGGTGCGGTAATGCAGGGTGTAGGTCTCGGCGCCATCGTTGGGATTCTTGATCCCGGCATTGGAGTAGTGGATGGCGCGGATGCCGATCTCCTGGCCGGAGAAACGCAGGCCGGCGCCGATGCGGTCCTCGAACTGGAAGGAGGAGCCGAGGTCGTTGTCCTCCAGTTCGGTGCTCTCGAACAGGGCCACGCCGATACCGGCCTCGATGTAGGGGCGCACCGTCTCGCCGGCGAACTCGTAGACGAACACCGGGCTGAACGACAGGCTGTGGTTGCTGGACGTCTCGTCGCCGTCCCAGTAGGTGTAGCCGGCGTCCCAGTAGCCGGTCAGGCGACCGGTGTCGCTCTGCCACCAGCTGGTGTTCCAGTCCCATTGCGCGCCGAGACGGTAGACCATGGTCGAGTCGCCGCTCTGGCCGATGGCGGCGGTGAAGTCGACGGCCTGGGCGGACAGGCTCCCCATTGCAAGCGCTGCAGATACAGCCAGAGAAAGGATCTTCTTCATTCTTCTACTTCCTGTACTGAAGGGTAACGGCGTTGTGACAGTACGGAGAGTATAGGAGGAAGCTGGCTATAACCAAAGCTCAGGGCAGCGGCCGCACCGTAAAGGCCTCGCCCCATAGCACCGGCAACACGGCCTGCAGCCGCGCGACGGCGCCACTGGACCAGAACCGCGCCGGCCCCTGGCCGCCCGCCCGGTTGAGCAGCCCGCGCTCGGCCAGCAATTGCTCCAGGTGCCGCGCCACCGCCGCGCCGGTATCCACCAGGCTGACCGAGCCCGGCACCAGCTCGCGCAGCAGCGGCTTGATGAAGGGGTAGTGGGTGCAGCCGAGGATCAGCGTGTCGCAGCCCTCGGCCAGCAGCGGCTCGACCCAGCCACGCAGCAGCTCGCGGGTGCGCGGGCCGTCCAGCTCGCCGGCCTCGATCTGCTCGACCAGGCCCGGGCAGGGCTGGGTGATCACCCGCACGTCGCTGGCGAAGCGGTCCAGCAGGGCGGCGAACTTGGCGCTCTTCAGCGTGCCAGTGGTGGCCAGCACGCCGACCACGCCGCTGCGGGTGGCCGCCGCGGCCGGCTTCACCGCCGGCTCCATGCCGACGATGGGCAGCTCGGGGTAGCGTTCGCGCAGCTCGGCCACCGCCGCCGCGGTGGCGGTGTTGCAGGCCAGCACCAGCGCCTTGGCGCCCTGACCGAGGAGGAACTCGGCGATGTGCTGACTACGCTCGCGGATGAACTCCGCGCTCTTCTCGCCGTAGGGCACATGGCCGCTGTCGGCCACGTACAGCAGCGACTCGTGCGGCAGGCGCGCGCGGATCTCACGCAGCACCGAGAGGCCGCCGACGCCGGAGTCGAACACGCCGATGGGCGCCTGGCTCATGGCCGCCCTGCGCACACGCTGCAGGCCGGATCGCGCCTGACCCGCAGCTCGCGAAAGCGCGAGCCGAGAGCGTCGACCAATAGCAGGCGGCCGACCAGCGGCTCGCCGAAACCGGCCAGCAGCTTGAGCGCCTCGAGCGCCTGCAGGCTGCCGACCAGTCCCACCAGCGGGCCGACCACGCCGGCCTCGCTGCAGGTCAGTTCGGCCTCGCTGCCGTGGCCGTAGAGGCAGTGGTAGCAGGGGCTGGCCGTATCGCGCGGGTCGAACACGGCCAGCTGGCCCTCCAGGCGGATCGCCGCGCCGGACACCAGCGGCTTGCCGGCGGCCACGCAGGCGGCGTTGACCGCCTCGCGGGTGGTGAAGTTGTCCGAGCAGTCCAGCACCAGGTCGACGGCCGCGACGGCGGCGGCCAGGGAGTCCTCGTCCAGCGCCGTGCGGTGCGCCACCAGCCTGACCTGCGGGTTGAGCGCGGCCAGGCGGGCCATGGCCGAGTCGACCTTGGCCACGCCGACCTGGCTGCCGTCGTGGATGATCTGCCGCTGCAGGTTGGTCAGGTCGACGCTGTCGAAGTCGGCCAGGTGCAGCTCGCCGACGCCGGCGGCGGCCAGGTACAGGGCCGCCGGCGAGCCGAGACCGCCGAGGCCGACGATCAGCGCGCGGCCGGCCTTGAGTCTGAGCTGCCCGGCCACGTCGATCTGCGGCAGGAGAATCTGCCGGCTGTAGCGCAGCAGTTCGTCGTCGGTGAGTTCCAGGGTCATAGCGGCCATCGTCCCAGTGAAATGCGTTCGTGCCCGCCCAGGTCGCGGCGGCTGTCCACGGCGGCGAAGCCGGCGGCGGCGAGCAGCGCGCGCACGGCCTCGGCCTGATCGTAGCCGTGTTCCAGCAGCAGCCAGCCGCCGGCTTCGAGGTGCCGCGGCGCCTGGGCGATGATCTGGCGGATGTCGTCCAGCCCGTCGGCGCCGGCCACCAGCGCGCTGGCTGGCTCGAAGCGCACGTCGCCCTTGCCCAGGTGGCGGTCGCCCGCGGCGATATAGGGCGGATTGCTCAGGATCAGGTCGAAGCGCTCGCCGGCCAGGCCGTCGAACCAGCTGCCCTGGCGGAACTCGGCATTGCCCAGTTCCAGGCGCCGGCGATTGCGCTCGGCCAGCTCGACGGCCTCGGCGATGCGGTCCACGCCGATCACCCGCCAGCCACCGCGTTCGCTGGCCAGGGCCAGGGCGATGGCGCCGCTGCCGGTGCCCAGGTCGAGCACCCGCTGCGGCGTGGTCGGAGCCAGCTGCAGGGCGGTCTCGACCAGCAGTTCGGTGTCCGGGCGGGGAATCAGGGTGTGCGGCGCCACCTCCAGGTCCATGCTCCAGAAGCCCTGGTGGCCGAGGATGTAGGCCACCGGCTCGCCGGCCCGGCGGCGTTCGAGCAGGGCGGCGAAGGCGGCCTGCTGCTCCGCGCTCGACTCGTGCTCGGGCCAGGTGCGCAGGTAGCTGCGCGACTTGCCCAGAGCGGCGGCCAGCAGCAGCTCGGCATCCAGCCGCGCCGTCGGCGAGGCGGGCAGGTTGGCGCTGTCGAGCAGGGATTGGATGGTGGCCATGCGGAGGTCTCCTCTCCCCTCTCCCATTTATGGGAGAGGGGCCGGGGGAGAGGGCTCAGACGGCAAGCCCCCACACCCTGACCCTCTCCCCGCGGGGAGAGGGAATAATTGTTTCGTGCCGCACGCCCCGAATTTCATCCAGGCTAAACATTATGCAGCGGCGTATCGGCCCCTCCCTCACAGGAGAGGGGAGCAAAATCAATCGCCCAGGGCGGCCAGCTGGTCGGCCTGGTATTCCTGCAGCAGCGGCTCGATCACCTGCTCCACCGCGCCGCCGATCACCTCGTTCAGCGAATACAGGGTCAGGTTGATGCGGTGATCGGTCACCCGCCCCTGCGGGAAGTTGTAGGTGCGGATGCGCTCGGAACGGTCGCCGGAGCCTACCAGCAGGCGCCGGGTGTCGGAGATCTCCTTGTGCGCGGCGGCGTCCTGCTGGTCCTGCAGCTTGGCCGCCAGCCAGGCCATGGCCTTGGCGCGGTTCTTGTGCTGCGAGCGCTCTTCCTGGCACTCCACCACCATGCCGGTGGGCAGGTGGGTGATGCGGATCGCCGAGTCGGTCTTGTTCACGTGCTGGCCGCCGGCGCCGGAGGCGCGGTAGGTATCGATGCGCAGCTCGGCCGGGTTGATCTCGATGGCCTGCTGCTCGTCCGGCTCCGGCAGCACGGCGACGGTGCAGGCCGAGGTGTGGATGCGCCCCTGCGACTCGGTCTCCGGCACGCGCTGCACGCGGTGGGCACCGGACTCGAACTTGAGCTTGGCGTAGACATTGTCGCCCTCGACGCGGCTGATGACCTCCTTGTAGCCGCCGTGCTCGCCAAGGCTCTCGGAGAGGATCTCGACCCGCCAGCCCTGGCGCTCGGCGTAGCGCGAATACATGCGGAACAGATCGCCGGAGAAGATCGCCGCCTCATCGCCGCCGGTGCCGGCGCGGATTTCCAGGAACACGTTGCGCCCGTCGTTAGGGTCCCTGGGCAGCAGCATGCGCTGCAGGCGGTCTTCCAGGGCGGCCAGCGCCTCCTTGGCCTGGGCCTCTTCCTCCTCGGCCATCGCGCGCAGGTCCGGGTCGCTGTCCTTGAGCAGCGCCTGGGCGCCCTCGAGGTCGGCCTGGGTCTTGCGCAGCTCGCGGTAGGCGGCGATTACCGGCTCGACCTCGGCGTACTCCTTGGAGTAGGCGCGGAAACGGCTCTGGTCACTGATCACCTCGGCATCGCCGAGCAGCGCGGTGAGCTCCTCGAAGCGGTCCTGGAGGGTGTCGAGTTTCTTCAGCAGTGAGGCTTTCATGGCTTGCTCGGGCCCTCGTCGAGGGCAAAGAGTTCCTGGGCCACGGCCAGCGCTTCGAAGCGGCCGTCGGCGGAAATTTTCTTCAGTTGCACGCTGGGCGCGTGCAGCAGCTTGTTGGTCAGGCCGCGGGCCAGCTGGGCCAGGGCCTCCTCCGCGCTGCCGCCGTTGGCGAGCAGGCGCTGGGCGCGAGCCAGTTCCTCGTCGCGCAGGCGCTCGGCCTGCTGGCGGTAGGCCTTGAGCACGTCCACCGCGGCCAGCTCGCGCAGGCGCAGCATGAAGTCCTCGGCGCCGGCGGCCACCAGCTCCTCTGCGGCCTGGGCGGCGCCCTGGCGGCTCTTGAGGTTTTCCTCGATAACCTCGTGCAGGTCGTCGACCGTATAGAGGTAGACGTCGTCCAGTTCGCCCACCTCCGGCTCGATGTCGCGCGGCACGGCGATGTCGACCATGAACATGGGCTTGTGCTTGCGCTGCTTGAGCGCGCGCTCCACCGCGCCCTTGCCGAGGATCGGCAGCTGGCTGGCGGTGGAGCTGATGACGATGTCGCTGTGCGCCAGCTCCTGGGGGATGTCGGCCAGCAGCACGGCGTGCGCGCCGAACTGCTCGGCCAGCTGGCTGGCGCGTTCCAGGGTGCGGTTGGCCACGACGATGCGCTTCACGCCCTGGTCGTGCAGGTGGCGAGCGACCAGGCTGATGGTCTCGCCGGCGCCGATCAGCAGCGCCTGGCTGCGATGCAGGTCGGCGAAGATCTGCTTGGCCAGGCTGACCGCGGCGAAGGCCACCGACACCGGGTTCTCGCCGATGGCAGTGTCGGTGCGCACCGTCTTGGCGGTGCTGAAGGTGGCCTGGAACAGGCGGCCGAGCAGCGGCCCGACGGTGCCGGCCTCACGCGCCACAGCGTAGGCGGACTTCATCTGGCCGAGGATCTGCGGCTCGCCGAGGATCATCGAGTCCAGCCCCGCGGCCACCCGCATCATGTGGCGCACCGCCTCGTTGTCCTGGTGCACGTAGGCGCAGGCACGCAGCTCATCGAGGCTCAGGCGGTGGTAGTCGGCCAGCCAGCACAGCACCTCGTCGGCCGAGAGCCGGTCCTGCTCCAGGTACAGCTCGCTGCGGTTGCAGGTGGAGAGGATCGCCGCCTCGCGGCTGGGCGTGACGCGACAGAGCTGCTGCAAGGCCTCGACCAGCTGCTCGGGGGTGAAGGCCACGCGTTCGCGGACGTCCACCGAGGCGGTCTTGTGGTTGATGCCGAGGGCGAGGAAGGCCATGCAGGGTCGCTAGACTGGTTCGAAAGACCGGCAATTGTCCTACGTCGCCCGAGGCAGGACAACTGGCGCGACAAATTGACCCTTTCGGCAAACCCGCGCGCCGCGGTGGGCTTGCCACCGCAGCTTATGTCATGATGCGGCCACGCCACGGATCGCACCCTCTAGCCATGACCAAAGCCCTCGCCCTGCTCACCGCCTCCCTCCTGCTCGCCGGCTGCCAGAGCCTGGCGCCCACGCCGGACGGCAGCCCGCCGGTGGCCAGCGCCGAGGGCGCAACGGTCCAGGCCGAGCCCAAGCAGTACGCCTCGTTCAGCGAGGAGACCCTGTACGCCCTGCTCGCCGCCGAACTGGCCGGGCAGCGCGACCGCTTCGACATCGCCCTCGGCAACTACGTGCAGCAGGCCAACGCCACCCGCGACCCCGGCGTCGCCGAGCGCGCCTTCCGCATCGCCGAGTACCTGGGCGCCGAGCAGGCCGCCCTGGACAGCGCGCTGATCTGGTCGCAGAGCGCGCCGGACAACGTCGACGCCCAGCGCGCCGCCGCCGTGCAGCTGGCCCGCGCCGGGCGCTACGACGAATCCATGACCTATATGGAGAAGGTCCTACAGGGCCAGGGCGACACCCACTTCGACTTCCTCGCTCTGTCCGCCGCCGAAACCGACCCGGACACCCGCGCCGGCCTGCTGCAGAGCTTCGACCGCCTGCTGCAGAAACACCCGGAAAACGGCCAGCTGCTGTTCGGCAAGGCCCTGCTGCTGCACCAGGACGGTCGTGCCGAGGAGGCCCTTGCACTGCTCGAAGGGCATGCCGCCAGCGAGGAGCAGATCCCCCCGCTGCTGCTGCGCACCCGCCTGCTGCAAGGGCTCGGCCGCGGCGAGGAGGCCCTGCCCCTGCTCGAGCGCGGCCTGGAGAAATACCCCGAGGACAAGCGCCTGCGCCTGGCCTACGCCCGCCAGCTGGTCGAGGCCAAGCGCCTGGACGATGCCAAGCGCGAGTTCTCCGGCCTGGTCCAGCAGTTCCCTGACGACGACGACCTGCGCTACTCCCTGGCCCTGGTGTGCATGGAGGCCGAGTCCTGGGACGAGGCCGCCGCCTATCTGGAGGAACTGGTGGCGCGCGACGCCCATGTCGATGCCGCGCACTTCAACCTGGGCCGCATCTACGAACAGCGCGGCGACCCGGAAAGCGCCCTGATCGAGTACGCACTGGTCGGCCCCGGTGACGACTACCTGCCGGCCCAGGTGCGCCAGACCGCCATCCTCTTCGAGCAGGGCCGCGCCACCGAGGCCGGCAGCCGCCTGGCGCGCAGCCGCGAGAGCCAGCCGGACTACGCCATCCAGCTATATCTGATCGAGTCCGAGGCCCTGGCCAACCGCCAGGAGCACGAGCAGGCCTGGCAGGTGATAGTCGCGGCGCTGCAGCAGTTCCCCGGCGATACCAACCTGCTCTACACCCGCGCCATGCTGGCCGAGAAGCGCGGCGACCTGGCCGGCCTGGAGCGCGACCTGCGCGACATCATCGAGCGCGAGCCGGACAACGCCACCGCGCTCAACGCCCTCGGCTACACCCTGGCCGACCGCACCACCCGCTACGCCGAGGCCAAGGCCCTGATCGAGCGCGCCCACCAGCTCAACCCGGAGGACGCCGCCACCCTCGACAGCCTCGGCTGGGTCAACTATCGCCTGGGCAACCTGGAGGAGGCCGAACGCTACCTGCGCGCGGCGCTGGCCAGGTTCCCCGACCACGAGGTCGCCGCCCACCTCGGCGAAGTGCTCTGGGTCCAGGGTCGCCAACGCGAGGCCCGCAAGGTCTGGAGCGAAGCCCTGCAGGCCCAGCCCGACAGCCCCATCCTGCGCTCCACCATCAAGCGCCTGACCGGTTCCGAGAAACTCTGATCCATGTTTCGTCACGTCCTCGTTTTCAGCCTGATCGCCCTCCTCGCCGGCTGCGCCGGCCTCACCAGCCGCGAGGCCGTCGAAGGCCAGGGCGATGCCAAGCAGTGGCAGACGCACAAGGCCCGGGTCGCCGCCCTCGACGGCTGGCAGATCAGCGGCAAGGTCGGCATCCGCGCCCCCAAGGACTCCGGCAGCGGCACCCTGTTCTGGCTGCAGCGCCAGGGCTACTACGACATCCGCCTGTCCGGCCCGCTCGGCCGTGGCGCCGCACGCCTGACCGGGCGCGAAGGCGAAGTGCTGCTGGAGGTGGCCAACCAGGGCCGCTACCAGGCCGCCTCGCCCGAGGCCCTGCTGGAGGAGCAGCTCGGCTGGCGCCTGCCGGTGTCGCACCTGTTCTGGTGGGTGCGCGGCCTGCCCGCGCCGGACAGCAAGAGCCGCGTCACCCTCGACGGCGCCAGCCAGCTGGCACGCCTGGAGCAGGACGGCTGGCAGCTGCAGTACCTGAGCTACGTCGAGCAGAACGGCTACCGCCTGCCCGAACGCATCAAGCTGCACGGCAAGGACCTCGACATCACCCTGGTGATCAAGGACTGGCAGCCGCGCCAGCTCGGCCAATAAGCGCCAGGCTCGCACCGATTATTCCCTCTCCCCTCGGGGAGAGGGCCAGGGAGGGGGGCCGCCCCACTAATAACCCTCCCCCCTACCCCTCTCCCGTAAACGGGAGAGGGGTGCTCGATACCGACATAAGCACCCACTCGGCATTACAGCTCTGCATATGACGACCCCAGCCATTCCCGCCCACGCCGAACTGATCCTGCCCGCACCGGCCAAGCTCAACCTGATGCTGCATATCCTCGGCCGCCGTACCGATGGCTATCACCTGCTGCAGACCCTGTTCCAGTTCCTCGACCACGGCGACGAGCTGGGCTTCGCCCTGCGCCAGGACGGCGAGATCCGCCTGCACACCGAGGTACCCGGCGTGCCGCACGACGCCAACCTGATCGTGCGCGCCGCGCGGCGCCTGCAGGAGGCCTCCGGCACCACGCTCGGCGCCGATATCTGGCTGGACAAGCGCCTGCCCATGGGCGGCGGCATCGGCGGCGGCAGCTCGGACGCCGCCACCACCCTGGTCGGCCTCGACCACCTGTGGCAGACCCGTCTGGGCGAGGAACGCCTGGCCGAGCTGGGCCTGGCCCTGGGCGCCGACGTGCCGGTGTTCGTGCGCGGTCGCGCGGCCTTCGCCGAGGGTGTCGGCGAGCGGCTGCAGCCGGTAGACCTGCCCGAACCCTGGTTCCTGGTGGCCATCCCGCAGGTCAGCATCAGCACTGCGGAAGTTTTTGCCGACCCCGAGTTGACACGTGATACCCCCGCCATTACAGTTCGCAGCCTTCCCGAGGGGGGCGGTCGTAACGACTGCCAACCGGTTGTCGAGAAGCGTTACCCCGAAGTGCGTAACGCCCTGAAAACGCTCAACAAATTTGTTGCAGCCAAGATGACCGGAACCGGAGCTTGCGTGTTTGGGAGCTTCCCAAACCAGGCCGATGCTGATAAAGTCTCGCGCCAACTTCCGGCCACCCTGCCGAGCTTCGTCGCTCGCGGCTGCAATCGGTCTCCGTTGCATCGCCAGCTCGAAACGGTAACTCGGAAGTGAATGCGGGACGCGATACAGGGGCGTCGCCAAGCGGTAAGGCAGCAGGTTTTGATCCTGCCATGCGTTGGTTCGAATCCAGCCGCCCCTGCCATTAACCTCCCAGCATTCGACTAATACCCTAGGGGCGTCGCCAAGCGGTAAGGCAGCAGGTTTTGATCCTGCCATGCGTTGGTTCGAATCCAGCCGCCCCTGCCATACACTCGAAAGCTGTTCAGGAAGCCCGCTTTCTGAACAGCTTTTTAATTCATCGGAACCACACCAGGCAGGTACTGCGCGTGTCCAAGATGATGGTCTTCACGGGGAACTCCAACCCCGATCTGGCTCGTCGCATCGTGCGTCAGCTGCATATCCCCCTGGGCGATGCTTCCGTAGGCAAGTTCTCCGACGGCGAAATCAGCGCCGAGATCAACGAGAACGTGCGTGGCAAGGATGTCTTCATCATCCAGCCGACCTGCGCGCCGACCAACGACAACCTGATGGAACTGGTGGTGATGGCCGACGCCTTCCGCCGCTCCTCGGCCACTCGTATCACCGCAGTGATCCCCTACTTCGGCTATGCCCGCCAGGATCGCCGCCCGCGCTCCGCCCGCGTGGCGATCAGCGCCAAGGTAGTGGCCGACATGCTCACCGTGGTCGGCATCGACCGCGTGCTCACCGTCGACCTGCACGCCGACCAGATCCAGGGCTTCTTCGACATCCCGGTGGACAACATCTACGGCTCCCCGGTGCTGACCGACGACATCCAGGACCAGCGCTTCGAGAACCTGATGATCGTCTCCCCGGACATCGGTGGCGTAGTGCGCGCCCGCGCCGTGGCCAAGAGCCTGGGCGTCGACCTGGCGATCATCGACAAGCGTCGCGAGAAGGCCAACCACTCCGAAGTCATGCACATCATCGGCGATGTCGAAGGCCGCACCTGTGTACTGGTCGACGACATGGTCGACACCGCCGGCACCCTCTGCCACGCCGCCAAGGCCCTGAAGGACCATGGCGCCTCGAAGGTCTACGCCTACGCCACCCACCCGGTGCTGTCGGGCCGCGCCATCGAGAACCTGGAAAATTCCGTGCTGGACGCACTGGTGGTGACCAACACCATCCCGCTGTCCGCCGCGGCTCAGGCCTGCTCCCGCATCCGTCAGCTGGACATGGCTCCGGTCATCGCCGAAGCGGTTCGCCGCATCAGCAACGAAGAATCGATCAGCGCGATGTTCCGCTAAGCGGAACAGGCCTGAGCGACACGCGCCCCGCCCATCGCGGGGCTTTTTGCCCTACCGCCCCTGCGCTGGTCGCAAGCGTCGGGAACGGTTTGGTTATTTTGGAGAACTGTAATGACTGATTTTGCCCTGAATGCCGAAGTGCGTTCCGACCTGGGGAAAGGTGCGAGCCGCCGCCTGCGTCGTAACGTCGCCATGGTGCCCGCCGTAGTTTACGGCGGCGACAAGCCGGCCCAATCCATCAGCCTGCTGGCCAAAGAACTGGCCAAGCTGCTGGAAAACGAAGCCGCCTTCAGCCACGTGCTGGCCCTGAACATCGCCGGCGCCAACGAGAGCGTGGTGATCAAGGCCCTGCAGCGCCACCCGGCCAAAGGCTACGTGATGCACGCCGACTTCGTTCGCGTCGTCGCCGGCCAGAAGCTGAGCGCCCACGTTCCGCTGCACTTCATCAACGAAGCCACCTCCGTTGGCGTGAAGCAGCAGGGCGGCGAAGTCTCCCACACCATCAACGAAGTCGAAGTTTCCTGCCAGCCGCAAGACCTGCCGGAATTCATCGAAGTCGACCTGGCCAAGGTTGAAGTCGGTCAGATCGTTCACCTGTCCGACCTCAAGCTGCCGAAGGGCGTCGAGCTGGTGGCCCTGGCCCACGGCAACGACCTGGCAGTCGCCAACATCCACGCTTCCCGCGTGAAGGAAGAAAGCGCCGAGTAATACTCGACCGCTGCTTCCCGTAAAAGGGCCCCTGACGTGACTGCCATCCAACTGATCGTCGGCCTGGGTAACCCAGGCCCCGAATACGACCAGACCCGGCACAACGCAGGGGCCCTTTTCGTTGAGCGCCTGGCCGACAGCCAACGCGTCAGCCTCGCCCTCGACAAGAAGTATTTCGGCCTGGTGGGCAAGTTCAGCCATCAGGGCCGCGACGTTCGTCTGCTCATCCCCACCACCTACATGAACCGCAGCGGCCAGGCCGTGGCGGCGCTGGCGAACTTCTTCCGCATCCCGGTAGACGCCATGCTGGTGGCTCACGACGAACTCGACATGCCTCCCGGCGTCGCCAAACTCAAGACCGGCGGCGGCCACGGCGGCCACAACGGCCTGCGCGACATCATCGCCCAGTGCGGCAACCAGAACGGCTTCCACCGCCTGCGCCTCGGCATCGGCCACCCCGGCCACGCCAGCCTGGTCTCCGGCTTCGTCCTCGGCCGCGCCCCGCGCAGCGAGCAGGAGCTGCTGGACAAGAGCATCGACAACGCCCTGGACGTGCTGCCCGAGATGCTCGCCGGCGACTGGACCAAGGCGATGCAGAAACTGCACAGCCAGAAAGCCTGACCCCTTTTCACGACTTCATCTCCGCGAGGGATACACCATGGGATTCAACTGCGGCATCGTCGGCCTGCCCAACGTCGGCAAGTCCACCCTGTTCAACGCCCTCACCAAGTCCGGCATCGCCGCGGAGAACTTCCCCTTCTGCACCATCGAGCCGAACAGCGGCATAGTACCGATGCCCGACCCGCGCCTGGACGCCCTGGCGGCCATCGTCAAACCGGAGAAGGTCATCCCCACCACCATGGAGTTCGTCGACATCGCCGGCCTGGTGGCGGGCGCCTCCAAGGGTGAGGGCCTGGGCAACAAGTTCCTCGCCAACATCCGCGAGACCGACGCCATCGCCCACGTGGTGCGCTGCTTCGAGGACGACAACGTCATCCACGTCGCCAACAGCGTCGACCCCAAGCGCGACATCGAGATCATCGAGCTCGAACTGATCATGGCCGACCTCGACAGCTGCGAGAAGCAGCTGCAGCGCGTCGCCCGCACCGCCAAGGGCGGCGACAAGGAGGCCGTGGCGCAGAAGAACCTGCTGGAGAAGCTCATCCCCCACCTCACCGAAGGCAAGCCGGCACGCAGCCTGCTCAAGGACCTGGGCGACGACGAGAAGCGCCTGGCCAAGACCTTCCACCTGCTCACCACCAAGCCGGTGATGTACATCGCCAACGTCGCCGAAGACGGTTTTGACAACAACCCGCACCTCGACGTGGTCAAGGCCATCGCCGAGGCGGAAGGCGCCATCGTCGTGCCGGTGTGCAACAAAATCGAAGCCGAGATCGCCGAACTGGACGACCTGGAAGAGATGCAGATGTTCCTCGAGTCCATGGGCATGGAAGAGCCGGGCCTGAACCGCGTGATTCGCGCCGGCTACGCCCTGCTCAACCTGCAGACCTACTTCACCGCCGGGGTGAAGGAAGTCCGCGCCTGGACCGTGCGCGTCGGCGCCACCGCCCCGCAGGCCGCCGCCGTGATCCACACCGACTTCGAGAAGGGCTTCATCCGTGCCGAAGTGGTCGCCTACGACGACTTCATCCAGTACAAGGGCGAAGCCGGCGCCAAGGAAGCCGGCAAATGGCGCCTGGAAGGCAAGGACTACATCGTCAAGGACGGCGACGTGATGCACTTCCGCTTCAACGTCTAAGCCCTAAAGAGCCCCGCAATCGCGGGGCTCTTTGCTTCTGCCATCCCCGCAGCTAAGCGCTTGATAAAGCATCAATTTATCTGCAGAACGGGGTTGACAGCCCGTACCGACAAGAGAATAATACGCGCCACTCGGCTACATAGCTCAGTCGGTTAGAGCGCAGCATTCATAATGCTGATGTCCCAGGTTCAAGTCCCGGTGTAGCCACCATATAGCTGTTTCCACATGCTCCCACATGCACCGGAAACACCCCAAGAAGCCCGCCCCGTGTGGGCTTTCTTGTTTCTGTATGCTCCCTCTTATTCCCACATAGTCTTTCCGCCGTGTATCCCCTCATGCATCCTCGCCTAAAAATTGAAACTGGCGGATACACGAATGAAACGCTCAGAGATCGATTCACGCGGAACACTACAAGACACAGTGCTCTCCAGCCTTGAGCCTGAAGCCTCTGAATACCGCGTGCTAGACGGCGATGGCCTGTATTTCCGTGTCCGCCCTGACGGCAATAAGTCTTGGCAGTTGCGCTACAAGAAGCCGGACGGCAAATGGTCATGGATCGGCCTGGGCGGCTATGGCAAGGGCGACCACCAGCTAACCGGCAAGCAAGCCCGCGAGGCAGCCAGGAAGCTCAGGCAGGAGGGCTTGGCGAGCAACAGCAGCAACCTGCTAGCCACCAAGCGCGCCAAGGCAGCAGCCGAGGCAGACGCCGCCAATAACACCTTTGAGAAGCTGGCCCGCGAATGGTGCGCCAGCAAGCGCAGCGCCTGGACTGACGGCACCGCTACCCGTGTCCTGGGAGCCCTGGAGCTGCACGTCTTCCCCGAGCTAGGCAAACGTCCTTATGCCAGCATCCCGCCAATGGAGTGGATGGAACTCCTGCGCAGCATGGAACAGAAGGGCATAGTCGAGCAGACCAGCCGTGTCCGCTCCTACTGCAAGGACGCCTACGACCTGGCGCGGGTGACTGGCCGCATTGCCAGCAATCCCCTGGAAGGGCTGCACAAGTACCTGAGCACCAAGCCTGCCGAGAACTATGCCCATGTATCCCCGGAGGAATTGCCCGCCCTCCTTCGCGCTATCCGCTCATACCCCAGCGCCACGGATATTCGCATCGGCCTGCACCTGCTCTCCATGCTGGCTTGCCGGCCTTCGAACCCCATAACGGAGAGGGAGCTTCAACTCAGCCTGGGCCGGAAGTAGCCCCTACACCAGACTACGCCACAGCAAGTTGGCTCACCTGGTATTGAAACCCACCATCCCCCATGGAGCGTAATCATGGAGATAGAGATGGATACTTCTGCGCGTACAACCGATGCCCTCGACACTGCCTCTGAGCAGTCCCTCCCCTTACCGGGCACGGAAGCCTACGAGTCGCTTCCGCAGTTCCCAAAGGGCAGCCCCCTGCCCTTCCGGCGCACAATTCGCAAGCATGAACTTAGACAGATCGTCCCCCTGGCTGAATCCACGATCTACGAAATGGAGCGCCGTGGGGAGTTCCCCAGGCGCTTCAACCTGACACCACGTTGCGTGGTCTGGGATCTTGCCGAAGTAGAGGCTTGGATCGAGGAGCGCAAGCGGGCGCCTCGGGTCAATATCAGCAAGCCGGATGTCTACCTCAGGAAAACCCGCCCTGTCCGGGCGGGCTCAAACCAAGCATAAAGCCGGCGCCGTCTTCATCCGACAAGGGCTCGCAATTCTCTGGAGGCGGGGCGCGCTAGCCTCCGTTCTTCCTTGGCTAGATTGACCTGCAGGGCCACCTGAGCCACTTCCAAGATACCGCCAGGCAGCAGATAACTGCCTTTGGCCTGCAGCCATGTCAGCACGTCCGCCAGGTGCCAGATCGATGCACTGCCCTCATGTATCGGTGTAGGGAAGCTGCTCGGATAAGCCAACATCAGCTTGCGCATGTTTTGGCGCGACACGCCGACGATTTCCGCCACATCGGTGAGTCCGACCAGGTCCGGTGCCACCTCGATCAGCCTGGCCGACTGCACGGCACTGCGCACGTCGGCCAGTGCGCTGCGCACAGCCGCCTCAGCGCTCTCCGCTTCACGGGTGAACTCCAGCGCCAGACGACCTGGCTGGCCAATACCGATCAAGGCATCGTCGCAGCCGGCCTCGCCAAGGCGCTCGACCAACGCTTCCGGGTCACGGTCATCGTCGGCCAGTTGGTATTTCAGAGTGAAGATATATTCCATAGCGCTACTCCTCTGCACCCTCAGCGGTCTGCCGCTGCTTACGGTGCGTGGTGCAGTTGTCGACGACGCGCCGAAGGGCACGCGCATGATTGCCTGGGTTCTTCGGTGTGCTCCACACGCTGGTGATGCAGAACTCGCCGCAGCGACACTCTTCATCGTTGTAGGGACAGTAGATTCGTCCCCAAGCGTGGCTACCACCCAGTTCTATGCGCCAGCCCTGCTCTTCGGCATGCCTGAGTGCTTCTTCGACCTCTTTCTTCGAGTGAGAAGGACGGGTAATCAGTGATCTCCAGTATTCGCATGACCGGTAAGGTTGTCAAATGACAACCTTGAAAATTCCTTAAACCGTGGCACTCAACACCGGCACTACGACGCTGTCCGGCAGCAGTCGGGGGACATGAGTGCGGCCATCGATCCAAGCGTCGATCATGTCCGCCCACTCCTGCAGCATGTGCCGACGCTGCTCCGCGTACTCGGCCTTGTTGTAGACCGAGCGCGAGGAACGACCATCCTCGTGAGCCAGGCATTTTTCGATCCAGTCGCCGTTGAAGTCCACCTCGTTGAGCAGCGTGGAACCCGTCCTGCGCAGGTCGTGGACGGTGAACGGCTCCAACGGCAGGCCTGCCTCCTTCGCACGGGAGGCGATGAGCTGGGTGATGCGGTTCAGGGTAGCGTGCGACATGCAGCGGTAGATGTCATAGCGCGAGGGCAACACATAGCGGGAACCAGCCGCACAGGTGTGCAGCGCAACGAAGATGTCCAAGGCCTGGCGCGACAGGTAGACAACGTGCGGGTTACGTCCCTTCATCCGCTCCTTGGAGATCGTCCAGGTGGCATTCTCGAAGTCCACCTCGTCCCAGGTTGCCTCGATCAGCTCGCTCTTACGTACCAAGGTCAGCAGCACCAGCCGCAAGGCCAGCTTGATCGTGGGATACGTTGCGATTGTCTCCAGTTGATGGAAGGCCAGCCGAATTTCGGTCGGGCTCAGCGCCCGGTCCTTCGGCGCGAAAATAGCGATGGAAGATGCCTTAACGTCGTCAGCCGGATTCTCGACCTTCTCGCCATGCAGGATCGCGAACGCATAGACCTGTTTCACGATGTCGCGAATATGGACCGCAGTTGCCGGCGCCCCTCGAGCCTTTACCTTGGCACACAGGGTTCGCAGATCGTCAGGGGTGATTTCGGTCAGCAGCCGGTTTTCGAAGACCGGCAGGATGTCGCGGTCGATGATGCTTTTACGCATCGCACGCGTGCTGTCGGCCATGCGCGCACCGGCCAACCACTTCGTCAGCGTTTCACCGAAATTCTTGGCAGCGTTCAGGCGCCGCTTAGCGCGCTGCTTTTCCAGGGAGGGAGACTTGCCCAGAGCGACCATGCGCTTGGCATCAAGTAGCTTCTCGCGAGCCATGGCCAGGGAAATGCCAGTCGGTCCATAGCGCCCGATGGTCAGCGTTTCTCGGCGTCCATTGAGACGGTAGTCGTAGCGAAAGGTGACGGTACCGGTAGGCGATACCGTCACGTACATACCATCGCGGTCGGAAGCCTTGTACAGCTTGGACTTGGGCTTGAGATTGCGCAGTTTGGTATCAGTAAGCATCGAGGTTTTTACTCCTGTTCATGACGGCTTTTACCGTCAAGGGTCAGGAGACCTGTTGATGCCGGGAAAGCCGCACGGGGCAAGCTTTCCCAAGGAGCGATTTACCGTCAAAGACCGGTTTTGACCGGATAGTAAACAGAACGGTCTCAATCCGACCGCTGTTTACTACCGTCACCGCTACCGCCAATCCGTTCTGCTAATCGGCGATAGGCCTCGATAACCATTGCAACTAATTTCCTTTTAAATCAACACGTTGCAATTGGCTATCGATACATCTCAATGAGCCCAGAAGGACCCGACTTCACTCCCACTCGATGGTCGCCGGCGGCTTGCTCGACACGTCGTAGGTGACCCGGGAGATGCCCTCGATCTCGTTGATGATGCGGTTGGACACCTTCTCCAGCAGCTCGTAGGGCAGGTGCGCCCAGCGCGCGGTCATGAAGTCGATGGTCTCCACGGCGCGCAGGGCGACGACCCAGGCGTAGCGGCGGCCGTCGCCGACCACGCCGACCGATTTCACCGGCTGGAACACCACGAAGGCCTGGCTGGTCTTGTGGTACCAGTCGAAGTTGCGCAGCTCCTCGATGAAGATGTGGTCGGCCAGGCGCAGCAGGTCGGCGTACTCCTTCTTCACCTCGCCGAGGATGCGCACGCCCAGGCCCGGGCCCGGGAAGGGGTGGCGGTAGACCATGTCGTAGGGCAGGCCCAGCTCCAGGCCGATCTTGCGCACCTCGTCCTTGAACAGCTCGCGCAGCGGCTCGACCAGCTCGAACTGCATGTCCTCCGGCAGGCCACCGACGTTGTGGTGGCTCTTGATCACGTGGGCCTTGCCGGTCTTGGCGCCGGCCGACTCGATCACGTCCGGGTAGATGGTGCCCTGGGCGAGGAACTTCACATCCTTGAGCTTGGTGGCCTCCTGATCGAACACCTCGATGAAGGTGCGGCCGATGATCTTGCGCTTCTCTTCCGGGTCGGACACGCCGGCCAGGCGACCGAGGAACAGGTCCTCGGCGTTGGCGCGGATCACCTTGACACCCATGTTCTCGGCGAACATGGCCATCACCTGGTCGCCTTCCTGGTGGCGCAGCAGGCCGTTGTCGACGAACACGCAGGTCAGCTGGTCGCCGATGGCCTTGTGCAGCAGGGCGGCGACCACCGAGGAGTCGACGCCGCCGGACAGGCCCAGCAGTACCTTGGACGAACCGACCTGGGCACGCACGGTGGCGATGGCGTCTTCGACGATGTTGGCCGGGGTCCACAGGGCCGCGCAGCCGCAGATGTCGAGGATGAAGCGCGAGAGGATGCGCCCGCCCTGCTTGGTATGGGTCACTTCCGGGTGGAACTGCACGCCGTAGTAGGCGCGGCTGTCGTCGGCCATGGCAGCGATCGGGCAGCTCGGGGTGCTGGCCAGGATGTGGAAGCCGGCGGGCATGGCGGTGACCTTGTCGCCGTGGCTCATCCACACGTCGAGGCCGAGCACGCCATCGGCGTCCACGTGGTCCTCGATGCCGTCGAGCAGGCGCGCCTTGCCGACCACGTCGACGCGGGCGTAGCCGAACTCGCGCAGGTCGGAGCCTTCCACCTTGCCGCCGAGCTGCTCGGCCATGGTCTGCATGCCGTAGCAGATGCCGAACAGCGGCACGTTCAGGTCGAACACCGCCTGCGGCGCGCGCGGGCTGCCCGCCTCGTGCACCGACTCGGGGCCGCCGGCGAGGATGATGCCGCGCGGGGCGAAGGCGCGGATGGCGGCGTCGTCCATGTCGAACGGGTGGATCTCGCAGTACACGCCGATCTCGCGCACACGGCGGGCGATCAGCTGGGTGTACTGGGAACCGAAATCCAGGATCAGGATGCGGTGGGCGTGAATGTCATGATGGGCCATGGCCGTCTCTCGTAGCGGAATTCACAAATGACACGGGGCTGATTAGTCAGCCCCGTGTCGATTCAATGCCGTGGATTAACCCACGCGGTAGTTGGGGGCTTCCTTGGTGATCTGCACATCGTGCACGTGCGACTCGGCCATGCCGGCGCCGGTGATGCGCACGAACTCCGGCTTGGTGCGCATCTCGTCGATGGTGGCGCAGCCGGTGTAGCCCATGGAGGCGCGCAGGCCGCCCATCAGCTGGTGGACGATGGCGCTCATCGCGCCCTTGTACGGCACGCGGCCTTCGATGCCTTCCGGCACCAGCTTCTCGGCGCCGGCCGAGGAGTCCTGGAAGTAGCGGTCGGAGGAACCCTGGGCCTGGGCCATGGCACCCAGCGAGCCCATGCCGCGGTAGGCCTTGTAGGAACGGCCCTGGAACAGCTCGACCTCGCCCGGGGCCTCTTCGGTACCGGCCAGCATGGAGCCGATCATCACGGCGGAGGCGCCGGCGACTATGGCCTTGGACAGGTCACCGGAGAAGCGGATGCCACCGTCGGCGATCAGCGGCACGCCGGTGCCGGCCAGGGCCGCAGCGACGTTGGCCACGGCGGAAATCTGCGGTACGCCGACGCCGGCGACGATGCGGGTGGTGCAGATGGAGCCCGGGCCGATGCCGACCTTGACGCCATCGGCGCCGGCGGCGACCAGGGCCTTGGCCGCGTCACCGGTGGCGATATTGCCGCCGATCACCTGGACTTCCGGGAAGTTCTCCTTGACCCAGCGTACGCGGTCGATCACGCCCTTGGAGTGGCCGTGGGCGGTATCGACGATGATCACGTCGACGCCGGCGGCGACCAGCGCGCCAACGCGGTCACCGGTGTCGGCACCGGTACCGACGGCGGCGCCGACGCGCAGGCGACCCTGGTCGTCCTTGCTGGCCAGCGGGTAGGCCTTGGCCTTCTCGATATCCTTGACGGTCATCATGCCCTTCAGGTTGAAGGCGTCGTCGACGATCAGGACTTTCTCGATGCGGTGCTTGTGCAGCAGCTCGCGCACGGCTTCCTTGGTGGCGCCTTCCTTGACGGTGACCAGGCGCTCTTTCGGCGTCATCACGTCACGCACCAGGGCGTCCAGGCGGTTCTCGAAGCGCACGTCGCGGGAGGTGACGATGCCGACTAGGTCGCCGTTGGAGAGCACCGGCACGCCGGAGATGTTGTGCTGGCGGGTCAGCTCGAACAGGTCGCGCACGGTGGCGTCGGCCTCGATGGTGATCGGGTCCTTGACCACGCCGGCCTCGAACTTCTTGACCTTGCGCACCTCGGCAGCTTGCTGCTCGATGGTCATGTTCTTGTGGATGATGCCGATGCCGCCTTCCTGGGCCATGGCGATGGCCAGGCGCGCTTCGGTGACGGTATCCATGGCTGCGGACAGCAGCGGGATATTCAGCTCGATGCCACGGGTCAGGCGGGTCTTCAGGCTGACGTCCTTGGGCAGGACTTCGGAATAACCGGGGATGAGCAGAACGTCGTCGAAGGTCAGTGCTTCTTGGCTGATGCGCAGCATGGCGGGGCTCCCGGGAGGGAAAAATAAGAAGCGCGGCATTATACCCAGCCACCGCCCTTCGCTCAATGGCGACTCGCCGCTCAGCCGTCCACCCGCACCAGGCGTACGGGATGGCCCAGGCGCTCGGCGAACTGCTCCAGCAAGGCCGGGGCAAAGCACTCGGGCAGCCAGCCATTGAAGACGAAGGCCAGGTTGGAGAAGGCGCAGGGCTGCAGGAACAGGAAACCGTTGATGTCGTCTTCATGTCCGCACTCGGGGCAGGTGAAGTTGTCGCTCACCCCGGCCGACCACTCATCCAGGCTCTCGAACAGCGCCACGCCGACTTCCTGGCGACACTCCGGGCAACCGGCCTCCTCGAGAAAGTCACGGGTCGGCGTATAGATGCAGCGCCTGGTCACCACCTGCAGGCCGTTGCACGGCTGGCCGAACGGCAGACGTTCGGCATGCGGCAGGCGCCGCGCGCCCTCGTCGATGGCATGCGCCATGCCGTTGCCGAGGCGCCCACAGGTGCTCAGCTGCGCGTCGATCAACCGCTGGCCGCTAAGCCAGCGCACGATGCGCTGCGAGTGCGCGGCGAGGTGGGGCAGGCTGGAAATCTGCGGAACCAGGATGCTCTGTATCGTGCTCATGACTGCAAGGATGGCCGAAACGGCCGCGCAGTCTAATGCCCCGCGCGACTTTGGGCACGCCGGGCAAACCGCTATGATGCCGGCATGATCAACGATCCCTTCCAGCGTCTCGGCCTCGACCGCGACGTGCTCAGCGTCAGCCAACTGAACAACCGCGCCCGCCTGCTGCTGGAGGACGTGTTCGCCCAGGTCTGGGTCGAAGGCGAAATCTCCAACCTGGCGCGTCCGGCCTCCGGCCACCTCTATTTCACCCTCAAAGACAGCCAGGCCCAGGTGCGCTGCGCGCTGTTCCGGCAGAACGCCGCCCGCGTGCGCCAGGCGCTGCGCGACGGCCTGGCGGTCAGGGTGCGCGGCAAGGTCTCGCTGTTCGAGGGGCGCGGCGACTACCAGCTGATCCTCGACACAGTCGAGCCGGCCGGCGACGGCGCCCTGCGCCTGGCCTTCGAGGCGCTCAAGGAGAAGCTTTCCGCCGAGGGCCTGTTCGCCAGCGAACGCAAGCGCGCCCTGCCCGCCCACCCGCAGCGCATCGGCATCGTCAGCTCGCCGACCGGCGCCGTCATTCGCGACATCATCAGCGTGTTCCGCCGCCGCGCGCCGCAGGTGGCGCTGACCCTGGTGCCCACCGCCGTGCAGGGGCGCGAGGCCACCGCGCAGATCGTCCGCGCCCTGCAGCTGGCCGACCGCGCCGGCTTCGACGCGATCATCCTGGCTAGAGGCGGCGGCTCGCTGGAGGACCTCTGGTGCTTCAACGAGGAGGCCGTGGCGCGCGCCGTGGCGGATTGCGTCACGCCCATCGTCAGCGCCGTCGGCCACGAGACCGACGTGTCGATCAGCGACTTCGTCGCCGACGTGCGCGCGCCGACGCCCTCGGCCGCCGCCGAGCTGCTGGCACCGGACAGTTCCGACCTGCAGCGCCGCCTGGACAGCCTCAGCCGCCGCCTGGCCCTGAGCCTGCGTACCCGCCTGAGCCGCGAGCAGCTGCGCCTGGACAGCCTGGCCCGGCGCCTGCGCCACCCCGGCGAGCGCCTGCGCCAGCAGGCCCAGCGCCTGGACGACCTAGACATGCGCCTGCGCAGGGCATTTCAACAGCAGCTGCACAGCCGCCACGAACGCCTAGCGCGCCTGGATACCCGCCTGGCCGCGCAGCACCCTGGCCGCGCCCTGGCCCTGCTGCGCCAGCGCCTGGACAGCCTGGCCAACCGCCTGCCGCGCGCCATCGAGCTGCAACTGCGCCAGCAGCGCCAGCAGCTGGAAAATCTCGCGCAAACGCTGCATATCGTCAGCCCGCTGGCCACCCTCGGCCGCGGCTACAGCATCCTCCTCGACGAGCGCGGCCAGGCCGTGCACGCCGCCAGCCAGACCCGCCCCGGTCAGCGCCTCAAGGCGCGCCTGGGCGAGGGCGAGCTGGAGGTGCGCGTCGAGGACAACCACCTCACCCCGGTGACCCTGTCGCTGCTCGATTAACCCTCATGCGGGTGGATAGGCCTGGCCCATCCACCCTACGGACACCCCATGCGCCTGCTCAGCCTGACCCTCCTCTGCTGCCTCGCCCTGCCCGTGCAAGCCGAAGGCTTTCTCACCCGCCTGCTGCACAAGCCGGTGCCCGGCGGCGTCGCCGTGCTCGACCTGGGCGACGGCCCCAGCGCACCGCAGGCGCGCTACCAGGGCAAGCCGGTGCTGGTGGTGAAGGAAGAAGGCCGGCGCTGGATCGCCATCGTCGGCATCCCGCTGACGGTCAAGCCCGGCCAGCAACAGATCGAGGCCGACGGCCGCGCGCTGGACTTCCGGGTCGGCGCCCGGCACTACCGCGAACAACGCATCACCCTGAAGAATCGCGAGCAGGTCAGCCCGAGCCCGGCCAATCTCAAACGCATCGAACGCGAGCTGGCCGAGCAGACCGCTGCCTACCGCCAGTTCAGCGCGCGTCAGCCGAGCAACCTGCTGTTCGACAAGCCGGTCGACGGCCCACTGTCCTCGCCCTTCGGCCTGCGCCGCTTCTTCAATGGCGAGGAACGCAACCCACACTCCGGACTGGACTTCGCCGTCGGCACCGGCACGCCGATCAAGGCTCCGGCGGCCGGCCGGGTGATCCTGGTCGGCGACTACTTCTTCAACGGCAAGACAGTATTCGTCGACCACGGCCAGGGCCTGATCAGCATGTTCTGCCACCTGTCCAAGATCGACGTGCAGCCGGGCGACGAGATCCCCCGCGGCGGTCATCTCGGCAAGGTCGGCGCCACCGGCCGCGCCACCGGGCCGCATCTGCACTGGAACGTCAGCCTCAACGACGCCCGGGTCGATCCGGCAATCTTCATCGGCGCGTTCAAGCCCTGAAAAACCTGCGCAATAAAATCAAGACAAAACCATAAAGCCCGCAATTTATTCTAAATTACAAGATGAAAGAGCAAGTAACGCGCGTTTTCCAGGTAAGCCTTGCCAGCTTTAACCTCCAGCAGTAGGGTTGTCAGCATGAAAACACCGCATACCCTCATCCTTCTGCGTCAACACGCCTGCCAGCGCCTGGTCAGCCCACGACTGCGTGGCTGAACCTCCTCCCCCGACGCCCGCCCGACTTGACGATTTGCCCGGCCCACCGCCGCTCCAAGGATTACCCCATGACCATGCTCAAAGACCCGTCGAAGAAGTACCGCGCCTTCACCCCGATCCAGTTGCCGGACCGCACCTGGCCGGACAAGACCATCGACAAGGCGCCGATCTGGCTGTCCACCGACCTGCGCGACGGCAATCAGTCGCTGATCGAGCCGATGGACGCCGAGAAGAAGATGCGCTTCTTCAAGTGCCTGGTGGCCGTGGGCCTGAAGGAGATCGAAGTGGGCTTCCCGTCCGCCTCGCAGACCGACTTCGACTTCGTGCGGGAACTCATCGAAGGCGGCCATATCCCCGATGACGTGACCATCCAGGTGCTGACCCAGGCCCGCGAGGACCTGATCACCCGCACCTTCGAGTCACTCAAGGGTGCCAAGCGCGCCATCGTCCACTACTACAACGCCACCGCGCCGAGCTTCCGCCGCATCGTCTTCAACCAGGACAAGGCCGGTGTTATCGAGATCGCCACCCACGCCGCGCAGATCATCAAGCGCCTGGCCGCAGCGCAGCCCGAGACCCAGTGGGGCTTCGAGTACTCGCCGGAAGTGTTCAGCTCCACCGAGACCGACTTCGCCGTCGAGGTGTGCAACGCGGTGATCGGCGTGTTCCAGCCGACCCCGGCCAAGCGCCTGATCCTCAACCTGCCGGCCACCGTCGAGTGCGCCACGCCGAACCACTATGCCGACCAGATCGAGTGGTTCTGCCGCCATGTCGATAAGCGCGACAGCCTGATCATCAGCCTGCACACCCACAACGACCGCGGCACCGGCGTGGCCGCCTCGGAGCTGGCACTGATGGCCGGCGCCGACCGCGTGGAAGGCTGCCTGTTCGGCAACGGCGAGCGCACCGGCAACCTCTGCCTGGTGACCATGGCGCTGAACATGTACACCCAGGGCGTCGACCCGCAGCTGGACTTCTCCGACATCGATGCCGTGCGCAAGGTGGTCGAGGAGTGCAACCAGCTGCCGGTGCACCCGCGCCATCCGTACGTCGGCGACCTGGTCCACACCGCCTTCTCCGGCTCGCACCAGGACGCCATCCGCAAGGGCTTCGCCCAGCAGGACCCGCAAGGCATCTGGGAAGTGCCCTACCTGCCGATCGACCCGGCCGACATCGGCCGCGACTACGAGGCGGTGATCCGGGTGAACAGCCAGTCCGGCAAGGGCGGCATCACCTTCCTGCTCGAGCAGGAATACGGCATCAGCCTGCCGCGCCGCCTGCAGATCGAGTTCAGCCAGGTGGTGCAGCGCGAGACCGACCGCCTCGGCCTGGAAATGACCGCCCAGCAGATCTACGGCCTGCTGCAGAGCGAATACCTGCAAGCCGATGCGCCCTACGCGCTCAAGGGCCATCGCCTGCAGGAAGAGAACGGCATCTGCACCGTCGACGTCGACGTCACTTTCGACGGTGAGGCGCGGCGCAAGCACGGCAGCGGCAAGGGGCCGCTGGAGGCGCTGGTCGCCGCCTTGCCGCAGAACATCGAGATCATGGACTACCACGAGCATGCCATCAGCGCCGGCACCAACGCCCAGGCCGTGGCCTACATCGAGGTCCGCCTCAACGGTGGCCGCCCGCTGCACGGCATCGGCATCGACGAGAACCTGACCACCGCGACCTTCCGCGCCCTGTTCAGCGCGCTCAACCGTGCCCTGGCCCAGGAGGCGGGCAAGGCCGCCGCGGCCTGACGCCACACTGTGCAGAATGACGCCGGGCTCATCCCGGCGTTTTCATTGGTGCGATATCCAGGCTCAAAGCTGCAGGGTGAATCCATCCGCATCCAGAAAGGCCGGGAAGCGCTCGCGATAGGCCGCCAGCTCCTTGGCCGACAGGCGCACGCGAAACACACCGGCGGCAGCGCCCGGCGCCAGCAGGGGCTCGCCCTGGAAATCCAGCACCTGGGAATCGCCGCTGTAGGCATGACCCTTGCCATCCGTGCCGATGCGATTGACCGCCGCGACGTAGCACAGGTTCTCGATGGCCCGCGCCGGCAGCAGGCGATTCCAGTGCTGGCGGCGCGCGCCCGGCCAGTTGGCGGTGTACAGCAGCAGATCAGTGTCCTGCGGATCGCGGCTCCACACCGGGAAACGCAGGTCGTAGCAGATCAGCGGGCGCACCCGCCAGCCCCTCAGCTCCAGCAGCACCCGCTCGCCGCCTGCGCTGTAGTGCTTGTGCTCGCCGGCCATGCGGAACAGGTGGCGCTTGTCGTAGTGCGCCAGCGACCCATCCGGGCGTGCCCACAGCAGGCGGTTGCGGTAGCTGCCATCGGCCGCCCGGATGATCAGGCTGCCGGTCACTACCGCGCCGATACGCGCGGCCTGCTCGCGCAGCCACTGCGTGGTCGGGCCGTCTTCCGCCTCGGCCAGTTCGGCCGAGTGCATGGAGAAGCCGGTACTGAACATCTCCGGCAACACCACCAGGTCGGCGCCGCGGGCCTGCTCCAGCAGCGGCTCGAAGCGCGCGCGGTTGGCGGCGGGGTCGTGCCAGTCCAGTTCGCTCTGGATCAGCGCCAGTTCGAGGTCGGGCAACAGGCTCAGATCGCGCATAGCTTTTCCGCTGCCTGGCGCAGCGTCTCCTCGCGTTTGGCGAAACAGAAGCGCACCAGGTGCATCTCGGCCGGCGCCTGCCGGTAGAACACCGACACCGGGATGGCCGCCACGCCGTGCTCACGGGTCAGCCACTCGGCCATGGCCACGTCGTCCAGGTCCGGGCGGATCGTCGAGTAGTCGGCCAGCTGGAAATAGGTACCCGGCGCGCGGGTGAAGCGAAAACGCGAGCCGGCCAGCAGGTCGCAGAACAGATCGCGCTTGGCCTGGTAGAAGGCCGGCAGCTCCTCCACATGCTCGGGATGGGCAGCCATGAAGTCGGCCAGGCCGTGCTGCAGCGGGGTCACGCCACAGAAGTTGACGTACTGGTGGATCTTGCGCAGCTCGGCGGTCAGCAGAGGCGGCGCCACCACATAGCCGGTCTTCCAGCCGGTGACGTGGTAGGTCTTGCCGAACGAGCTGACCACGAAGGCACGGGCGTAGAGCTCCTCGTGGGCCAGCACGCTGGCGTGGAGGGCGCCGTCGAAGATCAGGTGCTCGTAGACCTCGTCGCTGATCACATGGATATCGCGGCCACGGATCAGCGCCGCCAGCTGGTCGAGATCGCCTCGACTGAGCAGCGCGCCGCTGGGGTTGTGCGGCGAGTTGAGGAAGATCAGCCGGGTACGCGGGGTGATGGCATCGGCCAGGCGCTGCCAGTCCACGGCGAAGTCCGGCAGGGCCAGCGGCACGTGCACGCAGCGGCCGCCGGCCAGCTCCACCGAGGGCTCGTAGCTGTCGTAGCAGGGGTCGAGGACGATGGCCTCATCGCCCGGATGGATCAGCGCCTGCACCGCGCAGAAGATCGCCTCGGTGGCGCCGGGGGTGATGGTGATCTCGCTGTCCGCATCGCGCTGCACGCCGTAGCTGCGCGCGATCTTGGCCGCCACCTGCTGGCGCAGGGTCGGCAGGCCGGTCATCGGGCTGTACTGGTTGCGCCCCTCCAGCACATGGCGGGCCACGGCCTCGCGCAGGGCCTGCGGGCCGTCGAAATCGGGGAAGCCCTGGGACAGGTTGATGGCGCCGACTTCCGCGGCGAGCTGGGACATGCGGGTGAAGATGGTGGTGCCGACATTGGGCAGCTTGCTGGCGAGCATCGGGACTTCCTGCGGGGCCTGGTGCGAGCCGCGAGGATAGCCGATGGCCGGCCCGGGATGCAGCAGCGGCACCAACGAAAAAGGCGCAGAAACTGCGCCTTTCAAGTAACCCGCCGGGAGAATCAGCGCTTCTTGTCCTTGCGCTTCTTCTCGGCCTTCTTGTGGTGGCTCATCAGGCGCTTCTTGCGGTTCACCTGGCGCTCGGTGAGCTTGTTCTTCTTGCCCTCGTAGGGGTTCTCGCCGCCCTTGTACTCGATGCGGATCGGCGTGCCGACCAGCTTGAGCACACGGCGGTAGGTGTTTTCCAGGTAGCGGGTGTAGGTCTTGGGTACCGCGTCGACCTGGTTGCCATGGATCACGATCAGCGGCGGGTTGGCGCCGCCCAGGTGGGCGTAGCGCAGCTTGATGCGGCGGCCGTTGACGGTGGGCGGCTGGTGCTCCTGCACGCAATCCTCGAGGATCTGCGTCAGGCGGTTGGTCGGCCAGCGGGTGACGGCGGCCTTGAAGGCGGTCTGCACCGACTTGTACAGGTGGCCGACGCCGGTACCGTGCTTGGCGGAGATGAAGTGGATGTCCGCCCAGTCGACGAACATCAGCCGGCGCTCCAGCTCGGTCTTCACGTAGTCCTTCTCACCCTGCTCCATGCCGTCCCACTTGTTCAGGGCGATGACCAGCGCGCGGCCGGTCTCCAGCACGAAGCCGAGCAGGTTGAGGTCGTGCTCGACCACGCCCTCGCGGGCATCCATCACGAAGATCACCACGTTGGCGTCCTGGATGGCCTGCAGGGTCTTGACCACCGAGAACTTCTCGACGGCCTCGAAGATCTTGCCGCGGCGGCGCACGCCGGCGGTGTCGATCAGGGTGTACTTCTCGTCGTCGCGCTCGAAGGGGATGTAGATGCTGTCCCGAGTCGTTCCCGCCTGGTCATAGACGATCACCCGCTCCTCGCCCAGCATGCGGTTGACCAGGGTCGACTTGCCGACGTTGGGACGACCGATGATGGCGATCTTGATGCCGTCCTTCTCGCTCGGACCGGGAATGCGCTTGGCCTCCTGGCCCTCGGCGACCACTTCCTCGGCTTCGCCCTCCTCGCCCTCGACCGCCTCTTCCTCGGCATTGTCCTTGGGGAAGATGCCCAGCGCGGCTTCCAGCATCTGGCTGATGCCGCGGCCATGGGCGGCGGCGATCGGCAGGGCGTCGCCCAGGCCCAGCGGGCTGAACTCGGCGCGGGCGATGTCCGGATCGACGGTGTCGACCTTGTTGGCGACCAGGAAGCTGCGCTTGTTCCGCTTGCGCAGGTGCTCGGCGATCATCTGGTCGGCGGCGGTCATGCCAGCGCGCGAGTCGACCATGAACAGCACGGCATCGGCTTCCTCGATGGCCTGCAGCGACTGCTCGGCCATCTTCGCATCGATGCCTTCCTCATCGCCGGAGATGCCGCCGGTATCGATGACGATGTAGGTGCGCCCCTGCCACTTGGCCTCGCCGTACTGGCGGTCGCGAGTCAGGCCGGCGTATTCGGCCACGATCGCGTCGCGGGTCTTGGTCAGGCGGTTGAACAGCGTCGACTTGCCGACATTGGGGCGGCCCACCAGGGCGATTACAGGAACCATCGACATATACCTCAGAAAACACAAAGGCCGCTGCCGTAGAACGGCAGCGGCCGGACATTGCTCAACAGCTTAGCGGATGGTCAGGCCGACCAGCTTGCCGCTGTTGCCGTAGGCGTAGATCCAGTCGCCCACCACCAGCGGGCGCGCACGCAGGCCGTCGCCATCGATCTTCTGGCGACCGACGAAGTGGCCATCCACCTGGCTCAGCAGGTGCAGGTAGCCTTCGAAATCGCCGACCGCCACGTAGCTGGAGAATACCTCCGGCGCGGACAGCTGGCGCCGCAGCAGGGCATCGTTGCTCCACAGCGCCGAAGTGGAGCGCTCGTCGACGCCTTCCAGCGCACCGTTGGCCAGGCTCACGTAGACGCTGCCGAAGCCCTGGGCCAGGCCCACGTAGCTGGAGGCATCGCGGTTCCACAGCGGACGACCGCTTTCCAGGTCGAAGGCCGCGACCTTGCCCTGGTAGGTCACCACATAGAGATTGCCGCCGGACAGCAGCAGGTTACCGTCGATATCGACCACGCGCTCCAGCTCGGAGCGGCCCTGGGGAATGGCCACGCGCTGCTCCCACACCGGGATGCCGCGGCTGGCATCGAGGGCCAGGACCTTGCCGGTGGACAGGCCGGCGACCACCAGGCGGTTGGTCACGATCGGGCTGCTGGTACCGCGCAGGGTCAGCACGGCCGGGCTGTTCTCGAAGATCCAGCGCTGCTCGCCGGTGCTGGCGTCGAAGGCGATCAGACGATCGTCCTGGGTCTGCACGGCGACGATGTCGCCATTGGTGGCCGGCGCGGACAGCACTTCGCTGGTGACGCGGGCACGCCATTTTTCCTCGCCAGTGCTGGCATCCAGGGCGATCACCTCGCCTTTCAGGGTGCCGACCAGCACCAGGCCGTAGCCGGCGCCGACGCCACCGGAAATCGGCAGGTCCAGCTCGGCTTCCCACAGCTTGTCGCCGCTCAGGCGGTCGAGCGCGACCACTTCGCCATTGGCGGCGGCGGCGTACAGGCGATCGCCGTCGACAACGGGGGTCAGCAGGTTGTACAGCTCGCCCTGGCCATCGCCGATCGAACGGCTCCAGCGGGCATCCAGACGCACCTCTTCCTGGATGTCGGGCAGCTCATTCGGCGGCAGTTCCTTCTTGCTATTGCTGCTGCACCCCACGGCCATCACGGCCAGGGCCAGCACTGCGGCATTCTTCCAGCGCATCACGTCAGGCATCCCCTTTCGCCAGGTCATCGAGCTTCATCTGCAAGCCGCCGACGGCGGCATCTTCGGCCAGGGCAGCCTTGGCCTTCTGGTAGGCCGCATGGGCCTCGGCGTGGCGACCGAGTTGCACCAGCAGGTCGCCCCTGAGTTCTTCGCGGCTGGCCAGCCAGGCCTTGCCGGCCTCGCCTTCCAGCAGCTTGAGGCCTTCTTCGGCCTTGTCCTGCGCCGCCAGTACACGGGCCAGGCGCTGGCGAGCCAGTTCGCCGATGGTCGGGTCCACCGGCTTGTCCAGCAGCGGTGCGAGCTCGGCCGCCGCATCCTCCAGCTTGCCGGCCTCCACCGCCGCCTTGGCCACGAACAGGCTACCGTATTGGGCGTACGCCGTGCCGGCATGCTCCTTCTTCAGCTTGCCGGCCAGTTCGACGACCTTGCCGGCATCCGGCTGGCCGCTGGGAGTCAGGCTGGTCTCCAGCAGTTGCTGGTAGAGCAGCGAGGCGCCTTGCTGCTGATTGTTCTGGTACTGCTGCCAGGCCTGCCAGCCGAACACCAGGGCCAGGGCCAGCGCGCCACCGGTCAGCAGGGGCTTGCCGTTGCGCTGCCACCACTCCTTGATCTGCGCAATCTGTTCTTCTTCGGTCATGCTCACCCGGATAACTCCTTAAATTCGCTCTGTTCTCAGGCCTGCAGGCAGGCGGCCAGGTGCGCGGGCAGCGCATCCCAGGCAATGGTCTGTTGCTCGGCGTCGTCGCGCAGGGGTTTGCAACCTACCACGCGGGCAGCCAGTTCGTCCTCACCCAGGATCAGGGCGAAACGCGCGCCGCTCTTGTCGGCCTTCTTGAACTGGCTCTTGAAGCTGCCGCCACCGGCATTGACCAGCAGGCGCAGGCCGGGAATGGCATCGCGCAGACGCTCGGCCAGGCCCAGGCCGGCCAGCTCGGCGGCCTCGCCGAAGGCACACAGGTAGAGATCGGCCGGGGCGTTCAGCTCGGCGGGCAGCAGTTCCAGAGTCTCCAGCAGCAGCACCAGGCGCTCGACGCCCATGGCGAAGCCCACGCCCGGGGTCGGCTTGCCGCCCAGCTGGCCGACCAGGCCGTCGTAGCGGCCGCCGGCACACACGGTGCCCTGGGCGCCGAGCCTGTCGGTGACCCACTCGAACACGGTGCGGTTGTAGTAGTCGAGGCCACGTACCAGCTTGTGGTTGATCTCGTAGCGGATGCCCACGGCATCCAGGCGCGCCTTGACACCTTCGAAGTGCAGGCGCGACTCCTCGTCGAGGTAGTCGGCCAGGGTCGGCGCACCCACCAGCAGGGCCTGGGTCTGGGCGTTCTTGCTGTCGAGGATGCGCAGCGGGTTGGTGGTCAGGCGCCGCTGGCTGTCCTCGTCGAGCTGCGCGAAGCGCTCGTTGAGATAGGCCACCAGGGCGTCGCGATAGGCCGCGCGGGCCTCGCTGGAACCCAGGCTGTTGAGCTGCAGGGTCACCGCCTCGGCCAGGCCGAGGCGCTGCCACAGACGCCAGGTCAGCACGATCAGCTCGGCATCGACGTCCGGGCCGGGCAGGTTGAAGGCTTCCACGCCGATCTGGTGGAACTGGCGGTAGCGACCCTTCTGCGGTTTCTCGTAACGGAACATGGGGCCGGCATACCACAGCTTCTGCACCTGGCCGCCGCCGGACAGGCCATGCTCGAGCACGGCGCGCACGCAGCCGGCGGTGCCTTCCGGACGCAGGGTCAGCGACTCCTGGTTACGGTCGAGGAAGGTGTACATCTCCTTGTCGACCACGTCGGTGCCTTCGCCGATACCACGGGCGAACAGCTCGGTGAACTCGAGGATGGGCAGGCGGATTTCCTGGTAGCCGTAGCCGTCGAGCAGGCTGGCCAGGGTACCTTCCAGATAACGCCAGGCCGGCGTCTGCGCCGGCAGGATGTCGTTCATGCCACGGATGGCTTGCAGGGACTTGCTCACTGTTATTCCTTGTCAGCCGCGGGCGATCACGGCCGCGTCGGCCTCGACCTTCTCGGCCGCCTTGCGGCGGATCAGCTTCTCCAGCTCATCCACCAGGTTGTCGTTGGTCAGCTTCGAGGCCGGAGCGCCGTCGATGTAGACCAGGTTGTTCGGGGTGCCGCCGGTGAGGCCGATATGCGCCTCCTTGGCTTCGCCCGGGCCGTTGACCACGCAGCCGATCACGGCGACATCGAGGGGCACCAGCAGGTCCTCGACCCGCTGCTCCAGCTCGTTCATGGTCTTGACCACGTCGAAGTTCTGCCGCGAGCAGCTCGGGCAGGCGATGAAGTTGATGCCGCGCGAACGCAGGCGCAGGGACTTGAGGATGTCGAAACCGACCTTGATCTCCTCCACCGGATCGGCGGCCAGGGAGATGCGAATGGTGTCGCCGATGCCCTCGGCCAGCAGCATGCCCAGGCCGACCGCCGACTTCACGGTGCCGGAACGCAGGCCACCGGCCTCGGTGATGCCTAGGTGCAGCGGCTGCTCGATCTGCTTGGCCAGCAGGCGGTAGGCCGCGACGGCCATGAACACGTCGGAGGCCTTCACGCTGACCTTGAAGTCTGGGAAGTTGAGGCGATCCAGGTGCTCGACATGGCGCAGGGCGGACTCCACCAGCGCCTCCGGAGTCGGTTCGCCATATTTCTTCTGCAGGTCCTTCTCCAGGGAGCCGGCGTTGACGCCGATGCGGATCGGGATGCCCTTGTCGCGGGCGGCCTCGACCACCGCCCTGACGCGATCCTCGCGGCCGATGTTGCCGGGGTTGATGCGCAGGCAGTCGACGCCCAGCTCGGCCACGCGCAGGGCGATCTGGTAGTCGAAGTGGATGTCGGCGACCAGCGGCAGGTTGACCCGCTGCTTGATCCTGCCGAAGGCCTCGGCCGCCTCCATGGACGGCACCGAAACCCGCACTATGTCGGCGCCGGCGGCTTCGAGACGCTGGATCTGGCCGACGGTTGCATCGACGTCGCAGGTCTCGGTATTGGTCATGCTCTGCACCGAAATCGGTGCATCGCCGCCGACCGGCACCTTGCCTACCCAGATCTTGCGGGACAGGCGGCGCTTGATGGGGGATTCGCAATGCATATCTGGCTCACTGCCCCAGTTTGAGGCGGGCGGTCTCACCGTGGATGAAGGGGGCGACGTCGACAGCCTGGCCATCGACCAGCACCACGGCGCCACGGGCATAGCCCAGGCGCAGCTCCAGCGGTGCCTTGCCGGCCAGCTCGACGCTGTCGCCACGGCGCTTGAGGGCGCTGAGCAGGACCTTGCCATCGGCATCGGTCAGTTGGGTCCAGCAGTCGGCGGTGAACTGCAGGTTGACCAGGGCCTCTCCCGGCTGCGCCACGGCGGCCGGAGCCTGCGCCGCGGGCGGAGCGGCCTCGACAGCCGGTGCCTCGACCGCGGCCACGACCTCCGCTGCAGGCACCTGCGGTGTGACCACCTCGGCAGCCGGCGGCTCGACCACCTGCGAATCGGCGACCGGAGCCTCGGGCGAAGCCTGCGGGGCCAAGGCCGGAGTCGCGGAATCGTCGGGCTCGGCCGGGGTGCTGTCGCTCGGGGCCGGCGCACCGCCGATCTCCAGCTGGGCCAGGGCAACGGCCTGATCTTCCGGTTCGGTCAGCGTGTGTATCTCGACGGTACCGTCGGCCGACTCCACCTCGACATGCTCGATCTTGGCCTTGGCCGCTTCCTCCTGCAGGCGCTGGTTCTCGCCCTGCCACCAGAAGAAACCGACGGCTCCCAGCCCAATCAGCGCGGCAATGCTGAAGAAGCGCAGCAGGCTCTGCGAGACCTTGGCCGGCTCCTCGATCCGCGACAGGCTGGAAACGCTGCTGCCGCTGGCATCGGTGCCGGTGTACTGGTCGAACTCGTTGACCAGCCGGTCGGCATCCAGCCCCATCAGCCTGGCATAGGCACGGATGTAGCCGCGAGCGAAGGTATGCCCGGGCAACTGCTCGAAGGCACCTGCCTCCAGGTGTCGCAGAGCCTGGGAAGTGAGGTTGAGCTGCTGGGCAGCATCGCCCAGCGCCAGATTCTTGCTTTCGCGAGCCTTGCGCAGCGTCTCGCCGGGATTGACCCGGTGCGCCACGGCAACTTCAGGAGGCGAGGCTTTCATCACTGCTCCGACAGGTATTGCTGATATTCGGGGGTGCCCGGATAGAAGCGCTTCAGTTGCAGACCGAGGCTGGCGGCCTGATCGCGATCATCGAAGACCTTGGCCAGACGAATGCCGAGCAGCAGGCTCTCCGGAGTCTGCCGTGCCTGCTCGCTGAAACTCTTGTAGTAGTTACGGGAGGGTACGTACTGACCATCCTCGAAAGACAGCTGGGCCATCCGCAACAGCGCCATGGGGCGGCCGCTGTTCATCCGCAGCGCGCGCTCGAAGTACTGCTTGGCCTGCTCGCGCTGCCCCAGCTGCAGGGAAGTCAGCCCGAGATTCTCGAAGACGCGGGAGCGCTCAGAGTAGAGCGTATCGCTGGCGGCGATAGAGAACTGCTCCATGGCCTCCTGGTAACGCTTCTGCTCGAACAGGAAGCTGCCGTAATTGTTATGCAAACGCGCTTCGCCACGGTTCAGAGAGATGGCCTTGCGATAGTGCTCGTCGGCCAGCTTGGGCTCCAGCTCCTGCTGGAAGACCAGCGCGAGGATGGCATGCGCTTCGGCGCTGGACGAGTCGAGCTCCAGGGCTTTCTTCAGCGGCTCCTTGGCCTTCTCGGTAGAGCCCTGCTGCAGATGCCCCAGCCCAAGCTGGATATAGGCATCGCGGGCCTGATTGCGTCCCTCGGTCGTGTCCAGAGGATCTACCTGACCTCCCATCCGGACACACCCTGCCAACACACAGACCAGAGACAGATAGAGCGCAGCGCGCAAGGTCATGGAGTTCCTCCCCTTCAATTTCGGTTGGCGGTGCGGGGCTCTTCGGCCTCGCTACCCAGCTGACGTACGGCAATATAACGCTCGCTGCGCCGGGTGCGGTCCTGCACCTGGCCGACCAGCTGCCCGCAGGCGGCATCGATGTCGTCACCCCGGGTGGTGCGCACGGTGACGTTGAAGCCGGCCTTGTGCAACAGGTCCTGGAAGCGACGGATGGCGTTGTTGCTCGGCCGTTCGTAACCGGAGAAGGGGAAGGGATTAAACGGAATCAGATTGATCTTGCAAGGAAAATCCTTGAGAAGTGCGATCATCTGCGCAGCGTGTTCCGGCTGGTCGTTGACGTCCTTGAGCAGGGTGTACTCGACGGTCAGGTAGCGCTTCTCGCCCAGGCCGTCGATGTAGCGACGGCAGGCCGGCAGCAGCACGTCCAGCGGGTATTTCTTGTTGAGCGGCACCAACTGGTTGCGCAGCTCGTCGTTCGGTGCGTGCAGCGACAGGGCCAGGGACACGTCGGTGACGGTCGCCAGCTTGTCGATCATAGGCACCACGCCGGAGGTGGACAGGGTCACCTTGCGCTTGGAAATGCCGTAGCCGAGGTCGTCCATCATGATCTGCATGGCCGGCACGACATTGTCGAAATTCAGCAGGGGCTCGCCCATGCCCATCATCACCACGTTGGTGATGGCACGGTCGATCTTGGCCGGTACGGTGCCGAAGGATTTATTGGCGATCCACACCTGGCCGATGATTTCAGCGGCAGTCAGGTCGCTGTTGAAGCCCTGCTTGCCGGTGGAACAGAAACTGCAATCCAGCGCACAGCCGGCCTGCGAGGACACGCAGAGGGTGCCGCGGCCGCCTTGCGGGATATACACGGTCTCGACGCAGCTGCCGGACGCCACACGCACCACCCACTTGCGGGTGCCGTCGGCGGAAATGTCCTGGCTGACGATCTGCGGACCGCGAATCTCGGCGCAGGCCTTGAGCTTTTCGCGCAGGGCCTTGCCGAGATTGCTCATGGCATCGAAATCCTCGACGCCGAAGTGGTGAATCCATTTCATGACCTGACCGGCACGGAAGCGCTTTTCCCCGATGCTCTCGAAGAAGCTTTCCAGCTCGGGCTGGGTCAGCCCCAGCAGGTTGGTCTTGGCTACATCAGTCATGGATTCACCCTCGCCGGTTCGCGCTTAGCGAATGCGAGCACACACCTCGGTGGCGGAGAAGAAGTAGGCGATCTCGCGAGCGGCGGAAGCCTCGGAGTCGGAACCGTGCACGGCGTTTTCGTCGATGGAAACGGCGAAATCGGCGCGAATGGTCCCCGGAGCGGCTTCTTTCGGGTTGGTGGCGCCCATCAGCTCACGGTTCTTGGCAACGGCGTTCTCGCCTTCCAGAACCTGGACGATGACCGGACCGGAGGTCATGAAGGCGACCAGATCCTTGAAGAAGCCACGCTCGCTGTGCTCGGCGTAGAAGCCAGCGGCTTCGCGCTCGGACAGCTGGACCATCTTGGAAGCGACGACGCGCAGGCCGGCCTTCTCGAAACGGGTGGTGATTTCACCGATGACGTTCTTGGCAACGGCATCCGGCTTGATGATGGAGAAAGTACGTTGAACAGCCATTTGAAGCTCCAGAGTTAAAGCGAAAAATTAAACCCGCGAATTATACGCGGGTTAGGGTGAAATGCGTAGGGCCGCGCCCTGAGGCGATGCTGCGGCGCTCAGTCGAGCTCTTCGATCCAGGCCGCCTGAATGGCCTCCAGCACCTTCTCGCCGCCACGCTGCGGATCGTCGGCGAAGTCCGGCAGGGCCAGCACCCAGCGATGCAGGTCGACGAAGTTGACATAACGCGGATCGACCTCCGGCTTGCTCTCGGCCAGCTCGATGGCGATATCCAGCACATCGGTCCATTTCAGGCTCATGACGACTCCTCGAATCAGTGCGGCGCTTCGGCGGCGTGGTTGAGCGAGTATTTCGGGATCTCGACGGTCAGGTCCTCGGTCCCGACCTTGGCCTGGCAGGCCAGGCGCGACTGCGCCTCCAGACCCCAGGCGCGGTCGAGGAAGTCCTCCTCCAGCTCGTCCGCCTCTTCCAGCGAATCGAAGCCCTCGCGGATGATGCAGTGGCAGGTGGTGCAGGCGCAGACGCCGCCACAGGCACTTTCCATCTCGATGTGATTGGCATGCGCCAGCTCGAGAATGGACGTCCCCGGCTCGGCCTCGACGACCATGCCTTCGGGGCAGAATTTCTCGTGTGGCAGAAAGATGACCTGCGGCATCAGTTGTCCTCGATTTCGTTGAGCTTGCGCCCGGACAGCGCCGCCTTGACGGTGGCGTCCATGCGCCGGGCGGCAAAGGCATCGGTGATCTGCGCCAGGCGCTTGGCCTGCTGCTCGATGGCGTGGGTGTCGTTGCCGGCCGCCTGTTCGCGCAGCTCGTCCATGGCGGCGAGGATGGCGATGCGCTCTTCCTCGCTGAGCAGCCGCTCGCCATCGGCATCCAGCGCCGACTGCACAGCCTCGAGCAGGCGCTCGGCCTCGACCTGCTGCTCGCGCAGGGCGCGGGCGACCTTGTCACCCCCGGCGTTCTGGAAGGAGTCCTGCAGCATGCGGGCGATCTCGCCGTCGGTCAGACCATAGGACGGCTTGACCTGGATGCTCGCCTCCACGCCGGAGCCCAGCTCGCGGGCGGCGACACTGAGCAGGCCATCGGCATCGACCTGGAAGGTCACGCGGATCTTCGCCGCACCGGCGACCATCGGCGGAATCCCGCGCAACTCGAAGCGCGCCAGCGAGCGGCAGTCCTTGACCAGCTCGCGCTCGCCCTGCAGGACGCGGATGACCATGGCGGTCTGGCCATCCTTGTAGGTGGTGAAGTCCTGGGCCCGCGCCACCGGGATGGTGGTGTTGCGCGGCACCACCTTCTCCATCAGCCCACCCATGGTCTCCAGCCCCAGGGACAGCGGGATCACGTCGAGCAGCAACAACTCGTCGCCGGCGCCACGCTGGTTACCGGCCAGGGTATCGGCCTGGATGGCGGCACCGATGGCCACCACCTGGTCCGGGTCGATGTCGGTCAGCGGCGCGCGACCGAACAGCTCGCCCACCGCCGCACGCACACGCGGCACCCGGGTGGAGCCACCGACCATGACCACCGCCTCGACCTCTTCGAGCTCGATGCCGGCATCGCGCACCGCGCGGCGACAGGCCTTGAGGCTGCGTGCGATCAGCGGCTCGACCAGCGCCTCGAAGCGGGCGCGACTCAGCTCGCCGGACCAGCCGCCATGGCGCACCTCGACCGCGGCACTGCTCGTCAGGGCTTCCTTGGCGGCACAGGCGGCCTGCAACAGGCTGCGCTGCATGGAGGGATCGAGGTCGCTGGACAGGCCGGCCTGCTCGATGATCCAGCCGGCGATGGCGTGGTCGAAGTCGTCGCCACCCAGGGCGCTGTCGCCACCGGTGGCCAGCACCTCGAACACGCCGCGGGTCAGGCGCAGGATGGAGATGTCGAAGGTACCTCCACCCAGGTCATAGATGGCCACCACCCCCTCGGCACCCTTGTCCAGGCCATAGGCCACGGCGGCAGCGGTCGGCTCGTTGAGCAGGCGCAGCACATTGAGGCCGGCCAGGCGGGCGGCATCCTTGGTGGCCTGGCGCTGGGCATCGTCGAAATAGGCCGGCACCGTGATCACCGCACCGACCAGCTCGCCACCGAGGCTGGCCTCGGCACGCTGGCGCAGCACCTTGAGGATGTCGGCGGAGACCTCCACCGGACTCTTGGCGCCCTGCACGGTGTCGATGAACGGCATGTGCGACTCGCCCTCGACGAAACGATAGGGCAGCTGGTCGCCAAGCTGCTTGATGTCGGCCACGCCGCGCCCCATCAGGCGCTTGACCGACATCACGGTATTGAAGGGGTCCTGCGCGGCGGCGGCCTTGGCCGACTGGCCGACCTCGACCCGCTCGGCGTGGTAGCGCACCGCCGACGGCAGAATCACTTGCCCCTCGGCGTCAGCCAATGGCGCGGCGAGGCCGCTGCGCACGGCGGCGACCAGCGAATTGGTGGTACCCAGGTCGATACCCACCGCCAGGCGGCGCTGGTGGGGTTGCGGGCTCTGCCCGGGCTCGGCGATCTGCAGTAGGGCCATGGTGTTCCGATCATCAGGCGTGCAGCACGGGCTGCAGCGCGGTTAGTCGTCGAGGCGCTCTTCGAGGTCGCGCACTTCGTGGGCCAGCTTGTCGAGGAACTGCATGCGCCGCACCAGACGTTCGGCCTCTTCACGGCGCGCGGCATCGTCCCAGCAGGCGGCGAAGCCCGCATCCAGCTCGTCCTGAGCCAGTTTCAGGCGCTTCTTGAACGCCGCCACGCCGGCCAGGTCGGCGCTGTCCTGCAGGTCCTCCAGCTCCTCGCGCCAGCGCATCTGTTGCAGGAGGAACTCGGGATCCTGCACCGTCACTTCCAGCGGCAGCTCGCGGCCACGCAGGGCCAGCAGATAGAGGGCGCGCCGCGGCGCGCTCTTCAGGGTCTGGTAGGCCTCGTTGAGGCGCGCCGACTGCTCCAGCGCCAGGCGCTGCTCGCGCTCGCCGGCATCGGCGAAGCGATCCGGGTGCACGGCCTTGGCCAACTCGCGATAGCGCGCCGACAGCTGCGCCTGATCCAGGCGGAACGTCGGTTGCAGCTCGAATAGCGCGAAATGACAGGGACTGCCCACAACAACCCGCCTTAGACGTTGAAGCTCTCGCCGCAGCCGCACTCGCCGCGCACGTTGGGGTTGTTGAACTTGAAGCCTTCGTTGAGACCCTCGCGGACGAAGTCCAGCTCGGTACCGTCGAGGTAGGTCAGGCTCTTCGGGTCGATGATCACCTTGACGCCGAAGCTCTCGAACACCTGATCCTCGTTCGCCACCTCGTCGACGAACTCCAGCACATAGGCCAGGCCCGAGCAGCCGGTGGTACGCACGCCGAGGCGGATACCCTCGCCCTTGCCGCGCCCGTCCAGGGAACGCTGCACATGGCGAGCGGCGGCTTCAGTCATGGTGATGGCCATAGCGACTCCTCGAAATCAGAGCAGACCTTTCTTCTGCTTGTAGTCACGCACGGCCGCCTTGATGGCGTCCTCGGCGAGCACGGAGCAGTGGATCTTCACCGGCGGCAGGGCCAGCTCCTCGGCCAGCTGGGTGTTCTTGATGGTTTCGGCTTCGTCCAGGGTCTTGCCCTTCATCCACTCGGTGGCCAGGGAGCTGGAGGCGATGGCCGAGCCGCAGCCGTAGGTCTTGAACTTGGCGTCTTCGATCACGCCCTGCTCGTTGACCTTGATCTGCAGGCGCATCACGTCGCCGCAGGCTGGGGCGCCGACCATGCCGGTACCGACATTGGGATCCTCGGCGTCGAGCTTGCCAACGTTGCGCGGGTTCTCGTAGTGGTCGATGACCTTTTCACTGTATGCCATGCTGCAATTCCTCTCTCATCAGGTGCCGCTCTACAGGCGACTCGAAAATCAGTGTGCCTGCCATTCGACCTTGGAAAGGTCGACACCTTCTTTGAACATGTCCCACAGCGGTGACAGCTCGCGCAGCTTGTCGACGGCTTCGCGAATCTTCGACGCGGCATAGTCGACTTCTTCCTCGGTGGTGAAGCGGCCGAAGGTGAAGCGGATCGAGCTGTGTGCCAGTTCGTCGTTGCGACCCAGGGCGCGCAGCACGTAGGAGGGCTCCAGCGAAGCGGAGGTACAAGCGGAACCGGAGGAGACCGCCAGGTCCTTGAGCGCCATGATCAGCGACTCGCCTTCCACGTAGTTGAAGCTCAGATTCAGGTTGTGCGGCACGCGCTGGGTCAGGCTGCCGTTCACGTACAGCTCCTCCATGCCCTCGACCTGCTTGTAGAAGCGGTCGCGCAGGGCGAGGATGCGCTGGTTCTCCTGCACCATCTCCTGCTTGGCGATATGGAAAGCCTCGCCCATGCCGACGATCTGGTGGGTGGCCAGGGTGCCGGAGCGCATGCCGCGCTCGTGGCCGCCGCCATGGATCATGGCCTCCAGGCGCACGCGCGGCTTGCGGCGCACGTAGAGGGCGCCGATGCCCTTGGGACCGTAGGTCTTGTGTGCGGAGAAGGACATCAGGTCGACCTTCATCTTCTCCAGGTCGATCTCCACCTTGCCGGTGGACTGCGCGGCATCGACGTGGAACAGCACGCCGCGCGAGCGGGTCAGCTCGCCGATGGCGGCGATATCGTTGATGGTGCCGATCTCGTTGTTGACGTGCATGACCGACACCAGGATGGTGTCCTCGCGCAGCGCCGCCTCGACCATAGCCGGAGTGATCAGGCCGTCTTCGCCCGGCTCGATGTAGGTCACTTCGAAGCCTTCGCGCTCGAGCTGGCGGCAGGTATCGAGCACCGCCTTGTGCTCGATCTTCGAGGTGATGATGTGCTTGCCCTTGCTACCGTAGAAGTGGGCGACACCCTTGATGGCCAGATTGTCGGACTCGGTGGCACCGGAGGTCCAGACGATCTCGCGGGGGTCGGCATTGACCAGTTCGGCGACCTGGCGACGAGCGTTCTCCACCGCTTCCTCGGCCTTCCAGCCGAAGACATGGGAGCGCGACGCCGGGTTGCCAAAGTTGCCATCCACCAGCAGGCACTCGCTCATCTTCTGCGCCACGCGCGGGTCGACCGGGGTGGTGGCGGAGTAGTCGAGGTAAATCGGCAATCTCATCAGGTATCTCCTATTCAGGCAGGCGCCCTGCTCACTCGATGGCGGACGCTTCGATCTTGTCCAGCTGCGGCGTCCTGCCGTTGCAGCGGCGCAGGTCCTGGCGCTGGGCGACTTCCTGCACTTCGCGCCGGGTCACCAGATCAGCCAGGCTGATGCCGCTGAGAAATTCGTGAATCTGCTGACTGAGGTCGCACCACAGGTGGTGGGTCAGACAGGTATCGCCGGAGTGGCAATCGCCCATGCCCTGGCAGCGGGTCGCGTCGACCGACTCGTTGACCGCATCGATGACCTGGGCCACCTGGATCACCCGCATGTCGCGCGACAACTGGTAACCACCGCCCGGACCACGCACGCTGCTGACCAGGTTGCCACGGCGCAGCTTGGCGAACAGCTGCTCCAGGTAAGACAGGGAAATGCCCTGCCGCTCGGAGATGTCGGCAAGCGACACAGGCCCATTCTGCGCATGCAGCGCCAGATCGAGCATCGCTGTGACGGCGTAACGGCCTTTGGTGGTCAGACGCATGGCACTCGCACCACGGTTTAGCTGAGTTGCCGCGAGTATCGCCTTTTCCGACTATTTAGGTCAACTATAAGACCAATTAAAACAGTCAGGTATAGCAACAACTCGGGGCGCGAATGATAGCAGACTATGCGTTCTCAGGCAGCCGGCTTGTCGCCCTGCTCCTTGCACACGTCGGCGAAGTCCTCGTCGCGCAGCGCCGGCAGCTCCTTGGCACAGTAGTCGCTACCCAGCGCCTTGAGTGCCGAGCACATACCCTCCAGGCGACCATCCACCGCATGCAGGTGATCGAGCAGCTGACCGATGGCGCGCGCCACCGGGTCCGGCATGTCCTGGCTGACACCGTAGGCATCGAAGCCCAGCTTCTCGGCCATGGCCTGGCGCTTGGCCTCCTGCTCGTCGTCGCTCTTGACGATGATCCGCCCCGGGATGCCAACCACGGTGGCACCCGGTGGCACCGCCTTGGTCACCACCGCATTGGAGCCGACCTTGGCACCGGCACCGACGGTGAAGGGGCCGAGCACCTTGGCACCAGCACCGACCACCACGCCATCCTCCAGAGTCGGATGGCGCTTGCCCTTGTTCCAGCTGGTGCCACCCAGGGTCACGCCCTGGTAGAGAGTGACGTCGTCGCCGATCTCGGCGGTCTCGCCGATGACGATGCCCATGCCATGATCGATGAAGAAGCGCCGGCCGATCTTCGCCCCCGGATGGATCTCGATGCCGGTCAGCCAGCGCCCGAAGTTGGACACCAGGCGCGCCAGCCATTTCCAACCACGCACCCACAATGCATGGGCGAGGCGGTGCAACCAGACGGCATGCAGCCCCGGATAGCAGGTCACCACCTCGAAGGCATTGCGTGCCGCCGGATCACGATGGAAAACGCTCTGGATATCTTCGCGCACACGCTCAAACATCGTCTTTGCTCCGCTTGTGGGACTCGCCGCGCACCGCCTTCTGGGTTTCCGTGAGGACGCCGCGCAGGATGTTCATTTCCAGCTTGCTGATACCGGCGCGCCCATACAGGCGGCGCAGGCGGGACATCAGGTGCCGCGGATTGGCCGGATCGAGGAAGCCGATCTCCACCAGCGTACTCTCCAGATGGCCGTAGAACAGCTCCAGCTCATCGGTGGTGACCGGCTGGGTGTTGAGCATCGCCGTGGTTTCCAGCTTGTTCATCTTGGTCGGCTGCCCCTGGGCGGCCAGCCAGGCCATGCGCACTTCGTAGGCCAGCACCTGCACGGCGGCGGCCAGGTTGAGCGAACTGAACTCCGGATTGGACGGGATATGCACATGGAACTGGCAGCGCTGCAATTCCTCGTTGGTCAGGCCGGCGTACTCGCGACCGAACACCAGCGCCACCTCGCCGCCCATCTCGACATGCTGCAGGGAAGTGGTCGCGCATTCGCGCGGATCGAGCAGCGGCCAGGGAATGCGCCGATCGCGCGCACTGGTGCCGAGCGCCACGCTGCAACCGGCCAGGGCCTCCTCGAGAGTACCGACCACCACGGCATTGTCGAGGATGTCGGTGGCGCCGGAGGCGCGTGCCACCGCCTCGCTGCTGGGGAAGTCCAAGGGATCGACCAGCACCAGGCGCGACAGGCCCATGTTCTTCATGGCCCGCGCGGCCCCACCAATGTTGCCGGGATGGCTGGTATTGACCAGCACCACGCGAATGTTCTGCAGCACCTGGAAGCTCCAACAAGAACCCAAAGGGCCATGAATGTTACAGAAGCGCCCAGCCCAGCGCCATGCACCGCAACGACCCGGCTGCACAGGAAAAGCTAGTCTGGTAGAATGATCGGCTTTCTTCTTTAACGACCCAGGTGAACCTTCCATGCAGCCCATGCTGAATATCGCGCTGCGCGCTGCGCGCAGTGCCGGCGAACTGATCATCCGCTCCGTCGAACGCCTGGACGTCATCTCGGTCAACGAGAAGGATGCCCACGACTACGTCAGCGAAGTCGACCGCGCCGCCGAGCAGACCATCATCCAGGCGCTGCAGAAGGCCTACCCGAGCCACGGCTTCGTCGGCGAAGAGAGCGGCAGCATCGCCGGCAGCGGCGAAGGCGCCGACTACCAGTGGATCATCGACCCGCTGGACGGCACCACCAACTTCCTGCGCGGCGTGCCGCACTTCGCCGTCAGCATCGCCTGCAAGTATCGCGGCCGCCTGGAGCACGCCGTGGTGCTCGACCCGGTGCGTCAGGAAGAATTCACCGCCAGCCGCGGCCGCGGCGCAGCCGTCAATGGCCGCCGCATCCGCGTGAGCAACCGCAAGAGCCTGGACGGCGCCCTGCTCGGCACCGGCTTCCCGTTCCGCGCCGAACAGGTGGACAACCTGGACAACTACCTGGGCATGTTCCGCAGTCTGGTCGGCCAGACCGCCGGCATCCGCCGTGCCGGCGCCGCCAGCCTGGATCTGGCCTACGTCGCCGCAGGCCGCTACGACGCCTTCTGGGAGTTCGGCCTGTCCGAGTGGGACATGGCTGCCGGCGCCCTGCTGATCCAGGAAGCGGGCGGCCTGATCAGCGACTTCAACGGTGGCCACGACTTCCTCGAGAAGGGCCAGGTCGTCGCCGGCAACGCCAAGTGCTTCAAGGCCGTGCTGACCTCCATCCAGCCACACCTGGCACCCTCGATGAAGCGCTGACAGTCGGCACCAATAAAAAACCGCCCCGAGGGGCGGTTTTTTATTGCATCGCGATCACTGCGCGACCGGCTGCTGCACCAGCACCAGCTGCCCCTGCTCGTTGACCGGAATACGCACGCCCGGATCGCGATCCATGCGCACCTGGCCGACCTTGCCGTCCAGCTGGTACTTCACGTCGTAGCCAACCAGCTTCTCGCTGGTATCCATCACCGTGTTGCAGCGCGTCTCGGTGGTGGTATAGGTGTCGTTGGCCTGCATGTTCTCCTGCACCTTGTTGCCTGCATAGCCGCCGCCGACGGCACCGGCCACGGTGGCGATCTTCTTGCCGCTGCCGCCACCGACCTGATTGCCCAGCAACCCTCCAACCACCGCACCTATGGCGGTACCGGCGATCTGATGCTGATCCTTGACCGGCTTCTGCCGGGTCACGGTAACGTCCTTGCACACCTCGCGCGGCGTCTTGATGGTTTCCTTGACCGGCTGCACGGCCAGCACCTCGGCATACTGCGGGCCGCCGACCAGGCTGTAGGTGGCGACCGCACCGCCGGCGGTAACGCCCACAGCACCCAGCACCGCACCCACGATCATCGACTTGTTCATCTGGCCCTCCTCAGGCTCAACCCGGGTGTCATTTTCACCCCTATTCCCTGCCTTGGATGAAACCCGCCATGCAGAGTTCCGCCCCAAGCCCGGAGACTGCGACAGATGGGAAGCCCGTCACACCGCCATAACGACGAGGCCCGGCATAAGCCGGGCCTCGGGTAGAGCAGACGAGCATCAGGGGCGCTCGTCCACCTCCTCAGTCTCCACCGGCGGAATCAGGTCCTCGCGGGTCAGCTTCAGCCAGATCAACAGGATGCTGGCGATGTACACCGAGGAATAGGTGCCGGCGGCGACGCCGATGAACAGCGCCAGGGAGAAGCCCCACAGGTTCTCGCCGCCGAACACCATCAGCGCGATGATCGCCAGCAGGGTGGAGATCGAGGTCGCCATGGTGCGCAGCAGGGTCTGGGTGGTAGAGATGTTGATGTTCTCGATCAGGTCGGCCTTGCGCAGCACGCGGAAGTTCTCGCGGATGCGGTCGAACACCACGATGGTGTCGTTCAGCGAGTAGCCGATCAGCGCCAGCACCGCAGCCAGCACGGTCAGATCGAAGGGGATCTGGAAGAAGGAGAACACGCCGAGGGTGACGATCACGTCGTGGATCAGCGAGACGATGGCGCCGAAGCCGAACTTCCACTGGAAGCGGAAGGCCACGTAGACCAGGATGCCGCCGAGAGCCAGGAGCATGCCCAGGCCGCCCTGGTCGCGCAGCTCCTCGCCCACCGCCGGGCCGACGAACTCGACGCGCTTGACTTCGAAACGCTCGGCACTGACCTTGCCCAGGGCCTCGGCCAGCTCGTTGCCCAGCTGCGGATCGTCGCCCTGCAGGCGCACCACCACATCGGTGGTGGCACCGAAGTGCTGCACCACCGCCTCGCCATAACCGGCCTCGGCCAGCTGCCCACGCACCTTGGCCAGATCGGCCGGTTGCGCGTAGTTCAGCTCGATCAGCGTACCGCCGGTGAAGTCCAGGCCGAAGTTCAGCCCCTTGACCGCCAGGCTGCCGAGCGACACCAGGGTCAGCAGCACCGTCACCGCGAAGGCGACGTGGCGGATGCCCATGAAGTTGATTACACGTTTCATCGCAAGCCGCCCCTTAGATCCACAGCTTCTTGAAATCACGGCCACCGAAGATCAGGTTGACCATGGCACGGGTCACGAAGATGGCCGTGAACATCGAGGTGATGATGCCGAGCGACATGGTCACGGCGAAGCCCTTGACCGGCCCGGTGCCCATGGCGAACAGGATGCCGCCGACCAGCAGGGTGGTCAGGTTGCCGTCGAGGATCGCCGAGAAGGCCCGGTCGAAGCCCTCGTGAATGGCACGCTGCACCGACATACCGTTGGCCAGTTCCTCGCGGATGCGCGAGAAGATCAGCACGTTGGCGTCCACCGCCATGCCCATGGTCAGCACGATACCGGCGATGCCCGGCAGGGTCAGGGTCGCCCCCAGCGCCGACATCAGCGCGACCAGCACCACCATGTTCAGCCCCAGGGCGAAGGTCGCCAGGATGCCGAAGAAGCGGTAGATGGCGACGATGAACAGCGACACGAAGAGCATGCCCCAGAGGGAGGCATCGATGCCCTTGGCGATGTTGTCCGCGCCCAGGCTCGGGCCGATGGTGCGCTCCTCGGCGAAGTACATCGGCGCCGCGAGGCCGCCGGCACGCAGCAGCAGGGCCAGTTCGGAGGACTCGCCCTGGCCGTCCAGGCCGGTGATGCGGAAGCTGCTGCCCAGGGCCGACTGGATGGTCGCCAGGCTGATGATCTTCTTCTCTTCCTTGAAGGTCTGGATCGGCACTTCCTTCTCGACGCCGTCCACCACCTGGCGAACGTAGCGGGTCAGCGGCTTCTGCTCGATGAAGATCACCGCCATGCTGCGCCCGACATTGTTGCGCGTGGCGCGATTCATCAGGTCACCGCCATGGCCATCCAGACGGATGTTCACCTGCGGGCGACCGTTCTCGTCGTAGCTGGCCTGGGCATCGGTGACCTGGTCGCCGGTGATGATCAGGCTGCGCTCCAGATCCACCGGCGGACGGCCGGCTTCGCGGAACTCGAAGGACTCGGTGGAGGCGCGCGGCGCATCAGGCTCGGCCTGCAGGCGGAACTCCAGGTTGGCGGTCTTGCCGAGGATACGCTTGGCCTCGGCGGTGTCCTGCACGCCCGGCAGCTCGACCACGATGCGGTTGGCGCCCTGGCGCTGCACCAGCGGCTCGGCCACGCCCAGCTCGTTGACCCGGTTGCGCACGGTGGTCAGGTTCTGCTTGATCGAGTACTCGCGAATCTCCGCGCGCTTGGCCTCGGTCAGCGCCACACGCAGCACCTGCAGCTCGTTGCGCTCGACGCTGGTCAGGTCGAAATCGCTGAAGTTCTTACGCACCAGCGCCTGGGCCTCGTCCAGCGCCTCGCTATCGGCGAAGCCCAGCTGGATGGCACCCGCCTGCTGCGGCAGGCTGCGGTAGCGCACGCGCTCCTTGCGCAGCAGGCTCTTGATCTCGCTCTCGTAGACCTTGAGGCGGGCGTCCATGGCCTTGTCCATGTCCACTTCAAGGAGGAAGTGCACGCCACCGGACAGGTCCAGGCCCAGCTTCATCGGCCCGGCGCCCAGGTTGCGCAGCCATTCGGGCGTGGTCGGCGCCAGGTTCAGCGCCACCACGTACTCGTCGCCGAGCAGCTTGCGCGCCAGCTCCTTGGCCGGCAGCTGGTCCTCCTGGCGCACCAGGCGCAGCAGGGCGCCCTTGCCCTGCTTGGTCAGGCTGGCGGACTTGACCGCGAAACCGGCCTCGTCGAGCGCCTTGCCGATGCGATCCAGGTCGGCCTGGCGCACGTCCAGCGCGGAACTGACGCCGCTGATCTGGATGGCCGGGTCGTCCGGATAGAGATTGGGGGCGGAGTAGATGAAGCCGATCGCCAGCACGGCCAGGATCAGCAGGTATTTCCACAGGGGGAATTTGTTGAGCATGAGAGCGCCCGCTTATGACACGGGGCGCCTATGGCGCCCCGTGATGGTGAACTGGTGGATCGTTAGATGGACTTCAGCGTGCCCTTGGGCAGGGTCGCGGCAATCGCCTGCTTCTGGAACTTCAGCTCGACGTTGTCGGCGATTTCCACCACCACGAAGTCGTCGGTCACCTTGTTGACCTTGCCGACGATGCCACCGCTGGTCACCACCTCGTCGCCCTTCTGCAGGCCGGCCAGCAGGTTCTTGTGCTCCTTGGCACGCTTGGCCTGGGGGCGCCAGATCATCAGGTAGAAGATGACCAGGAAGCCGATCAGAAACACCCACTCGAAACCGCTGCCGGCGGGACCAGCGGCGGCGGCCGGAGCGGCGGCGTCGGCATAGGCGGCGGGAATCAGAAAGCTCATGGAAAACTCCTAGTTGCGAGGTCTTGAAGCTGATGTGGCCGACCGCAAGCGGCGGCAGGAACGGGGATACATCTTAGTGGGGTATCGCCCGGCCGATTTCAATCCCGTCAGGGCTCCAGCGGCGGCGTCGACAGGCCGCGCCGGGCATAGAAGGCATCGACAAAGGCGGCCAATTTACCCTGTTGAATAGCCTCGCGCAAACCGGCCATCAGGCGCTGGTAATGGCGCAAGTTGTGGATGGTATTCAGCATGCTGCCCAGCATTTCGCCGCATTTGTCCAGGTGATGCAGGTAGGCGCGGGAGAAGTGTTTGCAGGTGTAACAGTCGCAGCTCGGATCCAGCGGCGAGTCGTCGTGCTTGTGCACCGCATTGCGGATCTTGATCACCCCGCTGTCGATGAACAGATGGCCGTTGCGCGCGTTGCGGGTCGGCATCACACAGTCGAACATGTCCACACCGCGGCGCACGCCCTCGACCAGATCCTCCGGTTTGCCCACACCCATCAGGTAGCGCGGCTTGTCGGCCGGCAGGTGCGGCGGCAGGAAGTCCAGTACGCGGATCATCTCTTCCTTGGGCTCGCCGACCGACAGGCCGCCGATGGCCAGGCCGTCGAAGCCGATCTCCATCAGTCCCTCCAGCGAGCGCAGGCGCAGCTCCTCGTGCATGCCGCCCTGGACGATGCCGAACAGCGCCGACGGATTGCCCTCGTGGGCGTTCTTCGAGCGCTTGGCCCAGCGCAGCGACAGCTCCATGGAGCGCTTGGCGGTATCGAAGTCGGCCGGATAAGGGGTGCATTCGTCGAAGATCATCACGATGTCCGAACCCAGGTCGCGCTGCACCTGCATCGACTCCTCGGGCCCCATGAACACCTTGGCGCCGTCCACCGGCGAGGAGAAGTACACGCCCTCCTCCTTGATCTTGCGCATGGCACCCAGGCTGAACACCTGGAAGCCGCCGGAGTCGGTGAGGATCGGCCCCTGCCACTGCATGAAGTCGTGCAGGTCGCCGTGCCTTTTGATCACCTCGGTGCCCGGACGCAGCCACAGGTGGAAGGTGTTGCCGAGGATGATCTGCGCCCCGATCTCGCCGATGTCGCGCGGCAGCATGCCCTTGACCGTGCCATAGGTGCCCACCGGCATGAAGGCCGGAGTCTCCACCACGCCGCGCGGGAAGGTCAGGCGGCCGCGGCGGGCACGGCCGTCGCTGGCCAGCAGCTCGAAGGACATATGGCTCATGGGGTCTCCTCGGGACCGCGCGGGGCGGGATTGCGGGTGATGAACATGGCATCACCGTAGCTGAAGAAGCGATAGCGCTGCTCCACGGCCGCGGCGTAGGCGGCCATGGTCTCGGGGTAGCCGGCGAAGGCCGAGACCAACATCAGCAGGGTCGACTCCGGCAGGTGGAAGTTGGTGACCAGGGCGTCGACCACATGGAAACGCTTGCCCGGGTAGAGAAAGATGTCGGTATCGCCGCTGAAGGCCCTGAGCTCGCCATCGCGCGCTGCGCTTTCCAGCGAGCGCACGCTGGTGGTGCCGACGGCGATCACCCTGCCGCCGCGGGCACGGCAGGCGGCCACGGCGTCGACCACCGCCTGGTCGACCTGCAGCCACTCGCGGTGCATGTGGTGATCCTCGATACGCTCCACACGCACCGGCTGGAAGGTGCCGGCACCGACATGCAGGGTGACGAAGGCAGTCTCGATGCCCTTGGTGCCGATCGCCTGCAGCAGCGCCTCGTCGAAGTGCAGCCCGGCGGTCGGCGCGGCCACGGCGCCGGCCTTGGCACGGTCGGAATAGACGGTCTGGTAGCGTTCGCGGTCGGCGGCCTCGTCGGGGCGGTCGATGTAGGGCGGCAACGGCATGTGGCCGACCCGCTCCAGCAGCGGCAGCACCGGCTCGCTGAAGCGCAGTTCGAACAGGGCGTCATGGCGGGCGACCATCTCGGCCTCGCCGCCACCTTCTATATGGATCAGCGCACCGGGCTTGGGCGACTTGCTCGAACGCACATGGGCCAGCACCCGATGCTCGTCCAGCACGCGCTCGACCAGAATCTCCAGCTTGCCGCCGGAGGCCTTCTGGCCGAACAGCCGCGCCGGGATCACCCGGGTATCGTTGAACACCATCAGGTCGCCGGGGCGCAGGTAGTCGAGCAGGTCGGCGAACTGCCGGTGGGCCAGTTCTCCCGTCGGGCCATCGAGCACCAGCAGGCGGCTGGCACGCCGCTCGGCCAGCGGATGGCGGGCAATCAGGTCGTCGGGCAGGTCGTAATGAAAATCGGCAACGCGCATCTGGGTCAGTCTCGCAGGGGGCGCAGAGCTTACCGGAAAGCGTCTGCGCCAGCCACGTGCCCGGCGACCGGATGCCGGGGGTGCGCGCAATTGACCGCCCCAGGGCGCCTCCCTATACTGCGCGGCCATCGTGCCTCGGTGGCGGAATCGGTAGACGCGGCGGATTCAAAATCCGTTTTCGAAAGAAGTGAGAGTTCGAGTCTCTCCCGGGGCACCACGTTTTCCTCCCTCTCAAATCGCCTGCAAAGCCTCTGGAATCAGCTCTTCCAGGGGGGTTGGCAAATCCGTTTGAGTTAGCGTAGAGTGGGTCAACTGTGTTTGCATGGGTCGCCTTGAATCGTGACCTGGTGCAGTAGATCCTAGATCCGCTACATCCCGCTCGACTTCTCTTACTCTCTGCAACCAGTTCCAGCCCTCTCGTGCCAGAGCACAAGAGGCTGTCATCAACTCTAGTTTCAAGGAAATAAGACATGTCGAATCGTCAAACCGGCACCGTCAAGTGGTTCAACGACGAGAAGGGCTTCGGTTTCATCACCCCCGAGAGCGGTCCGGATCTGTTCGTGCACTTCCGCGCTATCGAAGGCACTGGCTTCCGCAGCCTGAAAGAAGGCCAGAAGGTCACCTTCGAAGCCGTGCAGGGCCAGAAAGGCATGCAAGCTGACAAGGTCCAGGTTCTGGGCTAATCGCTGCTGCTTTGAAAGAGCCCCCGATGGAAACATCGGGGGCTTTTTTGTGCCCGCCCCGCACAAGCCCGTACAATCGCGCGCATTCCGTCATTGCCGCGAGCCCTCCATGCCCAAGCACCAGCTGCGCCCCCAGGGCGACTTCCCCGTCGCCGGCCCGATCCGCCGCTTCGCCGCACTCTTCTATGACTTCCTGCTGTGCGTGGCACTGGTCATGGTGGTCGGCCTGATCTACCAGCAGGGCCTGCTGCGCCTGATCCACGGCAGCGAACGACTGATGCAGCTGTCCGAGGCTGGCGCTCTCGACAACGACCCGATGCTGGCCAGCCTGGTGCTGCTCAGCCTGTTCGCCTTCTTCGCCAAGTTCTGGACCCACAACGGCCAAACCCTGGGCATGCAGGCCTGGGGCCTGCGCATCCAGAATGCCGACGGCACGGCCATCAGCCTGTGGCAGGCGCTGCTGCGCTTCGTGGTCGCCATCGGCTCCTGGCTGTTCTGCGGCCTGGGCTTCCTGTGGATGCTCTGGGACAGGAACGGCCGCAGCTGGCACGACATCTACTCGGAGAGCCGGGTGGTGCAGCTGCCCAAGGGCATCCACAAGAAGTAGCCGCGCTCAGCCGGCGGCCAGCCCCGGCAGCAGCACGTTGGCGACCAGCCAGGCGGTGGCCAGGGCGCCGAGCATGCACAGCAGCGCGGCGCCGGCCGCCTGCCAGTAGAAGCCGCGTGCCAGCTCGTCCTCGCCGCCGCAGGAGAGGATGAAGGGGTAGGACTCCCCCGGCTTGCGCAGCTGGTGGTGCACCGGCGTCACGCCGCTCGCCTGCTGGCGACGCTGCGCCTCGGCTCGCGCGGACTCGCGCATGCGCTCCCACTCGGCCGGGTCCAGCTGACCATCGCCGTTGCTGTCGAAGCGCTGCAGCAAGCCAGCGAAGTCGCTCTTCCACTCACGCACCACCGCCCCCTGGGCCAGGGTCAGGTCGAAGTGCTCCACCCCGCCCCGGGTCACGAAGTCTCCGATGGCATAGAGTGGCTGTCCGGCATGCAGACGCTCTTCGGTGTAACGGTACTCGCTGGCGGAAAACAGCAGGCCGAACAGCCCGCCGTCACGGCTCATGCCGCGCGGATGACGCTCGCTGCCGCGCCAGACCTGGCGGGTACTGGGCCGCACCTCGGCGCCCCTGGGGTTGACCAGACACTCGCCAGTCGCATCCTTGAGACGCAGCGGGGCCTCGCTGGTGCCGCTCTCCACCACCCGCCAGCGGCGGCGCTTGCCGTCGTCGTCGTACTCCTCGATCTTGTAGCGCCACCACAGGCAGGGCAGCCCGCTCAGCGGCGCCTCGATCTCGCCACTGTCCAGCGCATGCAGAACGCCATACAGCTCGACATAGCCCTGGGCCGCCGAGCGGATCTTCGAGGTCGGCGTGTTGAGCAGGAAACGCGCCTCCGACAGGCGCTTGATGCACCACCAGCCACCGCCGACACAGGCGCCGACGCTGAAGGCCATGCTGATGGCCAGACCACCGACATCCATCAGCTGAACAGCGACTTGAGGTCGACGTCGGCCTTCTCTTCCTCGCTGAAGCGCAACAGCTCGGCCTCCTTGAAGGCGAACAGGCGGGCGATGATCACATCGGGGAACTGCTCGATGCGCACGTTGTTCAGGTTGACCGCCTCGTTGTACAGCTCGCGGCGATCGGCGATGGCGTTCTCCAGGCCAGAGATGCGCTGCTGCAGATGCTGGAAGCTCTCGTTGGCCTTGAGCTCCGGATAGTTCTCGGCCAGGGCGAACAGCTGACCGAGGCCGGCGCGCAGGCTGGTTTCGGCCTTGCCCAGGGCGCCCACGTCGTGCTGCTCGCGAGCGCTGGCCACGGCGCTGCGCGCGGCGATCACCCGCTCCAGGGTGGTGCGCTCGTGCTGCATGTACTGCTTGCAGGTCTCCACCAGCTTGGGCAGCTCGTCGTGGCGCTGCTTGAGCAGCACGTCGATGTTCGACCAGGCCTTGCTCACCCCGTGCTTGAGGCGCACCAGGCCGTTGTAGAGGACCACCGCCCAGGCGGCGAGGAGAAACAGGGCAACGAGAATGGTGACGGCGGTGAGGCTCATGGGCAACGCTCCTTGTGGACTGCCGGCATTCTAACGGCAGCACCGCGCACGTCCACCAGGGCGACGGACGGAAAACGCCTTTGCATTTAATGAAAATCTTTCGCATCATTAATGCCGTTTTCCCGCCTTCCAACACTAGAAGCAAAGGACTCCGCCATGACTCGCATGCCCCTGGCCACCGCCAGCCTGCTGGCCCTCGCCATTTCTCTCGCCGGCTGCGGCGAGGACAAGCAGGAGGCCGCCGCTCCCCAGGCCGCCGCCCCGGCTGCCGCCAGCAGCAGCGCCGCCCCGGCGCAGATCGACGAAGCCGCCGCCAAGGCCGTGGTCAGCCACTATGCCGACCTCGCCCTCGCCGTGTTCAGCGACGCCGCCAGCACCGGCAAGCAGCTGCAGAGCGCCATCGACGCCCTGCTGGCCAACCCCGGCGAGGACACACTGAATGCCGCCAAGCAGGCCTGGCTGGCCGCTCGCGTGCCCTACATGCAGACCGAGGTGTTCCGCTTCGGCAACGCCGTGGTCGACGACTGGGAAGGCCAGCTCAACGCCTGGCCGCTGGACGAGGGCCTGATCGACTACGTCGCCCAGGATTACCAGCATGCCCTGGGCAACCCGGGCGCCAGCGCCAACATCATCGCCAACACCGAGATCCAGGTGGGCGAGGACAAGATCGACGTTAGCCAGATCACCGGCGAGAAGCTGGCCGAGCTGAACGAACTGGGCGGCTCCGAAGCCAACGTCGCCACCGGCTACCACGCCATCGAGTTCCTCCTCTGGGGCCAGGACCTGAACGGCACCAACCCCGGCGCCGGCGCGCGCCCGGCCAGCGACTTCCTGGTCGGCGAAGGCGCCAGCGGCGGCAACAACGAGCGTCGCCGCGCCTACCTCAAGGCCGTCACCGAGCTGCTGGTCGCCGACCTCGACAGCATGGTCGGCCAGTGGCAGCCGGGCGTCGAAGGCAACTACCGCGCCAAGCTGGAGGCCGAGCCGGCCGAGAGCGGCCTGCGGAAGATGCTGTTCGGCATGGGCAGCCTGTCCCTCGGCGAGCTGGCCGGCGAGCGCATGAAGGTCGCCCTGGAGGCCAACTCCACCGAGGACGAGCACGACTGCTTCAGCGACAACACCCACAACTCGCACTTCTACAACGGCAAGGGCGTGCGCAACGTCTACCTCGGCGAGTACCAGAAGGTCGACGGCACCACCCTGACCGGCCCGAGCCTGTCCGCCCTGGTCGCCAAGCTGGACGCCCAGGCCGATGCCACCCTCAAGGCCGACCTGGAAGCCAGCGAAGCCAGGCTGCAGGCCCTGGTCGACAGCGCCGAGAAGAACGACGTGCACTTCGACCAGCTGATCGCCGCTGGCAACGAGCAGGGCCAGCAGCTGGTACGCGACGCCATCGCCGCCCTGGTCAAGCAGACCGCCGCCATCGAGAAGGCCTCCAGCGTACTGGGCATCAGCGAGCTGAACCCGGATACCGCCGATCACCAGTTCTGATATCCGCAGAGCTGTCCAGGACGGATGCGCCCACAAGGCGCATCCGTTTTTTTATGGCCTGACATCCGCGGCGCCCCTGCGCGGCATCCTGCCGCCGCGACAATCTGGCCCAGACAGAAACGCAAATCCCTCTTATTTGGAATCCCTTAGCCTGCTAAGATTGTCCGCCTGATCGACAGCCCAGGTTTCCCCCGATGTCCTCCCCGCTGCGCCTCTGCCTCCTCTCGCTGGCCCTGCTGCTGGCGGCCTGCGAGCGCACCCCGCCAGCCGCCGAACCGGGCGAGGCGCTGTCCGGCGGCGCCACCACGGTGCGCCAGAGCGATCACAACGCCTTCTCCCTGCCCTCGGCCAACCTGGCGCCGTCGCGCCGCCTCGACTTCGCCGTGGGCAACAGCTTCTTCCGCAACCCGTGGGTGATCGCGCCCTCCACCACCACGGCGCGCGACGGCCTGGGCCCGCTGTTCAACACCAACGCCTGCCAGAACTGCCATATCAAGGACGGCCGCGGCCATCCGCCGGCGGCCGATGCCGTCAGCGCCGTGTCCATGCTGGTACGCCTGTCCATCCCCGGCGACGACTCGCCGGCCCACGCCGAGCTGCGCCGGCGCCTGGGCGTGGTGCCCGAGCCGGTCTACGGCGTCCAGCTGCAGGACATGAGCAACCCCGGCCACGCCCCCGAGGGCCGGGTACGGCTGAGCTACGAGAGCGTGCCGGTGCGCTTCGCCGACGGCACCCTGGTCGAGCTGCGCAAGCCGCGCCTGCACATCGACCGCCTCGGCTACGGCGAGCTGCACCCGTACACCCTGCTGTCCGCCCGGGTGGCGCCGCCGATGATCGGCCTGGGCCTGCTGGAGGCCATCCCGGAGAGCGCCATCCTGGCCGGCGCCGACCCCGACGATCGCGACGGCGACGGCATCCGCGGCGTGCCCAACCGGGTCTGGGACGATGCCCAGGGCAAGACAGTGCTCGGCCGCTTCGGCTGGAAGGCCGGCCAGCCCAACCTCAACCAGCAGAATGCCCACGCCTTCTCCGGCGACCTCGGCCTGACCACCTCGCTACTGCCGCACGACGACTGCAGCGCGGCGCAGGTCGACTGCCGCGCCACGGCGCCTGGCGGCAGCCCGGAGGTGAGCGACAACATCCTCGCCAGCGTGCTGTTCTACAGTCGCAACCTGGCCGTGCCGGCACGCCGCGACGTGAACGCTCTGGACGTGCGCCGCGGCAAGCAGCTGTTCATGGCTGCCGGCTGCGCCCAGTGCCACACCCCGAGCTTCGTCACCACCGCCGACGCCGCCGAGCCGGAACTGGCCAGCCAGACCATCCGCCCCTACACCGACCTGCTGCTGCACGACATGGGCGAGGGCCTGGCCGACGGGCGCTCCGAGTTCCTCGCCAGCGGCCGCCAGTGGCGCACCGCGCCGCTGTGGGGCATCGGCCTGACCGAGGCGGTCAACGGCCATACCCAGTTCCTCCACGACGGTCGCGCCCGTAACCTGCTGGAGGCCATCCTCTGGCACGGCGGCGAGGCGCAACGCGCCCGCCAGGCCGTACTCGAATTCGATGCCGGCGAGCGCGACGCGCTGCTGGCCTTCCTCAACTCCCTGTAAGGAGCCCGGCATGATCCGCTCGCCCCTCGCCATCGTCCTGCTCGCCCTCGGCCTTAGCGCCTGCGCCCCGCAGGACCCGCAGCAGCAGGCCAGCGCCGCCCTGGCCGACGGCGTGCTGCTACCGGCCTACGGCGCCTGGCAGCAATCCAACCGACAACTGGCCGAGAGCGCCAAGGCCTTCTGCGCCGGCAGCCAGGACCTCGGCAGCACCCAGCAGGCCTTCCTCGCCGATGTCGCCAGCTGGGCCGCCCTGCAGCCGCTGCTGGTCGGGCCGCTGGCCGAGGGCAACCGGGCCTGGCAGGTACAGTTCTGGCCGGACAAGAAGAACCTGGTGCAACGCCAGGTCGAGGCCCTGCTGAAGAGCAAGCCGCAGCTGCAACAGGCCGATCTGGAGCAGGCCAGCGTGGTGGTGCAGGGCCTGAGCGCTTACGAATACGTGCTGTTCGATGCCGCCATCGACCTCTCCGACGCCGCCCAGAAGGCCCGCTACTGCCCGCTGCTCGCCGCCATCGGCGAGCACCAGCAGCGACTTTCCGCCGAGGTCCTCGCCCTGTGGCAGGCCGAAGACGGCATGGCCGCCCAGCTCAAGGCCTTCCCCAACGCCCGCTACGCCGAAGCCGGCGAAGCCGTGGCCGAACTGCTGCGGGCCCAGGTAAACGCCCTCGACGGCATGAAGAAGAAGCTCGGCACCGCCCTCGGCCGCCAGAGCAAGGGCCAGCCGCAGCCCTACCAGGCCGAGTTCTGGCGCAGCAACGCCAGCCTCGCCAGCCTCGCCGCCAGCCTGGCCAGCGCCGAACGCCTATGGCTCGGGGCCAACAAGGATGGCCTGCGCAGCCTGCTCGGCGATGACCAGCAGGCCCTGGCCGAGCGCATCGACCGGCAGTACGCCAGCACCCGCCAGCAGCTGGCCGCCCTGCAGCGCCCACTCGGCGAGCTGCTCGCCGAAGAGGCCGGACGCACCGAGCTGAACGCCTTCTACGCCGAACTGGACCAGCTCCATCGCCTGCAGGGCAGCGAACTGGCCAAGCTGCTCGGCATCCAACTGGGCTTCAACGCCCATGATGGTGACTGAATGCAGCGCAGAGCCTTCCTCGGCCTCGGCGGCCTGGCGCTGGCCGCCGGCGCTTTCGCCGGCTGGAAACTGATCGGCCACGGCCCGCAGCCGCTGCTGCTGTCGGCCCGCGACGATGGCGACGGCCACCACCATGCGGTCGGCTACCGCCTGGACGGCAGCCAGGCCTTCGCCACCCGCGTGGCCGAGCGCTGCCACGACGTGGTGCCGCACCCCAGCCTGCCGCTGGCGCTGTTCGTCGGCCGCCGCCCGAGCCGCGAGAGCTACCTGATCGACACCCGCGACGGCCGCCTGCTGCAGACCCTGGCCTCGCCGCCGGACCGCCACTTCTACGGCCACGGTCTGTTCCACCACAGCGGCGAGTGGTTCTACAGCACCGAGAACGACACCAGCGAGCCCGGCCGTGGCGTGCTCGGCGTCTATCGCCTGCAGGGCAACCAGCTGCAGCGTGTCGGCGAACACTCGACCCACGGCGTCGGCCCGCATCAGCTGCTCTGGCTGCCCGGCGGCGAGGACCTGGTGGTGGCCAACGGCGGTATCCGCACCGAGGCCGACAGCCGGGTGATGATGAACCTCGACGCCATGGAGCCCAGCCTGGTGCTGATGCACCGCAACGGTCGGCTGATCAGCAAGGAACAGCTGCCCGAGCGGATGAACAGCGTGCGCCACCTGGCGGTGGCCGCCGACGGCACCATCGTCTCCGGCCAGCAGTACGAGGGCGACCCGCTGGACCGCGCGCCGCTGCTGGCGATCAAGCGCCCCGGCCAGCCCTTCCAGCCCTTCCCCCTGGGCGAGGCGCAGCGCGCAGCGATGCACCAGTACACCGCCAGCCTGGCAATCCACGACGAGCTGCGCCTGCTGGCGCTGACCGCGCCGCGCGGCAACCGCTTCTTCATCTGGCA
>JAJLLC010000058.1:0-208092 GCA_033838285.1 Pseudomonadaceae bacterium
TTTTTATCGGAGCTTCAGGCAGAGCTTGGCCTTGAATTTGAAATTGTTTATGAACCGAATTAGGTGGCCTCTAACTAGTGGTTCAAATCGCTCGCTCCGCTCGCTGGGACGGGCTAAAGCCCGCCCCTTAACCAAACGTTATGCACCTCAGGGGTGACACATGAAACATCTCGCCATTACAAAATTCAGCTGCACCTCTGAGTTCTCCAAGGGCGAAATTGAACTAGATATTCCGGGTGAGAAAATTGAGTGTTTAAGAGAAGAGTTAGCCTCATTACTCTCAAAGTATGGATTCGAGTACCAATACGGAGAAACCCACTTTTTAAACACGCAAAAATATTCAATTTGCAACTGCTCAAAATGTGGGCATTACATGATTGACAGGGTAGCGAACCCTGCCGGGCTCGACCTGAGCGATGACACGCAAATAATAGTTTTTGATGGCGCGCTGCTTAATGGTCTACCGCTATGCGAAGAGTGCTTACCTGAAGGGCATCGGTGGTCAGTTGCATAACAAGTCGCTCAACACCGTTCGCTTCGCTCACTGGACTCGCAAAAGCTGCGCTTTTGCTCGCCTGTTAGCTTAATCGTTATGCCTTATGAAAACTGAAACCATCCTAAATGAAGTGGAGCGCGCCTTTGGCTTTGTCGCAAAGCCTAAAGGAGCATCAATTTCTTTCCATAAGGATGGCTGTTTCCAGTGCGATTTTCTAAGGAAAGACCTCTTAGCCTACAAAGGCAGGGAGCTTCCGTACGAAGCTATTCGCTGCATAAATCAAGAAATGTCATGCCTCTCGGCAAGCGGCTGGCGCTGGGCCCTACCTTCTTATCTCAGGTACTGCTTAACCACTAAAACCGATGCCGCAGATATGGAAACAGAGTTCCTGATTTACAATCTAGGCCCTGCCCCGAAGTATCAGGCAGAGGCAATCATGAGATTTTCTGCCCTTAATCAAGAGCAAATCAATTGCTTACACAGCTTTCTGCTATGGTGCCAAGAGCATGAGCGCTGGTCAAAGTATTGCCCAGAGCACATTGAAAGAGCCATTAATTTCATCCTGACACTACGGGCATAACAATTGGTTCAAGTCGCTCGCTTCGCTCACTCGGGATCGGCTAAAGCCCGCCCCTTAGCCAAACGTTAGCCCGCATATGCACTTTCACTCGCACATCCCCCACATGATTAGGCACTTGCTCTGGATCGACTGTGGCGCCGCCTGGCTTGCCGGTACTGTGATGCTGCTGTTCAGCGATGCGCTCGAACGCTTGCTGGGCCTGCCCGTGCAGCTGCTGCTCTTCGCCGGCGCGATGAATCTGCTTTACGGCACCGGCTCGTGCACTCTGGCTCTGCGTGCGCAGCGGCCATTGCCGCTGATCGGTGTGCTGGTGGGTGCCAATCTGGTCTGGGCGGCGCTGTGCGTCGGCCTCGGCCTGCATTTCGCGGGCACGGCCACGCACTGGGGCTTGATCCAACTGTTCGCTGAGGCACTGTTCGTCGGTGGGCTGGCGTGCCTGGAGTGGCGCTATCGCGAGCGCCTGCGGGTGCGAACGAAGGCGGCGCAGTGGGCTACGGACTGACGGCCCAGCCCTCCTCCATCGCTTAGCCTTGCGAAGCCTGCGGGCCGGGCGTCTCAGGCTCGGTCTCTTCCTGCTCGGCGTCGGTGTTGTCCCAGATCAGGCGCGGGTCGAAGGTCACCGCCGCCAGCATGGTCAGGATCACCACGGTGGCGAAGGCGGCGGCGCCGAGATCGGCGGAGATGGTCGCCAGGTTGCCGAAGTTGACCAGCGCCACCAGGATGGCGATGACGAAGATGTCGAGCATCGACCAGCGCCCGATCCATTCGATGAAGCGGTACATGAGGATGCGCTGGCGCGCCGACATCGGCTGGTGGCGCTGTACCGAGTAAAGCAGCAGGGCGATGCCGACCAGCTTGAAGGTCGGCACCAGGATGCTGGCGACGAACACCACCAGGGCGATCGGCAGCATGTCGGCCTGGATCAGCTCGATGACGCCGCCCATGATGGTCGAGGGCATGCCCTTGCCGAGGAAGCTGACGGTCATGATCGGCAGCAGGTTGGCCGGGATGTAGAGGATGGCAGCGGTGATCAGCAGCGCCCAGGTGCGCGCGATGCTGTTGGGCCGGCGGGCGTGCAGGCGGGCGCCGCAGCGGCTGCAGTGCTGCTCCTCGCCTTCGCGCAGGTATTCCAGTTTGTGGCATTCGTCGCAGACGATGATGCCGGCATCAAGCGCGCGCATGTTCATCCTCCGCGCCGTCCAGGACTTCCCACACCTGGTGCGGCGACATGGTCACCTCCAGCCAGACCTGCGTCAGCATCAGGGCGATGAAGCAGGCCAGGCCGATGCCCAGGTGCAGTTCGGCCATGTCGATCAGTTTGACGATGGAGACCAGGATGCCGAACAGGTAGACCTCGAGCATCCCCCACTCGCGCAGGTGGTGGTAGATGCGGTAGTAGCCGATGGCGTAGGGCCGCCAGGCCGGCCTGGGCAGGCTGAGCAGGACGAACAGCTGGCACAGCAGCTTGAGCAGCGGGATCAGCATGCTGCACAGGAACACCACCACGGCGACGCCCTGCATGCCCGAGTGGAACAGCCCGACCACCCCGCTCCACACCGTGTCCACGGCGTTCTGGCCGAGCAGGTTGAGGCTCATGATGGGCAGAAAGTTGGCCGGCACGAACAGGATCAGCGCGGTCAGTACCAGGGCCATGGCCCGGCGCTGCATGTGCGCGCGGCGCACCAGCAATTCGTAGCCACAGCGCGGGCAGCAGGCCTTCTGCTCCTCGTCCAGGTGCGGATGGGGCATCAGCAGGTCGCACTCGTGGCAGGCGATCAGTCGCTCCAGTGGCGGCAACTTGCCGCGCTCATCCAGCATCGGTTCCATTGGCTACCTCGCCTCGCAGTTGCCGAATAGTCTGGGTGAAAGCCGGGAAATTTGCTCAGTCGCGGTCCAGCAGATGGAAGCGCGGCAGCGACAGGCGCCAGTGGATGGCCGCCAGGCGTGTCAGCAGCACCACCAGCATGGAAATACCGGTGTCCAGCCAGTGCGGGGTATCCAGCTCGCGCAGGCCGATGAACACCAGCGAACCGAGGATACAGGCGGTGGCGTAGATTTCCTTCTGGAAGATCAGCGGGATCTCGTTGCAGATCACGTCGCGCATCACCCCGCCGGCCACGCCGGTCATCACGCCCATGATCACTGCGGTGCTGTAGGGCACGTTGTGCTGCAGCGCCACTTCGGTGCCGATCACGGTGAATACGGCCAGGCCGAAGGCGTCGGCGATCAGCAGGCCGCGCTCGTGGATCGGCTGGGTCAGGCGCACCCAGAGCACGGTGCCGACCGCGGCGATGGAGGCGATGAGGATGTAGGTGTCGTTGCGGATCCAGCTGACCGGGTGGTTGTCGAGGATCAGGTCGCGCAGGGTGCCGCCGCCGAGGGCGGTGATGATGGCGATGACCAGCACGCCGAACAGGTCCATGGACTTGCGCCCGGCCATGAGGGCGCCGGTGATGGCGAAAACGGCGACACCGAACAGGTCGGAGAGGTAGAAAAGCTGCTGCATGGCGGAGTTCACGGACGGTGGCGGGCCGCGGAGTTTACCTCAAGGCCCGCCGTACCGGCATCAGGCTCCCACCGGCGTGCGCAGGGTGACGAACTCCTCGGCCGCCGTCGGGTGGATGCCCAGGGTGTCGTCGAACACACGCTTGGTGGCACCGGCCTTGATCGCCACCGCCAGGCCCTGGACGATCTCGCCCGCCTCCGGGCCGACCATGTGGCAGCCCAGTACGCGGTCGGTGTCGGCATCCACCACCAGCTTCATCAGGGTGCGCTCCTGGCATTCGGTGAGGGTCAGCTTCATCGGCCGGAAGCGGCTCTCGAAGACCTTCACCGCATAGCCCTCGGCCCGCGCCTGTTCCTCGGTAAGGCCGACGGTGGCGATGTTCGGCAGGCTGAACACGGCGGTGGGAATGTTGCGGTAATCCACCGGGCGATATTCCTCGGGGCGGAACAGCCGGCGCGCCAAGGCCATGCCCTCGGCCAGAGCCACGGGGGTCAGCTGCACCCGGCCGATCACGTCGCCCAGGGCGAGGATCGACGGCTCGGCGGTCTGGTACTGCTCGTCGACGCGGATGAAGCCGCGCTCGTCCAGCTCGACGCCGGTGTTTTCCAGGCCCAGGTTGTCCAGCATGGGCCTGCGGCCGGTGGCGTAGAACACGCAGTCGGTTTCCAGCTGGCGGCCGTCGCGCAGGGTGGCCAGCAGGCTGCCGTCGGCCTGGCGCTCGATGCGCTCGATATCGCTGTTGAACTGCAGGTCGAGGCCCTTCTTCTCCAGTTCCTCGCGCAGGTGGCGGCGCACCGCGCCGTCGAAGCCGCGCAGGAACAGCTCGCCGCGATAGAGCAGCGAGGTCTGCGCGCCGAAGCCGTGGAAGATCGAGGCAAATTCGACGGCGATGTAGCCGCCGCCGACCACCAGCACGCGGCGCGGCAGCTGCTGCAGGTGGAAGGCCTCGTTGGAGCTGATCGCCAGTTCCTTGCCGGGGATATCCGGCAGCTGCGGCCAGCCGCCGGTGGCGATGAGGATGTGCCTGGCGCTGTAGCGCTGGCCGTTCACTTCGACGCAGTGCGGGTCGAGGATGCGCGCGTGGCCTTCCAGCAGGCTGACGCCACTGCCGACCAGCAGGTTGCGGTAGATGCCGTTGAGGCGCTGGATCTCGCGGTTCTTGTTGGCGATCAGGGTCGGCCAGTCGAAGTCCGCCGCGCCCAGGTTCCAGCCGAAGCCGGCGGCCTGCTCGAAGTCCTCTGCGAAGTGCGCGCCGTACACCAGCAGCTTCTTCGGCACGCAGCCGACGTTGACGCAGGTGCCGCCCAGGTAGCGGCTCTCGGCCACCGCCACGCGGGCACCGAAGCCGGCGGCGAAACGGGCGGCGCGCACGCCACCGGAGCCGGCGCCGATCACGAACAGGTCGAAGTCATGGGTCATGGACGGGTCTCCTTGCAATCGCGCAAGCATACCGGAGAAGGCCTGCGTGTATGCTGAAAGCGACCGCGGAGGATTCGCCATGCGCCCCACCCTCACCCATATCGCCCTGCATGTGCCCGACCTGGACGCCTGCATCGCCTTCTACCGCGACTTCTGCGCCCTGCAGGTGATCCACGAACGCGCCGGCAAGGGCTCACGCATCGTGTGGATGGCAGAGCCGGGCAAGGAGCACGAGTTCATCTTCGTCATCATGCCCGGCGGCAGCGACCGCAACCTGGCCGCCGACGACTACAGCCACTTCGGCTTCGCCCTGGACAGCCGCGCCGCGGTGGACGCCGTCGCCGCCCGCGCCGCCGCGGCCGGCTGCCTGATCTGGGCGCCGCGCGACGAGCCCTATCCGGTCGGCTACTACTGCGGACTGCGCGACCCGGCCGGCAACTACGTCGAATTCAGCTACGGCCAGCCGCTGGGGCCGGGCTCCGAGGCGATGCCCATCCCCTGAGCAGGGAAGCCCGAAACGACGAGGCCACCCGCAGGTGGCCTCGTGGCAGAACGCCGGGCTCAGTAGGCGCGGCCGGTCTTGTAGAGGTTCTCGTAGCAGAAGTTGGTGGCCTCGATGTAGCCCTCGGCGCCACCACAGTCGAAGCGCTTGCCCTTGAACTTGTAGGCGATAACGCAGCCGTCCTGGGCCTGCTTCATCAGCGCGTCGGTGATCTGGATCTCGCCGCCCTTGCCCGGCTCGGTCTGCTCGATCAGCTCGAAGATGTCCGGGGTGAGGATGTAGCGCCCGATGATCGCCAGGTTGGACGGGGCGTCCTCCGGCTTGGGCTTCTCGACCATGCTGTTCACCCGGTAGATGTCGTCGCGGATCATCTCGCCGGCGATCACGCCGTACTTGGAGGTCTCCTCCTGCGGCACCTCCTGGATGGCGACGATGGAGCAGCGGAACTGGTTGTACAGCTTGACCATCTGCTGCAGCACGCCGTCGCCGTCGAGGTTGAAGCACAGGTCGTCGGCCAGCACCACGGCGAAGGGCTCGTCGCCGATCAGCGGGCGGCCGCTGAGAATAGCGTGGCCCAGGCCCTTCATCTCGACCTGGCGGGTGTAGGAGAAGCTGCACTCGTCGATCAGGCGACGGATGCCGACCAGGTATTTCTCCTTGTCGGTGCCCTGGATCTGGTGCTCCAGCTCGTAGCTGATGTCGAAATGGTCTTCCAGCGCGCGCTTGCCGCGGCCGGTGACCATGGCGATCTCGGTCAGGCCGGCCTCCAGGGCCTCCTCGACGCCGTACTGGATCAGCGGCTTGTTGACCACCGGCAGCATTTCCTTGGGCATGGCCTTGGTGGCCGGCAGGAAGCGGGTACCGTAACCGGCCGCCGGGAACAGACATTTCTTGATCATGGGCATCCTTGGGACTGCTTGAACTCGGGTGCCGGGCAGTCTAATCAGGCGACCTCGGCCTTACAATGCCCAGCCGGCGGCCGCCCGATGCCGCGATAGAGGAAGCCGCGCGCAGCCATTTCCGCCGGATCGTAGATATTGCGCCCGTCGAACAGCACCGGCATGCGCATCAGGCCGCGGATGCGAGCGAAGTCCGGCTGGCGGAACTGCTTCCACTCGGTGACCAGCACCAGGACATCGGCGCCTTCCACCGCCGCGTAGGGCGACTCGCCCAGGCGCAGCTGGCCGCTTTCCACGGCCGCGGCGTAGCGCGCCGCCACGCCGGCGCAGGCCACCGGGTCGCAGGCCTGGACGCGGGCGCCGGCGGCCAGCAGGGCATCGAGCAGCACCAGGCTGGGCGCCTCGCGCAGGTCGTCGGTACCGGGCTTGAAGGCCAGACCCCAGAGCGCCACCACCCGGCCGCGCAGCAGGCCGTTGAAGTGCTCGCGCAGGGCCTGCACCAGCAGGGTCTTCTGCAGCGCATTGCGCGCCTCCACCGCGCGCAGGATGCCGGGCTCGAAGCCCTCCAGCTCGGCCGTGCGGATCAGCGCGCGCACGTCCTTGGGAAAGCACGAGCCGCCGTAGCCGCAGCCGGCATAGATGAAGTGGGTGCCGATGCGCCGGTCGCTGCCGATGCCGCGGCGCACGTCCTCGATATCCACGCCGAGGCGCGCGCAGAGCCCGGCCATCTCGTTCATGAAGGAGATCTTGGTGGCGAGGAAGGCATTGGCCGCGTACTTGGTGAACTCGGCGGCACGCACGCCCATCAGCAGGACGCGATCGTGGTTGCGCAGGAACGGCGCGTACAGGCGGCGCAGCCGCTCGGCGCTGTGCTCGTCGTCGCAGCCCAGTACCACCCGATCCGGACGCATGAAGTCCTCGACCGCGCTGCCTTCCTTGAGAAACTCGGGGTTGCTCGCCACCGGCACGCCGAAGCCCAGGCCACGCCTGGCCAGCCCCTCGCGGATCAGCCAGGCCACCCGCTCGGCGGTGCCCACCGGCACCGTGGACTTGTCCACCACCAGGCAGGGGCCGCTGAGGGTCGCGCCCAGTTGCTGTGCCACCGCCAGGACATGGCTGAGGTCCGCCGAGCCATCCTCGCCGGTCGGCGTGCCGACGGCGATGAAGACGATCTCGGCGCCCTCGACGCCTTCGGCCAGCTCGCCGCTGAAGCTCAGCTGGCCGCTGGCCAGGTGCGCCCGCAGCATCGGCTCCAGGCCGGGCTCGTAGATCGGCACCTCGCCGCGCCGCAGGCGCGCCAGGCGAAACGGATCGCGCTCGACGCAGACCACCCGGTTGCCCATTTCGGCGAAGCAGCACGCCGTCACCAGTCCCACATAGCCCGCACCGATCACGCATAGCCGCATCGTTCGCCCTCCTCAGGTTGCCACGATTGCAACGCGCGGGCATGGCGGGCTGATGACGGTTCGGCGGCGCTTGCATGACAGCCGGCCAGAAAGCGAAAAACCCGCTGCCGGGCGGCCGGCAGCGGGTTTTCGGTGGGGCTGGGCGCGCGGCTCAGGCCTGCGGGTTGACCGGGTTCTCCGGATACCACACGTCCATCAGCGGGCTCAGGTTGAACTCTGTCAGCTCGCTGCGAGCCTTCAGCCAGCTTTCCAGCTGGGCGCGCTGCTCGGCGTTGACCGAGCCGCGCTTGGCCAGGCAGACGAAGCCGTAGTCTTCGCTGCCAACGTAGCCCAGGCCGTTGCCTTCGATGGCGTCGCGCAGGAACTGCTCGGCGAAGGTATCCAGGTCGGCCTCGCTCAGACCCTCGCGAAAGCTCATGGTCAGCTCGCAGCCCAGTTCCTGGAATTCGTCGACGCAGAGCTTCTTGCGCAGGCGGCGCGAACGGTTAGTGGCCATAGGTACTCCATACTGATTTGATTACGACGGGCGGCACTCTAGCAGAGTGAGGCCGCGCCTGCCCGTCCGCTCAGAAAAAAGCCCGGGGCCTGCCAGCGACGGTGGCGCTTCGGGCATAATGCGCGGCACACATCCTGCCCCTGTCCTGGCCATGATCAGAACCCTGCGTCCCCTCGCCTTCGCATCCCTGTTGTTGTCGTTCGCCCTCCCCTCGTTCGCCGTGCAGACCAGCAGCCTGCTGCCGGCCAAGGTGCAGCAGTCGCTGAAGGCCAACAAGATCTCCGCCAACAGCCTCTCGCTGGTGGCCCTGCCGCTCGACGGCGTCGGCACCGGCATCATCTACAACGCCGACGTCTCGGTGAACCCGGCCTCGACCATGAAGCTGGTCACCACCTACGCCGCCCTGGAGCTGCTCGGCCCGACCCACCAGTGGCGCACCGAGTTCTACGGCGACGGCCCGCTGAAGAACGGCGTGCTGCACGGCAACCTCTATCTCAAGGGCGGCGGCGACCCCAAGCTGAACATGGAGAAGCTCTGGCTGATGATGCGCGACCTGCGCACCAACGGCGTGCAGCAGATCACCGGCGACCTGGTGCTGGACCGCAACCATTTCCGCCACCCGACCCTGCCGGCCTTCAACGACGACGGCGGCGACCCGAACAAGCCCTTCCTGGTCGGCCCCGACTCGCTGCTGGTCAACCTCAAGGCCGTGCGCATGATCGCCCGCACCAGCGGCGGCAAGGTCAGCGTGATGATGGAGCCGCCGCTGACCAACGTGCGCATCGACAACCAGGTCAAGGCGCTGGGCGCCGCCAAGTGCCCGGCCTGGCCCGACGTACGCTACAACCCGGTGACCCAGTACGACGGCACCACCCTGGTGGTGACCGGCAAGCTGGCCGAGGGCTGCAGCGCGCAGACCTACCTGGCCCTGCTCGATCACCCGGACTATGCCGCCGGCGCCGTGCGTGCCATCTGGCAGGAACTGGGCGGCAGCATCCTCGGCAAGGATCGCCTCGGCGACGTGCCGAAGAGCGCCAAGCTGCTGGCGCGCACCTTCTCCCCGGACCTGGTGGAGATCATCCGCGACATCAACAAGTACAGTAACAACACCATGGCCCAGCAGCTGTTCCTCAGCCTGGGGCAGAACTTCCGCGACCGCGCCGACAGCGACGATGCCAAGGCCGCGCAGCGGGTGATCCGCGGCTGGCTGGCGAAGAAGGGCATCACCGCGCCGCACCTGGTGATCGAGAACGGCTCGGGCCTGTCGCGCGCCGAGCGGGTCAGCGCCCGCGAGCTGGCCGGCATGCTGCAGGCCGCCTGGCACAGCCCCTACGCTCCCGAGTTCATCTCCTCGATGCCGCTGGTGGGCATGGACGGCACCATGCGCAAGCGCCTCAAGCGCACCGCCATGGAGGGTCAGGCCCATATCAAGACCGGCACCCTGAACAACGTGCGCGCCATCGCCGGCTTCACCCGCACGGCCAAGGGGCAGAACTGGGTGGTGGTGGCCATTCTCAACGACCCGCGGCCCTGGGGCGCCTCGGCCATCCTCGACCAGGTGCTGCTGGACATCTACCGGCGCTGAGGGCGCCGCAACGAAAAAGCCCGCCAGATGGCGGGCTTTTTCATGGATGCGACTCTCAGCACTTGGCGGTCATGCGCCAGGCCCGGTGGATCTTCGGATTGCGGGCGAAGTCCTGGTCGAGGGTCTGCGCGCTGATCTCCTCCACCGAATAGCGCTCGGCCAGGCCCTGGTCGAGCTGGAACTTGCGGAAATTGTTGGAGAAGTACAGCACGCCGCCCCTGCCCAGGCGGGCCATGGCCAGGTCGAGCAGGCGCACGTGGTCGCGCTGCACGTCGAACACCCCCTCCATGCGCTTGGAGTTGGAGAAGGTCGGCGGGTCGATGAAGATCAGGTCGTACTCGCCGCGGTCGGCCTCGAGCCAGGCCATCACGTCGCCCTGCTCCAGGCGCTGCTTGTCGGAGAAGCCGTTGAGCGCCAGGTTGCGCCGCGCCCAGTCCAGGTAGGTCTTCGACAGGTCGACGCTGGTGGTGCTGCGCGCGCCGCCCTTGGCCGCGTGCACGGTGGCCGTGGCGGTGTAGCAGAACAGGTTGAGGAAGCGCTTGCCGGCCGCCTCTTTCTGGATGCGCAGGCGCAGCGGGCGGTGGTCGAGGAACAGGCCGGTGTCCAGGTAGTCGGTGAGGTTGACCAGCAGGCGCACACCGCCCTCGCCCACTTCCATGAACTGGCCCTGACTGGCCTGGCGCTCGTACTGCTTGCTGCCGCTCTGGCGTTCGCGGCGCTTGATCACCACTTTCTCGGGCGAGATGCCCAGGGCCACCGGGATCGCCGCCAGGGCGTCGAGCAGGCGCGCCTGGGCCTTGTCCGGGTCGATGGAGCGCGGCGGCGCGTATTCCTGCACGTGCACCCAGTCGCGGTACAGGTCCACGGCCAGGGCGTACTCGGGCATGTCGGCGTCGTACAGTCGGTAGCACTCGATGCCGGCCTTCTTCGCCCACTTGCCGAGGGTCTTGAGGTTCTTCTGCAGGCGGTTGGCGAACATCTGCCCGCCTTCGGACAGACGCGCCGGTTCGCTGGCCACCGGCGCCGCAGCCCCCTCCTCGCCGCCCTGGCGGCGTTCGCCGGTGACGAACTGCTCGGGCAGCACCTTGAACAGCAGCAGCTTGCACGGCAGCGCGCCGTTCCAGAAGGCGTACTGCTTGTGGCTGCGCAGGCCCATGCGCTTGCCCAGCTCGGGCGCGCCGGTGAACACCGCCGCCTCCCAGTTCAGGCAGCTCTGACGCAGGCGCTCGCCGAGGTTCTGGTAGAGATAGAGCAGGCTCGCCTCGTCGCCCAGGCGCTCGCCGTAGGGCGGGTTGCAGACGATCAGGCCGGTCTGGTTCCGGTCCGGGCGCGGCTCGAAGGTGGCCAGCTCGCCCTGGTACAGCTTGACCCACTCGCCCAGGCCGGCGCGCTCGATGTTGTTGCGCGCCGGCTGGATCAGGCGCGGGTCGGCCTCGTAGCCGCGAATCCACAGCGGCGCCTTGGCCAGGCCGGCGGCGGCGCGCTGCTCGGCCTCGGCATGCAGCTTCTTCCAGATCGCCGGCACGTGGCCCAGCCAGTTGGAGAAGCCCCAGCGCTCGCGCCTGAGGTTGGGCGCCATGTCGGTGGCCATCATCGCCGCCTCGACCAGGAAGGTGCCGACCCCGCACATGGGGTCGGCCAGGGCGCCACCGGCGGCGGCGATGCGCGGCCAGCCGGCGCGGATCAGAATGGCCGCGGCCAGATTCTCCTTGAGCGGCGCGGCGCCCTGCTGCAGGCGGTAGCCGCGCTGGTGCAGGCTGTGCCCGGAGAGATCGAGCGACAGCACCGCCTCGCCGCGATCCAGACGCAGGTGCACGCGCAGGTGCGGGTCGAGCTTGTCGATCGACGGGCGGGTGCCGGCCGGGGTGCGCAACTTGTCGACGATGGCGTCCTTGACCTTGAGCGCGCCGAAGTGGGTGTTGTCGATACCGGCGCCATGGCCGCTGAACTCCACCGCCAGGGTGCCGGCGGGGTCCAGGTGCTCGGCCCAGTCCACCGCCAGCACGCCCTGGTACAGCTCCTCGGCGTTGGCCACCGGGAAGCGCCGCAGCACCAGCAGCACCCGGTTGGCCAGACGCGACCAGAGGCACAGGCGATAGCCCACCTCGATGGGCGCGAAGCCGCGCACGGCGGCGGTCTGCTCGCGCGCCTCCTCCAGCCCAAGGCCGCTGGCTTCTTCCAGCAGCAGGCTTTCCAGGCTCTTAGGGCAGGTCAGGATCAGTTCGTAGCGGTCAGACATGAGGCATCCAGTAATAGGGCAGCCTGGGGCCACCATAGGTGACTAAAGGTCGCACCGCGACCCTTCGTCGGAATAAACAAACCACCGAGACGAGAGCCATTCGCAATGGCATATCGCCTGCGCCCAAGGCGCGGCCTCGCCAACGACGCGGCCCGAGCCCTCGCCGGGCATCGCCGGGGGAGCTCAGCTTATGGCTCCCATCCTTTTTACGTTACGCCCTTATGACAAAACGATCATTCACAGGCCGAAACGCTTTACGTTAGAAATCACCTCAGGGCCGACGCCGCAACGGTGTCGGCAGGTGGCCCGTGACGCCGGCAACGGGCCCCGCTGGCAGAGCCTTTCTGCCCGGCCCCACCAGGGGCCAACGGGACATAACAGTCAACAGTGAGGGCAACACCCGATGAGAAGACTTAAGCGTGATCCGTTGGAACGAGCTTTCTTGCGCGGTTATCAACACGGTATTCATGGCAAATCCCGCGATATGTGTCCTTTCACCCACCCCACCACCCGACAGGCCTGGATCAATGGCTGGCGCGAGGGTCGTGGCGACAACTGGGATGGCCTGACCGGCGCCGCCGGCATCCATAGACTCAACGAACTTCACGCTGTCGGCTGACCGACTTCACCAGACCGTCCCATCCGGACGGTGGGCGAGAGCCCAAGGGCCCCTCAGGGGCCCTTTTTATTGCGCCGCGTTTTTCGGCAGCGCGGCGATGGCATCCACCGCCTCGCGGATCAGCGCCGGGCCCTTGTAGATGAAGCCGGAGTAGATCTGTACCAGGCTGGCCCCGGCGGCGATCTTCTCGGCCGCGTGTGCCCCTTCGGTGATGCCGCCCACGGCGATGATCGGCAGGCGGCCCTTGAGCTCGCCGGCCAGCACGCGCACGGTGTGGGTACTCTTGTCGCGCACCGGCGCGCCGGACAGGCCGCCGGCCTCGTTGCCGAACGGCAGGTTCTCGACGCCCTCGCGGCTCAGCGTGGTGTTGGTGGCGATCACCGCGTCCATGCCGGTCTCGACCAGCGCCTGGGCCACCTGCACGGTTTCCTCGTCGCTCATGTCCGGGGCGATCTTGATCGCCAGCGGCACGCGCCGACCATGCTGCGCGGCCAGGTCTTCCTGGCGCTGGCGCAGGGCTTCGAGCAGCTGCTTGAGCTGGTCGCCGTACTGTAGGCTGCGCAGCCCGGGGGTATTGGGCGAGCTGACGTTGACCGTGACGTAGCTGGCGTGGGCGTAGACCTTGTCCAGGCCGATCAGGTAGTCGTCCACCGCGCGCTCGACCGGGGTATCGAAGTTCTTGCCGATGTTGATGCCCAGCACGCCCTTGTACTTGGCCGCCTTGACCCGTGCCAGCAGGTGGTCGACGCCGTGGTTGTTGAAGCCCATGCGGTTGATGATGGCCGTGGCTTCCGGCAGGCGGAACAGGCGCGGCTTGGGGTTGCCCGGCTGCGGGCGCGGGGTCACGGTGCCGATCTCGATGAAGCCGAAGCCGAGCTGGGCGAAGCCGTCGATGGCGTCGCCGTTCTTGTCCAGGCCGGCGGCCAGGCCGACCGGGTTGGCGAACTCCAGGCCCATCACCTGCACCGGCAGGCTGGCCGGAGCCTTGCACAGCAGGCCGTTGAGGCCCAGGCGACCGCCGGCACCGATCAGATCGATGGACAGCTCATGGGAGGTTTCGGGAGCGAGGCGGAACAGCAGCGCGCGGGCCAGGTCGTACATGGGCGGATCGGCTCGGAATAAGGGATGGCGATGGGATGCAGGGCGCGATTATAGCCGTCGGCACTAGCCTCAGGCGAGGCAAGGGAGTAATAAGTAGCGCGACTATTGCAGCCGGCGCAGTTCGAGCAGTTCCCCGGCCGCACTGAATTCCAGTTCGAATACGCCATGGATGCCGTCGTGGCGCAGGAAGGGACGCAGGTGATGGGCCGGCAAGCTGACCTTGCGCCCATCGCGACTGTACAGCAGCACCCGGTTGGCACGCCCCTGGTAAACGGCCAGGAAGCGTTCGGCGGGCAAGGCGATATCCAGCACCAGGCTGGGCATGGAGGCATCCTCGAAATGACAGTCAATATTCTGCCACAGACCCGCGCGGCAAACCGGCGGCCTCGGGACATTCTCGGCTTGCGGGTAGTGCGCCGAGCCGATGGCTCTGCCACACTGGCACAGTAGTGCCAGGAAGCCATCCCGGGTCATGCGCTTGTCCGAATCCACCACCCTTGCCTCGCGCCTCTCCGCCCTCGCCCAGCGCCTGGGCCTGAGCGGCCGCGTGCCGCGCCTGATCTTCGAGCGGGCGCGCAGCCTGCGCCTGCCGTTCCGGGCCCTGCCGGAGCCCGCCGAGAGCATCTGGTGGGCCGCCGGGCCGCCGCTGCAGCGCCTGGTCGACCTGCCGCGCGACGCCCTGTCGGGCCCGGTGCAGGAAGACAAGGCCGCCGCCCGTGGCGTGCTGATGGCGGTGGTCGAACGCGAACAGCGATCCCTGGAAAACTTCGACCTGCGCCTGATCGATGGCCTGTGCAGCCCGCCCCCCAGCCTGGACGATCGCCTGGCCAGTTTCGAGGAACTGGCGGCCAGCCCGCTGGGTCGCTGCGCGCGCATCATCAGCTACAAGGATTTCCTCAAGACCGTCAGCCAGGCCATTCCGCGCTTCCTCGCCGCCGAGGCGGTGGAGCTGCGCCAGGCCAGCTGGTACGGCGAGCGCCTGTTCTGGGGCGGCGAGCAGCATGGCGAGGAGTTCGCCTGCGCCATCGCCTATGCCCGCCTGCGCGGCCTGGAAGTGACCCTGCCGGCGGAGCTGACCCGCTATCGCCTGAGCGCCGAAGGCCTGGCCGAACTGCGCCGCCGCTACCACATGGCTGCCATGCCGGTGCAGGCCTGGAGCGAGCCGGCCTTCATGAGCCTGCTGCTCGACCATGGCCTGCCCTACGCTCGCCTGTCATTGCTGCGCTATCCGGATGCGCCGGAATTTCTTTTGCTGCCGAAGGACTCGCCGGAAGCCAATGCGCTGGGTGAAGGGCTGCGTCTGGCCGGTGCGCCGGACGTCATCGCCTACCTGGAAGCCCTCTACCAGCGTACTTCGCGCTGATCGCCGACGCGGGCCGGCGGTTTCACCCGGCCCGCGCGGACGCCATCAGAGACGCGGCTGATCGAGGTGCACCTCCTGAGTCACCCCCCAGCCATCCATCACGCCCCCCAGAGGCACGACCAGCGCCTCCAGATCCTGCTCGAAATCGCCGATGCCGGCATGGGTGGCATACATCACCTTGCTCACCTGCAGGTGCCAGGCGCCATCTGCACCGACGCTCACCTGAGCATTCAGCGACTCCCCGCGAAACTGCCTGGCGGCCTCCCTGGCACGCGCCTCGTCGGGGAAGATGGCGTAGAACTCGATGGGATGAACCCGGGCGAAATCGAATCCCCCTTCTTTCATGCGGCGCAGAACGTTACTGCTGACATCATCTTGGAAGGCTGTGCTCATGAAACGACCTCCTCTCAGGCGATGGATTGACCGCTGCCGCCACGCTAGGCGGCCCTGCGGCACCATGCGGTGCCGCCCGAGAACCAGGCAGGAACTGCCTGATCTGTCACCTGCGGACGCGGGGCCCGCGAACGGCTGGCCAGGCGAATGCCGACCGATACCGCTCTTCCATGAGGGTAGCGTCTACCTCGCCGCCCTGCCGCCGCCCCGTGCGTGCGGCGACGGGCGGCTCAGTCACGGCTGATCCAGCCCATCAGCAGACGCGAGATCCACGGCGGCGAAATCTGCCCCGCGCCATACATCAGGCGAAACAGCCAGTGGATGGGGCGATGTACTTTGGGCCGCTGCGCCTGGCGCCAGACCTGCTCGGCGATATCCTCGGCGGCCAGCTTCACCCCCAGGCGGCGCAGGGCCGGCGGCTCGAAGCTCTGCAGCGCGACCATGGGCGTGCGGACGAACGGCGGCATCAGGTCGCCAACCTGGATGCCGTGACGCCGCCACTCCAGCTCCAGCGCCTCGGTCAGCCCACGCACGGCGAACTTGGACGCGGAATAGCTGACCATGTGCGGCGTGCCGTACAACCCGGAGGCCGAGCCCATGTTGATGACCTGCGCGGCCGGCGTGCCCTTCAGGTAGGGAAAGGCCGCGTGGGTCACGTTGAGCAGGCCGAGCACGTTGACCTGCAGGATGCGTGCATGCTCCTCCAGGGCGATGTCCTCGAAGTGGCCGAAACGCAGCAGCCCGGCGGAGTTGAACAGCAGGCGCAGGCGCCCGCCATGCGCCGTGCAGAAATCCTCCAGGGCCTCGCTCACCGCCCCGGCATCGGTGACGTTCAGCTCGGCGTGCCACACCCCGCCCAGCTCGGCGGCCAGGTTCGCCAGGGCCTGGTGGTCGATATCCAGCAGGCCGACCTGCCAGCCACGGGCGTGGAACAGCCGGGCGGTGGCGGCGCCGATTCCGGAACCGGCACCGGTGATCAGGATGGTCTTCATGGGCAACCTCGCAGACGCAGGAACTCCACGACCCGCTGCAACGCCAGCTCGGCGCTGGCCAGCAGGCCACAATAGATCTGGAACACGTGCCACTGGCGCGGGTAGATCTCCAGCCGCAGATCCAGGCCGGTACCCGCCAGACGCCGACTCTGCTCCAGCAGGTGCTCGTCCTCGCCGACCTGCACCAGCGTGGGCGGCAGACCGTGGAGATCGGCATGCAGCGGCGAGAGCAGCGCCTGGCGGCGATCCAGGCCGGCCGGGCAATAGGCGGCGACGCCCTGCTCCAGCCAGGCGCGGGTGAGCAGCGGGTCGCCGCCCGGCGGCTCGTGCCAGACCTCGGCGGACAGCTCGCTGACCGGCGAGAAGCACACCAGCGCCGCCGGCTGCGGCAGCCCCGCCTGGCGCAGGCGCAGCGCGCAGCTCAGGGTCAGGTTGGCGCCGGCCGAATCGCCGGCGATGACGATGCGCTCGGCCGGCTGGCCCGCGTCGAGCAGCGCCCGGTAGGCCGCCAGGGCATCGTCCAGCGCCGCGGGAAAGGGATGCTCCGGCGCCAGGCGGTAGTCCAGGGCGCAGACGCGCAGGCCCGCGTGCCTGGCCAGGTACGAGGTGATCGCCCGGTGGCTGCGCGGCGAGCCGACCATGAAGGCACCGCCATGCAGGTAGAGCAGTACCCAGTCATTGTCCCGGGCGGGGGCCAGCCACTCGCAGGGCACCTCACCGAGCCGCCCCGCCGCGACGCGCACGCCGGCCGCCGTGGGCGCGCTCAGCGTGGCCAGGCGCAACACCCGGCGCTGCAGGCGTGGCGACACGCCCGGACGCATGCAGGTGCGAAACACCAGCCAGGTGCAACCGCGCAGCAGCGCCGCGAGCAGGCGCTGCTGCGGGCTCGCTGGCGGCAGATCAACGGACCAGCTCATAATCGCTCCAGGTCGGCCGCCGGGTATGCCGGCGATAACTGAAGGTGAAACCGGACCAGTTGTTGGTGTGCTTGCCGGCGGCGTTCTTGTACCAGCTGGTGCAGCCCTGTTCCCACACCGAATGCTCGATGGCGTGCTGCACCCGGCGGTTCCAGGCGTCCTGCACCTCGCGGCGCACGTCCAGATAACGCACGCCCTCCTCCAGCTTGGCCAGGCAGTCCAGCACATAGGGGAACTGGCTCTCCAGCATGTAGAGGATCGAGTTGTGGCCCAGGTTGGTATTCGGACCATAGAGGATGAACAGATTGGGAAAGCCGCTGACGCTGATGCCCTTGTAGGCCTCGGCGCCGTCGCGCCAGGTCTGGTTCAGCTCCAGCCCGCCGCGCCCGCGGATACGCATGGGGGCGAGGAAGTCGCTGGCGGCGAAGCCGGTACCCTGGATCAGCACGTCGACCTCGCGCTCCACGCCATCGGCGGTGACTACGCTGTGCGCGCCGACCTCGCGGATCGCCTCGCTCACCACTTCGACCTGCGGCTGCACCAGGGCCGGATAGAAGTCGTTGCTGATCAGGATGCGCTTGCAGCCCATCGGGTAGTCCGGCGTCAGCTTGGCGCGCAGCGCCGGGTCGGCCACCTCGCGGGCCAGATGGCGGAGGAACCCCCTGCGCATCCACTTCATCAGCCCCGGCAGGACGAAGAAGGCCACCCCGCGGGCCTCGTGGTACAGGTACTGCCAGGCCCGATCGAGCCGCTGGGTCCAGGGCCAGCGCTGCATCAGGGCCAGCTCGAAGCGGCTGTAGGCGCGATCCGGCTTGGGCAGCACATAGGCCGGGGTGCGCTGGAACAGGTACAGGCGCGCGACCTTCGGCACTATCTGCGGCACGAACTGGATGGCACTGGCACCGGTGCCGATCACCGCCACGCGCTTGCCGGACAGGTCGATGTCGTGGCGCCAGCGCGCCGAATGAAAAGTCTCCCCGGCGAAACCTTCGAGCCCCGGCAGCCTGGCATAGAGCGGGCGATTGAGCTGGCCGCAGGCACTGACCAGGGCCCGCGCCGTGAAGAGCCCACCGTCGCGGGTGGTCACCCGCCACAACGCCGCCTGCTCGTCGAACTCGGCCTCGACCACCTCGCTGTCGCAACGGATGCGCGCGGCCAGGCCGTGACGCTCGATGCACTGGCGCACGTAGGCGAATATCTCGGGCTGCGGCGCATAGCGCCGGGTCCAGTCGGTCTTCGGCTCGAAGGAGAAGGAGTACAGGTGCGAAGGCACGTCGCAGGCTGCGCCGGGGTAATGGTTGTCACGCCAGGTGCCGCCCGGCTCGGCGCCCTTTTCCAGGATCAGGAAATCCTCCATGCCGCGCTGGCGCAGACGCATGGCAAGCCCGAGCCCGGCAAAGCCGGAGCCGATGATGAGCACCGCGAGCGGTGCGGGTTCGGAAGTCTTGTGGGTCATTGTTGTCTCCGAGAACCGCGAGTATTGCGGATGCGGCCATGCTAAGCACTCCTGGGGACGAGGTTTATGGCATAGTCGGACAACTAATTGTGACTTTCGGACAACCGCATGCTCCCAGCCAGACGCAGCGCCCTCAGCGTGCAACTGCTCATCCAGTTCGGCCTGGACCTGGGGCTGGACCTCCAGGCCTGCCTGGCCGGAACCGGGCTGGACTGGGACGTGCTGGCCGACCCCGGCGCCGAGGTGGAGGCGCACCAGGAGCTGCAGCTGGTGGCCAACCTGCTACGCGGCCATGACGCCCGCCCGGGCCTCGGCCTGCTGGCCGGCCGCCGCTACACGCTGAACACCTACGGCATCTGGGGTTTCGCCCTGCTCAGTAGCCCTACCCTCGGCGCCGCCGCTGAGCTGGGCCTGCGCTACCTGGACCTGACCTACGCCTTTCACCGCATGCGCCTGCAGGAGCATGGCGACGAGGTGCACCTGCTGCTGGACATCGACCCGCAGGTGCCCGGCGAGCTGCGTCCCTTCCTGCTGGAGCGCGATCTGGCCGGCATGTTCCAGGTGCTGCGCGAGCTGCACGACGGCGTGGTACCGGCCCTGGGGCTGGAGCTGAGCCTGCCGCTGCCCGCGGACCTACAGCCCTATCGGCAAGCCTTCGGTCTGCTGCCGAGCTTCGCCCAGCCGCGCAGCCGGGTGCGCTTTCCACGCCATCTGCTCGACCTACCGCTGCCGCGAGCCAATCCACAGGCCGCGCAACAATGCGAGCAGCAGTGCCAGCAGCTGCTCGCACGTCGCAGCCAGCGCCAGGGCCTGGCCGGGCGAGTGCGCGGGTTGCTGCTGGAGCGCCCGGGGCAACTGCCGGACATGGAGCAGGTGGCGGCCAGCCTGCACATGAGCTCGCGCACCCTGCGCCGGCGCCTGGAGAGCGAGGGCAGCCACTTCCGCCTGCTGCTCGACGAAGTGCGTCAGACCCTGGCCGAAGAGCTGCTGGCCACCGGCGCGCTGAGCCTGGAAGAGACCGCCGAACGCCTGGGCTATGGCGAAGTCTCCAATTTCATCCACGCCTTCAAACGCTGGAAGGGCGTGGCGCCGCGGCGCTTTCAACGCACGGAAACACGACCTGTGCTGCGCGGCGCACGGGCGGAAACGGAAACCTGAGGGAATTGCGAAAAACGGGAGGCGGAATGGAGGCGGCCCCATCAGCCACACCCCGGCACACGATGTCACCGCTACGGCTGCTCCCTTCCGGGCCTGACCGGGTTCACGGCTGATCGTTGCGGGGGGACCGATGGGGCCACCATAACGCTGCCCGCCTGGCGACGGGCCGCGCCATTGTACTGGCTGAGTGCAAAGTTACAAGCGCTTCAACCACTTAGAACCAGGCGACGGCCCAAAAGCCTCAGACACGGAAGCGGCCGACCAGCTGGGCCAGGCCTTGGGAGAGCTCCGACAGCCGGGCGCTGGCCTGGGTGCTCTGTTCCGAGGTCTGCGCCGCCTCGTTGGAGAGATCGCGGATATCGTTGATGTTGCGGGCGATCTCCTCGGTGACGCTGCTCTGCTCCTCGCAGGCGGTGGCGATCTGCGCCGCCATGTCGTTGATCCGCGACACCGAGTCGCCGGTGGCCGATAGCGCGCCATCGACCCCGGCGGCCCGCTCGACGCTGTCGCGGGCCTTCTCGCTGCTCGCGTGCATGGCCCGGACCGCGTTCTGCACGCCATTCTGCAGGCGCTCGATCATCTCCTGAATGTCCTTGGTCGACTCCTGGGTTCGCGCGGCCAGGGCACGCACCTCGTCGGCCACCACCGCGAAGCCCCGCCCCTGCTCGCCAGCCCGTGCCGCCTCGATGGCGGCGTTGAGGGCGAGCAGGTTGGTCTGTTCGGCGATGCCCTTGATCACCGCCAGCACGGCACCGATGTTGGCGGTTTCCTGCTCCAGGGTCTGGATGGTGTCGGAGGCGCTCTCAACCTCCTGGGCCAGTTGGCGGATGGCATGAATGGTGGCGCCCACCACCTGGGCCCCCTCGCGCGACTGCACCTCGGCGCTGCGCGCGGCATCCGCGGCGTTCTGCGCATTGCGCGCCACCTCATGCACGGCAGCGCTCATCTCGGTGGCGGCCGTGCTGACCTGGTCGACCGCCGCGTGCTCGCTGCTGATCAGGCGGTCGTTGGCCGCCGCCATGCCGGCCAGGGTATCGGCCGAGGTCGCGACCTCGCCGGTGACCCGGCCGACCTCGCGAATCAACGGCTGCAGCTTGTCGAGGAAGCGATTGAAGGCATCGCTGAGCTTGCCCAGCTCGTCGCGCGAGAGCACCTCCAGGCGCACCCGCAGGTCGCCGTCGCCTTCGGCGATCTGCTCGATGCGGTGCAGCAGGTTGTGCAACGGGCGGGTCACCAGCAGCGGGAAGCCCAGCACCAGCACGGCGCAGATCAGCAGGCCGACGACTATGATCGCGCCCTGCTGCCAGCTGCGCTGCTCGCCCAGGGCGATGGCCGCCATGCCTTCGGCATTGGCCTCGTTGTCCTCCAGCTCGCCCAGCTTGTCGATGGCATCGCGCATGGCCTCGAACTGCGCCTCGCTGTCGCCATAGCTGAGCGCGGAAGCCGCCGCCGGGTCCGCGGAACTCAACTCGAGAACCCGAGTGGAAGTGGCCTTCCACTGGGCGAAGCCGCGGTCGAACGCCGCGACCAGGGCCACGGCCTCGCTGCTCGGCTGCATGTCGGCGTACTTGTGCACCCTGTCGTAGGCCTGCTGGATGTTCTCGGCATGCGCCGCCTTGAGCGCCTCGGCATATTCGCCGGCCGCCTCGTCGAGCAGGCTGCGCTCGGCGACGAAGGCCTGGTAGAGGTCGCGGTCGGCGTTCAGCAGCAGGCTGATGGCCGGCAGGTAGCGATTGGTCAGGCGCGTGCTGGAATCGGCGGTCTGGTTGATGCCCTGCATGCCCAGGCCGCCGATAAGCACCAGCAGGACGGCGAGCAACAGAATGGGCAGAGCGATCTTCCAGCGAAAACCGAGGTTGGCGAAAAGACGCAGCATGATGGCCTCCCGCAGGTGCGGTGCTGTTGTTGTGCCATTAAGCATAGCCACTGCAGTCGAGACCGCCCCTCGGGCAAATCACCCTGCCGCCTACCGCCATTTACCGAAGCGGTGCCCGCGTAAGCCCAGGGCGCAGCGCGGTATACCGGCGATAACCGCCGACTTGTGCTAGTTTGCCTGCCGCAACGCCCGCACCGCGGGCCTCAACACCCCCAAATGGAGCCCCACATGGCCATTACCAAGGATCAGCTGATTGCCGACCTCGCCGACGCCTGCGACCTGCAGAAGACCGATGTACGCGCCCTGCTCGAGCAGCTGGGCGAAATAGTCGCGGACGCGCTGGAGAACGACGGCGAGATCAGCCTGCCGGGCATCGGCAAGCTCAAGGTCAGCCAGCGCCCGGCCCGCAGCGGACGCAACCCGGCGACCGGCAAGACGATCCAGATCCCCGCCAAGAAGGCGATCAAGCTGGTGCCGGCCAAGGCGCTGGTGGATGGTCTGAACGGCTGACAGCCCCGCGCTCAGGGCGAAGCCTTGAGCGCCTCGCTCGGCACCACGGCAAAGGCCTCGGCCTCCCCGCCCCGCTCGCCGTGCTGCCGCAGGCGGCGGATCTGCTTGACCCGCTGCAGGTTCTCCCAGGCCATCTCGTAATGCGCCGGCGACTGGTCGATGGCGCTCTGGAAGAACTGCTCGGCCGCATCCAGCTTGCCCTCGATCAGGCAGACATAGCCGACGTCGTTGCTGGCCGCCGCGCGGCTCTCCACCTGTTCGAAACTGGACAGGGCCTCTTCATAGCGGCCCATTCTGGCCAGCAGCAGCCCATAGTTGCGCCACAACGGCTCATAGCGACTGTCATAGCTCAGCCCCAGCCGATACTGGGCTTCGGCCTCGCTCCACTTGCCGGCCAGGTACAGGGAATAGGCCAGGCTGTTGGCCACCAGCGCCGAGCGCGGCTCTATCTGCTGGGCCAGGCGATAGTACTGGGCCGCCTCTTCGAAATCGTTGCCGAGATCGGCCATGACGCCGAGGCCGTTGTACAGCCGCAGCGGCGACTTGCCGTCAACGCGCAGCGCCCCAGCCTCGCCGCCCTGCCGGCGCTGGTCCATCGCCAGCGCCTTGCCCAGCATCTCCCGGGCACTGACCGGCTGCTGCATGGCCAGCTGCAACAGGCCCATCTCGGTGAGCGCCGCCAGGTGCTCGGGGCGCTTCTGCAGCACGTCGGCGAAGGCCAGCTCGGCCAGGTGGTTATTGCCCCGCTCGCGATGAATGCGCCCGACCCAGACCATCGCCTCGTATTCGTCCGGGTCCAGCTCTATGGCCCGCAGGTAGTGGTACAGCGCCTGATCCAGGGCGCCGCCCTGGTAGGCCACGGCAGCCATGCGCATGGCCTGCTGCGGCGAACTGGCCTGTTCCTGCACCCGATACAGCAGCGAGTTCTGCCCATCGAAGATAGAGCGTTCGGAGCTCGTCATCGGCATGCTCTGGCAGCCGGCCAGAACCAGCGAAACGGCGAGCAGCGTGCATTTCCTGTTCATGTCATAGCTTCCCGAAAGTCCTGAGGATCCCGACGATCACGGGGCCTATTGCAACGAGGAAGAAACTCGGCCAGAGGCAGAGCACCAAGGGAAAGATCAGCTTGGTGCCGACCTTGGCGGCCTGCTCCTCCGCCGCCTGGGTGCGCCGGTCGCGAAACTCCTCCGCGTAGACGCGCAGGGTGTCGGCGACACTGGTGCCGAAACGGATACTCTGCGCCAGCAGGCTGACCAGCCCCTGCACATCCTCCAGCCCGGTGCGTTCGGCCAGATGCTTGAGCGCCTGGGTGTTGGGCACGCCGGCACGAATCTCGGCGTTGACCGTGGCCAGTTCCTCGGCCAGTTCAGGATGGCTGACCAGCAGCTCCTCGGCCACCCGCTCCATCGCCTGCGGCAGCGACAGGCCAGACTCGACGCAGACCACCAGCAGGTCGAGAGCATCGGGAAAGGCCGTACGCAGGCGACGCATGCGCTCTTCCTTGCGCTTGTCCACGCAGATGGCCGGCAGCAGCCAGCCGACTCCCACCGCTACGGCCACCAGCATGACCCCCAGGTTCAGGGACAACTCGGGAATCAACGGCAAGGCCAGCAGTGCGGCAACCAGCAGCAGGGCCGGCAGCAGCAGGCGGACGGCCCAGTAGACCTGCACCGCAGAAGCCGAGCGATAGCCGGCATGCATCAGCAGCTGGCGGGTCGGTGAGTCCCTGCGCGGCTCCTCACCGCTGAAGCGCTGGCCGACCTGTTCCAGCAGCAGCTGCAGGTTGCTCGGTGCAGCGTAGGCTGCGCCCACACTCGCATGGCCGCGCTTGATCAGGCTCAGACGGCGCTGCACGGGGTCCTGCAACCCCATCAGCAAAAGCGCCACGGTCATTGCCACCAGTACCACGCAGAGGCCGATGGCGCCGACGAACAACAGCCTGGCCAGCTCCTGGTTGCCTACCGCGCTATTGATCAGGGCCAACAGGTAATCCATGGCGACCTCCTACTACACATCGATACGGATGATCCGGCGAATCCAGAAGATGCCCAGCAGCATGGCGATGAAAGCTGCCATCACCAGCTTCTGACCGAACTCGTCCTTGACCAGCAACGGCATGTACTCGGGCGTGGTGGTAGCGATGCCGGCAGCCAGCACGAAGGGAATGGCCACCAGCACCCAGGCCGACATGCGGCCCTCGGCCGACAGCGTCTTGACCTTGCGCTGGAAGCGGAAGCGCCCGCGGATCAGGCTGGCGATACGCTCCAGCACCTCGGTCAGGTTGCCGCCGCTTTCGCGGTGAATGAGGATGGTGGTGACCAGCATCATCACCGTCATGCTCGGCATGCGTTCCAGCAGCCCGAGCATGGCGCGGCGCACGTCGTTGCCATAGTTGATGTCGGCGAAGGTCAGGCCGAATTCGTGGGCGACCGGCCCCTTGTGCTCCTCCGCCACCAGGCGCAGCGTCTCGTTGAACGGATGCCCGGCGCGCAGGGCCCTGCACATGGCGTCCAGGGCATCCGGCAGGCCCGCCTCGAAGGCGGCGAAGCGCTTGCCGCGGTCACTGGCGATCTTCACAAAAGGTATGCAGGCGGCCAGCAGCCCCAGCGCCAGCGCGGCCCACCACAGCTGGAGCAGCAGCCAGGATACGGCCGCTACCACCAGTGCCAGCAGCAGCGCCAGCAGCACCACGCGGTAGGCGCGGTAGTCGTGCCCGGACTGCTCGATCATCTGCGCCAGGCGCTCGAACCAGGGCAGCTGCTCCAGCGCCGCCTCCAGCGGCGACAGGCGCTTGAGGTATTTCTGCCGCAGCACCGTCTGCATGTTCGGCAGGTGATTGGCCGCCTCCAGCAGGTGCAGGCGCGAGCGGATGCGCTTGCGCATCCTGCCCGCCTCGCCGAACACCGGCACCACCACGCCCTGGCTGAGCAGGAACACGGCGGCGAAGACCATGCCGAGGAAGGCCAGGATCAGCTCGCTGGGAATCTGGTTCATGACTGCAGAGCCTCCATCCAGTCCGGACGAAACAGGCTGAGCGGCAACTCGATGCCGCGCTTGGCCAGCACATCGCGAAAGGTCGGCACCATGCCGGTCGGCCGGTAATCGCCGAGCACCTCGCCATGCTCGCCGATGCCATGCCGTTCGAAGGTGAAGATCTCGGTCATGGTGATGATTTCGCCCTCCATGCCGTTGATCTCCTGCACGCTGACCAGGCGCCGCTTGCCATCCTCCTGGCGCTCCAGCTGGATCACCACGTCGATGGCCGAGGCGATCTGCTGGCGCAGCGCCTTGATCGGAAAAGTCGCGCCGGTCATCGACACCATGTTCTCGATCCGCCCCAGCGCGTCGCGCGGGGTATTGGCATGGATGGTGGTCAGCGAGCCATCGTGGCCGGTATTCATCGCCGTCAGCATGTCCAGCGCCTCGGCGCCGCGCACCTCGCCGATGACGATGCGGTCCGGACGCATGCGCAGGCTGTTGCGCACCAGCTCGCGCTGGTTCACCTCGCCGCGCCCCTCGATGTTCGGCGGCCGGGTCTCCAGGCGCACCACGTGCGGTTGCTGCAGCTGCAGCTCGGCCGAGTCCTCGATGGTGACGATGCGCTCGTTGTCCGGGATGAAACTGGACAGCACGTTGAGCATGGTGGTCTTGCCGGTGCCGGTACCACCGGACACCAGCACGTTGAGGCGGCCGCGCACTATGGCCTTGAGCATCAGGGCGATGCCGGGGGTGATGGTGCCCATCTGCACCAGGCTCTCGGCGTTGAGCAGGTCCACGGCGAAGCGCCGGATGGACATGCTCGGCCCGTCGATGGCCAGCGGCGGGATGATGGCGTTGACCCGCGAGCCGTCCTTCAGGCGCGCGTCCACCAGCGGCGAAGACTCGTCGATGCGCCGGCCCAGGTTGGAAACGATGCGGTCGATGATGTTGAGCAGGTGCTGGTCGTCGCGAAAACGCACATCGGTGCGCTGCAGCTTGCCGAAGCGTTCGACGTAGACCGAGGCATGGCCGTTGACCAGAATGTCCGACACGCTGTGGTCGGCCAACAGCGGCTCCAGCGGGCCGAGGCCGAGCACCTCGTCACCGATCTGCTTGATGATCAGCTGGCGGCTGCCGGTGGATACCGGCGCCGAGTGTTCGTCCAGCAGACGCTGGCAGATGTCGCGAATCTGCCTGGCGGCTTCGGCCGGCTCCAGGGAGTCCAGCAGCGACAGGTCCATGACCTTGAGCAACTGCTGGTAGATCTTCTCGCGCCACTCGCTCTCCACCTGATTGAGCTGGGTGCGGGTCTCGTAGACCTCCGAGGGTGCGGAGACCTCCCAGCTCATCACGCTCGGCTTTTCCGGCTCGGCCTGTGCCGTGCCGTCCTTGGCCTTGCCAGGTTGCTGGCGCAAGCGGTTACGAAAGTCGCTGAGCATGACTCACCCCCGGAACAGACGGCTGAAGGTACGTTTGAACAATCCCTGTTCGCCGGCGTCGGTGCCGGCCAGCTCCTGCTTCAGGCTGTGCAGGGCAAGGGTGATGGGCGCACGCGGGGCATGCAGTTCGAGCGGTACGCCGCTGTTCTGGCTCTCGCTGACGGCGGCGAAGTCGTTGGGCAGCTTCTGCAGGTCCGGGCAACGCAGGGCGTCGTCGATGTCCTGCAAGGTGATGGGGGCGGTCTTGCTGTAGCGGTTGACCACCACGTGCAGGCGGTTGTTCTGCACGCCCAGGTCGTTGCGCAGTATCTGCAGCAGCCGGCTGGCATCCTTGAGGTGGCTCAGGCTCTGCTGCAGGAGGATGTAGCAGTGGTCGGCCTGCTCCAGGGTGATGCCGGTCAGATGGTCGATCTGCCGCGGCAGGTCCACCACCACCCAGTCGTAGCTGGCCCGCGCCAGCTGCAGCAGGGCCTCGAGCTGCTCGATGCGCACGTCCTGGGCCAGGCACAGGTCGCTGGAGCGGCCGCCCAGCACATGCAGGGTCGGGCTGAAGTGGCTGCAGAAGCCGCGCAGGGCCACGGCGTCCAGGCCCTCGACCTGCTGCATCACCTCCACATGACTGTGCGTCGGCGCTATGTCCAGGCTGTGGGCCACGCTGCCGAACTGCAGGTCCAGGTCCAGCAGCAGCGTGCTGGCGCCGGTGGCACTGAGCTGATGCGCCAGATTGCAGGCGAACATGGTGGCGCCGGAACCGCCCTTGGCATTCATCACCGCCACCAGCTTGCCGCCACTGCCGGAGCTGACATGGCTCTCGCGCAGCATGCGCTGCAAAGCCCCCAGCAACTCCGCCTCGACCACCGTATCGGAAAGAAAATCGCGGGCGCCGGCCTGCATGGCCATGCGCATGCCTTCGCGCTCGTCCAGCGGGCCGCAGACCAGCAACGGCGGGCGCTCGCCGGCCGGTCGCTGCAACAGCGCCGCCAGCTCCTCGCGCCACAGGTGGCTGACCCACAGCAGGAGGAAGTCAGGCAGCTCGTCCAGGCCATAGAGCGGGTCGGTATGGCCATTGCTGACCAGCCTGGTGGTCACCCGCAGGCCGGGCACACGCTGGCTGATCTCCTGCAAACGGTGCAGGGCACGAGCATCGCGGCTGCTGATCAGCAGTAACGGGCCATGCCGGTTGGCGCTGGAGGGATTCAACATGGCGTGATCTCCGGAGTCACTCCCTCCTCGGCATGACGGCCCAGGCTTTCGCGCGGCAGGGTCGCGCGAAAGCTGGGCAGGGTCAGCTGGGTGCCGAGCAAGGGAATCAACAGGTCAAAGGTGAAGTTGTCCACCCGCAGCTGCACATAGCGGATGGCGCGGAAACCGTCGGCTCCGGAGGTATCGCTGGGCGCGGCGACGACCGCGCCATCGGCGTCCAGGTAGGTCAGGGTCAGGTCGGCGGTCTGCAGATTGGCGATCAGGTTGCTTGCGCCACTGTCGTTGGCCGCGTTGAAGATGGCCCGACGCAGGATCACCGGGTCGCTGATATCGCACACCGCCGCCAGGCGCGCGCCGCGCCGCACGGTCTCGTTGAGGGTGTTGACGGTGAAGTACAGACGGCCCATCTCGATCACGCCGAACAGCAGGGTGAACAGCAGCAGGCCGATGATGGCGAACTCGACCACGTAGATGCCCTGCATGCGCCTTCTCATCACAGCGCCCTCATCACGACCGAAGCGTTCAGGGTGACGCTTAGGGAAATATCGTCGCCATAGAAGTTGGGCAGCACGCCCAACACCGGCTGGAAGGGATAGGCGATGCTGACCTGCACATAGCGGTCATCGGTGGCCGACTGCTGCACGCTGACATGCGCGGTGCTCAGGCCCGGCACCACCGGTGCGAAACCCGCCGAGGCCGAGGGCACGCCGTAGACCGCCACATTGCGAGTCTCACCCTGCAGCGTCGCGTTCAGGTCCACCTCGCCCAGCGTCGCGTTCCAGGCCTGCCCGGCCGCGTAGCGCGCGGCATCGCGGCTGGCCTGCAACAGGCTGTTGTAGTGGAACAGCATGCGCCCGAACTCGGCGACGCCCAGCAGCAGGAGCAGCAGCAGCGGCAGGGCGATGGCGAACTCGACCATCGCCACGCCTCGCTGAGCCTGTCTGCCGGTTACCGATTTCATGGCGCTCTCCTAGGAGTCCGTGCTGGGGCTGGCGATGCCGTTGATGTAGGTCTTGTACAGCTGGATGATCTGTGGCCCCACATCGTCCACCGGGTTGGGCCCGGGCACGTTGTCGCCTTCGCACTCGCGGATGAACTGGCCGAATATCTGTGCCTCGTTGCCCTGCTGGGCGACCGTCTGCAGGACGAAGAAACAGGCGAAGCCGAGCACCGGCAGGGTGCTCTGACCGTTGTTCTTACCGGTGCAGTTGCCCACCACTATCTTCAGCATTCGCCGCTCCCGCGCCCCATTGCTCTGGCAATAGCTGCCGCCGGGGCATTCGGCCTGACGCTCGACCCAGTCGTTGTAGTCGTCCAGCTGCACGCCGCCACTGCTGCTGATGTTGCCATCGCTGTCGGCCTGTACCGGGTCGCTCTCGTTGTAGAGAATGGTGGAGTCATCGTCGCCCAGGCTGAGCGCCGGCACCGTGCTGTTGCCGCCTTGACCGCCTCCCTTTCCTCCTCCTTGCCCTCCGCCCTGGCCGCCACCCTGGCTGACGGTGCTGAAGGCAACCACCAGGTCCGGCGGGTACTGGTCGCTGTCGGAGTCCTTGAAATAGCCGTCGTACTCGCCGAAACGAGTGTTCAGGCCCTGGGCCACCGGGCCCACGGCATTGCCGGTTTCGGTATCCACGGTGTCGTCCACCGTGTTGCACTGCTCGATACCTCCGGCCAGGGCATCGCGGATATCGCTCTTGCCCGTGCCGTCCAAACGGATCAGCTGGAAGTTGCCGGGGCCTATCGGCGAGGTGTTGCCGGCGGCCATCTTCAGCACCTCCAGGTCGCCGAACTGGTAGCCCCAGAACATGCCATTGTCCGGGTCATAGGCGTTCGGGTCGCCGCAGACCATGAGCGGCGCTATGTCGCACGGGCTGGTCGGGCTGGGGCCGGCCGTGGCTATCGCGGCCACCGCCTTGTCCGCATCGGGGCCACTGCTCATGGCCTGCACGAAACCCCAGAAGAAGCCGGCCAGGGGGAAATCGTCCACCCGGACTCGCACATAACGGGCGTCGGCCGGCCCCGGATAGGAAAAGGTGCCGTAGACGCTGTCGGAGAACTCGACCACTGCGAAGTCGCCGACGGCATTGCCGATCGCGCTGGCCAGCTCGTCGTTGCCGCTGGCGCCGGCATTCAATATCAGCGTCTGCAACGCATCCTGGCGGGCGTTGAACTCGGCATCGGCGGCGCCCAGCTGCTCCTGCAGAGTCTTGGCCCCGCTCAAGGCTGCCGCATCCACCGCATTCTGCAGGCGGGTCTTGTTGACCAGCATGTGCCCGCCGTCCAGCGCCAGGGCCGACATCATCAGGATGGCGGCCAGGGCGATAACGATCAGCACGATGACGGCGCCCCGCTGGCGTTGCGGCAGCGCATGGGAGCGGCGCGGCTTGCGGGGGCTCATGATGCTGGCTCCTCTAGTTGATGTTGATCTGGATCGGCTGGCCGACCTGGTTGGCATCGCCGGTCTTGCCGCGATAGCCATCCAGCACCCGCTCGGTCATGGGGCCGTCGGTGCCCACCGCGGCGGGGGCGCTGCCCGGGTTGGCGGCGCGCTCCTTGTCAGCGATCTGCTCGTAGTGGGTGGCATACACGCTCTGCCCCAGATGGCCGACCCGGCCTTCGTCATAGGTCATGCAGCCACTCAGCAGCACGAGGGCTCCCAGCGGAATCAGCGTCTTCATTTGTCCACCTCCGTCACTTGAGGTCATGGCCGAAACTGCTGCCGGTCACGCCCAGGCTGACCGGCACGGCCCGGTCCGGGCCCCCGCCCTTGGTCTTGCCGAGCAGATAGAAGTCCAGATCGCCCGGCTCGACGAAACGCTCGGTCGGCAGGCGCACCAGCTTGGCATCCACCGGTTTGGCGATATGCGGGGTCACCAGGATCACCAGCTCGGTTTCGCCCCTGATGAACTCCTGGCTGCGGAACAGGTGGCCGATCACCGCGATGTCGCCCAGGCCGGGGAAGCGGCTGACCAGGTCGCGGGTGTTCTCGTTGATCAGGCCGGCGATGGCGATGGTCTGGCCGTTGCCCAGTTCCACCGTGGACTGCGCGCTGCGCTTGGTCAGCGAGGGAATGACCTGGCCGACGCCATCGCCCAGCGGCGTATCGAGGCCGGTATCCAGCACCAGGGCGTTGGCGTTGGAGATCTCGCTGACCTCCACGTTGAGGTTCAGGTTGATGCGGTCGGCATCCAGCACCACCGGCAGGAAGCGCACGCCGACGCCGAACTCCTTGTACTCGATGGTGATGCCGTCTTCCTCGGTGATGGGCACCGGGAACTCGCCGCCGGAAATGAACTCGGCCTGCTGCCCGGTCAGGGTGACCAGGGTCGGCTCGGCCAGTACCTTGGCCGTACCGTTGTCCTTGGCCGCCTCCAGCACCACGTCGAACAGGAAGCTGCCGGAGGCGAACTGGGCGAGGAAGCCCTTGCTGTCCTGGATCAGGCCGTCGCTGAGCAGGCTGCGGCCGCCGTTGAAGCTGCCGATGTCCCAGTTGCCGGCCTGGCCGATGGCGAGGAAGTTGACACCCAGGCGCTTGACCAGGTTGCGCTGCATCTCGGCCACCTTGACCTCCAGCATCACCTGCTGGCCGCCACCGACGGTCAGCAGGTTGACCACTTCCAGAGACTCGCTGCGTGCCGCCTTGGCCTCCTCGCCTTCGCCCTGAGCGACGCTGGCACTCTGCGCCGCGTAGCTCTTGGCGATCTTCATCGCCGAATCCATGGCTGCCGCGCTGCTGACCTGGCCGCGCAGTACCAGAGCGCCCTGGGCGCTGAATACCTCGATCTTCTCGTTCGGCAGCAGCTGGTAGAGCTTGCTCTTGAGCCCGCCCAGGTCGTGCACCACCTCCAGGTCCAGGCTGTCGATCAGGCGGTTGCCACCGTCCCACAACAGTACGTTGGTGCTGCCCAGCGAGCGTCCCAGCAGATACAGCTGGGACGGGCTGGTGATGAGGATATCGGCGATCTCAGGGTTGCCGACCGACACCCGCTTCACCGGCACCCGGGTGCTCAACACCCGCGACTTGTAGATGGGCACCTGGATGCTGCCGTCGTTGATCGCCGACATGGTCGCCACGGCGGGCTTTTCGGCGGCCTGCGCCTGGAACAGCGCCAGACCAAGGCCCAACAGCAAGGCCGAACTCATCACTCGAATGCTTTGCATGTCTCTCTCCTTGACGGCGTCTTCTACAACCGCACGTTGGCCACGCTGGTGCCGCGGATCACGGTGACGCCCGCGCCGCCGTTACTGCGCCGAACCACCGGCTTGGGTTGGGGAGCCGGCCCGGCTGCCGGTGCCGGCAGCTCGGCCACCGGCGCCGGCTCGGGGGGGCGCTTCTGGTTGTCCAACGGGTTGCGCAGCGCCAGTTGCAGGCGCCCTTCGGCCATGGCCTTGACCAGGATCTCGGCCTCCTGCGGGGTCATCTCCAGGGTCACCGCACGCACTACCACGGGCTGGGTCTTGTCGGTGCTGGCGGTCTGGTCGACGGCCAGCACGCGCAGGTCTTCGAGAATGGTTTCGGCCTGGGCATTGGCGTTGCCGGTCTTCTTGGTCGCCAGCACGTCGACCCGGTTGCCCGGCAGCAGGAAGCCGGCGACCCCGACCACGTCGTCGACCCGTACCGAAATGGCGCGCTTGTCGGTCTCGATCAGCGAAGCCAGGGTGCTGCCGCCCAGGTGCTCGGCCAACCGCGCGCTGCGCAGGATGTCGCCGCGCAGCATGGAGAAGGTGGCGATCTTGCCGATGGCCTTTTCCGGGCTGTCGAACGAATCGTCGGGGGCCGTGCCCTTGGGCATGAGCACCAGGGTGATGTGCTGGGCCTCGATCATGGTGCCGAAGGGAATCTCCACGGCCGCCACCAGCACACCCTGCATGTCGTCGTCCGGTCCGGCATTGAGCCGCTGGCTCAGCCAGTTGTTGGCCATCCAGGCGGCGCCCAGGCCCAGGGCCAGGGACAGGACCACCAGGGTGAGTGTACGAGCGCTCATGTCTGTACCCTCCTCAACCGAGAAAATCGAGTTGTACGAAGTAGTTGCGCCACGCCCATTCCAGCTCGCGCGGCGAGAGTGGCCCCGAGGCGTCGAGATAGCGCTGACGATCCAGCGCCATGCTCAACAGGTCGCGCGGGTGACAGGGCACCAGCGGCATGCCCTCGGCCTCGTACAGCCCCTGCAGCACATAGCGCAGCAGGACCGGGTCGAAGACTATCCCCAGCCTTTCGCATTCCTGGCGCCAGATGCGTTCGTAGCAGTCGGGCTTGAGGTAGTCGAAATGCAGCTTGTAGCCGATGCGCCGGAGGAAGGCCTCATCGGCCAGCTCCAGGGGATTCAGGTTGGTGGAGAACACCAGGATCAGGTCGAACGGCAGTTCGCAGTGCCGCCCGCCGCCGAGGCTGAGGAAGTCGCGCTTCTCCTCCATCGGCACTATCCAGCGGTTCAGCAACTCGGCGGGAGCCATGCGCTGCCGGCCCATGTCGTCGATGATGAACATGCCGTTGCTCGCCTTCAGCTGCAGCGGCGCCTGGTACTGCCGGCTGTAGGGGTCGTAGCGGACGTCGAGCTGCTCCATGGTCAGCTCGCCGCCGGTGATCACGATGGGACGCTTGCAGCAGAGCAGCCGCCGGTCGATACCCTCATCGAGCAGCAGCGGATTCTCCTGGGCATCCTCCAGGCTCTGGTGCACCTGCGGGTCGTAGACCTCCACCACCGAGTCGTTGATGGCGATGGCATAGGGCACCCAGATGGCCTCGGCGAACAGGCGGATCAGCTTGGTGCTGATGTAGGTCTTACCGGTACCGGCGGGGCCGTAGATCATGATCGCCCGGCCGGAATTCATCGCCACCCCGAGCTGGTCGAGCATGCCCTCGCCGAGCACCACGCCGGAGAAGGCCGAACGCATGTCGCGGGCGGTGACGTTGCCATGGTGGATGGTCTGCACCTTGATCAGCGAGCGGTAGGCGCTCACCGGAAAAGGCGCCGCGCCCAGGTAACCGCTGCGCTCCAGGGCATCGCGCGCAGCCACCCGGCCGCGTTCGGTCAGGCCATAGCGCAACGCCTGCCCGCCCGTCTGCCCCAACACCTCGATACGCCCCTGCTTGCGCAGGAACTGCAGCACCTCCTCCACCACCGCTCCGGTCAGCGCCAGGCGCTCGACCAGCCGCGGCATGTCCAGCACCCCGGCATCGTGCAGGTGCTTGCACAGCAGGTCGCCGAGAAAGTTCTCGTTCAGGCCGGTATCGCGAATGCACTTGGGCTGGGGCGCCAGCTTCTGCACGGCCTCGCGTTCGCTGGGGTAGGAGTTGCTGTCACTGATGGCGTACATGACACTTCTCCCTCACCAGGGCTGCTGCGGCAGCCAGAAGACGCTGGCTACGGTGCCTAGCAGGATGGCCAGCGCGAAGGGGAAACGCTGCTGCGAAGCATCCCCGGCTTGCGCCGGTACGTAGGCACGCAGGCTGGCCATGACCCAGTAGCGCTGCGCGAACTTGAAGAGCTGACCGCGCAAGAGAAGGATCAGAATGCCGATCAGGCTCCCCGCAATCAGGGTCAGAGCAGCCGCCCATACCGCACCCTGCGGGCCGAGAAAACAGCCGACCACAGCCATCAGCTTCACATCACCCGCCGCCATCCCGCCCATTGCATAGAAGGGTATCAACAGCGCCAAGCCGGCCAGTGCACCATAACCTGCCTGCACCACGCTGCCCGACAACAGATAGTGGCCGAGCAACCCGGCCAACAAACCGATCAACACGAAGAGATTGGGGATGCGACGGCAAGTGACATCACTCGCCGCCGCCAGCATCAGCAGAGCCACCAGCCAATACTGCATCGACATCTGCCAAGCGCTCATGGTGGGAAAGCCCGACTAGCAGGGATTAACCTGACCATTGCTGGAGCTGACCGCACCGCAGAGATCGCGGATATTGGTATCTACGGCACCACCCAGCAGATTGAACGCAGCAACCACAGCCAGAGTAATGAGCCCCCCCGCCACCGCGTACTCAACAATCGTCAGGCCTTCTTCGTCTTTCAGGAACCTCACTACCGAGGCTTTGACATTCTCGATTTTCATCTCGCTCACCTCACCAATAGGATCAACGCCGATCTGGCTGGCAGTCGCGCTTCATGCCCGACCTGAACTTGACGCTAGTGAAGGCCGACGGGATGGGTTAGGAGTTTTTTGTAGATCGCTAGGAGTTTTTTGCAGAGCCCTACCAGAATCTACCGAGATCAATGAATGCCTTGCGTATGCCCCTGCACTCTGTTCGCAAACGACAGACGGCAGCGGTCTGTAAATAACCTGGCGATTTTCCACTGCAGTGCTTTTTTATAGGTTTCAACCACTTGCCGTATCGGCGGCAATCAGTTGTCAAAACCAAGCTAGATATTCCCATTCAGTATTTGCACTAATGGCAATGTGACAATACTGCTCAAATGGGGTGAGAGAAAAAGGCGCAGAGCTGAGGTTATGAAGTCGGACTTGGCCAAAGCACATCGCAGACCATTCCTGTTGTGGATGGACCTGACTCACGATCGCTCGGCAGACGAGCTGATCGCGCAGTTCCGCTCAACCTGCGATTGCCGTCTGGCAAAGGACTCCACCCTCTCCGGGCGCGAGCCAGGACAGCAGCCGGACATGATCTGCATGCACTTCGACAGACCCGATGCCTTGGGACTAAACCTGCTCCTCGAAGTCAAACGCACAGCCCCCTCTATCCCCATCACCATGTTCACCGTTCAACACTCCGAAGAGCTGGCGGTCTGGGCGATGCGCTCAGGTGTATGGGAATACCTGGCCCTACCGCTATGCGGTTCGGAGAAGAGCCGCTTCCAGAGGGCACTGGAGCGACTCTGCCAGCTGCGTTGGCGAGAGGATGCCCATGCGCGAAAACCGCCGATTGAACGTGGGGGAAGCTTGCCAGGCAGCATTCGCCTGACCAAGGAGCATCAGAAACACCATGCCTTGCAAAAGGCCGTGAGCTATATCGACCAACATTATCAAGAGGGCATCGATCAGAAAGACCTTGCCCAGCGTTGTGGCATGACGCCCTTCCGCTTTTCCCGCCTATTCAAGGAGGTATTTGGCCTGGGCTTTATGGAGTACGTCCTCAGCAAACGTATGGAGCTGGCCAAAGATCTACTGGCCAACAGCCAGATGCCCATCACCAGCATCGGCTACGAGGCAGGCTTCAAGGACCCATCCTACTTCGCTCGCGCCTTCAAACAGTGCCTGGGCTGCACTCCAAGTGAGTATCGTAACGAAAGCCGCCCCAGGGAAATGCCGCACTTCATCGACAGCGAAGAGAGGGAGAGCAGCAGCGAAGTGCCGAGAGCCTCCTGAATGCGCAAGTGAGTACAGGGCCATGACGACGGAATCAGACAGCCAATTGGGCAGACCTGCAGTCAGCTGGCGTCTCTGGCTGGGAGGTACAGGGTTCCTGCTGCTCTTCAGCCTGATCTACCTGTTACTAACGACCGTGCCGAAGTTGCACATCCTGCTGAAAACCCGGGTTTATGAGTCAATATTTTCCGGCAAGCTGCTTCTTTCCCAATTCACCTTCGACATGCTGTGGTTTGCTGCAGCCTTCATCCTGCTGCATCTCATCCTCGCCGCGCTGATCCTGGGCTGCTGGCGCTGGCTATCCCCGCGCTGGCTTTCTCGAGAGAAAGGCGGATACAGCCTGCTGCTGATATGGGGCGTCGTTCTCGCCTTGTTGGCCAACAGGTGTTTTTTCCCCCAAAGCTTTTTCTCAGCCGGAGAAGAAGCTGGCGCAGGACTCTGGATCCTCTTGTGGGTCGGGGGCACACTCTGGCTGGCCTTGCTGCTGGGCAGAGGGCTGCTGCACAAGCCTATCTGGGCACTGGCGCTCATCGGCTCCCTGGCCGCGTGGCTGCCCTGGCAGGAGCACCTGCTTTTCGACAACGGACAAAAGGCGGCGCGATCATATCCCGATATCATCATCGTGGGCTTCGACTCCCTGCGTCCGGACGTGATTGGCCACACCTACACGCCACATTTGCATAACTATCTGCAGAAAGCCGTGGTCTATCCCAACGCGGTTACACCCCTGGCACATACCTATCCGGCCTGGATGAGCATACTGACCGGCGTCTATCCAGTTCGACACGGAGCTCGCTTCAACCTGATTCCGGATAGCTTCCTGGATCTGCGATACAAGACTCTCCCCCAGTACCTGAAAGCGCTCGGCTATCACAGCCTCCTGGCGATGGACGAGCGACGCTTCGCCAACATCTCCGGCCAGCACGGTTTCGGCAGGATAGTCGGCCCCCAGGTAGGTGCGGGCGATTTCATGCTTGGCGCCGCCTCCGACACACCCGTGCTGAATTTCATTCGCCAGACGCCACTGGGCCGCCACCTATTTCCCTACATCCACAGTAACAGGGCCGCTTACAACTCATATCGCGGTTCGGTTTTCGTGGACACCGCTGCCGCGGAACTGGGCGGTATTCCTGCCAGTACCCCGATCCTGGCCGCCGTTCATTTCTGTATGGCTCACTGGCCTTACGCTTTCGTTCCCAAGAGCGCCCTTGCAGAAGAACGCTTCAAGCACTTCTCCCCCGAGGTTTACAGCGATGAGTACTACCTAAATTACCTGAAGGCCGTCAGCGAAGCCGACACGCAGTTCGGAAGCCTTATGGAACAGCTGAAGTCTGCAGGTCGGCTCGACAACACCCTGATCTTCTTCATTTCAGACCATGGCGAATCATTCTCGACTGACGCCCTGGATCTGAGTGGTGTGGGTAGCGGCACGGAAAGGTGGCAATTGTCGATCAATGGGCACGGCACTCATGCCACGCTTCCAGCCCAGTATCGGGTTCTGCTTGCCCTGCAGGTCTACCAGAACGGGAAACCGACGCTTTCCAGCAATAGCCTGTCAGTCGATAGGGATGTGGGATTGATCGACATCCTGCCGACGACACTGGACCACCTGAAACTGACTCCGGAGACCAGACCCGACGGCCTGTCGTTGTTCCGGCCTGTACCGAAGGAACGTGACTTCTTCGTGGAGTCTGGTTTCTCGGTACCAGCCATCCTCAATAACAACCCCGACCCCGACAGAGCCCTTCAGCAAGGCATTGGCTATTACCGTGTGCTTCCAACAGGCGAGATCGAGCTGAAGCCGGGATGGATTCCTGCGCTCATAGAACGCAAGGAATACACTCACATCGGCAAAGCCGACATGCTTACCTATGGCAGCTATGGCGAGGGTATGGTCGGTTTCCGCTTTCTCGACCTACACAACGAGACTTGGCAGAGAGTGGATGAGAGCGCACCTACCGAGCTGGTAGCGCGAGCACACAAGTTATGCCGGCAATTCTCCGACGATCCTCGCCTGGCCAAAGAGCCCGTCTGCCAGCACCGGGTGGCACTGAAAGACACCGATCGGGCAGCTCGGTAATCAAGCCGGGGGTTGTGCCAGGAGGTCGATAAACGCTGCCTCGTCCATCACTCGGACCCCCAGCTCGCTGGCCTTGGCCAGCTTGGAGCCGGCTCCCGGCCCGGCCACCACGCAGGCGGTCTTGGCCGACACCGAGCCGGCCACCTTGGCCCCCAGGGCCTCCAGCTTCTCCTTGGCCTGATCGCGGCTCATGGCCTCCAGGGTGCCGGTCAGCACCCAGGTCTGCCCCGCCAGCGGCAGGCCCTCGACGACCTTCTTCGGGCTCTGCCAGTGCATGCCGAACTCACGGAGCTGCGCCTCGATGGCCATGGCGCGACGGACGTTGGCGGGATCGGCGAAGAACTCGCGCAGCGACTGCTTGGCCTTCTCGTTGAGGCCCTTGAACACCGACAGCTCCAGCCAGTCCTGCGCCAGGGCGAGCACGCCCTCCAGGCTGCCGGCCTTGTCCGCCAGCTTGGCCGCGCCCGTGGCGGCGATGAAGGGGATGTTCAGGCGGTCGAGGAACTCGCCCAGAGTCGCGCAGGCGGCGAATTCGGCGTGTAGCTCACCCTCCTCCTGCAGCTCCACGCCGCGCTCGCGCAGCTGGGTGATGACGCTGCGGTTGTGCGCGTCCTCGAAGAAGTTGTGGATCTCGTGGGCCACCTCGGCGCCGACGTCCGGCAGCCAGGTCAGCACCTCGGGTAGCGCCACCTGGATGCGCGCCAGCGAACCGAGGGCGCGGGCCAGCAGCTTGGCGGTCTCCTCGCCGACATCGGGAATGCCCAGGGCGAAGATGAAGCGCGCCAGCGTCGGGCGTTTGCTGCCGTCGATGGCGGCCAGCAGGTTGCGGGTGGACAGGTCGGCGAAGCCTTCCAGCCCCACCACCTGCTCGTAGGTCAGGCTATAGAGGTCGGCCGGCGAGGCGATCAGGCCGTTGTCGACCAGCTGCTCGACTATCTTGTCGCCGAGCCCCTCGATATCCATGGCGCGCCGCGACACGTAGTGGATGATCGCCTGCTTGAGCTGCGCCCGGCAGCTCAGGCGGCCGACGCAGCGGTACACCGCGCCCTCGCTGACGCTCTCCTTGCCCTTGCTGCGCTTGACCAGCTGGGTGCGCTCGACCTGCGAGCCGCACACCGGGCAGCACTCGGGAATCTGCACCGGGCGGGCATCGATCGGGCGCCGCTCGGCCACCACCGCCATCACCTGCGGGATCACGTCGCCGGCGCGGCGGATGATCACCGTATCGCCGATCATCAACCCCAGGCGCGCCACCTCGTCCATGTTGTGCAGGGTCGCGTTGGACACCGTGACGCCGGCTACCTTGACCGGCTTCAGGCGCGCCACCGGGGTGACCGCGCCGGTGCGGCCGACCTGGAATTCCACGTCGAGCAGCTCGGTCAGCTCCTCGCTGGCGGGGAACTTGTGGGCGATGGCCCAGCGCGGCTCGCGGGCGCGGAAGCCCAGCTCGCGCTGATAGCCCAGGGCGTTGACCTTGAACACCACGCCGTCGATCTCGTAGGCCAGGCTCTGGCGGCGCTCGCCGATGTCGCGGTAATAGGCCAGGCACTGGTCCACGCCCCTGGCCAGCTTCAGCTCGCGACTGATTGGCAGGCCCCAGCCCTTGAGCGCCTGCAGGATGCCGAAGTGGGTGTCCGGCAGCTCGCCCTCGACACGGCCTATGCCGTAGCTGCAGAACTCCAGCGGGCGGCTGGCGGTGATCCGCGGGTCCAGCTGGCGCAGGCTGCCGGCGGCGGCGTTGCGCGGGTTGGCGAAGGTCTTGCCGCCCTGCTCCGCCTGCGTGGCGTTGAGCCTGTCGAAGCCGGCCTTGGACATGAAGACTTCGCCGCGCACCTCCAGCAACGCCGGCCAGCCCTCGCCCTGCAGTTTCAAAGGCAGGTTGCGGATGGTGCGCACGTTGGCGCTGATGTCCTCGCCGGTGCTGCCGTCGCCGCGGGTGGCGCCCCGCACCAGTTGGCCATGCTCGTACAACAGGCTGACGGCCAGGCCATCGAGCTTGGGCTCGCAGCTGTACTCGACTTCGGCACCACCGCCGAACAGGTCGCCGGCCGGCAGATCCAGGCCCTCGCGCACGCGGCGGTCGAAATCGAGCAGGTCGCTCTCCTCGAAGGCGTTGCCCAGGCTGAGCATGGGCACCTCGTGCCTGATCTCGCCGAACGCGGAAAGCGGGGCGCCGCCGACGCGCTGGGTCGGCGAATCGGCGGTGACCAGTTCGGGATGCGCGGCTTCCAGTGCCTTCAGCTCGTTGAACAGCCGATCGTATTCGGCGTCGGGAATGCTCGGCTCGTCCAGCACGTAATAACGATAGTTGTGCCGATCCAGCTCGGCGCGCAGTTGGAGGATACGATCTGCGTCGGTCATGGGCGGGTCCTTGAAAACGACAAGAGCAGCCTAGGCTGCTCTTGGGAAAAGCGCGGCGAACGGTCAGCGCTTGCCGGCGAGCTGCTTCTTGCGCTCGAACTCGGAAATGCGCTGGCGATAGTGCTCGATGGTCTGCGCGGTCATCACGCTACGCTGATCGTCCTTCAGCTCGCCATTGAGCTCGTGGGCCAGCTTGCGCGCGGCGGCGATCATCACGTCGAAGGCCTGCTTCGGATGGCGCGGGCCCGGCAGGCCGAGGAAGAAGCTCACCGCCGGGGTGTAGAACAGCTCGAAGTCGTCCAGGTCGAAGGTGCCCGGCTTGACGCCGTTGGCCATGGAGAACAGCACCTCGCCGTTGCCGGCCATGCTCTCATGGCGGTGGAAGATGTCCATCTCGCCGAAGCGCAGGCCGCTCTCCAGGATGTTCTGCAGCAGCGCCGGGCCCTTGAAGCCTTCGGCATCACGGGCGATCACGTTGATCACCAGCACTTCCTCGACCGGAAGCTGCTCGCGGGCCGGCTTGGCGCTCGACTCGTCTTCCTCGTCCTCGACCGGGGTCAGCAGGGTCGGCACCGGCTCGTCGGCATCCAGGGCCAGGTCGCCCTGCCTGGGCTCGGCGATGTTGCGCTTGCGATTGAGTTCGCTGGCGCTGACGGTAGGCATGTCTTCTTCGTTGAACTCGGGTTCGCGCTTGCGATCGATGACCCGCGCCGGGCCGAGCAGGTCGGGGTCGGAGTCGTCATCGGGCAGGTTGCTGAAGCTGTGATCCAGTCTGAATTTCAGCTTGCCGCTGCCGCCGCGCATCCGCCTCCAGCCGTCGAACAGAATGCCGACGATGACGATTACACCAATGACGATCAGCCAATAGCGCAGCTCCATGAAACTCCCAAGCCCCTGAACGATGAAGATGAAAATGTAATTAAGGCAGGGGCTTAGTGCCCCTTTGATACGGCAAAAACTGTATGTTTCTACAGCCGTTTTTCGCGTGTCACAAAAGTGAGGCCTAAGCTAGCACGACGAACGGTAAATGTGCACCGTCGCATGGCATCCGCCTACAGATAAAGCCTGAACTCAGGCCTCCACCATGCTCATCGCCTCTTCCACGTCGACCGCCACCAGGCGCGAGCAGCCCGGCTCGTGCATGGTCACGCCCATCAGCTGATCGGCCATTTCCATGGCGATCTTGTTGTGGGTGATGTAGATGAACTGCACCTTCTCCGACATCTCCTTGACCAGCCGCGCGTAGCGGCCGACGTTGGCGTCATCGAGTGGCGCGTCCACCTCGTCGAGCATGCAGAACGGCGCCGGGTTGAGCTGGAAGATGGCGAACACCAGAGCCAGGGCGGTGAGCGCTTTCTCGCCACCGGAGAGCAGGTGGATGGTGCTGTTCTTCTTGCCCGGCGGGCGCGCCATGATGGCCACGCCGGTATCCAGCAGGTCCTCGCCGGTGAGCTCCAGGTAGGCGTGGCCGCCGCCGAAGACCTTGGGGAACAGCGCCTGCAGGCCGGCGTTGATCTGGTCGAAAGTCTCCTTGAAGCGGTTGCGGGTTTCCTTGTCGATCTTGCGGATGACGTTTTCCAGGGTCTCCAGCGCTTCCACCAGGTCGTCGTTCTGCGCATCCAGGTAGCGCTTGCGCTCGGACTGCTGCTGGTACTCGTCGATGGCCGCCAGGTTGATCGCGCCCAGTCGACCGATGCGCGCCGCCAGCTGCTCCAGCTCCTGCTCCCAAGCCGCCTCGCTGGCCTCGCCCGGCAGGGTGGCGAGCACCCCGTGCAGGTCATAGCCCTCTTCCAGCAGCTGCTCCTGCAGCGCCTTGCGCCGCACGCTGAGGCCCTGCCAGTCCATGCGCTGCTGCTCCAGCTGGCCGCGTAATAGTTGTGCCTGCTGCTCGGCCTGAGTGCGGCGCTTCTCGGCGTCGCGCAGCTCGCGGTCGGCGTCCTCCAGGGCCAGGCGGGCGAGCTTGAGCTCGTCCTCCACGCCCATGCGCCGCTCCAGCAGCTCTTCGAGCTTCATGCGCAGCTCTTCCAGCGGCGCGGCGCCCTCCTCCAGATTGAGCGAGAGCTGTTCGCGGCGCTCGATGGCGCGCTCGAACTGCAGCTCCAGGCGCTCCAGGGCCTGGCGGGTGGACTCGTGCTGGGCGCGGATGCTGCCCAGGCGCACGGCCAGCTGGTGGGCATGATCCTTGTGCTGGCGCGCCTCCTGGCGCACCTGATCGAGGCGCTCGCGCAGCTGGTCACGAGTGGCCAGCAGGCGCTCGCGCTGCTCGGTGTCGGTGGCCATGGCGTCCAGCGCCTCCTGCAGGATCAGCCGCGACTCGCCGAGTTGCTCCTGCTCCAGTTCGCGCTGCTCGGCGGTCTCGCCCTGCTCTTCTTCCAGACGGCGGCGGCGCAGGGCCAGCTGCTCGGCCTTGGCCTGGCCGGCGGAGAGCCTGGCCTTGAGCTCGCCCTGACGGCGCGCCTCGTCCTGCACCAGGCGGCGCTGCTGCTCGCGCGCCTCTTCCTGCTGGCGCTGCTGCGCCTGCAGGCTGCACAGGCGCTCGTCCAGGTCGGCCAGGGTCGCCTCGCGTTCGTCACGCTCGGCCTGCAGCCGCTCCAGCTCCTGGCCACGGGCCAGCACGCCGCTTTCCGCCTCGCTGGCGCGACGCACGCGCAGGAAGTGCCGGCCGACCCAGTAGCCGTCGCGGCTGATCAGGCTCTCGCCCTGGCCCAGCTGCAGGCGCTGGGCCAGGGCCTGGTCGAGGCTCTCCACCGGGCGCACCTGGCCGAGCCAGGGCGCCAGATCGATATTGGCCTCGACCTTGTCCAGCAGGCTGCCGGCGACACGGCCACCAGCGGTCTGTGGGTTGACCAGACGCAGCTCGCCCTGGTCGAAGTCGGCCAAGTTCAGATGATTGAAATCGTCCAGCAGCACGGCCTGCAGATCGGCGCCCAGCACCGTCTCCACCGCCAGCTCCCAGCCGCTCTCCACGCGCAGGCCCTCGGCCAGGCGCGGACGATTGCTCAGTTGCTGCTCGCGCAGCCATTCGGCGGCGCCCTTGCCCGGGTTCAGCGCGGCCTGCTGCAGCGCCTCCAGCGAGGCGATGCGGCCGTTCAGCCGCTGCAGCTCGCCCTGAGCCTGCTGCTGGGCCTGGGTGGCCTGCTGCAGCTCGCCGCGCAGCTGTTCGAGGCGTTCGGCCTGGCTTTCTTCCGCCGCGTGCAGCTCTTCCAGCTGCAGCTCGCTGGCGGCCAGCTGTTCGGCCAGTTCGAGGATGGCGGCGTCTTCCGGGTCGGCGGCCAGCTGGGCCAGCTCGTCGGCCAGGCGCCGCTGGCGTTCGGCCAGGCGCTCCAGGCTCTGCTCCAGCTGAGCGATGCGCGACTGCTGCACCTCGGCCTGGCGGCGCGGCTCGGCGCTGCGCTGGTTGAAGCCTTCCCACTGCTCCTGCCAGCCGTGCATGGCGCTCTCGGCCTCTTCCAGGGCGGCGGCAGACTCCTCGGCGGCGGCGGCGGTCAGTTCCTGCTCGGGCTCGAGCATGGCCAGCTCCTCGCCCAGGGTCGCCAACAGCGTGCGGTCGTGGCCCAGGTGCGATTCGGTCTCCAGGCGCGCGCGCTCGGCCTCGTTGAGGTCGTCCTGCAGCTGGCGCAGGCGTTGCTGGCCATGCTGGATGCTCTGCTCGACCCGGGCGATGTCGCCGCCCACCGAATAGAAGCGCGCCTGCACCTGGTTGAAACGCTCGGACAGCTCGTGGTGGCCGTCGCGCAGGCGCTCGATGCTGGCGTCGGCGCTGCGCTGCTCAGCCACCAGGGCCTCGAAGGCCACTTCCTGGTCGCCGATCACCTTCTCGCGGGCGCCGACCTGTTCGTTCAGCGCCTGCCACTTGAGGGCCGCCAGCTGGGCCTTGAGCTGGCGCTCCTCGGCCTTGTACTCCTGGTACTTCTCGGCCGCCTGGGCCTGGCGGTGCAGGCGTTCGAGCTGGCGCTCCAGCTCCTCGCGCAGGTCGGTCAGGCGCGCCAGGTTCTCCTGGGTGCGGCGGATGCGGCTCTCGGTCTCGCGGCGGCGCTCCTTGTACTTGGAGATGCCGGCGGCTTCCTCGATGAAATTGCGCAGATCCTCGGGCTTGGCCTCGATCAGCTTGCTGATCATGCCCTGCTCGATGATCGAGTAGCTGCGCGGGCCCAGGCCGGTACCGAGGAAGATGTCGGTGATGTCGCGGCGGCGGCACTTGGTGCCGTTGAGGAAGTAGGTGTTCTGCCCGTCGCGGGTCACCCGGCGGCGGATGGAAATCTCGGCGAACGCCGCGTATTCGCCCACCAGCGAGTTGTCGCTGTTATCGAAGATCAGCTCGATGGAGGCCTGGGTCACCGGCTTGCGCGTGTTGGAGCCGTTGAAGATGACGTCGGTCATCGACTCGCCGCGGAGGTTCTTCGCCGAACTCTCACCCATCACCCAGCGAACGGCGTCGATGATGTTGGACTTGCCGCAGCCGTTGGGCCCGACCACCGCCGCCATGTTGCTGGGGAAGCTCACCGTGGTCGGGTCGACGAAGGACTTGAAGCCCGCCAGCTTGATGCACTTCAGGCGCATGCGCGGTCTCCCCTGCGCGGCAGGTGCGGCTCGGTTCGGGGGGCGGCAAGGCGCCCCGTGGCCTGGAAGCTCATGGGTTTCCTGCTGGTCGGAATGGGCGAAAGGCCCGAGAAATCGGGCGCGGGCGAGTGTAACACAGGCTTTGCGCCGGCCTAGCAGTCAAGCCGCAAGCCAGGAAATAGAGGCCTTGAGCCACCATTCTGACTTCGCAGTCAGAATTAGTTGACCTGAAAGTCAGAAAACTTTAACTTGATCTGCATCAGCCCTTCGCCACAACAAATACAAAGCCTGGAGGTGGTTCTTGATCCAGTTTTTCCTCAACGGCGAGTTGCGCAGCGAGCGCCAACTCGACCCCAACGTCACCGTTCTGCAATACCTGCGCGAGCACGTGCACAAGCCCGGCACCAAGGAGGGCTGCGGCTCGGGAGACTGCGGTGCCTGCACCGTGGTGGTCGGCGAGCTCGACGGCGATCGCATCCGCTACCGCACCCTCAATTCCTGCCTGACCTTCGTCGCCGCCCTGCACGGCAAGCAGCTGATCACCGTCGAAGGCCTGCGCCACCAGGGCAAGCTGCACCAGGTGCAGCAGGCCATGGTCGACTGCCACGGCTCGCAGTGCGGCTTCTGCACGCCGGGCTTCGTCATGAGCCTGTTCGCCTTGCAGAAAGGCTCCGATGGCTACGACAAGGAACAGACCCTGGAGGCCCTGGCCGGCAACCTGTGCCGCTGCACCGGTTACCGACCGATCATCGACGCCGCCGAACAGGCCTGCCGCAACCGCCAGCCGGACCAGTTCGACGCCGCCGAGGTCGAGACCGTGGCCAGGCTCAAGGCCATCGCCCCGCGCGAAACCGCCGAGCTCAACAGCGGCGACAAGCGCTGCCTGCTGCCGCTGAGCGCGGCCGACCTGGCCGAGCTGTACAGCGCCAATCCGCAGGCGCGCCTGCTAGCCGGCGGCACCGACCTGGCCCTGGAAGTGACCCAGTTCCACCGCGAGCTGCCGGTGATGATCTATGTCGGCCACATCCCCGAACTGAAGCGCATCGAGGTCGGCGCCAGCCACATCGAGATCGGCGCGGCCGCCCCGCTGTCCGACTGCTATGAAGTGCTGGCCCGCGAATATCCGGACTTCGGCGAACTGCTGCATCGCTTCGCCTCGCTGCAGATCCGCAACCAGGGCACCCTCGGCGGCAACATCGGCAATGCCTCGCCGATTGGCGATGCCCCGCCGCTGCTGATCGCCCTCGGCGCGCAGATCGTCCTGCGCAAGGGCAGCCAGACCCGCACCCTGGCGCTGGAAGACTACTTCCTCGACTACAAGGTCACCGCCCGCCAGGACGGCGAGTTCATCGAGAAGGTGCTGGTGCCGCGTGCCCGGCCGAACCAGCAGTTCCGCGCCTACAAGGTGTCCAAGCGCCTGGACGACGACATCTCCGCGGTGTGCGCGGCGATCAACCTGACCCTGATCGACGGCACCGTGCGCGAGGCGCGCATCGCCTTCGGCGGCATGGCGGCCATCCCGAAGCGCGCCAGCGCCTGCGAACAGGCCCTGACCGGCGCGGCCTGGTACCCGGGCTGCATCGAGCGTGCCTGCGAGGCCCTGGCCGAGGACTTCACCCCGCTCAGCGACTTCCGCGCCAGCAAGGAATACCGCCTGCTGACCGCGCAGAACCTGCTGCGTCGCTGCTTCCTCGAACTGTATTCCCCAGAAGTGAAAACCCGGGTGACCGCCTATGTCTAACCACCACGTCAGCAAGTCCCAGGCAGAACTGGCCGAGCTGTTCCGCGCCGGCATCGCTAGCGGCGTCGGCCGCAGCGTCAAGCACGAGAGCGCCGACAAGCATGTCAGCGGCGAGGCGGTGTACATCGACGACCGCCTGGAGTTTCCCAACCAGCTGCACGTCTACGCGCGCATGAGCGAGCGCGCCCACGCGCGCATCACCAGGCTGGACGTCACGCCCTGCTACGAAATCCCCGGGGTGGCCATCGCCATCACCGCCAAGGACGTACCCGGCCAGCTGGACATCGGCCCGGTGGTCGCCGGCGACCCGCTGCTGGCCGACGGCAAGGTCGAGTACGTCGGCCAGGTGGTACTGGCGGTCGCCGCCGACAGCCTGGAGACCGCGCGCAAGGCGGCCATGGCCGCCATCGTCGAGTACGAGGACCTGGAGCCGGTGCTCGACGTGGTCGAGGCCCTGCGCAAGAAGCATTTCGTGCTGGACAGCCACCAGCACCGCATCGGCGATTCGGCCGCTGCCCTCGCCCGCGCCAAGCACCGGATCAAGGGCAACCTGCATATCGGCGGCCAGGAGCACTTCTACCTGGAAACGCAGATTTCCTCGGTGATGCCCACCGAGGACGGCGGCATGCTGGTCTACACCTCCACGCAGAACCCCACCGAGGTGCAGAAACTGGTCGCCGAAGTGCTGGGCATCTCCATGCACAAGGTGGTGATCGACATGCGCCGCATGGGCGGCGGCTTCGGCGGCAAGGAAACCCAGGCCGCCGGCCCGGCCTGCCTGTGCGCGGTGATTGCACACCTGACCAAGCGCCCGACCAAGATGCGCCTGCCGCGCATGGAAGACATGAGCATGACCGGCAAGCGCCACCCCTTCTACGTGGAGTACGAAGTGGGCTTCGACGACGACGGCCTGCTCAGCGGCATCCAGATGGACCTGGCCGGCAACTGCGGCTACTCGCCGGACCTGTCCGGTTCCATCGTCGACCGCGCCATGTTCCACTCGGACAACGCCTACTTCCTCGGCAACGCCACCATCAACGGCCACCGCTGCAAGACCAACACCGCGTCGAACACCGCCTACCGCGGCTTCGGCGGCCCGCAGGGCATGGTCGCCATCGAGGAAGTGATGGACGCCGTGGCCCGCCACCTTGGCAAGGACCCGCTGGAAGTGCGCAAGCTCAACTACTACGGCAAGGACGAGCGCAACGTCACCCACTACCACCAGACCGTCGAGCACAACGTCATCCACGAGATGACCGCCGAGCTGGAGCAAAGTAGCGACTACGCCAGGCGCCGCGAGGAAATCCGCGCCTTCAACGCCGCCAGCCCGGTGCTGAAGAAGGGCCTGGCGCTGACCCCGGTGAAGTTCGGCATCAGCTTCACCGCCACCTTCCTCAACCAGGCCGGCGCGCTGATCCACGTCTACACCGACGGCTCGATCCACCTCAACCACGGTGGCACCGAGATGGGCCAGGGCCTCAACACCAAGGTCGCGCAGATCGTCGCCGAAGTGTTCCAGGTGGATATCGAGCGCATCCAGATCACCGCCACCAATACCGACAAGGTGCCCAACACCTCGCCGACCGCCGCATCCAGCGGTACCGACCTCAACGGCATGGCGGCGAAGAACGCGGCCGAGACCATCAAGCAGCGCCTGGTCGACTTCCTGGTGCGCGAGTACAAGGTCACCCCGGAAGACGTGGAGTTCCGCAACGGCCAGGTGCGCGTGCGCGATCACTTCCTGTCGTTCGAGGAAACGATCCAGAAGGCCTACTTCGGTCAGGTGTCGCTGTCCTCCACCGGCTTCTATCGCACGCCGAAGATCTACTACGACCGCACCAAGGCCGCCGGCAGGCCCTTCTATTACTACGCCTTCGGCGTGGCCTGCGCCGAGGTGCTGGTCGACACCCTGACCGGCGAGTACCGCATGCTGCGCACCGACATCCTCCATGACGTCGGCGACTCGCTGAACCCGGCCATCGACATCGGCCAGGTCGAGGGTGCCTACGTGCAGGGCATGGGCTGGCTGACCACCGAGGAGCTGGTGTGGAACGCCAAGGGCAAGCTGATGACCAACGGCCCGGCCAGCTACAAGATCCCGGCCATCGCCGACATGCCTCTCGACCTGCGGGTGAAGCTGGTGGAGAACCGCAAGAACCCAGAGCAGACCGTGTTCCACTCCAAGGCCGTCGGCGAGCCGCCGTTCATGCTCGGCATCGCCGCCTGGTGCGCGATCAAGGACGCCGTGGCCAGCCTGGCCGACTACCGGGTGCAGCCGCGGATCGATGCCCCGGCCACCCCGGAGCGCGTGCTCTGGGGCGTGGAGCAGATGCGCAGGCTCAAGCAGGCCGGCAAGGCCGCCAACGCCGTCGCAAGCCAGCCGGCCTGACCCCGTAGCCCGGAAGCCCCGTCCCGGATTGCATCCGGGCTAGGACCAGCCGCGAACAACGCACGAAACAGGTGTACAACAATGACAAGACACACCAACAGCAAACCCCAGGAGCAGCGGCCGGTACCGGTGCCGTTGCTGGAGCCGTCGCTGAGCAACTGGCGCCTGCCCCGCCCGGGGCAGACCTCGCCAAGCTGGAGGCTGAGCAAATGAGCTGGATCAGCGCCCTCGCCGAACTGCAGCAGCGGGGAGAAGCCTGCGTGCTGGTCACCATCATCGAGGAACAGGGCTCGACGCCCCGCAACTCCGGCTCGAAGATGGTGGTCAGCGCCGAGCGCATCTACGAGACCATCGGCGGCGGCCACCTGGAATACAAGGCCATGCAGCTGGCCCGCGAAATGCTCGCCAGCCGCAGCCAGGACACCCGCCTGGAGCGCTTCAGCCTCGGCGCCAGCCTCGGCCAGTGCTGCGGCGGCGCCACCGTGCTGCTGTTCGAGCCGATGGGTCAGCCGCAGGCGCATGTCGCCCTGTTCGGCGCCGGGCATGTCGGCCGCGCCCTGATCCCGCTGCTCGCCAGCCTGCCGCTGAAGGTGCGCTGGATCGACTCGCGCGCGAGCGAGTTCCCCGACTGCATCCCGGCCAACGTGGAGAAGGTGGTCAGCGAGGAGGTGGTCGACGAGGTGGAGAACATGCCGCCCGGCAGCTACTTCATCGTCATGACCCACAACCACCAGCTCGACCTGGAGCTGACCCAGGCCATCCTCGAACGCGGCGACTTCGCCTACTACGGCCTGATCGGCTCGAAGACCAAGCGCGTCAAGTTCGAGCACCGCCTGCGAGAGCGCGGCTTCGCCGCCGAACTGCTGCAGCGCATGCGTTGCCCGATGGGCCTGCCGGAGGTCAAGGGCAAGCTGCCGAGCGAGATCGCCATCTCCATCGCCGGCGAGGTCGTCGCCCAGTACAACGCCCACTTCGGCCAGGACACCCGCAAGGGCACGTCGACCGTCAGCCGCCTGCTGCCGGACTCGCGCCGCGCCCACCCCTGAGAGTCCGGCACCCACACGGCCGCCGTGAAGGCCCAGAACCCCGAGAAACGAGATGACGCAAAACCTGAAAGCCTACCGCGCCGCCCTCCTGCACAGCATCGCCGACCCCAGCGAGGTCGGCAGCGCGGCGTCCTACGAGTATTTCGCCGACGGCATCCTGCTGGTCGAGAACGGCCAGGTGGTCGAGGCCGGCGCCGCCGAGGTACTGCTGCCGCGCCTGCGGGGCGTGGAGGTGCATACCTACGCCAATGCCCTGATCACCCCCGGCTTCATCGACAGCCACATCCACTACCCGCAGACCGGCATGATCGCTGCCTACGGCGAGCAGCTGCTGGACTGGCTGAACACCTATACCTTCCCCACCGAGCGCCAGTTCGCCGACAAGGCCCACGCCGCCGACGTGGCCGGCATCTTCCTCAAGGAGCTGCTGCGCAACGGCACCACCACCGCACTGGTGTTCGGCAGCGTGCACAAGGCCTCGGTGGATGCCTTCTTCGAGGCCGCGCAGGCCCTGAACCTGCGCATGATCGCCGGCAAGGTGCTGATGGATCGCAATGCCCCGGACTACCTGACCGACACGGCGGAGAGCGGCTATGCCGAGAGCAAGGAGCTGATCGAGCGCTGGCACGGCAAGGGTCGCCTGCACTACGCGGTCACCCCGCGCTTCGCGCCGACTAGCAGCGATGCCCAGCTGGAGCTGGCGGGCAAGCTGTTCGCCGAATACCCGGGCCTGTACATGCACACCCACCTGTCCGAGAACCGCAAGGAAATCGAATGGGTCAAGGAACTGTTCCCGGCGCGCAAGGGCTACCTGGACGTCTACGACCACCACGGCCTGATCGGGCCGCGCGCGGTGTTCGCCCACGGCGTGCACCTGTGCGACGAGGAATGCGCGCGCCTCGGCGAGACCGGCTCGGCCATCGCCTTCTGCCCCACCTCCAACCTGTTCCTCGGCAGCGGCCTGTTCGACCTGCAGAAGGCCGAGCAGCACGGCGTGCGCGTGGGCCTGGGCACCGACGTCGGCGCCGGCACCAGCTTCAGCCAGCTGCAATCGCTCAACGAGGCGTACAAGGTCATGCAGCTGCAGGGCAAGAAGCTCGACCCGTTCAAGTCGCTGTACCTGGCCACCCTGGGCGGCGCCCGCGCGCTCTACCTGGACCAACACATCGGCAACTTCGCCCCGGGCAAGGACGCCGACTTCCTGGTGCTGGACTACGACGCCACGCCGCTGCTGAGCTATCGCCTGCGCCAGGCGCGCAGCCTGGAAGAGCGCCTGTTCGCCCTGACCATCCTCGGCGACGACCGCGTGGTGAAGGAGACCTTCGCCGCCGGCCGTTCGGTGCACCGTCGCGCCTGACAGGCCCGAGCAGCCCGGAGGCATCCGGGCAGCGGCACCAACAAAAAGGCCCCGCGATTGCGGGGCCTTTCGTTTTCATCCCGATCAGGCGCTACGCGGCACGCGCCCGGGCTTCTTCTTGCCCTGCAGCAGGTGCGAGAACACCGCGTGCAGGTCGTCGGTGGCACTGTCCTCTTCCAGGTTAAGCTTGGCGTCGACGCTGTCCATGTGGCGCATCATCAGCTCCACCGCACGCCCGACATCGCGCGCCTCGATGGCATCGATCACCTGGTCGTGCTCGTCGTCCGAGCAGTGCGTACGGCTGCTGCTTTCGTACAGCGCGATGATCAGCGAAGTCTGCGACACCAGGCTGCGCAGGAAGCCGACCAGGGTCTGGTTGCCGGCCGCCTCGGCCAGCTTGAGGTGGAACTCGCCGGACAGGCGGATGCCCTTGGCTCGGTCGCCGCGGGCGAAGCAGGCGCGCTCCTCCTGCACCATCTGCCGCAGGCCGGCGATCTGGGCCGGGGTGGCGTGGCTGCAGGCCAGTTCGGTGATGGCGCGCTCGATCATGCGCCGCGCGTAGAAGATCTGCCGCGCCTCGTCCGCGCCCGGGCTGGCGACCACCGCGCCGCGGTTCGGCCGCAACGACACCACGCCTTCGTGGGCCAGGCGCGAGAGGGCGCGACGGATGATGGTGCGGCTGACGCCGAAGATTTCGCCCAGGGCTTCCTCGCTCAGCTTGGTGCCGGGGGCCAGGCGCTGTTCGAGGATGGCCTCGAAGATGTGCGCATAGACCACTTCGTCCTGGGTGCCGGCGCGCACGGCCTTGGCGGCGCGCGGGGTCTTGCTCAGAGATTGCACTGCTTCGTTCATGTGGCTCACGTGAGAGGAAATAGGACATCTCGCTGGCGCGACACTACGCCGAACCGAGGGCCGCTGGCCAGTGGTTCGGCGCGCGAGCCGCGCGATATACAGCATTGTACACAAAACACTCGATACCGCCATGCACCCCATTGCTCACGGGCTTCCCGGCATTCGCCTAGGGCCATGGCTGAGCATAGAAGTATTTCTACGGATTTTTCCTGGTTTTTATCCAAAACATTAATTGACTTTTTTGTACACAAAAAGATAATCCAATCGCACACTTTTTGACTTTTCAGTCAGAAACACGCACAGCCCCGTGAGGCAACGCACCTCAAGTCGACTCCCTGCGCCAGGAACACAGGTAACCAGCCAGGCGAGCGACCAACGACTAACAATGAGAGGTACCTGCTGTGGAAAGCGCGAAACAACAAGAACAACAAACCTATGCGGCCTACTCCGCGAACCGAGGGCTGTTCGAAAGGCTGTTCAAGCTCAGCGAGCACCGCACCAGCATCAAGACCGAGCTGATCGCCGGCCTGACGACCTTCGTCACCATGGCCTACATCATCTTCGTCAACCCCAACATCATGGCCAACGCCGGCGTCGACCACGGTGCCGCCTTCGTCGCCACCTGCATCGGCGCGGCGCTGGGCTGCTTCCTCATGGGCCTGTACGCCAACTGGCCGGTGGGTCTGGCGCCGGGCATGGGCCTGAATGCCTTCTTCACCTACACCGTGGTCGGCGAGATGGGCTACAGCTGGCAGGTGGCCCTGGGCGCCGTGTTCCTCTCCGGCATCCTGTTCATGATCATGAGCCTGTCGAAGATCCGCGAGTGGCTGCTCAACAGCATCCCCATGAGCCTGCGCTTCGCCATGGGCGCCGGGGTCGGCCTGTTCCTCGGCCTGATCGGCCTGAAGACCGCCGGCATCGTCGTCGACAGCCCGGCCACCCTGCTGACCATGGGCTCGTTCGGCGAGCCTTCGGCGCTGCTGGCGGCCATCTGCTTCCTGCTGATCGCCGTACTCAGTCACCGCAACGTGTTCGGCGCCATCCTCTTCAGCATGCTGGCGGTCACCGCCATCGGCTGGATGCTCGGCATCGTCGAGTACAAGGGCCTGGTGTCCCTGCCGCCGAGCCTGGCGCCGACCTTCCTCGCCATGGACATCGCCGGCGCGCTGAATGTCGGCATGATCAGCGTCATCCTGGCCTTCCTCTTCGTCAACATGTTCGACACCGCCGGCACCCTGATGGGCGTTGCCCACCGTGCCCACCTGGTCGACGAGGACGGCAAGATCCAGAACCTGTCCAAGGCGCTCAAGGCCGACAGTACTTCCAGCGTGATCGGCGCCATGGTCGGCTGCCCGCCGGTGACCAGCTACGTCGAGAGCGCCTCGGGCGTCGCCGCCGGCGGCCGCACCGGTCTGACCGCCATAGTCGTCGGCCTGCTGTTCCTCGCCGCCATGTTCTTCGCCCCGCTGGCCGGGATGATCCCCGCCTACGCCACGGCCGGCGCGCTGATCTATGTCGCCATGCTGATGATGAGCGGCATGGGCCATATCGACTGGAAGGACCACACCGACACCATTCCGGCCATCGTCACCGTGGTGATGATGCCGCTGACCTTCTCCATCGCCAACGGCATCGCCCTGGGCTTCCTCACCTATGCCACGCTCAAGCTGCTGACCGGCCAGCGCGACAAGGTATCGGTCAGCCTGTACGTGCTGTGCATCATCTTCATCGCCAAGTTCGCCTTCCTCTGAGGTCGAGCTGAACCCGGGCCCCGGCACCCTTGCCGGGGCCTGCGCACATCCGGAGCCCGCGCATGAACCTGGAAACCTGGCTGCTGTACGCCAGCGCCGCACTGATCGTGATCCTGATCCCCGGCCCGCTGTCGCTGCTGATGGTCAGCAACAGCCTCAGCTACGGCGTGCGCCGCTCGCTGCCGGCTTTTCTCGGCGGCGTCTCGGCTTCGATCTGCCTGATCTGCGCCTCGGCGCTCGGCCTGGGCGCCCTGCTGCTGGCGTCCGAGCGCCTGTTCGGCCTGTTCAAGCTGATCGGCGCGCTGTACCTGTTCTACCTGGCCTGGCAGAGCTGGCAGGACTCGCGGCGTGCCGCGCAGCCGCTGGTGCTCGGCGAGCAGCCGGTCAACCCCGGATTCCGCGCCCTGTTCTGGAAGGCCTTCGGCCTGGGCGCCAGTAACCCCAAGGACATCCTGTTCTTCGCCGCCTTCCTGCCACAGTTCCTCAGCGCCGAGCGCTCGCTGGCGGGCCAGCTGCTGGTGATGATCGCCACCTGGGCCCTGCTCGACCTGTGCTGCAAGCTGTTCTACGGCTGTAGCGCCCAGGCCCTGGGCCGCTACCTGCGCTCCGGGCGCGGGCAGGTCTGGTTCAACCGCACCAGCGCCGGCCTGTTTGGCGCGGCCGGGACCGCCTCACTGCTGGCGCGCTAGTCCAACCAGAGCGATGCGCAGGCAGGAGCCTGCGCCGGCCAGGCACAAAAAGGCCCGCACCGGGCGGGCCGCAATACACCAAAGGAAGTCGGCGGCGCTCAGCTGCCGCGGTAGGTCGAGTAGCTGTAGGGCGAGATCAGCAGCGGCACGTGGTAATGCTCCTGGGCCTGGTCGATGCCGAAGCGCAGCACCACCACGTCGAGAAAGGCCGGCTCGGCCAGCTGTACGCCGCGCGCCTGGTAGTAGTCGCCGGCATGAAAATGCAGCTGATAGACGCCGCTGCGGTAGTCCTCGCCCTGCAGCAGAGGGGCGTCGCAACGGCCGTCGTGGTTGGTCCGCGCCTGCGCGACCAGCTCCAGGCCGGAACCCTCCACCCGGTACAGCTCGATGGCGATGTCGCGGCCGGGGCTGCCGTGGGCGGCATCCAGTACATGTGTCGTCAGTCTTCCCATGCGTTTGCTCCTCAAGATTCAGGGGGGCTGCCGCGCCTTCACGGCGACGCGAGCTGTTGAACGGCACTATAGAACAGCGGTAATTATTTTTGTACACAATTATCCGAACAAAATTCCACCCAGCTCTTATCGACATTAGCCTTAGTTCTTGCGGAAATCTGCCTGCAGGCCAGGCACAGACCCGAGATTTCGGAAGAATTTTCGATTTACAAGACGCCATCTATTTTGTATACAATTGGCAACACCGCATTACCTGACAGAATCAGTGGAGCGGTATCCACTCTTTGAAGGAATTTCCACGTGAGCGCTGACTACCCTCGTGACCTGATCGGCTACGGCAGCACCCCTCCCCACCCGCACTGGCCGGGCGATGCCCGCATCGCCCTCTCCTTCGTGCTCAACTACGAGGAAGGCGGCGAACGTTGCGTGCTGCATGGCGACCAGGAGTCCGAAGCCTTCCTCTCGGAAATGGTCGCCGCCCAGCCGCTCAGGGGCGAACGCAACATGAGCATGGAGTCGCTCTACGAATACGGTAGCCGCGCCGGCGTCTGGCGCCTGCTCAGGCTGTTCAAACGCCATAACATCCCGCTGACCGTGTTCGCCGTGGCCATGGCCGCGCAGCGCCACCCCGAGGCGATCCGCGCCATGGTCGAGGCCGGCCACGAGATCTGCAGCCACGGCTATCGCTGGATCGACTACCAGTACATGAGCGAGGCCGAGGAGCGCGAGCACATGTTCGAGGCCATCCGCATCCTCACCGAGCTGACCGGCGAGCGCCCGCTGGGCTGGTACACCGGGCGTACCGGGCCGAACACCCGGCGCCTCGTGCGCGAGGAAGGCGGCTTCCTCTACGACAGCGACACCTACGACGACGACCTGCCCTACTGGGACCCGGCCAGCAGTGCCGACAAGCCGCACCTGGTGATCCCCTACACCCTGGACACCAACGACATGCGCTTCACCCAGGTGCAGGGCTTCAACTGCGGCGACGACTTCTACAACTACCTGCAGGACGCCTTCGACACCCTGTATGCCGAGGGCGAGGCCGGCGCGCCGAAGATGCTGTCGATCGGCATGCACTGCCGCCTGCTCGGTCGCCCGGCACGCATCGCCGCCCTGGCCCGCTTCATCGACTACGTGAAGAGCCACGACAAGGTCTGGTTCGCCCGCCGCGTCGACATCGCCCGCCACTGGCACGCCACCCACCCGTTCAAGCGAGAGAGCGCACAATGAGCCGCTTCCAGACCCTGACCCCGTCCAGCCTGAGCCGCGACGCCTTTGTCGCCGCCTTCGCCGAGATCTACGAGCACTCGCCCTGGGTGGCCGAGCGTGCCTATGACCTCGGCCTGGATGCGCAGATCGACCAGATCGACGGCCTGCACCAGCGCATGGCCGACATCCTGCTCAGTGCCAGCCGCGATCTGCAGCTGGCGCTGATCAACGCTCACCCGGACCTGGCCGGCAAGGCAGCGATTCGCGGCGAGCTGACCGCCTCCTCCACCTCGGAGCAGGCCGGCGCGGGCATCCACGAGTGCACAGCCGAGGAATTCGCCCGCTTCACCGAACTCAACGACGCCTACAAGGCCAAGTTCGGCTTCCCCTTCATCAAGGCGGTGAAAGGCAGCAACCGCCACCAGATCCTGGCGGCCTTCGAGGAGCGCATTCATAACTCCCCGGAGCAGGAATTCGCCACAGCCCTGGCCGAGATCAACAAGATCGCGCTGTTCCGACTGCAGGCACTCTGACTGCAACCGGCTCCGCCCACCCTCCTAACGCGAGAAGCATCATGAGAACCTACGCCGCCCCCTTCGAGAAATACGTCAACCTGGCCGACGCCCGCCTGGGCACCAAGGCCATCTCGGTGACCGATGACTGGTTCGCCGAGGTCAACCGCCTGTTCCAGCCCACCCCGGCGGTGTGGAAGGAAGGCGTGTACGACGACAACGGCAAGTGGATGGACGGCTGGGAGTCGCGCCGCAAGCGCTTCGAAGGCTATGACCATGCGGTGATCCGCCTGGGCGTGGCCGGCACCCTCAAGGGCGTCGACATCGACACCAGCCATTTCACCGGCAACTTCCCGCCGTCCGCCTCGCTGGAAGCCTGCTTCGTCGCCGAAGGCGACCCGAGCGACGACACCGTCTGGACCGAAGTGCTGCCCGCTGTGACCCTGCAGGGCAACAGCCACCACTACCACGAGATCAGCAACAGCCAGGCCTTCACCCACCTGCGCTTCAACATCTACCCGGATGGTGGCGTGGCCCGCCTGCGCGTGTACGGCATCCCCTACCGCGACTGGAGCAGCGTCGGCGACAACCAGCAGATCGACCTGGCCGCCGCGCTCAACGGCGGGCGCGCCCTGGCCTGCTCGGACGAGCACTTCGGCCGCATGGGCAACATCCTCAACCCCGGCCGCGGGGTGAACATGGGCGATGGCTGGGAAACCGCACGCCGCCGCACCCCGGGCAACGACTGGGTGATAGTCGCCCTCGGCCACCCCGGCGAGATCGAGCGCATCGTGGTCGACACCCTGCACTTCAAGGGCAACTACCCGGACAGCTGCTCGATCCAGGGCGCCTACGTCAAAGGCGGTACCGACGCCCAGATCGAGACCCAGAGCCTGTTCTGGCGCGAGCTGCTGCCGAGCCAGAAGCTGTCGATGCACGCCGAGCACGAGTTCGTCGAGCAGATCGCCAAGCTCGGCCCGATCACCCACGTGCGCCTGAACGTCTTCCCGGACGGCGGCGTCAGCCGTCTGCGCCTGTTCGGCAAGCTGGCCAAGTGAGCCACACGCCCCGCACACCGACGTGCGGGGCCTCAGCAAGGAATATCCGGAACCATCATGCGAACCCTGAAGATCGAACCGTTGACCAAGGAAGCCTTCGCTCCCTTCGGAGATGTCATCGAAACCGAGGGCAGCGACTACTTCATGATCAACAACGGCTCCACCCGCCGCTACCACAAGCTGGCCACGGTGGAGACCGCGCAGCCCGAGGACCGGGCGATCATCAGCATCTTCAGCGCCGAGGCACTCGCAATGCCGCTGCGCATTCGCATGCTGGAGCGCCATCCGCTGGGCAGCCAGGCCTTCGTGCCGCTGCTCGGCAACCCCTTTCTGGTCGTGGTCGCGCCACTTGGCGATGTACCTGTACCGGGTCTGGTCCGTGCCTTCCTCACCAACGGCAGGCAGGGCGTCAATTACCATCGCGGCGTCTGGCACCACCCGGTGCTGACGATCGAAAAGCGGGATGACTTCCTGGTGGTTGATCGCAGCGGTTCTGGCAACAACTGCGACGAGCATTACTTCACCGAGGACGAGCAGCTCCTCCTCGACCCCCACCACTAATAAGAGAAGCCCGGCCGGGTGGCGTGACGCCCGGCGGGAAAGAGGTAACGATTGTGGAAGCACATCTGACCGAATGGCTGAACCTGAGCATCCGCTGGCTGCACATGATCACCGGCATCGCCTGGATCGGCGCATCCTTCTATTTCGTCTGGCTGGAGAACAACCTCAACCGCAGCAACCCGCGCGAAGGGCTGTCGGGTGATCTCTGGGCCATCCACGGCGGCGGCATCTACCACCTGGAAAAATACAAGCTGGCTCCGCCGAAAATGCCGGAGAACCTGCACTGGTTCAAATGGGAGGCCTACTTCACCTGGCTCTCGGGCGTGGCCCTGCTGATGGTGGTGTACTACCTCAACCCCAGCCTGTACCTGATCAAGCCCGGCGTCGAGCTGGCCCCAAGCGCGGCCATCGCCATCGGTGCCGGCTCCCTGCTGGCTGGCTGGTTCGTCTACGACCTGCTCTGCGACTCGCCGCTGGGCAAGAAGCCGGCACTGCTCGGCCTGGTGCTGTTCGTCCTGATCATCGGCGCGGCCTGGGGCTTCTCCCAGGTGTTCAGCGGGCGCGGCGCCTATATCCACGTCGGCGCCCTGATCGGCACCATCATGGTCGGCAACGTGTTCCGCATCATCATGCCGGCGCAGCGCGCCCTGGTTAAGGCCATCGAAGAGAACCGCACTCCCGATCCGGTGCTGCCGGCCAAGGGTCTGCTGCGCTCGCGCCACAACAACTACTTCACCCTGCCGGTGCTGTTCATCATGATCAGCAACCACTTCCCGAGCACCTACGGCAGTCAGTACAACTGGCTGATCCTGGCCGCCATCGCCGTGGTGGCCGTGCTGATTCGCCACTACTTCAACACCCGCCACGACAGCAACCGCTACGCCTGGACCCTGCCGGCCGGCGCCCTGGGCATGATCTGCCTGGCCTTCGTCACCTCGCCGACCCTGCGCACCCCCGCCGCACCGGCCAGCGTCGCCGCCAGCGTGCAGCAACAGCCCACCGCAGTGCCCAAGGCCGAGACCGAGGCACAGCTGAACAAGGTGGAAGAAGTGCCGGCCCAGGCGGCCGCGGGCGAAGGTGCCGCACCGGCGATCGACAAGGTGGTCAGCGTGATCCACGAGCGTTGCACCGTGTGCCACTCGGCCAAGCCGACCAGTCCGATGTTCAGCTCCGCGCCGGGCGGCGTGATGCTCGACACCGCCGAGGAGATGCGCGCCAACGCCGCGCGCATCCAGGCCCAGACCGTCGCCTCGCAGGTCATGCCGCTGGGCAACATGACCCAGATGACCCAGGAAGAACGCGACCTGATCGGCGCCTGGATCGCCCAGGGCGCGCGCATCGACTGAGCTACCACGACGGGCCGCGTCTGCCTCCCTGGCGGCCCATCGCTTCGTGCCTGCCTTCGGGCAGGCCTTTTTGTCCCCCAGCCCCGGGCACCTCGCCGCCCTCCCGATCACCCGGTTGCACACGCCCGGGGCATTCCCCCACCCGCCTCCGGCGGGTTCTTTTTTCCTGCCCACTCAGTCCTCGCTGCGTTTCGCGCCATCGCGATCGCGCGGGTAGCAGCTGGTGGACGGAAACCTCGGCAGCCAGGACTCGCGGCGCAGCGTCCACAGCTCGTAGGTCGGCACCAGCTGGTCGGGCGCGTCCAGGGCACCGAGGCTCACTTCGATCTCGTCCGCCGTGTGGGCGAACACCGACGAGCCGCAGCGTGGGCAGAAGCAACGCCCGGCATAGTCCCGCGCCTCGCCGGAGACCGTCACAGCCTCCCCGGGGAAGATCACGCTGGCATGGAACAGCGCGCCATGGTGCTTGCGGCAGTCGAGACAGTGGCAGAGGCCGACCCGGTACGGGCGCCCCCGTGCCTCGATGCGCAGGTCGCCGCACAGGCAACCGCCCGAGAAAACCTGCATGCCTGACCTCCTGCGCATCCGCGCGACGCGAGCCTCGCGTGACGATAGCCCAGGCCAACAAAAAAGGCGGCGCATCCGCGCCGCCTTCCGTACTCCCCGCCACCGTCTAGAAGAAGACCTTGACGATCCAGCTGAAGGTGTTCTGGTCGGTACCGCCGAGGATCTGGTCACCGAGGAAGCTGTCGTCGTCGATGCCGTACTTGTCCTTCCAGTAGTCGTACTCGATGCCGACATAGAGCTGCTTCTCGCCCCAGCCCATGGCCTTGCCCAGGTCGTACTTGATCTGCGGATTGAAGTGCAGGTTGGCGTGGTAGGTGCCGCGGCTGTTCTCGTCGTTGTCCACCACCCAGTCCATGAAACCGTCGATCACCACGTCGGAGTCGCCGACCGGCAGGGTGTAGCTCCACGCCGGGGTGACCTGCCAGACGTTGTCGCCGGGGCGGCTGCCGTCGGTAGTGCGGTTGTAGAAGTTGACCTGGAAGAAGTCGAAGCCGGGAATGGCCAGATCGAAACCCGGGCCGATCAGGTAGGACTCGACGTCGCCCTCGCCGAACTCGTAGGTCATGGCCAGCAGCACGTCGGTGACCGGGCCGAACTGGATCTTCTGGTCGAAGATCTTGCCCAGCGACAGGCTCGGCTGGAACTCGCCGTAGTAGGTGTTGTTACCGACCAGGTCGTCTTCCTCGCCGTTGTAGAAGATCTTGTCGAGGAAGAAGAAATTGTCGCCGTACTTCCAGCCATCGGCATGCTCGAAGGTCAGCGTCTGCTGGATGTTGGGGTTGATCTTGTAGCTCTGGCCGTAGAGGTAGGTCAGGCTGTTGCTTTGCCAGTGCAGCAGGTCTTCGGCCGACACCGGGGCGGCAGCGATGCAGGTGGCGCCGAGCGCCAGGCAGTGAGGCAGATAACGGAGTTGCATGGATCTTTCCTTCTTGTGCGGAGGTTGCAGTTGCCCCGCCCACGCGCCGCCCTCCACGGCGAGCGGCAGCGGCCGGGGAATGGGGTCGGTTCAGCCCGGCTGCCGCAGGCGGCGAGGCGACGTGGCGGTGCAGTAGAAGTCGGAGGGCCTGACGCGCTGGGCGCGACGAGCGGCGTGAGCGGTGGGTAAGCGCATGGGTAAAGCCTGCCTATTGTTGTTGTCGGTCGTGGGCTTACGGGGGTGCTCACGGACACCCCGGATGACATCGGCTGCAGAGTCTGACTCTGTAATCAGCTTTTCCGCGTTATACACCCTGTAAACAAGGCAAACAATATATTCAATACAGTTTTGTATACATAAAATCCGCCCCACCTCACTGTGTCTGCTCCTGCCTGTCCTTCCGGCGCTTCAGGAAATCCACCTTCCACTGCTCCATGCCGAGGTACTCGGAATCCAGATTGGCCTCCACGCCATGTCGCGCCTTGAGTACGGCGATGTCCTCGGCATGGCTGCGCAGGAAGCGGTCGAAGCGCTGGATCAGCTGCGGATGGCGCAGGCTGGAGAGGTGGAAGGCACCGCGACTGTGGGGCAGCGACGGGTCGAACACCAATGCCCCCGGACGCGCGCGCAGGTTGTCCAGGTAATAGGTGGCCACCACCACGTTGTAGTAGGCACCATCGGCCTCACGACGCAGGGCCAGGCGCATCATCTGGCGCAGGTCGGCAGCGTGGATCGGCTCGACCTGGCCGGCAGCCATGCGCGCCTGGTAGTCGCGCGGGGTCCAGCCTTCGACCAGGGCCAGGCGGCGCAGGCCTTCGACGCCCTGCCCGAGCTGCGCCGGCGGCACCAGCACGCCGTCGACGTAGGCCACCACCGGCTCGCTGTAGGCGATGGCGGCGCCCTGCTTCAGCCCCTGGCCCCAGTCGGGGCTGTCCGGGTACTTGAAGTCGACGCTGCCATTGCCCAGGTGGCGCGTCAGCTGGCTGACCGGCAGCGCCTGGTAGCGCAGCTCCACCCCCGCCTCGCGGGCGAACAGATCGAGCAGCTCGCGGGCGAAGCCGCGGTACTCGCCGCGCTCGTCCTGCCAGAAATGCGGTTGAAAGGACTGCTGTTCGACGCCGACCACGTAGGTCTGCGCCAGCGCGCCGTCGGCGCCTAGCAGGCCGGCACACAGCCAGCCGAATACCCGAGGTTGCATCACCTTCTCCTTGTTGTGGTTTCCGGGTAAGCGCCCGCGAGCCGGAGGCCGGCGGGCCCATGCACGAAGCCCCGATGCCGCTTGCCGGCGGGGCGCACGGCGCCGAGTCGCGCTCAGCCGCCGGTCATGCTCATGAAGCGGATCACCTGCACCTGCTGGTCCGCCTCGAAGTGATGGCGCTCGGGCTTCAGCCGCAGGGCCTCGACCAGCGCCGCGCGCAGCCGCGCGCCGTCCCCGGGATGGCGCCGCAGCAGGGCCTTGAGGTCCAGCGCGCCCTCGTCGCCCAGGCACAGCACCAGCTTGCCCTCGGCGGTGACCCGCACGCGGTTGCAGTCGCCGCAGAAGTTGCGGCTGTGCGGCGAGATGAAGCCCACCCGGGTATCGCTGCCGAGCACCTGCCAGTAACGCGACGGCCCCCCCGTGCGATGGCTGCTGGGCAGCAGCGCGAAACGCCGCTCGACCCGGGCACGCACTTCGTCCGAGGTACACAGGGTGACCTTGCGCTGATGGCTGGTGATGCTGCCGAGCGGCATCTCCTCGATGAAACTGATATCCAGCCCACGCTCGACCGCAAAGGCGACCAGCTCCTCGACCTCGTCGTCGTTGCGCCCCTTCTGCACCACGGTGTTGAGCTTGATCCGCCGGAAACCGGCGGCACGCGCGGCCTCGATGCCTGCCAGCACCTGCTCGAGGCGATCGCGCCGGGTAAAGGCCGCGAAGCGCTCGCGGCGCAGCGAATCGAGGCTGATGTTCAGCCGGGTGACGCCGGCAGCGCGCAGCTCAGCGGCCATCGCGCCAAGCTGCGAACCGTTGCTGGTGATGGCCAGGTCTTCCAGTTCGGGACGGCGCCCCAGGCGCTGCAGCAGGCTGCCGAGGTTCTTGCGCACCAGCGGCTCCCCGCCGGTGATGCGAATGCGCGTGACGCCCAGGCCGATGAAGGCATCGGCCACGGCATACAGCTCTTCCAGGGTGAGGATCTGCGCGCGCGGCGCGAACACCATGTCCTCGCTCATGCAGTAGGTGCAGCGAAAATCGCAGCGGTCGGTGACCGACAGGCGCAGGTAGGTGATGCGCCGGCCGAAGGGATCGAGCAAGTGGTTATCGTGCATGGCACAGCCTGCTACAGCACGCGCCGGAGGAAGTACCGGCGACATGGACGGTTAGCGAATGGAAACAGAAGTTTATTTTTTTGTATACAGTAAATTCATCCAGGGGCTTGCTTGAGAGCCTCGCGAAGCCGGTGCTACTATGCCCGACCCTTGCCAGACGGGACTGGCGCGCACCAGCAGGGCTCGGTGCCCGTCAACAGCTCGGCAAGCCCCACAAGGAGAAGACGTGAGCAGTATCCGCGCCCGCAACAAAGCGCTCATCCTGCAAGCCGCGAGCCAGGAGTTCGCCGACAAGGGCTTCGCCGCGGCCAAGACCAGCGACATCGCCGACAAGGCCGGGCTGCCCAAGCCCAACGTCTACTACTACTTCAAGTCGAAAGAGAACCTCTACCGCGAGGTGCTCGAGAGCGTGATCGAGCGCCTGCTGCAGGCCTCCGCGCCGTTCGATGCCGATGGCCATCCCGAGCAGGTGCTGCGCGACTACATCCGCACCAAGATCGCCATCTCCCGCGACCTGCCTTATGCCTCCAAGGTGTTCGCCAGCGAGATCATGCACGGCGCGCCGCACCTCTCGGCCGAGCGTACCGAGCAGCTGAACGCCCAGGCGCGCTACATCATCGGCTGCATCGAGCGCTGGATCGAGCGCGGCCTGATGGCCAGGGTCGATGCCAGCCACCTGTTGTTCAGTATCTGGGCGGCGACCCAGACCTACGCCGACTTCGACTGGCAGATCTCCGTGGTCACCGGCAAGACCAGCCTCAGCGACGCCGACTACGAGGCCGCCGCCGAGACCATCATCCGCCTGGTGCTCAAGGGCTGCGAAGTGCAGCCTGAGAGCCCCTGACCCCAGCGTCAATCCGCCTTCGGGGCTGGGTCGGAACGAGGCACCGGCCCGCTCTCACAGTCCCGGGTCGGCCTGCAGGCGCATGGCCTCGAGCGCGCTGATCGCGCACTGCTCGTCGATATCCGAGGCATCGCCGCTGATGCCCACCGCACCTATCACCTCCCCCGCCTGATCGCGGATCAGCACGCCACCCGGCGCCGGCACCAGATTGCCGCCCGCCAGGTTGTTGGCTGCACCAATGAAGGCCGGCCGCTGCTGGGCATCCGCCGCGATCAGTCGCGAGCCCTTGCCCAGGGCAATGGCGCCCCAGGCCTTACCGATGGCGAGCTGCGGCCTGAGCATGCTGGCGCCATCCTCGCGCTGCAGGCAGATCAGGTGGCCGCCGGCATCCAGCACGGCGACGGTCAGCGGCGCGGTGCGCAGCTCACGGGCGGTGCTGAACGCCTGGCTGGCAATGCCCAGGGCGGTTTCCAGGTTGAGTCGAGACATGGTCGGAGCTCCTATACGGATGGCTGGCCGGCGACCCGACGCCATCGATTACACACAGTGAACATTGTTTTTGTATACATTTATCAGGCCATATAATTTACAAAACCGCCACAGCTCAATTGAAACGGCCGTTTCAAAACAAAACCACTTTGCTTGCAGCAGCGCTTGACCCTCGTCGAGAGCCATGAATAGAATCTGCCGCATACAGTTTTGTATACACTTTTACTGGTAGAGAGGAACAATAAATGGCCAGAATGAGAGCAATCGAAGCCGCCGTACTGGTGATGCGGCGCGAGGGCGTCGATACCGCCTTCGGCATCCCCGGTGCCGCCATCAACCCGCTCTACGCGGCGCTGAAGAAGGTCGGCGGCATCGACCACGTCCTGGCTCGTCACGTGGAAGGCGCCTCGCACATGGCCGAGGGTTACACCCGCACCAACGCCGGCAATATCGGCGTGTGCATCGGCACCTCCGGCCCGGCCGGCACCGACATGGTCACCGGCCTGTACTCGGCCTCCGCCGACTCCATCCCGATCCTCTGCATCACCGGCCAGGCACCGCGTGCGCGCCTGCACAAGGAGGACTTCCAGGCGGTGGACATCACCAGCATCGTCAAGCCGGTGACCAAGTGGGCGACCACCGTGCTGGAGCCGGGCCAGGTGCCCTACGCTTTCCAGAAGGCCTTCTATGAAATGCGCAGCGGTCGCCCGGGCCCGGTGCTGATCGACCTGCCGTTCGACGTGCAGATGGCCGAGATCGAGTTCGACATCGACGCCTACGAGCCGCTGCCGCTGGTCAAGCCGAGCGCCACCCGCGCCCAGGCCGAGAAGGCCCTGGCCATGCTCAACGCCGCCGAGCGTCCGCTGATCGTCGCCGGCGGCGGCATCATCAACGCCGACGCCTCGGACAAGCTGGTGGAGTTCGCCGAACTGACCGGCGTGCCGGTGATCCCGACCCTGATGGGCTGGGGCACCATCCCCGATGACCATCGCCTGATGGCCGGCATGTGCGGCCTGCAGACCAGCCACCGCTACGGCAACGCCACCCTGCTCGAGTCCGACCTGGTGTTCGGCATCGGCAACCGCTGGGCCAACCGCCACACCGGCTCGGTCGAGGTCTACACCGAGGGCCGCAAGTTCATCCATGTCGACATCGAGCCGACCCAGATCGGTCGCGTGTTCAACCCGGACTTAGGGATAGTCTCCGACGCTGGCGCCGCCCTGGATGCTTTCCTGACCGTGGCCCGCGAGTGGCAAGCCGCCGGCAAGCTGAAGGACCGCAGCGCCTGGGTCGAGTCCTGCCGCGAGCGCAAGCGCACCCTGCAGCGCAAGACCCACTTCGACAACGTGCCGGTCAAGCCGCAGCGCGTGTACGAGGAGATGAACGAGGCGTTCGGCAAGGACACCTGCTACGTCAGCACCATCGGCCTGTCGCAGATCGCCGGCGCGCAGTTCCTCCACGTCTACAAGCCGCGCCACTGGATCAACTGCGGCCAGGCCGGCCCGCTGGGCTGGACCGTGCCGGCGGCGCTCGGCGTGGTCAAGGCCGACCCGGCCCGCCAGGTGGTGGCGCTGTCCGGCGACTACGACTTCCAGTTCATGATCGAGGAGCTGGCCGTCGGTGCGCAGTTCCACCTGCCCTACATCCACGTGCTGGTGAACAACTCCTACCTGGGCCTGATTCGCCAGGCGCAGCGCGGCTTCGACATGGACTACTGCGTGCAGCTGGCCTTCGAGAACATCAACGCGCCGGAGATCAACGGCTACGGCGTCGACCACGTCGCGGTGGTCGAGGGCCTGGGCTGCAAGGCGATCCGCGTGTTCGACCCGAACGAGCTGCAGAACGCCTTCGCCGAAGCCAAGCGCCTGATGGCCGAGCACCGCGTGCCGGTGGTGGTCGAGGTGATCCTAGAGCGCGTCACCAACATCTCCATGGGCACCGAGATCAACGCGATCAACGAGTTCGAGGAACTGGCCGCGCGCGGCGTCGACGCACCGACCGCCATCTCGCTGCTGGATTGATCTTCCCCTCTCCCCCTGCCCCTCTCCCATAAATGAGAGAGGGGAGAAAGCAGCCTGGCGTATCGCGGATATCCAGCACACGCCAGGCCAGTCCCCTCTCCCACACGTGGGAGAGGGTTAGGGAGAGGGTCGTTTTTCGCTCACCCGACCTGCGCAACAAAGCAGCCGGGAAGACCAACAAAGGAGCACACCATGCCCCGTTTTGCCGCCAACCTGTCCATGCTGTTCACCGAAGTGGACTTCATGGAGCGTTTCGCCGCCGCCGCCGAAGCCGGCTTCGGCGGCGTCGAGTATCTCTTCCCCTACGACGTCCCGGCCGAGCAGATCAAGGCCCAGCTGGACGCCAACCAACTCGAACAAGTGCTGTTCAACCTGCCTGCCGGCGATTGGGCCGCCGGTGAGCGCGGCATCGCCTGCGACCCGCGCCGCGTGGAGGAATTCCGCGCCGGCGTGGACAAGGCCATCGCCTACGCCCAGGTGCTGGGCAACCGGCAGATCAACTGCCTGGCCGGCATCCGCCCGCAAGGCCATGACTGCGCGACCATCAAGCAGACCTTCGTCGACAACCTCAAGTACGCCGCCGGCAAGCTCGAGGCCGCCGGCATCCGCCTGGTCATGGAGATGATCAACACCCGCGACATCCCGGGCTTCTACCTGAACACCACGAAGCAGGCCCTGGAAATCCGCGAGGCCGTAGGCAGCGCCAACCTGTACCTGCAGTACGACATCTACCACATGCAGATCATGGAAGGAGATCTGGCCCGCACCGTGGAAAGCAACCTGGCCGTGATCAACCACGTGCAGCTGGCCGACAACCCGGGCCGCAACGAGCCGGGCACCGGCGAGATCAACTACCGCTTCCTGTTCGAGCACCTGGACCGCATCGGCTACCAGGGTTGGATCGGTTGCGAATACAAGCCCAGAACCACCACCGCCGCCGGCCTCGGCTGGCTGAAGACGCACAACGCGATCTGAACCTCCCCTCTCCCACGTGTGGGAGGGGGGCCGGGGGAGAGGGACACGCGCAACGCCCTCTCCCCAACCCTCTCCCGTGAACGGGAGAGGGGGCGGTCGGCGCATCGCCGCCGGCCAACCCCATAGAAACGTTCCAGGAGACCCCACTCATGGCAAAAATCGGATTCATCGGCACCGGCATCATGGGCAAACCCATGGCGCAGAACCTGCAGAAAGCCGGGCACACCCTGTTCTTCTCCGAGCACTTCGAAAAAGCCCCGGCCGAGCTGCTCGGCGACAACGGCATCGGCCTGGCCAACCCGCGTGAAGTCGCGCAGGAAGCCGAATTCATCATCGTCATGGTGCCGGACACCCCGCAGGTCGAAGACGTGCTGTTCCGCGCCGATGGCGTGGCCGCGGGCGTCGGCGCCGGCAAGGTGGTGATCGACATGAGCTCGATCTCGCCGACCGCCACCAAGGTCTTCGCCGAGAAGATCAAGGCCACCGGCGCCGCCTACCTGGATGCCCCGGTGTCCGGCGGCGAGGTGGGCGCCAAGGCCGCCACCCTGTCGATCATGGTCGGCGGCTGCCCGAATGCCTTCGAACGCGCCCTGCCGCTGTTCCAGGCCATGGGCAAGAACATCACCCGCGTCGGCGGCAACGGTGACGGCCAGACCGCCAAGGTGGCCAACCAGATCATCGTCGCCCTGAACATCCAGGCGGTGGCCGAGGCCCTGCTGTTCGCCGCCAAGAATGGCGCCGATCCGGCCAAGGTGCGCGAGGCGCTGTCCGGCGGCTTCGCCGGTTCGAAGATCCTCGACGTGCACGGCGAGCGCATGATCAAGGGCACCTTCGATCCGGGCTTCCGCATCAGCCTGCACCAGAAGGACCTCAACCTGGCCCTGTCCGGCGCCCGCGAGCTGGGCCTGAACCTGCCCAACACCGCCAACGCGCAACAGGTGTTCAGCACCTGCGCGGCCATCGGCGGCAGCAACTGGGACCACTCCGCGCTGATCAAGGGCCTGGAGCACATGGCCAACTTCAATATTCGCGGTGAGTAAGAACAGCCCCTCGGCCTTTGGCTGAGGGATGGGGCACACTGCCCCAAACCCCTATCGACCTTCCTGGCCTGCGGAGTCACGGCCCAAGGGCCAGGTTGGTCGATTCCACCGCACAGCCGCCGTGCGCGACGGCTGTGCCGTGCAATCGACCGCCCCAGAACAGAACCGGCAACGGAGCCTGACATGACCCTCGACCCCCAACGCCTGCTGCGCGACCTGTTCGCCACCGCCATCGCCGCCGCCCACCCCGACCAGGTGCTGGCCGACCACCTGCCGACCGACCGCAGTGGCCGGGTCGTGGTGATCGGCGCGGGCAAGGCCGCGGCGGCCATGGCGGCGGTGATCGAGCGCGAGTGGCAGGGCGAGGTCAGCGGCCTGGTGGTGACCCGCTACGAGCATGGCGCCGACTGCAGCCAGATCGAAGTCGTCGAGGCCGCCCACCCGGTGCCGGACGACGCCGGCGAGCGCGTGGCCCGCCGCGTGCTGGAGCTGGTCGGCGGCCTCGGCGAGCAAGACCGGGTGATCTTCCTGCTGTCCGGCGGCGGCTCGTCCCTGCTGGCGCTGCCGGCCGAGGGCATCTCGCTGGCCGACAAGCGGGCGATCAACAAGGCGTTGCTCAAGTCGGGCGCCACCATCGGCGAGATGAACTGCGTGCGCAAGCACCTCTCGGCGATCAAGGGCGGGCGCCTGGCCAAGGCCTGCTGGCCGGCGAGCCTGTACACCTACGCGATCTCCGACGTACCCGGCGACGAAGCCACGGTGATCGCCTCCGGCCCCACCGTCGGCGACCCCACGACCTCGGCCGAGGCCCTGGCGATTCTGGCCCGCTACGCCATCGACATTCCCGCCAGCGTGCGCGCCTGGCTGCAGGACCCACGTTCGGAAACGGTCAAACCCGGCGATCCCTGCCTGGCCCGCAGCCACTTCCGCCTGATCGCCACTCCGCAGCAGTCGCTCGAGGCTGCCGCCGCCCAGGCCCGTGCCGCCGGCATCACGCCGCTGATCCTCGGCGATCTGGAGGGCGAGGCACGCGAGGTGGCCAAGGTGCATGCCGGCATCGCCCGGCAGATCGTCCTGCACGGCCAGCCGCTGCAGCCACCCTGCGTGATCCTATCCGGCGGCGAAACCACCGTCACCGTGCGCGGCAACGGCCGCGGCGGGCGCAACGCCGAGTTCCTGCTCAGCCTCACCGACAGCCTCAAGGGCCTGCCCGGCGTCTACGCCCTGGCCGGCGACACCGACGGCATCGACGGCTCGGAAGACAACGCCGGCGCCCTGATGACCCCGGACAGCTATGCCCGCGCCGCCCGCCTGGGCCTGTCGACCAGCGATGAACTGGCCAACAACAATGGCTACGGCTACTTCGCCGCCCTCGACGGGCTGGTGGTCAGCGGCCCGACCCGCACCAACGTCAACGATTTCCGCGCCATTCTCATCCTCGGGAGCAGCGAATGATGTATGCCGACAAGAAAGTGAAGATCCTCGCCACCCTCGGCCCGGCCATTCGCGGCGTGGACGACATCCGCGCGCTGGTCGAGGCCGGGGTCAACCTGTTCCGCCTCAACTTCAGCCACGGCGAGCATGCCGATCACGCCATGCGCCACGGCTGGGTACGCGAAGTCGAGCGCCAGCTGGACACCCCGCTGGGCGTGCTGATGGACCTGCAGGGCCCGAAGCTGCGCGTGGGCCGCTTCGCCGGAGGCAAGACCCACCTGCTCAAAGGCCAGGCCTTCCGCCTCGACCTCGATGACACGCCGGGCAATGACGTGCGGGTCAACCTGCCACACCCCGAGATCATCGCTGCGCTGGAGCCCGGCATGAGCCTGCTGCTGGACGACGGCCGCCTGCGTCTGCAGGTGACCTGCAAGCATGCCGATGCCATCGATACCACGGTGATCGCCGGCGGCGAGCTGTCCGACCGCAAGGGCGTCAACGTGCCGGAGGCGGTGCTGCAGCTGTCGCCGCTGACCGCCAAGGACCGCCGCGACCTGAGCTTCGGCCTGGAGCTGGGGGTGGACTGGGTGGCGCTGTCGTTCGTCCAGCGTCCCGAGGACATAGTCGAGGCCCGCGCCCTGATCGGCGACAAGGCCGCCCTGCTGGCCAAGATCGAGAAGCCCTCGGCGGTGCAGCACCTGGAGGAGATCGCCCGCCTATGCGACGCGATCATGGTGGCGCGTGGCGACCTCGGCGTGGAGGTGCCGGCGGAGAACGTGCCGCGCATCCAGAAGGACATCGTGCGCATCTGCCGCCGCCTCGGTCGTCCGGTGGTGGTGGCCACGCAGATGCTCGAATCCATGCGCTTCTCCCCGGCGCCGACCCGCGCCGAGGTCACCGACGTGGCCAACGCCGTGGCCGAGGGTGCCGATGCGGTGATGCTGTCGGCGGAAACCGCCTCCGGCGACTACCCGCTGGAAACCGTGCAGATGATGAGCAAGATCATCCGCCAGGTGGAGAACGGCCCGGACTTCCAGAACCAGCTCGATGTCAGCCGCCCCGAGGCCGAGGCCACGGCCGGCGACGCGATCAGCTGCGCGATCCGCCGCATCAGCGCCATCCTGCCGGTGGCCGCGCTGGTCAACTACAGCGAGTCCGGCGCCTCCAGCCTGCGCGCCTCGCGCGAGCGCCCCAAGGCGCCGATTCTCAGCCTCACCCCGAGCCTGCAGGTGGCGCGCCGCCTGAGCCTGGCCTGGGGCGTGTACTCGGTGGTCAAGGAGCGCCTGCAGGCCGTCGAGCAGGTCACCGGCACCGCCCTGGAAGTCGCCCGCGAACAGGGCATGGCGGCCAGCGGCGACACCCTGGTGATCACCGCCGGTGTGCCGCTCGGTCAGCCGGGCAGCACCAACCTGCTGCGTATCGCTCAGCTCGACTGATGCCATGCCCCTGGCCGCCGGCTTTCGCGCCCTGCTCTGCGGCTTCGCGCAGATCTTCCTGCAACAGCGGCCAGGCTTCGGCCTGGCGGTGTTGCTGGCGCTACTGATCGGCGCGCCCAATCTGCTCGGCGATGCCCTGCTCGGCGCCCTGACCGGCAACCTGGTGGCACAGCGCCGCGGCTACGCCCAGGCCGATATCGACGCCGGCCTGTATGGCTACAACGGCGCGCTGATCGGCCTGCTGCTGAGCCTCAAGCTGAGCTGGACGCCGCTGCTGCCGCTATTGGTGGGCGGCCTCGCCGGGCTGTCCGCCCTGCTGCTGCAACCCTGGTTGCGCGCCCTGCGCGAACGCCAGTGGCTGCCCGCCTACACCCTGCCCTTCGTCCTGGTCGGCTGGCTGCTGCCCTGGCTGAGCGCGGCCCTGGCGCTGGCGCCGGCCCCCGTCGCCCAGACGCTGCTGACCGAGGGCACCTGGCCGCAGTTTGCCGAGGCGACCCTGCGCGGCCTGGGCCAAGTAATTTTTCTCGATCATCCGCTGGCTGGCCTGTGCCTGCTGCTGGGGCTCTGCCTGAGCCACCCGCGCGCCGGCGCCTGGGCGCTGGCCGCGGCTGCCCTGCCCGCCGCGCTCGCATTGCAGGCGGGGCCCGCATCGCCGGCCGCTCTCGCCGGCCTGCATGGCTACAACCCGGTGCTGGCCGCCATCGCCCTCGCCCAGCTGTATCGCCAGCCCTGGGCACCGCTGGCCGGCATCCTCCTGAGCCTGCTCCTGCAACCGGGCTTCGCCGCCCTGGGCCTGCCGGCACTGAGCATGCCCTTCATCCTCGCCTGCTGGCTGGTCATGGCCAGCGTTACCCTGCTGCGCCGAGCCGCGCTGGACTGCGCCCCCTTGCCAGGCCACGCCCGCAATCCCTAGGCTTGTACCCCCGCGCCAGATGCGGCGGTTTCGAGAAAAGGATCAGGCGACATGGACCAGGCCCAGAGCTGGCGCGAACGACTCCACCTCATCATCTTCCACACCGACACGCCGGCCGGGCAGCGTTTCGACCGCTGGCTGCTGCTGTGCATCCTGGCCAGCCTGGTGGTGGTGATGCTCGACAGCATCGACGAATTCCAGAGCGCCTACGGCCTGTGGCTGAGCGCTCTGGAGTGGGGCTTCACCGCCCTCTTCGCGATCGAGTACGGGCTGCGCCTGTACTGCTCGCCGAAGCCGCTGCGCTATGCCTTCAGTTTCTTCGGCCTGATCGACCTGCTGGCGATACTGCCGGCCTTCGTCGCCCTGTTCTACGGCGACGCCCAGTACCTGCTGATCGTTCGCGCCCTGCGCCTGATCCGGGTGTTCCGCGTGCTCAAGCTCAGCCCCTACATGCGGCAGGCCAACTTCCTGCTCACCGCGCTGCGCGGCAGCCAGCAGAAGATCACCGTGTTCTTCGTCTGCATCGCCACCCTGGTGACGGTGTTCGGTGCCCTGATGTACGTGATCGAAGGGCCGCAGAACGGCTTCACCAGCATTCCCAAGAGCATCTACTGGGCCATAGTCACCCTGACCACGGTGGGCTTTGGCGACGTGGTGCCGAAGACCCCGCTGGGCCAGACGGTCGCTTCACTGGTGATGATCACTGGCTATTCGGTGATCGCCGTGCCCACCGGCATCTTCGGCGCCGAACTGGCCAACGCCATGCGCGGCGGCGAGCGCCTGCAGCACCCCTGCCCGCACTGTGCCAAGGCCGAACACGCGCCCGCCGCGGCGTTCTGCGACCGTTGCGGTAGTGCGCTGTTCCCGCGGCGCGGCGACTGAGTCAGTTGCCGAAGGCGCGCCCCAGCCCGGCGGGCACGCCGCTGCTGTCGGTGGGCTGCCAGGGCCCGCTGGGGTTGCTGGCCCAGCTCCAGCCGTGGTCGCGGCGGTAATACACACGCTCGCGGTAGTACAGCTTGCTGCCGCCCTGGAGCACGTACACGCCCAGCGCCGGATCCCAGTAGGCATTGCCGCCGGGCGGCGGCGCGTAGCGCGGGTGGCTCGGCTGGCGCACCGGTTCATGCTTGTCCGGCATCTGCGGCTGCAGGGTGCAGCCGCCGAGCACCAGCAGCGCCAGGAGCAGTAATGCACGGCTCACTGGGCCTGCTCCGGGCTGTCGATCAGCAGACGCTGGGCCTCGCGGGTGGCGCTGGAAATCGGCTGACCACGGCCGACCCACTCGCCCTGGGTGGCCACGCCGCTGCGCGAAACGCGGGCGACCAGCTGGATCTCGGCGAAGCTGGAGAGCTTGAGCTGCTCCATCATCGCGTCGGCATCGCTCAACTCGACCTCGGCCGGCAGGTCGGCCACGGTCAGGCGCTTGACCGCCAGCGGCATCGGCGGGCCGGAGGCGGCTCGGGCGAAGACGAACACCGTATCGTCCGGCTGCACCTTGGCCTTGACCTCGGGCGCCAGGTCGACGCTGACGCTGATCGCCGCCACGGGCTTGCTCGGCGGCGCCTCCGGCAGCGCCTGACCGGCGGCCTGCAGCTGCTCGCGGGCGCGGTCGATGCCGACCTGGATCGAGGCGCGCGACGGATCGTCCGCCGGCATCTGCGCCAGCAGGCGCTGCCAGTAGTCGACGGCATCGGCGAAACGCTGGTCCTCGAAGGCGGCGATGCCCAGCAGGCCGAGGCTGGTGACTTCGCCCGGGTCGCCCTTGAGCGCCTCGTCGGTCAGCGCCTGCAACTCGTCGCCCCACTGTTTGCCGGCGGCGAAGTAGCGGGCCTGGGCCAGCTGGCCGAGCAGCTCAGGCGCACGCCCGGCGATGCGGATCACCTGCTCGAAGGCCTTGGCCGCCTCGGCCGCACGACCCTCGCCCATGTAGATGCGGCCGAGGAAATACCAGGCCTCGGCCGAATCCGGGTTGTCCTTGACCGCCTGCTCCAGCTGCGCGGTCATGCGCTGGATCGACGGCTGCTCCTGCATGGCCGCCAGCTGCTGGCTGGCCCCCCACTGCCAGTACAGACCGAAGGCCAGGCCAGGCACGGCCAGCGCCATCAGCAGCGGCAGCGCCTTGCCCAGGCGATGGCCGCGCCCGCCGCGGCCACCCTCGGTATCGGCAAGCAGCTCGCGCGCAGCCTCGGCCTGGCCGGCATCGAACTGCTCGGCGGTCAGGGTGCCCGCCTCGCGCTGGGCGGTGAGCTCGGCCAGGCGCTCCTGGTACAGGGCGACGTTGAGCGCGGTACGGTCTTCCTCGGCCTGGGCGCGGCGGCCACGCAGCACGGGAATCAGCAGAAAAGCCGTGCCGACCAGCAGGAGCAGGCCGACGGCGAGCCAGAATTCGATCATCAGTCTTGGGTATCCCGGTTTTCTTTCAGCAGAGCGTCGAGGCGCTCACGTTCGGCGGCGCTCAGGGCCACCCGTTCGGGGGCCTTCTCCACCTTGCGCCGGCGCAGCACCAGCACGCAGAGCACGACGGCGCCCAGGCCCAGCAGGGCGAAGGGACCGTACCAGAGCAGCCAGGTGCGGCTGTCCAGCGGCGGCTTGTACATCACGAAGTCGCCGTAGCGCATGACCAGGAAATCGACGATCTCCTTGTCGCTGCGGCCCGCGTCGAGCATGCGGTAGATCTCGCGACGCAGGTCGGTGGCGATCGGCGCGTTGGAGTCAGCGATGTTCTGGTTCTGGCACTTGGGGCAGCGCAGTTCTTCGGTGAGGCTGCGGAAGCGCTCACGCTCCACCTCGTCCTTGAACTCGTAGGTATCGATGGCCGCGCGGGCGGCGCCGGCCAGGCCCAATCCCACGACAGCCCCGAGCAGGCAGGCGATCAGCAGGCGCTTCACGGTTGGTCCTCCAGCAGCGCCTGGTAGCGCGGCGCCAGTTCCTCGCGCCAGACACGCTCGTCGATGGCGCCAACGTACTTGTGGCGGATGATGCCCTGGGCATCGATGAGGAAGGTCTCGGGCGCACCGTACACGCCCAGATTGATGCCCAGCGAGCCCTGCGGGTCGGCCACGTTGACCCGGTAGGGATCGAGGTAGTCCTTTAGCCACTGGCGCGCGGCCACGCTGTCGTCCTTGTAGTTGACCCCGTGGATCACCACCCCGGCCTCGGCCAGGCGGTTGAGCATCTGGTGCTCGGCCTTGCAGGTCGGGCACCAGGTGGCCCAGACGTTGACCAGGGCCGGGCCCTTGAGGTCCTTCTCGGTGATCAGGCGCTGCTCGTCCTTCAGGTCCGGCAGGCTGAAAGCCGGCAGCGGCTTGTCGATCAGTGCCGAGGGCAGCTCCTGCGGATCAAGGAACAGGCCGCGATAGAGAAAGACCGCCATGCCAAGGAACAGCGCCAGCGGCAGCAACAGAGCCAGACGCCTCATACGGCAACCTCCTTCATGCCCAGCACGTCACGCACGCGGGTGCGCACCTTGACCCGGTAGCGCGGATCGAAGGCCGCCAGCAGGCCGCCCAGGCCCATCATCAGGCCACCCAGCCAGATCCAGCGCACGTAGGGCTTGATGTGCACGCGCACGGCCCAGGCACCATTCTCCAGCGGTTCGCCGAGGGCGACGTAGAGATCGCGGGTGAAGCCGGCGTCGATGCCGGCCTCGGTCATCGGCATCTGCTGCACGGTGTACAGACGCTTCTCCGGATGCAGTACGGCGACTTCCTCGCCGTCCTCCAGCACGCGCACGGTGCCCTTGTCCGAAGTGAAGTTGGGACCTTCGAAATGCTCGGCGCCCTCGAAGACGAACAGATAGCCACCCAGCTCCAGCGACTCGCCCGGGGCCAGGCGCAGGTCACGCTCGGCGCTGCTGTGGCTGACCAGCACCACGCCGACCGCACACACGGCGATGCCCAGGTGGGCCAGCTGCATGCCCCAGTAGCTGCTGGAGAGGCTGCGCAGGCCCTTGAACAGGCCCTTGTGGCGGCACTTGTCGAGCAGGTCGCGCACGCTGGCGAGCAGCACCCAGAAGGCCAGCAGGAACACCGCCAGCACGCTCCAGTGGAAATCGCCGAAGGCCCAGCTGGCGGCAAAGCCCAGCACCACGGAACCGATCAACACCGGGGTGAGCATGCCAAGCAGCCACTGCAGCGGCGTGTCCTTCCAGCGCACCAGCACGCCAACCGCCATCACCAGCATCAGCAGCGCCATCAAGGGCACGAACAGGGCGTTGAAGTAAGGCGGCCCGACCGACAGCTTGGCGCCGGTCAGGGCGTCCAGCACCAGCGGGTAGAGCGTGCCGAGCAGGATCATGGCGGCCGAAACCACCAGCACCAGGTTATTGGCCAGCAGGAAGGTCTCGCGCGACCACAGGGCGAAGCCGACCTGGCTCTTGACCACCGGCGCGCGCACGGCGAACAGGGCCAGCGAGCTGCCGACCACCACCAGCAGGAAGATCAGGATGAACACGCCGCGCTCCGGGTCGTTGGCGAAGGCATGTACCGAGGTGAGCACGCCGGAGCGGACCAGGAAGGTGCCGAGCAGGCTCAGGGAGAAGGCGGCGATGGCCAGCAGCACGGTCCAGCTCTTGAACACGCCACGCTTCTCGGTCACCGCCAGCGAGTGGATCAGCGCGGTGCCGACCAGCCAGGGCATGAAGGAGGCGTTCTCCACCGGGTCCCAGAACCACCAGCCGCCCCAGCCCAGCTCGTAATAGGCCCACCAGGAGCCCAGCGCGATGCCGACGCCGAGGAAGGCCCAGGCGACTATGGTCCAGGGCCGCGACCAGCGCGCCCAGGCGGCGTCCAGCTTGCCGCCGAGCAGCGCGGCGATGGCGAAGGCGAAGGCCACGGAGAAGCCGACGTAGCCCATGTACAGCATCGGCGGGTGAACGATCAGGCCGAAGTCCTGCAGCAGCGGGTTGAGGTCACGGCCATCGGCCGGGCTGTTGGGCAACAGGCGCTCGAAGGGGTTGGAGGTGATGATCATGAACAGCAGGAAGCCAACGCTGATCATGCCCATCACGGCCAGCACGCGGGCCAGCATCTCGTCCGGCAGCTGGCGCGAGAAGATCGCCACGGCGAAGGTCCAGCCGGCCAGGATCAGCCCCCACAGCAGCAGCGAGCCCTCGTGGGCGCCCCACACGGCACTGAACTTGTAGTACCAGGGCAAGGCGCTGTTGGAGTTCTGCGCCACGTAGGCCACGGAGAAGTCGTCGGCCATGAAGGCCCAGGTCAGGCAGGCGAAGGCGAAGGCCAGCATGGCGAACTGGCCCCAGGCCGCCGGCTGCGCCAGGCCCATCCACTGGCGATCGCCGAGCCAGGCGCCGACCAGCGGCAGGGTCGACTGCACCACGGCCAGGCACAGGGCCAGGATCAGCGCCAGGTGGCCCAGCTCCGGAATCATCAGCGCCGCATTCATGGCTTGACCTCGCCCAGCTTGCCGCTCTCTTCGAGCGCCTTGGTCACTTCCGGCGGCATGTAGTTCTCGTCGTGTTTGGCCAGCACCTCGTCGGCCACCAGCACACCGTCCGCGCCCAGCTTGCCGAGGGCGACTATGCCCTGCTCCTCGCGGAACAGGTCCGGCAGGATGCCGCGATAGCGGATGGTCACGCTCTTGGCGAAGTCGGTGACCACGAACTCGACGTCCAGCGAGTCGGCGGAGCGCTTGACCGAGCCTTCGGCCACCATGCCGCCGGCGCGGATGCGGGTGTCCTGAGGCGCCTCGCCATTGGCGATCTGGGTCGGGGTGTAGAACAGGTTGATGTTCTCCTGCAGCGCCGTCAGCGCCAAGGCGACGGCGGCGGAGACGCCGATGAGAATGGCCAGAACGATGTACAGGCGTTTCTTGCGGACCGCGTTCACTGTTGCTTCTCCCGGCGCAGACGGCGCGCCTCGTCTTGCAGATAACGCCGGCGCGCGAGGATCGGCAGCGCGACGTTGAGGGCCAGCACCGCCAGGCTGATGGCGTAGGCCGACCATACGTAGGAGCCATGGTTGCCCATGGCGAGGAATTCGCCGAAGGATTCGAAACTCATGCCCTGCCCTCCACCAGTCGCGCGACTTCGGCACGCACCCAGCTGCTGCGGGCCTCGCGCTTGAGCACCTCGGTGCGCATGCGATAGAGCAGCACGGCGCCGAGGAAGCAGTAGAAGCCGAGCACACAGAGCAGCAGCGGCAGCCACATCTCCATGCTCATGCTGGCCTTGCCGGTGACCTTGAAGGTGGCCGGCTGGTGCAGGGTGTTCCACCATTCCACCGAGTATTGAATGATCGGGATGTTCACCGCGCCGACCAGCGCCAGCACGGCGCAGGCCTTGGCCGCGCTGTCACGATTGGAGATGGCGTTGCCCAGGGCGATGATGCCGAAATAGAGGAACAGCAGGATCAGCATCGAGGTCAGGCGTGCGTCCCACACCCAGTAGGTACCCCAGGTCGGCTTGCCCCAGATGGCGCCGGTGACCAGCGCCACGAAGCACAGCCAGGCGCCGATCGGCGCGGCCTGCTGCAGGGCGACGTCGGCCAGCTTCATCTTCCACACCAGGCCGACCAGGCCGGCCACCGCCATCAGCAGGTAGCAGGACTGGGCGAGGAAGGCCGCCGGCACGTGGATGTAGATGATCCGGTAACTGTTGCCCTGGTACTTCTCCGGCGGTGCGAAGGCCAGCCCCCAGACGATGCCCACGGCGAGCAACACGACGGCCGCCGCGGCCAGCCAGGGCAACCAGCGGCCGCTGCGCTCGTAGAACCACTTGGGCGAACCCCATTGGTGAAACCAGGTCCAGTTCATCGCTCAACTCATCATTCAACGTAGCCCGGATGCAATCCGGGGAGGCCGGTCCCGGATTGCATCCGGGCTACGGTCACGGTTCGCTCTTATTCGCCGACGCTGATCTTCAGCCCGGCGCCGATTGCAAAGGGTGTCAGGGTGACCGCCAGGGCGGTCAGGCTGGCCAGCCACAACAGGTGGCCGGTCGCCGGCAATCCTTGCAGGGCCGCCTGCAACGCCCCGCTGCCGAGGATCAGCACCGGGATGTACAGCGGCAGTATCAGCAGCGCCAGCAACAGGCCGCCGCGCTTGAGGCCGACGGTCAGCGCCGCGCCCACCGCGCCGAGCAGGCTGAGCACCGGGGTGCCGAGCAGCAGCGACAGCAACAGTACCGGCAGGCAGCGCCCCGGCAGGCCGAGCATCAGGGCCAGCAGCGGCGCCAGCAGCACCAGGGCCAGCCCCGAGAACAGCCAGTGTGCCAGCACCTTGGCCAGCACCAGAAGAGGCAGCGGGTGCGACGAAAGGACCCACTGCTCCAGCGAGCCATCCTCGAAATCGCTGCGGAACAGCCCGTCCAGCGAGAGCAGCACGGCCAACAGCGCCGCGACCCAGATCAGCCCGGGCGACAAGGTCTGTAACAGATTGGTCTCGGGGCCGACCGCCAGCGGGAACAGGGCGATGACAATGGCGAAGAACACCAGCGGGTTGGCCAGCTCGGCCGGACGGCGGAACAGCAGGCGCGACTCGCGGGCCAGCAGCAGGAGGAAGACGTTGTTCATGGGTTGCGCTGCCCCAGGTCGAGCACCCGATAGCCGGAGGGGGTCTGCTGCAGCGTGTGATGGGTGGTCAGCACCACCAGGCCGCCCCGCTCGCAGTGCTGCGCCAGGTGCGCCTCCAGTTGCGCCACGCCCTGCTTGTCGAGGGCGGTGAAGGGTTCGTCGAGAATCCACAGCGGCGGCGCATCCAGGTACAGCCGGGCCAGGGCCACGCGACGCTGCTGGCCGGCGGACAGGGTATGACAGGGCACATCCTCGAAACCGCGCAGGCCGACGGCTTCCAGCGCCCGCCAGATCGCCTCGCGCGCGGCCGGCTGATGCAGGGCACAGAGCCAGGCGAGGTTTTCCTCGGCGGTGAGCAGGCCCTTGATCCCGGCGGCGTGGCCGATCCACAGCAGGCTGCGGCCCAGCTCGCCATGCTGGCGGGCCAACGGCTTGCCGTTGAGCAGCACTTCGCCGGCGGTCGGCTGCATCAGCCCGGCGAGCAGGCGCAGCAGGCTGGTCTTGCCGCTGCCGTTGGGCCCGGCCACCTGCAGCAGAGTGCCGCCGGCGAGGTCCAGATCCAGACCGTCGAAGAGCAGGCGCCAGTCCCGCTCGCAGGCAAGGGCAACGGCTTGAAGTCGTGGACTGGTCACTGCATGGCGTCCCGCAGGGGTTCAAGTCGGAGGGGGGCTGGCCGCTATACTGGAGCAAGTTGACCATAGAGCCAGCCCGAACGGGGCGGCATTATACATGCCGGGCTTCGCCCTCCGAAGCCGGCTTTTTGACAGGGTGTAACCCGGCCATGGCAGAAATCAGCAGTTCTCGCCCGCTTCCCGCGATGTCGGCGCTCCCCCGCGCCAGCGCGCCGTCCGCGGCCGACCTGGCGGTGAAGCTGCTGCAGCCACTGGAAGGCCTGCTGGCCGCCGGCGAGACCGCCAAGGCCGAGGTGCTGGCGGCCAAGGAAATGGCCCAGAGCTTCCAGTTGCTGCTCAAGCTGACCCTGAACAGCGGCAAGCAGGCCACCCTCGAGGCCAGCAGCCCACGCCCCTTGGCCCAGGGCACCGCCCTGGCCGTCACCGCACTCTCCGAGACCCGCCTGGCAGTGGCCCTGCAGGGCGGCGACAGCAAGCTGCTGACCAGCCTGGATCTGCAGCAGCTGCCGGTCGGCACCCTGCTGCAGGGCAAGATCGAATCCCGCGAGCAGATCGCCCAGCTCAAGGCCCAGCAGACCCTCTACCGGGTGGTGGTCAACCTGCTCAACACGCCGCTGGCCGGCAGCAAGCTGAGTGTCGAGACGCCGCTGCCGCTGCCGCTGGGCAGCCTGCTCACCGCCCAGGTACAGGGCAGCCAGAGCCTCAGCTTTCTGCCCCTGAGCGGACGCCTGGACCAGCTGGTGCTGGGCCAGCAACTGGCGGCCCAGCAGGGTCGCCAGGGTTCGCTGGAGGGCCTGTTCAAGAGCCTGCAGGGCATGGCCCGGCAGGACGGCCTGCCAGCCGAGCTGCGCGCCAGCATCGACAAGCTGCTCGGCCTGCTGCCGGACGGCAAGCAGCTGAGCAGCGCCGACGGCCTGGCCAAGGCCATGGAGCAGAGCGGCGTGTTTCTCGAAGCCAAGCTGCTCGGCGGCCAGGCCCAGCAGCTGCCGCAGGACCTCAAGGCCAACCTGCTGCGCCTGGTCGCCCAGCTGCTGCCCAACCTGCCCGGCGGCGCACCGCTGCCCGCCGCCAGCGCCGGCAATGCCCTGGCCCAGGCCCTGCCCAGCTTCGTGCGCAATGCCCTGGGTGCACTCGGCCAGGCCAGCCTGCGCCAGCAGGCCATGAGCTTTCCCCTGCCCTCGCGCCTGCTGCAGTCGCTGGACGAGGAAGCCGACCTGGAAACCCTGCTCAAGCTGGCCGCCGCCGCCGTATCGCGCCTGCAGACCCACCAGCTGGCCAGCCTGGCGCAGAGCCAGGTGACGGCGGAAGGCAACCTGCTGACCACCTGGCAGCTGGAGCTGCCGATGCGCAACCAGCAGGACGTGGTGCCGCTGCAGGTCAAGCTGCAGCGCGAGGAATCGGGCCAGGGCGGCAAGCAGGAGCAGAAGGAAACCCTGTGGCGCATCGAGCTGGCCTTCGACCTCGATCCGCTGGGTCCGCTGCAGGTGCAGGCGCAGCTGCTGCGCGGCAGCCTGTCCAGCCAGTTGTGGGCCGAGCGCGCCGACACCGCGCAGCTGATCGACCAGGAACTGGACAACCTGCGCCAGCGCCTGCAGGGCGCCGGCCTGGAGGTGGGCGAGCTGAGCTGCCGCCAGGGCATGCCGCCGCAGGGGCCGAAGACCCATCTGGAGCAACGCTGGGTGGACGAGACCGCATGAAACAGCACAAGCCGCCCCGCCAGGCCATCGCCCTCTCCTACGATGGCGCCAGCGCCCCCAGCCTGACCGCCAAGGGCGACGACGAGCTGGCCGAGGCCATCCTGGCCATCGCCCGTGAGTACGAGGTGCCGATCTACGAGAATGCCGAACTGGTGCGCCTGCTGGCGCGCCTGGAGCTGGGCGACGCGATCCCGGAGCCGCTGTACCGCAGCATCGCCGAGATCATCGCCTTCGCCTGGTACCTCAAGGGCAAGCGCCCGGACGGTTTCGTCGAAGACCCGGAGGAGCGCGAGGTCAGTCCTGCACGGGGCTCGCCGGCCCGGCCGCTGTTGCCGGCGCCCCAAGAGTGAAGGCGAACAGCTCGCCCTCCTGCCCCTTGCCCTGGGGGAAGTCCAGCAGTTGCCAGGCGAAATAGCCGCCGCGGAAGTAGTAGACCTGCTCGAAGCCCCAGCCCACGTCACGGCGCGCGGCCTCGGCGCCCTGCGGGCAGACCTCGCTGTCGCAGTACAGCACTATCGGCAGGGCTCGTGGCCAGTCTGCCCTCGCCAGCTCGGCGAAGCGGCCATCCAGCTCCAGGTGCAGCGCGCCGCGCACATGCCCCCAGCCCCATTCGCGGGCCGGACGCACATCGATGAACAGCACGCCGAACTCGTAGAGATGACGCGCCTGCACGGCATTCACCGTGGTCGCACCTTCGACCCGCAGCGGCGCTTCGCCAGCCATTCCGTTAGCCGCCACCAGGCACAACAGCAACAATGCAAAACGCATGGTGGACCTCCTCGGAAGTCAGCCCCATGCGTTGAGCTTAGGCAGCCGGAAGCCCTGCGCTTGGAACCATTGGTAGCGCGCAGTGGGAGGTTCAGAACGGAAGGAATTAAGAACGCTGCTTGGGTGCCTTGTGCAGGCGACTGACCAGCTCGGCCTCGGCCTGGGTCAGGCCACAGGAGTGGGTCAGATCGTCGACGCTGGCACCCATTCCCACCAGGCGCGCGGCCTGGGTGAAGGACAGGCTGGAAGGATCGCGCTGCTCCATCTGGCTGAGCTTGTCGGGCAGCGGCGCAACGATGCGGCGCAGCTCGTGCAGCTCCTCGCCCATGCGGATGCTACCGGTCAGGTAGGCATCCAGACGCTTGCCCAGCTCTTTCATGCGCTGATCGCGGAAGGCATCGCGCTCCTTCTGCAACTCGGCCTGCTGACGCAGCTTCAGCGACAGCTGATAGCAGAAGGCTGCGAGCAGCACGCAGAACAGGCCGAGCACGGCCACCGCGATCTCCAGCATGGGTCAGATGCTCTCCAGCTCGGACCACTCTTCCTCGGACATCATCTTGTCCAGTTCGACCAGGATGAGCAGTTCGCCGTTCTTGTTGCACACGCCCTGGATGAACTTGGCCGACTCCTCGTTGCCCACGTTCGGCGCGGTCTCCACCTCGGACTGGCGCAGGTAGACCACCTCGGCGACGCTGTCGACCAGGATGCCCACCACCTGCTTGTCCGCCTCGATGATGACGATGCGGGTGTTATCGGTCACGGGCGCCGGCGGCAGACCGAAGCGCTGACGGGTGTCGATCACCGTGACCACGTTGCCGCGCAGGTTGATGATGCCCAGCACATAGGCCGGCGCGCCCGGCACCGGGGCGATCTCGGTGTAGCGCAGGACTTCCTGCACCTGCATCACGTTGATGCCATAGGTCTCGTTATCCAGGCGGAAGGTTACCCACTGCAGGATAGGATCTTCGGAACCTTGCGCTGACGTTTTCTTCATATCCCTAGCCTCGGTCTAGTGCCGCCTGTGCGGCGTTCGCGGGTGAACCCGCTTGTCGTTAACTATAGAACCCGCCGCTCAGTGCGGACGGGCGCCTTGCTTGCGCGTGGCGCCGCTGGCGATCAGCTCGGCGAGGGCCGAGACGTCCAGCAGCGCACACATATGTTCGATCACCGTACCGGCCAGCCAGGGGCGTTGCGAGCGCTGGCTGCGCCACTTGATCTCGCTCGGCTGCAGACGGATCGAGCGGCTGACCTGGTGCACGGCCAGGCCCCATTCGTAGCCCTCGACGGAGATCACGTACTGCAGGCCCTCGCGGAAGTCGTCACGGTAGCGCTCGGGCATCACCCAGCGTGCAGTATCCAGCACCTTCAGGTTGCCGGCCTGGCACGGCAGTATGCCGAGAAACCAGTCCGGCTGGCCGAACAACGGAGTCAGCTCGGCCCCGGCCAAGGGGTAGATGGTGCCCAGGCAGACCAGCGGTACCGCCAGGGTCAGGCCGGCGACGTCGAACAGCAGGCACTCGAAAGGCTCCTCGGCCCAGTTCGGCCGGCCATCGACATTCGGCGCGGCAACCGGCCGCTCGGCCTGCACCACGACCGGCTGCGGTTCGACAGTCGGTGCCACCGGCGCAACCGGCTCCTGCACAGGCGGCAGGGGCAGCTCGATGGTCGGCAGCACCTGGGGCCTGGCCTCGGCCAGTGCCAGGGGGCGAGCCAGGACCGGCCGCGGCTCGTCACGGCGCGCATCACGCACCTGCTCCTCGAGCACCGCGGCCTCGAATTCATCGATGTCGACGCTCTGCTCCAGCTCGGCGGCCGCCTCCTGCAGCAGGGCGTCCAGGTAGGACTGCAGGGCCTGCTGGGAGCGGGTGGCGGGGACGGCGGTGCGACTCATAGGGCGTTCCACGATAGAGGCCTGTACAGCCTATCGGCAGGTCCGGGCATTGACTTGAACCGGTTCGTTCAGCATAGCCGGCTCCGTCAGGCTACCTGAGCGGCCGGCTGGCCGGCCAGCAGATGCTTGAGCAGCGCGCGATAGGCGATCACGCCACGGCTGTTGCCGTCGAACTGCGAGGGCGTCAGCCCGGCACGACTGGCATCGCGCAGGCGGGTATCGACCGGAATGTAGGCCTGCCAGAGGTGCTCCGGGTAGGCGTTGCGCAGCACCCGCAGGGTGTTCAGCGAGGCCTGGGTGCGGCGGTCGAACAGGGTCGGCACTATGGTGTAGGGCAAGGCCTGCTTGCGCGAGCGGTTGACCATGTTGAGGGTGTTGACCATGCGTTCCAGGCCCTTCACGGCGAGGAACTCGGTCTGCACCGGGATCACCAGCTGCTGGCTGGCGGCCAGGGCGTTGACCATCAGCACGCCGAGCAGCGGCGGACTGTCGATGATCGCGTGGTCGAACCGATCCCACAGCTGCGCCAGGCTTTTGGCGATCACCAGGCCCAGGCCGCTCTGCCCCGGCGACTGGCGCTCCAGGGTGGCCAGTGCGGTGCTGGACGGCAGCAGGGAGATGTTCTCGTGGCTGGTCGGCAGCAGCAGGCTGGCCGGCAGGCCGCGCGGTACATTGCCCTGGTGCAGGAACAGGTCGTAGTTGCTGTGCTCCAGGGTATCCGGATCGTGACCGAAATAGCTGGTCATCGACCCGTGCGGGTCGAGGTCGACCACCACCACGCGCTTGCCGGCATCGGCCAGCAGGCCCGCCAGGGCGATGGACGTGGTGGTCTTGCCGACCCCACCCTTTTGATTGGCTACTGCCCAGACTTTCATCGTCATCGTCCTCCCGGTGCGGTCATGCCTTACCGAGAACTGAGTGGCGCCTCATGGCGCAGGCGTCGAATTATTGGCACCGTCGCTCCCCGACGGCGCTGCAGTAGCGGCTGGTGCAGGTTGCGTGCCAGCTCGCCGTAGGGCCGGGTCGGCCTGTGCATTGCCGCTCCCCACCCCACTGATACTGCGCCGAACATCCAGATTGCGCGAGATCACCAGCACCACCCGGCGATTGCGCGAGCGTCCTTCCGCGGTGACATTGTCCGCCACCGGCTGGAACTCGCCATAGCCCACGGCCGCCATGCGTCCGGGGTTGACCCCGTCCATGGCGAGCATCCGCACTATGCTGGCGGCCCGCGCCGAGGACAGTTCCCAGTTGCTGGGGAACTGCGCGGTGCTGATCGGCAGGTTGTCGGTGAAACCCTCGACATGAATGGGGTTCTCGTAGGGCGCGAGGATCTTCGCCACCTTCTCGATCAGGGTGAAGGCCATCTCGTTGGGCACCGCATCGCCGCTGGGGAACAGCAGGCTGGAGTTCAGCTCGATCTCCACCCACAGCTCGTTGCCACGCACGGTCAGCTGCTCGGAGGCGATCAGGTCGCCGAAGGCATCGCGCATGCTGGAGGCGATCTGCTGCAGCGGGTCGCTCTGCTCCTCGCTGGTGCTGCTGCTGTTGGGATTGTCCTCGATCATCGAGCGGTCGGGCTCGGTGGTGCGCGGCTTCTCGTCGCCGATGGGAATCGGCTTGATCGCCCGCTCCGGCTCGCTGAAAACGCCGACCAGACTCTCCGACAGCACCTTGTACTTGCCCTCGTTGATCGAGGAAATCGAATACATCACCACGAAGAAGGCGAACAGCAGGGTGATGAAGTCCGCGTAGGACACCAGCCAGCGTTCGTGATTCTCGTGCTCTTCGTGGTTGCGCCGGCGGGCCATGGCTCAGTCCATGAAGCCCTGCAGCTTCAGCTCGATGGAACGCGGGTTCTCGCCCTCGGCGATGGACAGGATGCCTTCCAGGAGCATCTCGCGGTAGCGCGACTGGCGCGCGGCGATGGCCTTGAGCTTGTTGCCCACCGGCAGCAGCAGCAGGTTGGCGAAGGCAACGCCGTAGATGGTGGCGACGAAGGCCACGGCGATGCCGCTGCCGAGCTTGCTCGGGTCGGCCAGGTTACCCATCACGTGGATCAGGCCCATCACCGCACCGATGATGCCGATGGTCGGCGCGTAGCCGCCCATGCTCTCGTAGACCTTGGCGGCCTGGATGTCGCGCGCCTCCTGGGTGTACAGGTCGACCTCAAGGATGCTGCGAATGGCCTCCGGTTCGGCGCCATCCACCAGCAGCTGCAGGCCCTTGCGGGCATAGGGGTCGGGTTCGGCATCGGCCACCGGCTCCAGGCCCAGCAGGCCCTCCTTGCGCGCGGTCATGCTCCAGCCGACCACACTGCTGATGCCACCGGCCAGGTCGATGCGCGGCGGAAAGATGATCCAGCGCAGTATCGCCAGGGCTCGCTTGAAGACGTCCATCGGCGCCTGGATGAAAGCCGCGCCCAGGGTGCCGCCGATCACGATCAGCGCCGCCGGGCCGTTGACCAGCGCGCCGGCGTGGCCGCCCTCCAGGTAGTTGCCGCCGATGATGGCGACAAATGCCAGGATGACGCCGACGAGGCTGAGTACATCCATCAGATGCAGGCCTCGGCCAGGTGCCGACCGATCTCGTCCAGGCCGTACACGGCATCGGCCAGGTTGGCCTTGACCACGGCCATGGGCATGCCATAGATCACGCAGCTGGCCTCGTCCTGGGCCCACACCTGGCTGCCACCCTGCTTGAGCAGGCGCGCGCCCTCACGGCCGTCTGCGCCCATGCCGGTGAGTACCACGGCCAGCACCTTGTCGCCGAACGACTTGGCCGCCGAGCCGAAGGTGATGTCGACGCAGGGCTTGTAGTTGAGGCGCTCGTCGCCGGGCAGGATCTTCACCGCGCCACGCGCATCGACCATCATCTGCTTGCCACCGGGCGCCAGCAGGGCCAGGCCGGGGCGCAGCAGATCGCCGTCCTCGGCTTCCTTGACGGTGATGCGGCAGAGCTTGTCGAGGCGCTCGGCGAAGGCCTTGGTGAAGGCCGCCGGCATGTGCTGGATCAGCACTATGGGCGCCGGGAAGCTGGCCGGCAGCTGGGTCAGCACCCGCTGCAGCGCCACCGGGCCACCGGTGGAGGTGCCGATGGCCACCAGCCGGTAGGCCTTGCGCTTCGGCGCGGCTGCCGGGGCGGGTGCCGCAGCGCCGGCACGAGCGGCTGGCGCCGCTGCCGTGCTGCGTGCCGCGGCACTCGCCGGCGCCTGGCTCGGGGCCGGCGTTCCGGCGGGGCTGGGCGCCGCCGGGCTGAAGGTGCTGTAGCGACGGTTGCTGCGCGCGATGGTGTGGACCTTCTCGCACAGCAGCGCCTTGACCTTCTCGGGGTTGCGCGAGATGTCCTCGAAGTTCTTCGGCAGGTAATCCACCGCGCCGGCATCCAGCGCGTCCAGGGTGACCCGGGCGCCCTCGTGGGTCAGCGAGGAGAACATCAACACCGGGGTCGGACAACGCTGCATGATGTTCTTGACGGCGGTGATACCGTCCATCATCGGCATCTCGTAGTCCATGGTGATCACGTCCGGCTTCAGCGCCTGGGCCTGATCGATGGCCTCGCGGCCGTTGGTGGCGGTGCCCACCACTTTGATATCGGGGTCGGAAGAGAGGATCTCCGAGACCCGGCGGCGGAAGAAGCCGGAGTCATCCACCACCAGGACCTTGACTGCCATAAACACTCCAGAGCGACCGGCCAGGCCGGCCGCGATCAATCAGCCACGACGCGCGTAACGCTTGAGCATGCTCGGCACATCGAGAATAAGAGCGATGCGCCCATCGCCGGTAATGGTAGCGCCGGACATGCCGGGCGTGCCCTGCAGCATCTTGCCGAGCGGCTTGATCACCACCTCCTCCTGGCCTACCAGCTGGTCGACCACGAAGCCGATGCGCTGACTGCCGACGGTGAGAATGACCACATGCCCCTCGCGCTGGTCCTCCTGGAAGGCTTGCGGTACCAGCCAGCGCTTGAGGTAGAACAGCGGCAGCGCCTTGTCGCGCACGATGACCACCTCCTGGCCGTCGACCACGTTGGTGCGCGACAGGTCGAGGTGGAAGATCTCGTTGACGTTGACCAGCGGGAAGGCGAAGGCCTGGTTGCCCAGCATCACCATCAGGGTGGGCATGATCGCCAGGGTCAGCGGCACCTTGATGACGATGCGCGAACCCTGGCCCTTCTGCGAGAACACGTTGACCGTGCCGTTGAGCTGGGAAATCTTGGTCTTCACCACGTCCATGCCGACGCCGCGGCCGGACACATCGGAAATCTCGGTCTTGGTCGAGAAGCCGGGGGCGAAGATCAGGTTGTAGCACTCCAGCTCGCTCAGGCGCTCGGCCGCGTCCTTGTCCAGCAGGCCCTTCTCCACCGCCTTGGCGCGCAGCACGTCGGCATCCATGCCCTTTCCGTCGTCGGTGATCATCAGCAGGATGTGGTCGCCTTCCTGCTCGGCGGACAGCACCACCCTACCGGTGCGCGGCTTGCCGGCGGCCTCGCGGTCTTCCGGGGTTTCCACGCCATGGTCGACGGCATTGCGCACCAGGTGGACCAGCGGGTCGGCCAGCGCCTCGACCAGGTTCTTGTCGAGGTCGGTCTCTTCGCCGACCAGCTCCAGGTTGATTTCCTTCTTCAGATTGCGCGCCAGATCGCGCACCAGGCGCGGGAAGCGGCCGAACACCTTCTTGATCGGCTGCATGCGGGTCTTCATCACCGCGGTCTGCAGGTCGGCGGTGACCACATCGAGATTGGACACGGCCTTGGCCATGGCCTCGTCTTCGCTGTTCAGCCCCAGGCGCACCAGGCGGTTACGCACCAGCACCAGCTCGCCGACCATGTTCATGATCTCGTCCAGGCGCGCGGTATCGACCCGCACCGTGGTTTCCGCCTCGCTGGCGCCCCCACCTGCGGCGGGAGCGGCGGCCGGCGCAGCGGGCTTGGCCGGTTCCGGCTTGGCGACCGGCTTGGCGGGCTCGACCTTCTTCGCCTCGGCCTTCTTGGCCGGCGCAGCGGCGGCCGGCTTGGGTGCGGCAACGGCTGCCGGCTCCTCGACCGCACCGGCGAACTTGCCCTTGCCGTGCAGCTGGTCCAGCAGCGCCTCGAACTCGTCGTCGGTGATCTCGTCGCCGCCACCGCCCGGCGCGGCGGCCTCGGCCGCCGGCTGCTCGCCGATGGCATTGAGCAGCTGCTCGAACTCGCTGTCGGTGATATCGCCGGAGGCGGGCTCCTCGACAGCGGGCTCAGGCTCGGGTTCCGGCTCGGCGACGGCCGCCTCGTCGGCACTTTCCGGCTCGGCCAGGCGCGACAGCGCCGCCAGCAGCTCGGGAGCCGCTGGAGTCGGCTCGGTACGTTCGCGCACCTGGCTGAACATCTCGTTGACCGCATCCAGCGCCTGCAGGACCACGTCCATCAGCTCCGGAGTAACGCGACGCTCGCCCTTGCGCAGGATGTCGAAGACGTTCTCCGCGATGTGGCAGCACTCCACCAGTTCGTTGAGCTGGAGGAAGCCTGCGCCACCCTTGACGGTGTGGAAACCGCGGAAAATGGCATTGAGCAGGTCCATGTCGTCCGGCCGGCTTTCCAGCTCGACCAGTTGCTCGGACAGCAGCTCAAGAATTTCGCCGGCCTCTACCAGGAAGTCCTGGAGGATTTCTTCATCGGCGTCGAAGCTCATCGGTGCGCTCCAAAGGCTCTGTTAGAGCCCTAAAATCCAAGGCTGGACAGCAGATCGTCGACGTCGTCCTGACTGGCAGCGACGTCTTCACGCTTATCGGCATGAATCTGCGGACCTTCACCCTTGGAAGGCTCTTTTTGTTGTTCTTGCTCGGCGCGCAGCGCCTCCAGGTCATGCTCGATGCCGGCGAAGCGGTCGACATGGCTGGCCATCAGCATCAGCTTGAGCAGGTCGCGCTCCACCTCGGTGACCAGCTGGGTCACCCGCTTGATGACTTGCCCGGTGAGGTCCTGGAAGTCCTGCGCCAGCAGAATGTCGTTCAGGTGGGTGGACAGCTTCTGGCTGTCGCGCTCGCTGCGCGCGAGGAACAGTTCGATGCGCTTGGCCAGGTCGCGGAAGGCGTCGGCGCCCATCTCGCGGCGCATGAACTTGCCCCAGTCGTCGGCCAGGCTCTTGGCCTCGTCGCCCAGATCGTTGACCAGCGGCGCGCTCTGCTCGACCAGGTCCATGGTGCGGTTGGCCGCCTTCTCGGTCATCTGCACCACGTAGGTCAGGCGCTCGGTGGCGTCGGTGATCTGCGAGATCTCCTGCGCGTGCGGGTTGCGCGGGTCGATCTGGAAATTGACGATCGAGTTGTGCAGTTCGCGGGTGAGCTTGCCGACTTCCTGGTACAGGCCGTGGTCACGCGCCTTGTTGAGCTCGTGGATAAGTCCCACCGCCTCGCCGAAACGGCCCTTCTCCAGGCTTTCGACGAGCTGGGTGGCATGCGCCTTCAGGGTCGACTCGAGTTCGCCCAGGTGTGAATCATCGTGTGCCATAGCGCCCTCTCGGCGAACATCAGCCGTTAACCCGTTCGAAGATCTTCTCGATCTTCTCCTTCAGCACCTGGGCCGTGAACGGCTTGACTACATAGCCGTTCACGCCGGCCTGGGCGGCCTCGATGATCTGTTCGCGCTTGGCCTCGGCGGTCACCATCAGCACCGGCAGGTTCTTCAGGCGCTCGTCGGCGCGTACCGCGCGCAGCAGGTCGATGCCGGTCATGCCGGGCATGTTCCAGTCGGTCACCAGGAAGTCGAAGCTGCCGCTCTGCAGCATCGGCAGCGCGGTGTTGCCGTCGTCGGCCTCTGCGGTATTGGTGAACCCCAGATCGCGCAGGAGGTTCTTGATGATCCGTCGCATCGTCGAAAAATCGTCAACGATGAGGATTTTCATGTTCTTGTCCAAGTCGACCTCCGTACAGTCCTAAACGCCGCCGGTGGCCCGGCGGCGCCGCAAATCATGGAACCGGCTCTTCGTCAGCTGGCCCGCCACTCGCTCAGACGTGACCGCAGACGTGCGGCGCACTGGCTGTGCAACTGACTGACCCGGGACTCGCTGACCCCCAGAACTTCGCCGATTTCCTTCAAATTCAGTTCTTCGTCGTAGTAAAGCGACAACACCAGCCGTTCACGTTCGGGCAGGTTGGCGATGGCGTCGGCCAAGGCCGCCTGGAAACGCTCGTCCACCAGACCGTGCAAGGGTCCCGAGTGGTCGCTGGCATCTTCCTGCTGAGCGCCGTGTTCGCCGTCCTGGATCAGGTCGTCGAAGCTGAACAGGCGGCTGCCCTGAGTGTCGCCAAGGATGCCGTAGTAATCCTCGAGACTCAATTGGAGTTCGGCCGCAACCTCTTGATCTTTAGCGTCTCGACCGGTGCGCGCCTCGATTGCGCGGATGGCGTCGCTGACCATGCGGGTGTTGCGGTGCACCGAGCGCGGTGCCCAATCGCCCTTGCGCACCTCGTCGAGCATGGCGCCGCGGATGCGGATGCCGGCATAGGTCTCGAAGCTGGCGCCCTTGCTGCCGTCGTATTTTTTTGACGCTTCGAGCAGGCCGATCATGCCCGCCTGCATCAGGTCGTCGACCTGTACGCTGGAAGGAAGACGGGCCAGCAGGTGATAGGCGATACGCTTGACCAGGGGCGCGTAGCGCTCGATCAACTGGTGTTGGGAATCCTGCGCCTGCGCCTTGTTGTACATGCGAAGTCCACTGGCTGCGGTCATACGGCCGTCCCCGCGATCGGCTGCTGCACCAGGCGCTCGACGAAGAACTCCAGATGGCCGCGCGGGTTGGCCGGGAGCGGCCAGCTGTCGACTTTCTGGGCGATCGCCTTGAACGCCAGTGCGCATTTCGAGCGCGGGAAGGCTTCGTACACCGCGCGCTGTTTCTGCACGGCCTTGCGGACGGACTCGTCGTAGGGAACGGCGCCCACGTACTGCAAAGCCACATCGAGGAAACGGTCGGTTACCTTGGTCAGTTTAGCAAAGAGGTTGCGCCCTTCCTGCGGGCTGTGGGCCATGTTGGCCAGCACGCGGAAGCGGTTCATGCCGTAGTCGCGGTTGAGCAGCTTGATCAGCGCGTAGGCGTCGGTGATCGAGGTCGGCTCGTCACACACCACCACCAGCACTTCCTGGGCGGCGCGGACGAAGCTGACCACGCCGTCGCCGATGCCGGCAGCGGTGTCGATCACCAGCACGTCGAGGTTGTCGCTGATATCGCTGAAGGCCTGGATCAGGCCGGCGTGCTGTGCCGGCGACAGCTGCACCATGCTCTGCGTGCCGGAGGCGGCGGGCACGATGCGGATGCCGCCGGGCCCCTGCACCAGCACGTCCTTGAGGTCGCACTCGCCGTTGATCACGTCGGCCAGGGTGCGCTTGGGACTGAGGCCGAGCAGCACGTCGACATTGGCCAGGCCCAGGTCGGCGTCCATCAGCATGACCCGGCGACCGAGGTCGGCCAGCGCCAGCGACAGATTCACCGACACGTTGGTCTTGCCGACGCCGCCCTTGCCGCCAGTCACCGCGATCACCTGTACGGGATGCATACTACCCATGTTGTTCTCTTACCTTGTCTTGCCTGGTCTGGGCTGGTCGGGCAACTACACCGACCCTTTCCTACACACTAGAACGCCTTGCGCGCCACCGCCTGCCCTAGCCCGCACGGCGCGGGTGGTAGAACTCGGCGAACAGGTCCGCCATGGCTTCCTCGCTGGGGTCTTCGGCAACCTGCAGGCTCACCGCACGGCTCACCAGCTGATGGCTGCGCGGCACCTGCAGGTCGTCCGGAATCTTCGGCCCATCCGCCAGATAGGCTACCGGGAGATGCTGGCTGATGGCCAGCCCCAGAACTTCCCCTAGGTTGGCCGCCTCGTCCACCTTGCTCAGGATGCAGCCGGCCAGACCGCAGCGCTTGTAGCTGTGGTAGGCGGCCTTGAGCACCTGGGCCTGGCTGGTGGCAGCCAGCACCAGATAGTTCTTCGCCTTCAGGCCACGTGCCGCCAGGCTGTCCAGCTGCTGGCGCAGGGCCGGGTCGTTGCCGGGCAGGCCGGCGGTGTCGATCAGGATCACCTTCTTGCGCGCCAGCGGCGCCAGGGCCTGGGCCAGCGGCTGGCCGGGCTCGACCTGGGTCACCGGCACGTTGAGGATGCGGCCGAGGGTCTTGATCTGCTCCTGGGCGCCGATGCGGAAGCTGTCCATGCTGACCAGGGCAATGCTCTGCGCGCCGTACTTCAGCACGTAGCGCGCGGCCAGCTTGGCCAGGGTGGTGGTCTTGCCCATGCCGGCCGGGCCGACCAGGGCGATCACCCCGCCCTCCTCCAGCGGCTCGACGGCCGGGGTCTTGATCGCATGGGCCAGGTGGGCCAGCAGCGTGCGCCAGGCCTGCTTCGGGTCGGCGACAGTGGCTACCCGCTCCAGCAGGGCCTTGGACAGCTCGGCGGACAGCCCCATGCGCTGCAGGCGGCGCCAGAGGTTGGCCTGCTGCGGCTTGCGGTTCTGCAGCTGGCCCCAGGCGATGGAGCCCAGCTGCACCTCGATCAGCTCGCGCAGGCCGTGCAGCTCGAAGCGCATGGCGTCCAGGGCACGCTGGTCGACCGCCGCGGCAGCCGGCCGGGGCTGGGCCTGGGCAGTGGCGGCCGGGCGCTGCACCTTGACCGCGGTGGCCGGCAGCTCGGGAGCGACCAGCGACTCGTTGGCGAATAATTGACGGTCCTTGCGCTCGTCGGCCACGGCGCGGACGGCCAGCTCGGCCTGGGCAGTGGCGATTCGGGCCTGGGTCTTGCGCAGCTCGGCCTCCAGGGCCGGGTTGGGCGTGCGCGCCGGGGTAGCCGGCTGGTAGTCCATCGCCGCGGTCAGTTCCACGCCGCCGGCCACGCGGCGGTTGCCGATGATGGCGGCGTCGGCGCCCAGTTCGTCGCGCACCAGCTTCATGGCGGTACGCATATCTGCGGCGAAGAAGCGTTTGACTTGCATGGCTTAGAACCCTCAGTTCTGGCCGACCGTGGCGACGATCGTGACCTGCTTGTTGTCCGGTATTTCCTGGTAGGCCAGTACGTGCATGCTGGGTACGGCGAGCCGCGCGAACCGCGAGAGCATCGCCCGGACCGGACCGGCCACCAGCAGGATCACCGGCTTGCCGAGCATTTCCTGGCGCTGCGCCGCTTCCACCAGGGAGCGTTGCAGCTTCTCGGCCATGCCGGGTTCGAGGAGGATGCCGTCCTCGGAGCCCTGACCGGCCTTCTGCAGGCTATTCAGCAATAACTGTTCCAACCTGGGCTCCAGAGTGATCACAGGCAGCTCCGGCTCTAGTCCCACAATGCTTTGCACGATTGCGCGGGACAGCGCCACGCGAACCGCGGCGACCATCGCGGCGGGATCTTGACTCTTGCCGGCGACGTTGGAGATGGCCTCGGCGATGCTGCGGATGTCGCGCACCGGCACCTGTTCGGCCAGCAGGGTCTGCAGCACCTTGAGCAGGGTCGACAGCGAGACCATGCCCGGCACCAGCTCCTCGGCCAGCTTCGGCGAGGTCTTGGCCAGCAGCTGCAGCAGCTGCTGCACCTCCTCGTGGCCGAGCAGCTCGTGGGCGTGCTTGTGCAGCACCTGGTTGAGATGGGTGGCGACCACCGTGCTGGCGTCCACCACCGTGTAGCCGAGCGATTGCGCCTGGTCGCGCTGGCTCGGGTCGATCCAGACCGCCTCCAGGCCGAACGCCGGATCCTTGGCGGCGATGCCGTTGAGCGGGCCGAACACCTGGCCGGGGTTGATCGCCAGCTCGCGCTCCGGGTAGACCTCGGCCTCGGCCACGCTGACGCCCATCAGGGTCAGGCGGTAGGCATTGGGCAGCAAATCGAGGTTGTCACGGATATGCACCGAGGGCATCAGGAAGCCCATCTCCTGCGACAGCTTCTTGCGTACCCCCTTGATCCGCGCCAGCAGCTGGCCACCCTGGTTGCGGTCGACCAGCGGGATCAGGCGATAGCCCACTTCCAGGCCGACCATGTCCACCGGGGTGACGTCGTCCCAGCCCAGCTCCTTGACCTCCTGGGCCTTCTGCGCCGGAAGCAGCTCCTGCTGGCGCTGCACTTCCTTGACCTCGGCCTCCTTGGTCTTGCGCTGCTTGTTGGCGATCCAGTAGGCGGCGCCCGCGGCGACCAGGCCGAGGCCGATGAAGGGTACGTGCGGCATGCCCGGCACCAGGCCCATGGTGATCATGATCGCCGCCGCCACGGCCAGTGCCTTGGGCGAGGCGAACATCTGCCGGCTGACCTGCTGACCCATATCCTCGGCGGTGGAAACGCGGGTGACCATGACCGCCGCCGCGGTGGACAGCAGCAGCGAGGGAATCTGCGCCACCAGGCCGTCGCCGATGGTCAGCAGGGTGTAGATGCGCCCGGCCTCGGCGAAGGCCAGGTCGTGCTGGGCCACGCCGATGGCGATGCCGCCGATCAGGTTGATGAACAGGATCAGCAGGCCGGCGATGGCATCGCCGCGGACGAACTTCGAGGCACCGTCCATCGAGCCGTAGAAGTCGGCCTCCTGAGCCACCTCGGCGCGGCGTTTCTTGGCCTCGCCCTGGTCGATAAGGCCGGCATTGAGGTCGGCGTCGATGGCCATCTGCTTGCCGGGCATGGCATCCAGGGTGAAGCGCGCGCTCACCTCGGAGATGCGCCCGGCACCCTTGGTGACCACCACGAAGTTGATGATCATCAGGATGGCGAACACCACCGCACCGACCACGTAGTTGCCGCCGATCACCACCTCGCCGAAGGCCTGGATCACCTTGCCCGCAGCGTCGTGGCCCTCCTGGCCGTTGAGCAGCACCACGCGAGTGGAGGCGACGTTCAGCGCCAGGCGCAGCAGGGTGGCGGCCAGCAGCACAGTGGGGAACACGGCGAAATCCAGCGGCCGCAGGGCGTAGATCGCCACCAGCAGGACCACGATGGACAGGGCGATGCTGAAGGTGAACAGCACGTCGAGCAGGAACGGCGGGATCGGCAGCATGACCATGGCGAGCATGACCAGCAGCATCAGGGGGATGCCCAGATTGCCGTGGCGCAACCCCGCCAGATTGCTGCGAACGTCACCGATGAGTTGTGCGCGATCCACTGCCACTTGTTATCCCCAGCCGATTCAATCTTTTGACGCTAAGAGGCGCCTTGCAGGGGTAATGGCAAGAAGCGTTCCAACTCCGCCGCGGGGCCTGCAGCGCCTGAGGCGGATGCCGTTCCGGCATCCAGCGGAACGGTGGATCGGTGAGGCGCGATCCACTCCAGGCCGGCTTGCCGCTCTCGCGCTTATTCGTCGCGGCGCAGATCCGCCGGGATCGGCAGGTCCGGCAGCGGCCCCGGGCGCTTGCCCTTGCCGGCGCGGAACTGCTTGAGCTGGTAGACGTAGGCCAGCACCTGGGCCACGGCCAGGTACAGACCGGCGGGGATTTCCTGATCGACCTCGGTGGAGTAGTACACCGCCCGCGCCAGGGCCGGCGACTCGAGCAGGGTGACCCGGTGCTCCTGGGCGATCTCGCGGATCTTCAGCGCCAGGAAGTCGCCGCCCTTGGCCAGCAGCAGCGGCGCATTGCCCTTCTCCGGGTCGTACTTGAGCGCCACGGCGAAGTGGGTCGGGTTGGTGATCACCACGTCGGCCTCGGGCACCTGCTGCATCATCCGCCGCTCGGCCATCTGCCGTTGCAGCTGGCGGATCTTCGACTTGACCTCGGGCTTGCCCTCGCTGTCCTTGTACTCGTCCTTGACCTCCTGCTTGGTCATCATCAGCTTCTGCTTGGTGTCCCAGAGCTGGAACGGCACGTCGACCGCCGCGATCAGGATCAGCCCGCAGGCCATCCACAGCAGGCTCCAGCCGGCCACCCACATGGCATGCAGGATGGCCGCCTCGACCGGCTCGTTGGCGATGGCCAGCAGGTCGTCCTGATCCGCCTTGAGCACCAGCAGCGCCACCAGCAGGATGATCACGAACTTGGCCAGGGCCTTGAGCAGCTCGACCAGCGCATGGGCGGAAAACATCCGCTTGAGCCCTTGCAGAGGGTTCATGCGGCTGAACTTGGGCTGCAGTGCCTCGCTGGAGAACAGCCAGCCGCCCAGCGCCACCGGGCCGATGACCGAGGCGATCAGCATGACGATGAAGAACGGCTGCAGAACCAGCAGGGCCTCCATGCCGGTGGCCAGCAGGTGGCGGACCATGGAGCCCTCGTCCTGCAGCACGGCGCGCGGCAGGGCAAAGTTGCCACGCATCATGTCCAGCATGGCCTTGCCCATCTGCGCGCCGAAGATCAGCAGCGCCGCGGCGCCGCCGAAGGTCACCGCCAGGGTGCTGAGCTCCTTGGAACGAGCGATCTGGCCCTTCTTGCGCGCCTCCTCGAGGCGCTTACTAGTAGGTTCCTCGCTCTTGTCCGCGCCGCTTTCGCTCTCTGCCATGCAGCCTCCTCAGCGTAGGCGCGCCAGTTCGCGCAACTGGGCCAGGGCTTCGCTGGTCAGCACCTGGAAGTGCGCCAGGAAGTCGGTCAGCCCCAGCCAGAAGATGAACAGACCCAGCACCAGGGTCAGCGGGAAACCGATGGAGAAGATGTTCAGCTGCGGCGCGGCACGGGTCATCACGCCGAAGGCCAGGTTGATGATCAGCAGTGCGGTGACCACCGGCAGCGCCAGCAGCAGACCGGCGGCCATCACCCAGGCCAGCTTGCCGGCCAGCTCCCAGTAATGGTCGAGCAGCAGGCCCTGGCCCACCGGCAGGGTGACGAAGCTCTCGGCCAGCACCTCGAACACCACCAGATGGCCGTTCATGGCGAGGAACAGCAGGGTCACCAGCATCAGCAGGAACTGCGCCAGCACCGGCACCGACACACCGTTGGACGGGTCGACCATGGAGGCGAAGCCCAGGCCCATCTGGATGGCGATGATCTGCCCGGCCACGGTGAACAGGTGGAAGTACAGCTGCAGGACGAAGCCGAACATCACCCCGATCAGCACCTGCTCGAGGATCAGCAGCATGGACTGCAGACTGACCGAATCCACCTGCGGCATCGGCGGCAGGGTCGGCGCCAGCACCAGGCAGATGGCCAGGGCCAGGTACAGGCGCACCCGCGCCGGCACCAGCTGGGTGCCGATCACCGGCATCACCATCAGCATGGAGGCGATGCGAAACAGCGGCAGGAGGAACTGGCCAACCCAGCCGCCGATCTGCGCGTTGGTCAGCTCGAGCATCAGCCGATCAGCAGCGGAATGTTGTGAACCAGCGTCTGGGTGTACTCCATCAGCTCGCGCACCAGCCAGGGTCCGGCCCAGATCAGGGTGAGCAGCATCACCAGCAGGCGCGGGACGAAGCTCAGGGTCTGCTCGTTGATCTGCGTGGCGGCCTGGAACATGGCCACCAGCAGGCCCACCAGCAGGCTCGGCAGCACCAGCAGGCCGACGATCAGGGCGGTCAGCCAGAGCCCTTCGCGGAACAGGTCGACGGCGATTTCCGGGGTCATCTGCTCGCCCTCTATATGGTGCCGAAACTGCCGGCCAGGGTGCCCATGATCAGCGCCCAGCCATCGACCAGGACGAACAGCATGATCTTGAACGGCAGGGAAATGATCAGCGGCGACAGCATCATCATACCCATGGCCATGAGGATGCTGGCCACCACCATGTCGATGATCAGGAACGGGATGAAGATCATGAAGCCGATCTGGAACGCGGTCTTCAGCTCGGAGGTGACGAAGGCCGGGATCAGGATGGTCAGCGGCGCCTGCTCCGGACTGACGATGTCGGTGCGCTTGGACAGGCGCACGAACAGCTCCAGGTCAGAGGCGCGGGTCTGCGCCAGCATGAACTCCTTGATCGGCCCCTCGGCCCGGGCGATCGCCTGCTGCGCCGGCAGCTGCTCGTTGAGGTAGGGCTGCAGGGCGTCCTGGTTAATCCTGTCGAACACCGGGGCCATGATGAACATCGTCAGGAACAGCGCCAGACCGATCAGGATCTGGTTCGACGGCGTCTGCTGCAGGCCCAGGGCCTGCCGCAGGATGGAAAACACGATGATGATGCGGGTGAAGCTGGTCATCAGCATGACAAACGCCGGGATGAAGCTCAGCGCCGTCATGATCAGCAGGATCTGCAGGCTGACCGAGTACTCCTGCTGCCCCTCGGCGTTGGTGCTGAGGGTGATGGCCTTGATCGACAGCGGGTCGTCGGCGCCGAATGCCAGGGGCGCAGCCACGGCCAGCAGCAGGGTCAGCAGAATGCGCCACAGGCTCATGACTTGTCCTTCTGGTCCTTGCCGAGCAGCTCCATCAGGCGCTGGGCGAACTCCGGGGCGGCCGGCTCGCCATCGGGCAGGTGCACCGGCTCCTTGAGCACGTGCAGCGGGGTGATGCGCCCGGCGCTGAGGCCGAGCAGGATCTGCTCGCCGCCGACCTGGACCAGCAGCAGACGCTCGCGCGGGCCCAGGGCCTGGCTGGCCACCAGTCTGATCGCCTGGTTGCCGCGCGGACCGATCTGCTGCACCCGACGCAGCAGCCAGGCCAGGGCGAAGATCAGCCCGACCACCAGCAGCAGGCCCAGGGTCAGCTGCACCAGCTGGCCGCCGATATCGCTGCCGGCCATGGGCGTGGGCGCCGCCTTGGCCACCGGCTCGGCGGCCAGGGCCGACAGCGGCAGCAGCAGGAGACCGCAGAATGCGCGCAGCATGGTTCAGCGCAGCTTCTTGATGCGTTCGCTGGGGCTGATCACGTCGGTCAGACGGATGCCGAACTTCTCGTTGACCACCACCACCTCGCCATGGGCGATCAGGGTGCCGTTGACCAGCACGTCGAGCGGCTCGCCGGCCAGGCGGTCGAGCTCCACCACCGAGCCCTGATTGAGCTGCAGCAGGTTGCGGATGCTGATCTCGGTGCTGCCCACTTCCATGGAGATGGACACCGGAATGTCGAGGATCACGTCCAGGTTCGGGCCTTCCAGCGCCACCGGCCCGTTGCCCGGCTTGGGTGCGGCGCCGAACTCCTCCATCTCCATGCGCGGCGCGGCCGGGGCGGCGGCAGCGCCGCCCTGGTTCATCAGCGCATCGATGTCGTCCTGCCCGGCATCGCCGGCCTCGGCCAGGGCCGCGGCCCACTCGTCGGCCAGGGCCTGCTCTTCTGGGCTGGTGCCTTCGTTTTCGTCTGCCATCGCTCTACCTCGGCTGGCTGTCTATCCGTTATCTCGTTGTCCGGGACTGAAGCCCGGCCAACTTCGTTATTTGTTCTGCTCGCCGCGCCCTAGCGCAGGCGCTCCACGGGCTCGAGAATCTGCAGGGCCAGGTTGCCCTTGTGCGCGCCCAGCTTGACCTTGAAGGCCGGCACGCCGTTGGCGCGCATGATCATCTGCTCCGGCAGCTCCACCGGGATCACGTCGCCCGGCTGCATGTGCAGGATGTCGCGCAGCTTCAGCTCGCGGCGCGCCAGGGTGGCGCCGAGCGGCACGTTGACGTCGAGGATGTCCTCGCGCAGGGCCTTGATCCAGCGCTCGTCCTGGTCGTCGACGTCGGACTGGAAGCCGGCATCGAGCATCTCGCGGATGGGCTCGATCATCGAATAGGGCATGGTGACGTGCAGGTCGCCGCCGCCGCCGTCCAGCTCGATGTGGAAGGTGGACACCACCACCACCTCACTGGGGCTGACGATATTGGCCAGGGCCGGGTTCACCTCCGAGTTGATGTACTCGAAGTTGACGTCCATCACCGCGTGCCAGGCTTCCTTGAGATCGACGAAGGCCTGGTCGATGACCATGCGCACCACGCGCAGCTCGGTGGGGGTGAACTCGCGCCCCTCGATCTTGGCGTGGCGACCGTCGCCACCGAAGAAGTTGTCCACCAGCTTGAACACCAGCTTGGCGTCGAGGATGAACAGCGCGGTACCACGCAGCGGCTTCATCTTCACCAGGTTGAGGCTGGTCGGCACATAGAGCGAATGCACGTACTCGCCGAACTTCATCACCTGCACGCCGCCCACAGCCACGTCGGCGGAGCGGCGCAGCAGGTTGAACATGCTGATGCGGGTGTAGCGGGCGAAGCGCTCGTTGATCATCTCCAGGGTCGGCATGCGCCCGCGGACGATGCGATCCTGGCTGGTCAGGTCGTAACTCTTGACGCTACCGGGTTCGCCGGTGTCCTCGGTCTCGACCAGGCCATCGTCGACGCCGTGCAGTAGCGCGTCGATCTCGTCCTGTGACAGCAGGTCTTGTACGGCCATGGCTAGCTCCCGCCTACTGCAGCACTATGTTGGTGAACAGTACCTGTTCGACCACGGTTTTACCGGTTTCCTTCTGCGCCAGCTCCTGCACCACCGCAGTGGCCTGGCTGCGCAGCATCTCCTTGCCGACCGGGGTCATCAGGGCGCCGAAGTCCTGGCCGGAGAACAGCATCACCAGGCGATTGCGTACCAGCGGCATGTGCACCTTGAGGGCATCCAGCTCGGCCTGGTTGCGTGCCATCAGCGCCACGCTGACCTGCATGTAGCGCTGCCGGCCCTGGTAGTTGTAATTGGCGATGAAGGCCGGGGCGATGGCCTCGTAGATGGCCGGCTGCTTGACCGGCGGCGCCGTTTCACTGGCGCTCTCCTCGGCCGCCTTCTCATCCTCGGCGCCCTTGTCCTTGCCGAGGAAGAACAGCGTCGCGCCCACCGACAGGCCCACCGCCAGCAGCAGGGCCACGACGATCAGGATGATGAGCTTGAGCTTGCCCTTGCCGCCGGTCTTCTCGCCGCCTTCGGCCGCCGGGGGTTTGGGAGCTTGTTTCTTTGCCATGCCAGAAATCCGTCACCAATCAGAGATTTGTCCTTGGTCAAGGGCTTAGGAGCAAGTGTTATGCCACCTTGTAAACAAGATAGTCCTTTCCCGCGTCCCCCGATACCGGCTGCCGATATACCAAGGCAGGGACCGCCTGTCACCCTAAAACGACTGCGCCCGGTGCTTTATCGGCACCGGGCGCAGTTCACTGCAACAGGCTCTGGCAGGCGTCAGGCGTAGTAATCCACCAGCCCGCGCGGCGCCGAGCCGGCGGCCGGAGTGCGGATCTCGCTGACACCGCTCAGCACTTCCTCATCGCCGGAGCCACCCAGGCCGCGGCCGGCGGAGCGTCCCTGGCCCTCCTCGCCACCACCCTGGGAGCCACGTGCCAGCGACTGGTCGGAGACGTTGACGTCGAGCTGGTTCATGCCCTGCTGGGCGAACAGCTCACGCAGGCGGTGGGCCTGGCCTTCCAGCTGGTCACGCACGTTGGCGTTGGCGCTGACGAAGGTGACCTGGGCCGCCTGGTCCTTGTTCAGCTCGATGCGCACCTCCAGGCGCCCCAGCTCGGCGGGGTCGAGCTGGATCTCGGCGGACTTGAGATTCTGGCTGGACAGCCACATGACCTTGTCCACCACCGCCTCGTTCATCCCCGGATGCCCCACCTGCACCGGCTGACCAGGCACCAGCGGCAGGCGCTGGGCGGCATTGGCCTGCTGGTTGATGGCCTGGCTCAGGGCGCTGAGCTTGCTGGCGAAGGCCTCGGCCCGCGCCTCGCCCTGCCCTTCGCGGACAGTCGGCAAGGAGGTATCCAGGCTCTCGCCGAACAGCTCGCCTTCCAGCCCCTCGCTCGGCGCCTCCTCGCTGGGCATGGCATCGCCGGAGAAGGCGGCCAGGGCATTGGCGAAGCCCTGAGTCGGGCTGACCGACTTCTCCGCCGCCAGCGCGCCGGGGCTCAGCTGCTGGGTGGCGGCCTGATTCTGCGCGCCGATCTCAAGCGCCAGCTTGACCCCGGGCAGACTGTTGAGCATGTCCAGCTCGGGATCGTGGCTGGCCTCGCTCAGGGTCGCCGGCGCGGCACTGGCGACCACGGGCGTGGTCGTCTGCAGCAGCGGGTCGCCCTCCTCGCCAGCCGCCTCGCCCGCCACGCTCAGTGCCGGGTCGGTCTCGGCCGGCAACTGGCCGGCCATGGCCAGCAACAGGGCATCGACACCTTCCTCGCCGCCCTCGGGCAAGTCCTCCGGCAAGGCATTGCCGCTATCGGCAACCTCCGGCTGCTCGGCGGCAGCCTCGGCCACCGGTTCGTCGGCCGGCTTGCTCTCGGCGGAACGCCCCTCGGCGGCCTTGGCGCTGGCCTCCTTGCGCTCGGCAGCCTTGGCCTGACGCTCCTTGGCGTAGACCTCGGCAAAGCTGGAAGCCTCGTTCTTGGCGGGCTCCGAGGTGTTTGCCGGGGGCTTGGCGGCGGGCGCCTTCGGCCGCACCTCGGGCGCGGACTGGAGGAGGAAGTCGGGTGCAACGGACATGGGTACTCTCCGTTAGGGATGGATCGTACCGGGGACAGAGCAAGGCCCGGGCCAACTTTGCCTGCGCCTCGTCACAGGCGCGCGAACCGGACCAGGCAAAGAGCCGAGGGCGCGGCGACGCAGCCTTCGAACAGGCTCTCAGCGATAACGCTGGCGCTCGGACTTGAGCAGGATGCGCACGATGGCGAACTCGCGGCCGATCTGCTCGATCAGCCCTGGCGCCTCGTCCAGGCGTTCGCGCCGGGCCGCCTCCTCCAGCTGACGGCACAGCCCGGCCAGCAGCGGGGCGCCCATGTTGCTGCAGCTACCCTTGAAGCTGTGGGCGGCCAGGCGCAGGGCCTGGGCATCGCCCGCCGTGCAGGCCTGCTCGATGTGACGCTGGCGCTCGTCCGAATCGACCAGAAAGGTATCCAGCAGCACGGGATATTCGTCGCCCATGACGTCCTGCAGGGAGGCCAGAACGGCCTGGTCGAGATGGGAATCGGACACCGGCTCACTCCATGATCGGGAAAAACCGGGCGATTATGCCCGAGATCAGCCTGGCATTCTGCCGCCTGGTTGGCCAAATGCCATCAGGCCGACCAACGAAACTCGACGGTAGCGCCCCGCCCGTCCGCGGACCACTGGCACTGGTCCGCCAGCTGCCGCACCAGGCGCAGACCGCGCCCGCTCAGGCAGCCACGCACGGGTTCGCGCCCCAGGGCACGGTCCACATCGAAGCCGCTGCCGCTGTCCTGCACCGAGATGCGCAGGCAACCGCCCCCGGCCACGGGCTGCAGGGACAGCTCGAAACGCACGAAGCCCTGCTGCAGGGCCTGCAGCCGCTCGGCACGCTGCCGGTAGTAGAGCGCGAAGCCCTGGGCGTCGCTCTTCAGGGCCGAGTCCAGCTCCAGCACACCGTGTTCCAGGGCATTCGAGTAGAGCTCGGCCAGCACGGTATAGAGAGCCCCGCCCTGCGGCCTCAGCCCCTGCACCTCCATCAACAGCTGCAGGAGAAAAGGCAGCGGGTTGAAACGCTTGAGCGTCTCGGCACGGAACTCGAAGCTGGCCGACCAGTCCAGCGGGCTGCTCTGGCCACTGTCGGTGAAGGCCAGCGGCGGCCGGGTCAGCGCGCCCTCCTCGACCATGCACAGTTCGATCATGCTGACATCGTCCTGCGCCTCGCCGCGGAAGCCGGCCAGCGCCCGCTGAATCTCGTCGAACACCCGTTGCGGCGCATGTGCGGCGGCGAACACCTGCAGCAGCCGTTCCTCGCCGAACAGGCGACCGGCCGCGTCACGGGTTTCCAGCACACCGTCGGAGAGCAGGAAGATGCGGTCGCCCACCTCCAGCGAATGAACCTCGTAGTCGTCCTTGAAGGCCGCCGGGTCGAGCACTCCCAGCGGCAGGTGGCGCGACACCAGCGGCAGGCGCTCGCCATCGGCGCGCAGCAAATGGCCGTCCGGCAGGCCGCCGTTCCACACCTCCACCACCCGGCGCTGGAAGCTCAGGTTGAGCAGCGTGGCGCAGCAGAACACTCCCACCGGCAGGATGCGTTTGAGCTTGGCATTCATCTCGCGGAGGATTTCGGCCATGGAGAAGCCCTTGGCCGTCATGCCATAGAACACCTCGGCCAGCGGCATGGCGCCGATCGCCGCCGGCAGGCCATGCCCGGTGAAGTCGCCGAGCAGCACGTGCATGCCGCCGGAGGGCTTGAAGGCGGCCAGCAAGAGGTCGCCGTTGAACAGGGCGAAGGGCGACTGCAGGTAGCGGATATTGGCGGCACTCAGGCATCCGGAGTGGGCCACCTTGTCGAACACCGCCTTGGCCACGCGCTGCTCGGTGAGCAGGTGCTCGTTGTGCTTGGCGATCAGGTTGCGCTGCTGCAGCACCGTCTGCTGCAGGCGGCGCAGGCGGTCCATGGCGCGGATCTTGGCAGCCAGGATGACCTGGTTGTAGGGCTTGGCGAGGAAGTCGTCGCCGACCTCCAGACAGCGCACCAGCGCCTCGTTCTCGGTCAGCGAGGTGAGGAAGATGATCGGGACCAGCTCCTCGCCGGCCAGCGCCTTGATCCGCCGGGCGGCCTCGAAACCGTCCATCACCGGCATCAGCGCGTCCATCAGCACCAGCTGCGGGCGCTCCTGCTCGAACAGGGCGAGGGCTTCCTGGCCGTCGCCGGCGGTCAGCACCCGGTGGCCCTGGCGGCTGACGATGGTGGAGAGCAGCAGGCGGTCTGCCGCGTTGTCCTCGGCGATCAGGATGGACAGGCGGCCTGGCATGGCGATCAGCCGATCTGGAACAGCTGTTCGAAGTTGGAAATGGAGAGGATCTTGCGCACGTCCGGGTTGCAGTTGACCAGGCTGATGCGGGCATGGTCGCCGCCGGCATGGTCACGCAGCAGCAGGAGCATGCCCAGGGCCGAGCTGTCGAGGTAGGTGGCGCCCTTGAGATCGACCACGTAGCGCTTCGGCGTCGCACTCACCCGCTCGTAGGCATCGCGAAACTCCTGATGCGCGGAGAAATCGAAGCGGCCCTGAATCTGGATGGTCAGCTCCTGTCCGTCGCTCGAGGAAAGCGCGGTGATGGCCATGTAGGCACTCCTTGTCGGTTCTTATGCAGGACAAGATTTAGCACTCGCCGCCGCAGGCGGCAACCACTGCTCAGAACTGATCGCGCGAGGTCGGGCGCTGCGCCAGCTCGTCGAGCAGCTTCTGCTCGCGCTTGTCCTCGACCGCCCGGGCCTCGTCCAGGTAGCGCTGCACCAGCTTGCGCAGGCCCTCCACCCGGGCGTGGCGCTGCTGCCAGGCACTGCGCGCCTTGTCCAGATTCTGCCGGTGCCAGGCGATGCTCTGCAGCTGCTGGCCGATGGCAGTCTCCAGCTGGCTGAGGAAGCGCTGATAGTTCATCAGCCACTGCCCGGACACGCCCTTGCTGCCCTCGCTGATCCACTGCTGCTGGTAATCGGCGCGGTAGCGCTCCAGGTCGCCCAGCTGTGCCTCGGCCCTGGCCAGCAGGCCCTGCATGTGGGCCATCTGCCGAGCCGCCTCGCGCTCGGCGCGCTCGGCCATTTCAATCACAGGCGCCAGGCGCGTGGCACGGCTGTCGGCCATCTATCAGGCCTGCGCCTGCGGGTTGAACACCTGGGCCAGCTGGTTGACGCTGGCCTCCATCGGCTCGCTCTCGCCCAGGCCCTGCTTCAGGTAGCGCGCCATGGCCGGCTGGCGGGCGATGGCCAGGTCGGTGTCGGCGTCGCCGCCCGGCACGTAGGCGCCGACGCTGATCAGGTCGCGGCTCTGCTGGTAGCGCGACCACAGCTGCTTGAAGCGCTGCGCCTGTTTGAGGTGCTCGGGGCTGACCACCTGGGGCATGACCCGGCTGATCGAGGCCTCGATGTCGATGGCCGGGTAATGCCCCTCCTCGGCCAGCCGGCGCGACAGCACGAAATGGCCGTCGAGCACGCCACGCGCGGCATCGGCGATCGGGTCCTGCTGGTCGTCGCCCTCGGAGAGCACGGTGTAGAAGGCGGTGATCGAGCCGCCGCCCTCCTCCGCGTTACCGGCACGCTCCACCAACTTGGGCAGCTTGGCGAACACCGAGGGCGGATAGCCCTTGGTCGCCGGCGGCTCGCCGATGGCCAGGGCTATCTCGCGCTGGGCCTGGGCGAAGCGGGTCAGCGAATCCATCAGCAGCAGGACATTCTTGCCCTTGTCGCGGAAGTACTCGGCGATGCGCGTGCAGTACTGCGCCGCGCGCAGACGCATCAGCGGCGCGTCGTCGGCCGGCGAGGCGACCACCACCGAACGCTTGAGACCCTCCTCGCCGAGGATCTCGTCGATGAACTCCTTGACCTCGCGACCGCGCTCGCCGATCAGCCCGACCACGATGATCTCCGCCTCGGTGAAGCGGGTCATCATGCCCAGCAGCACCGACTTGCCCACGCCGGTACCGGCGAACAGGCCCAGGCGCTGACCGCGACCGACGGTGAGCAGGCCGTTGATGCTGCGGATGCCGACGTCCAGCGGCTGGCTGATCGGGTGGCGGTTGAGCGGGTTGATCGCCGGGCCGTCCATCGGCACCCAGTCCTCGGCCTTCATACCACCCTTGCCGTCCAGCGCGCGCCCGGTGCCGTCCAGCACGCGGCCGAGCATAGACATGCCCATGGGCAGCCGACCGGTGTCCGGCAGCGGCACCACGCGGGCTCCGGGGGCGATACCGGCCAGGCTGCCGGCCGGCATCAGGTAGATCTTGCCGGCGGCGAAGCCCATCACCTCGGCCTCCACCTGCACCGGGTGGTAGCTGTCGTCGTTGATCACCAGGCAGCGGCTGCCCAGCGCCGCGCGCAGACCCTCGGCCTCCAGGGTGAGGCCGACCATGCGCAGCAGGCGGCCTTCCACTACCGGCTGGCTGGGCAGGTCGATGGCGTCGGCGTAGCCGGCCAGGCGCCTGGCGAAGCTGGTGCGCTCAAGGCGCATCGGGCTGCTCCAGGTCGATCTGGATATCCGCCTCGGGCGGGTTGGTGGCCTGCGCGCGCTGCTGCTCGAACAGCTGCTTGAGCGCGGCGGCCAGGCGCGTCTCGACGCTGGCGTCGATGCGGCTGTGTTCGCTCTCCACCCGGCAGCCGCCGGGCAGCAGGGAATCGTCTTCGAGCAGGCGCCAGCTCTCCTCGTGGCGCTCGCGCAGGGCCTTGACCAGCTCGAAGTCCTGCGGGTGCAGGTGGATGCGGATGTTCTCGGCGCCCATCGGCAGCAGCTTGAGCGCCTCGCGCAGGACATGGCGGATCTGGCTGGAGTCGATGGCCAGCTCGCGCTGGATCACCTGGCGGGTCATCTGGCTGACCAGGTCGACCAGGCCCTGCTCCAGCTCGCGATCCTGCTCGGCGATGGGCTCCAGCAGGTGCCCCATGAGCTGCTCCAGCTGCGCCAGCTTGCCGGCCAGGACGGCCTCGGCCTCCTGCTTGGCCTTCAGCTGGCCGGCGTGGAAGCCGTCCTTCTCGCCGGTGGCGAAGCCCTCGTTGTAGGCGTCCTGGCGGATCGCCTCGACTTCCTCGAGGGTCAGCGGCTTGACCTCCTCGATCGCCACCTCCTCGATCTGCGCCTCCGCTTCGGGCGCCGGTTCGGGCTCGGGCTCGGCCGCGGGCTCCTCGACCTCGGGATCGAAGCTGGGAATCGACCAACGGTCGAACCCCGTCACGTCCTTGGCGCGGATCAGCTCGCTGGGGGATTCCTTGGGGACCATGGCTTAGATCATCGCCTCGCCGCCGGCGCCGCCGAGGACGATTTCGCCGGACTCGGCCATGCGCCGGGCGATGGTGAGGATTTCCTTCTGCGCCGTCTCCACTTCGCTGACGCGCACCGGGCCCTTGGCCTCCAGATCGTCGCGCAGCAGCTCGGCGGCGCGCTTGGACATGTTCTTGAAGACCTTTTCCTTGATCGCGTCGTCGGCGCCCTTGAGCGCCAGCACCAGCACATCGGAGGACACCTCGCGCATCAGCGCCTGGATGCCGCGGTCGTCGACGTCGGCCAGGTTGTCGAAGACGAACATCAGGTCCTCGATCTGGCTGGACAGGTCCTCGTCCACCTCGCGAATGGAGTCCATCAGCTGGCCCTCCACCGAACTGTCGAGGAAGTTCATGATGTCCGCCGCGCGCTTCACCCCACCCAGCGCGGCACGGGTGGTGTTGGCGCTGCCGGAGAACTGTTTCTCGAGGATCTGGTTGAGCTCCTTGAGCGCCGCCGGCTGCACGGTGTTCAGCGAGGACACGCGCAGGACGATGTCCAGGCGCACCTTGTGGTCGAAGTGGCTAAGCACCTCGGCGGCCTGATCCGGGTCTAGGTAGGCGACCACGATGGCCTGGATCTGCGGGTGCTCGTAGCGGATCACGTCGGCCACGGCGCGCGGCTCCATCCACTTCAGGCTGTCCAGGCCGCTGGTGCTGCCGCCGAGGAGGATGCGGTCGATCAGGTTGCCGGCCTTGTCCTCGCCCAGCGCCGCGGTGAGCATCTTGCGGATATAGGCGTCGGAGCCGACGCCGAGGCTGGTCTGGTCGCCGACGATGTCGACGAACTCGCCCATCACCTGCTCGACCTGCTCGCGCTGCACGTTGCGCATGGCGGCCATGGCCACGCCGACCTTCTGCACTTCCTTCGGCCCGAGGTGGCGCAGCACCTGGGCGGCGTCGGTCTCGCCGAGGGACAGCAGGAGAATGGCGGCCTTGTCGACCTTGTTCAGCTTGACGGCGGGACGATTGTCACTCATCGGCGTTGATCCACTCTTTGACTACCTGGGCCACGCGGCCCGGATCTTCCGCCACCAGGCTCTTGATGGCGTTCAGTTGTGCATCATACCCCTCCGAGGGGCTGGGCAGCAGGATGCTCTGCGGGCCGCCCAGGCTAACGCGGTCGGCGGCGAGCTCGCCCTCCAGGCCTTCCATGTCGCCCAGCTCCACGTCGCCCGCACCACCCTCGCCGGCGGCGCCCTTGCCGCCCGCGGTGATGTTGTTGAGCACCGGGCGCAGCACGCCGAACACCAGCACCAGGATGAACAGCACGCCCAGTATCTGCTTGACGATGTCCCAGAACCAGGGCTGCGAGTAGAACGGAATCTCGATGCTCTCCTCGCCAATATCGGCGGAGAACGGCGCGTTGATCACGCTGACGCTGTCGCCGCGGCTGGCGTCGAAGCCCACCGAATCCTGTACCAGACGGGTGAAGCGGGCCAGGTCCTCGGCGCCCCAGGGCGTGCGGGTGACCTCGCCGGTCTCGGCGTTGACGCTGATCTTGTCGTCCAGCACCACGGCCACCGACAGGCGCTTGAGGCGGCCCTGCTGCTGCTTGGTATAGCTGATCGAACGGTCCAGCTCGAAGTTGCGGGTGGACTGCTCGCGCTTGTCCGCCGGGTACGGTGCCAGCATCGGCTGGCCGGTGACCGGGTCCATGATCTGCTGGCCGTTGGCGTCCAGCAGTGGCTGGCCGGGCTGCACCGGGCCGGGCGGCGCGACCTGGCCGCCCGCCTGCTCGGGCGCGGCGGCGGCACCCGGCGGCTGGTTGCTCAGTGCCCCCGGCACGCCCTGCGGCGGCAGGCTGCTGGAGCGCTGCTCGTTGACCTGCTGCTCGCTGCGCAGGGCCGGCTGGTCCGGGTTGAACATCTCGGAGGTGGATTCCACCGCACTGAAGTCGACATCAGCCGACACCTCGGCCTTGTAGCGGCCATTGCCCAGCACCGGCTGCAGGATGTTGTGCACGCGCTGGGTGAACAGGCTCTCCATGCGCCGGGTGTAGTCGAACTGCTTGCCGGCCATGGTCAGCTCGGACAGCTCCTGCTGGTCGGACAGCAGGTTGCCCTTCTGGTCGACCACGGTGACCTGCGACTTGGTCAGCTCCGGCACCGAAGTGGCCACCAGGTTGACGATGGCCATCACCTGGCTCGGCTCCAGGGCGCGGCCGGGATAGAGCTCCACCAGCACCGAGGCGCTGGGCTTGCGCTCGTCGCGCACGAACACCGAGCTCTTCGGGATGGCCAGGTGCACGCGGGCACCCTTGACGTTGTTCAGGCTGGAGATGGTGCGCGCCAGCTCGCCCTCCAGGCCGCGGCGATAACGGGTGGCCTCCATGAACTGGCTGGTACCCAGGCCCTGCTCCTGATCGAGAATCTCGAAGCCGACGTTACCGTCGCTCGGCGCCACGCCGGCGGCGGCCAGCTTCAGGCGGGCGCGGCCGAGGTCGTCGGACTTGACCAGCAGCGCACCGGAGTTCGGCTCCACCGTGTAGGTGATGTCGGCGGCGTTGAGCACCTCCATCACCTGGTTGCTATCCATGCCGGCCAGGTTGCCCAGCAGCGGCTTGTAGTCCGGCTGCTGCGACCAGAGGACCACGGCGAAGCCGATCGCCACGCTGGCGGCCAGGCCGACCAGCAGGCCGATCTGGCGCAGCATGGACATCTCCGAGAGATTCTCCAGGAAGGCCAGCCCGAACAGCGGCTTCCTCGCCTCCTCGGCGCCGGTGGTGGCGGGTACGTTTGCAGCGACTGCTTCAGCCATGTCTCAACTCCACCCTTAAACCGGCATCTGCATGATGTCTTGGTAGGCCTGAACCAGCTTGTTGCGCACCTGGGTCATGGCCTGGAAGGACACGCTGGCCTTCTGCGAGGCGATCATCACATCGGTGATGTCGACACCCTTCTGCCCCATCTCGAAGGCGGTGGCCAGCTGGGTGGCGGCCTGCTGGGTCTCGCTCACCTTGCCCACGGCCTGGCCGAGCATATCGGCGAAGCTCGGCGCACCGGGCTCCGGAGCGGCCTCCGTCACGGGTTTGATCTTGGCCATGGCCTCCATCTGCATGGAGCGCATTTCCAACATCAGGCGATTGAATTCGACACCCTGGCTCATATTTCCTCCGGCGCCGCGGTTTTTTGACACTACGCGGCTTTTGCAGGGGTACCTGCAAGCACAGTGCCAAAAAACAAAGACCCGCACAGAGGCGGGCCAAGAGGGGATTCTGCCGGCCCGGGCGGGCCGTGGACGTTAAACAGGTTGTTTCAGCCTCAGGCGCGGTCCATCACTGGCACCTCGCCGGTTCAGCTGGCATAGAGATAGGCCTCGACATCCATGCCCGCATCGCGCATCTGCGCCAGCTTGTAGCGCAGGGTGCGCGGGCTGATGCCCAGGCGCTCGGCGGCCTCCTTGCGGCGACCGCGCTCGGCGCGCAGGGTATCGATGATCACCTGAAATTCGCGCCGGCGCAGGTCCTCGCCCAGGGCACCGGCGCCGTCGGCGAGCTCCTCGACAGGCAGCGGCGCGGCGGCTTGCGCATGACCACTCCCGGCCGCACCGAGCGCCGGGCTCGCCGGCGGCATCGGCGCCATGCCGATGGGCGCGGTCAGGCACAGGTCGTGTGGCTGGATCAGGCCACCCTGCTGGAGGATCAGCGCGCGCTGGATGGCGTTGTCCAGCTCGCGCACGTTGCCCGGCCAGCCATGCGCCAGCAACGCGGCGCGGGCCTGCGGCGAGAGCTGCACGGCGGCATGGTTCATTTTTTTGACGTGCTTGGCCAGAAGGCGCTCGGCCAGCGGCAGAATGTCGGCGGGCCGCTCGCGCAGCGCGCGCCAGGCCAGCGGGAACACCGACAGGCGGTAGTAGAGGTCCTCGCGGAAACGCCCGGCCGCCACTTCGCCGGCCAGGTCGCGGTTGGTGGTGGCCAGCACGCGGATGTCCAGGCTGATCGGTTTGCGCGCGCCGACCCGTTCCACCTCGCGTTCCTGCAGCACGCGCAGCAACTTGGCCTGCAGACCCAGCGGCATCTCGGAGATCTCGTCGAGAAGGATGGTGCCGCCGTCGGCCAGCTCGAACTTGCCCGGCTGCGCAGCGATGGCGCCGGTGAAGGCGCCCTTCTCGTGACCGAACAGGGTGGCCTCGAGCATGTTGTCCGGAATCGCCGCGCAGTTGATGGCGATGAAGGGGCCGTCGGCACGGGGCGATTGCTGGTGAATGTAGCGCGCCAGCACTTCCTTGCCGGTGCCCGACTCGCCGGAGATCAGCACGGTGGAGTCGCTCCTGGCCACGCGCGCGGCCAGCTCCAGCAGCTGCTGGCTGGCCGGCTCGCAGGCCACCGGCCCCTCGCCCTCGCCGGCACTGGCGCGGCCCAGCGCGTGGCGCGCCACCAGATCCAGCAGGGTGCGTGGCTCGAAGGGCTTGACCAGGTAGTCGGCAGCGCCCTGGCGCATGGCCTCGACCGCGCGCTCGACGGCGCCGTAGGCGGTCATCAGCAACACCGGCAGCTGTGGGTAGCGGGCGCGGATCAGGCCGAGCAGCTGGTGGCCGTCCATGCCGGGCATGTTGACGTCGCTGACCACCAGGCCGAAGGCCTCCTCGGCCAGCGCCGCCAGGGCATCCTCGGCGCACTCCACGGCGCGGTAGTCGTGGCCACCGAGCATCAGGGTATCGGCGAGCGCCTCGCGCAGTGCGCGGTCGTCTTCGACCAGCAGAACCTTGGCAGTCATGGGCTTACTCCTGATTATCCGATGGCGCCGCCTCGAGCAACGGCAATACGAGGGTGGCGCAGGTGCCGCGGCCCAGGCGCGAGCGCAGGCGCAGCTCGCCCTGGTGGGCGCGCACCACAGCCTGGACCACGGCCAGGCCGAGGCCGGTGCCGGTGGTCTTGGTGGTGAAGAACGGCTCGCCCAGGCGCGCCAGGGTGGCCGGCGCTATGCCCGGGCCGTTGTCGCTGACGCACAGGCGCAGGCTGTCGCCGCGGGCATAGAGATGAATCTTCAGGCGCGCCTCGCGACCGCCGGCCTGGATGGCGTTCTCGATCAGGTTGAGCACGGTACCGACCAGGGTGTCGCGGTTGCACAGCAGCTCGCCCAGGCGCGCATCGCACTGCCAGCGCACCTGCATGCCCAGCACATGGGGCTCGGCGGCGCCGCGCAGGGCAGCGAACAACTCATTGGGCGCGAGGCGGTCGGGCAACGGCAGCTCGCCGCGGGCGAACACCAGCATGTCGCGCACCTGGTGCTCCAGCTCGTGCAGGCGCTCCTTGATACGCCCGGCGAAGCGCTGCTGCTGGGCGAACGGCAGCTCCTGCTCGGACAGGTGGCTGGCATAGAGCAGCGCGGCGGACAGCGGCGTGCGAATCTGGTGGGCCAGCGAGGCGACCATGCGGCCGAGGGCGGACAGGCGCTCGTGGCGGGCCAGCTGAGCCTGCAGGCGGCGGGTTTCCGTGAGGTCGGTGAGCAGCACCAGCTGCCCCGGCTCGCCCTGCAAGGAGCGGGTGGCGATGGACAGGCGGCGCCCGTCCTTGAGAGAAATCTCGTGACCGTCATCTTCGCGCGGGGCGAAGTTGCGTGCGATCACCTCGCGCCAGAGCATGCCCACCAGCGGCCTGTCGAGCAGGCTGCGGGCCACCGGGTTGGCTTCGCGCACCACGCCCTGACCATCGATGACGATGACGCCACCGGGTAGCAGGTCGAGCAGGCTCTGCAGGCGCTGCGCCAGACGCTCCTTCTCGGCCAGCTCCTGCATGCGCTGGGCGCTGACCAGGGCCAGTTGGCCCTTGAGCTCGTTCACCCGCGCTTCGAGCATGCTGTAGGAGCTGCTCAGCTGGGTGGACATCTGGTTGAACAGGGCGTAGGTCTGCTCGAGGCTGGCGCGGCTGGCCTGCTCCACTGGTACTTCGGTCGCGGCTTCGGGTGACGATGGCAGGGGGGCGGCTTGGCTCATGTTCTTCTCTCGGCTGGCGAACCGTCGGTAAACGGTCGGTCGAGAGAGACATAGCAATCCCCATGCCTAAAAAATATTTCTTATTTTTCAATGCCTTGAAAAACAAAGCCGAAGCTTGCGTCAAAGCTCCGGCTTCATTCGACAGGCAGGACCGAGCGTCACACCTCGTCGGGCACCTCGTCGTCGCGGCGGCTCATGCCGTACTTGCGCATCTTCTCCACCAGAGTGGTACGACGGATACGCAGGCGCTCGGCGGCACGCGCCACCACGCCACCGGCGTCGTCCAGGGCCTGCTGGATCAGCCCCTGCTCGAGGTTGCCCAGGTAGTCCTTCAGATCCAGGCCTTCGGGCGGCAGCATGGCCGCATTGGCGATGCCCGGCAGGCCGGCGCCGATCACCGCGCGCTCGTCCAGCTCCTCACGGATGCTGATGGCCAGCTGCTCGTCCTCATCGTCGACGTGGCGGAACTTCTTCGGCAACTCGCCGACGCCGATCACGCCATAGGGGTGCATGATCGCCATGCGCTCGACCAGGTTGGCCAGCTCGCGCACGTTGCCCGGCCAGTCGTGACGGCACAGCGACATGATGGCCGCGGAATTGAAGCGGATGGAGCCACGCTTCTCGAACTCCATGCGCGAGATCAGCTCGTTGAGCAGCAGCGGAATGTCCTCTACCCGCTCGCGCAGCGGCGCCATCTCGATGGGGAAGACGTTAAGGCGGTAGTAGAGGTCCTCGCGGAAGGTCCCCTCCTCGATCATCTTCTCCAGGTCCTTGTGGGTGGCGGCGATGATGCGCACGTCCACGCTCTGGGTCTTGTTGCTGCCGACCCGCTCGAAGGTGCGCTCCTGCAGCACGCGCAGCAGCTTGACCTGCATCGGCAGCGGCATGTCGCCGATCTCGTCGAGGAACAGGGTACCGCCGTTGGCCAGCTCGAAGCGCCCTGCCCGGCTGGTGATGGCGCCGGTGAAGGCACCCTTCTCGTGGCCGAACAGCTCGCTCTCCAGCAGCTCGGCAGGAATCGCGCCACAGTTGACCGGCACGAAAGGCGCCTCGCGACGCTTGGAGTGGTAGTGCAGGTTGCGCGCCACCACCTCCTTGCCGGTGCCGGATTCGCCGAGAATCAGCACGCTGGCCTCGGTATCGGCCACCTGCTGCATCATCTGCCGCACCTGCTGAATGGCGCGACTGGTACCAACCAGGCTGCGGAACAGGTTGGGCTCGCGCTGACGGCCACGCTCGCGGGCCTGGTCGTACATCTCGCGGTAGACCTGGGCACGGTGCAGGGAGTCGAGCAGCTTGTTGTAGCTGGGCGGCATCTCCAGGCTGGCCAGCACACGCCGGCGCAGGTCCTCGGCCCAGTCGGCCGGAGCCGGCTCGCCGATCAGCAACAGCGGCAGGTTCTCGTCCCAGGCGGCGAGCTGCTTGAGCAGCTCCAGGGCACCGCCCTTGGCCTCGACATCGCCGAGCAGGACATTGAGCACTTCGCGGCTAGATTCGAGCTTGTCGACCGCCTGGCGCCAGTCGCTGCTGCTGCAGGAAAGATGGTCTTCGCCGAGGAACCCGAGGATCACCGCCAGGTCGCGGCGACGCTCGGCATTATCGTCAATCAGGAGGATCTTGGTTTCTCGCCACATCTTGTTCTGGTCTGGCTCGCGGGCTGGGAATAGAGGTCGGCAAGCGGTACTGCAAGCGACAACGGCAATTGGCCACTAGTAAAGTCAAAAATCAGGCGAGAGTCAATTTTATGACGTGATTTTTTCCGTGTTTACCGAGAGGAATCGGTAATAGTCGGTAGATGCGCCGCTCGCGCGGGCTCAGCTGAACAGCTGGTAAACCTTGGCGCCCTGCTGCGACTGGTTGAGCTGGACCAGCTCGCCGGCCAGGCGACGCTGCTCGGCCTGGCAGGTAGTGACCAGTTCGCGATAGAGATCGAGCAGCTCCTGCATGCGCTGGCGCAGCAGATCCTCGTCACGCACGGCCTCGACCATGGCCTCCTCGACGGCCCGGCGGCACTGCGCATCGAGCTCGCCGATGGCAGCCCAGTCGCGCCGCTCCAGCGCGTCGCGCAAGGCGCTGCCGGTGGCTTCGAGGAGCTGGACGGATGAACTCATGGCATTCCCCTTCATTGGCCGATGGCGTCCCAGGCGGTCTTGACGTTGCGCAGCAGGTCGGCGACCTCATCGAGCAACGCAGGTTCGTTGCTGACGTTCGCCTCGACCAGTCGCGACACCATGTAATCGTAGAGGCGATCGAGGTTGGCGGCAATTTCGCCGCCCTGGTTCAGGTCGAGCCCCTCACGCAGGCCGCCGATGATACCAATGGCCTTGCTGATCAGCTCGCCTTTCTGGGCACTCTGGCCATGCAGCATTGCGCCCTTGGCCTGGGCCAGCCGGGAGAGACCGCCTTCCATCAGCATCTGGATCAAGCGATGCGGGCTGGCGTCGGTCACCTGGGCCTGAGTGTTGACGGTTTGATACTGCCTGAGGGCCGCCATTGCGTTCATGATCGCTCCGCTGAAGATTGCCTGAATACACTTTCTGTATCGGCAAATGGCGGCGCGGCTTTAGCGGAGATTCACTCCGAAACGGCGGCCGGTTCGACTTCCGGGCCTATGCCGTCCCAGGCTTCCTTGATCTGGGCGAGCAGCTGCTGCACCTCATCCAGGCTGCGCGGCGTGTCGTCCAGGGCGACGCCGGCGAGGCGCCGGGTCATGTAGTCGTAGAGGGCATCGAGGTTCTCGGCGATCTCGCCACCCAGCTGCTTGTCCAGGCTGGACTGCAGCACGCCGAGGATGGTGATGGTACTGCCCACGGCCAGGCCACGGATCTCTACATCCCCTTCCAGCTGCGCCTGACGCGCCAGCATGACCCGCTCCAGGGCCCCCTCGAGCAGCATCTGTACGGCCCGGTAGGGACTGACCTCCTGGGCGGTCTTGACCTGCTTGTAGGTGTCGATGGGTTTCTTGCTCATCGCTTACTTATCCTTCTTCACGAAACCGGGCAGGCTCGCCAACTGATTGTTGAGCGCTTCGCTGGTGCGCGTCAGGTTGGCCACCAGCTGATCCATGGCGGTGTACTGGGCGACCAGTCGCTCCTGCACCTTCTCGATCCGCAGATCCAGCGCTTCGCGCTGATCGTCGATATTGGACAGCGTGCTCTGCAGGGACTTGGTGCGCTGGTCGAAGACACCATCGGTCTTGAGGTAATCGCCAACCATGCTATTCAACCGAACCATCAGGCCATTGTCGCCGGTGAAGTATTCGGCCACGCCATCGAAATTGCTCTCCAGAGCCGCACTGAGGGCGCTGTCGTCGATCTTGAGCGTGCCGTCCTTCTGCGTGGTGATTCCGAGCTCGGCCAGAGCACGGGTGCCCTCTTCGCCCGTCATCTTCACCAGCTCATTACGCAAGCCCGAAAGCAGGCCGCGTACGGTTGCATCACCCACCAGTGCTCCGGTGACCGGGTTCTCTCCCTCGCCTACCTGCACCACCGCAGTCAGCTGCCCGGCCGTGCTCATCAGCCCGTTGTAGGCGTCCACGAAGGCCTGGATGCCGCTCTTGATCGCCGTCTTGTCGGAACCAATGGTGATGTTGACCGTCTTGCCGGCAGCCAGGTCCGAGCTGCTCTGGGCGCTGGCCAGATTGAGAGTGACCCCCTCGATGGCCGAGGTGACAGAATTGCTGTCGCTGACGACCTCAAGTCCGTCGACGTACAGCACCGCCGATTGCGCCTTGTTGATGACGCCCGCGGCGCCCGTGCTGGAATTCGGGCCGCTGGAGATGGCGGTGACGCCGTCTTCCGGGTTGAGCGTCGTCAGGGCATTGCTGCCGATGGCACCGCCGGAGGAGGTGGCGCTGGCGGTCAAGGCCGTGCCATTGGTAGAATTGAGCACCAAGCGTGCGCCCGAGGCATCGGTCTCGATGCTGGCGGAAACCCCCTGCCCAGCGCCGGCAGTATTGATCGCATCTCGGATGTCTTCCAGCGAGTCGCCATCGTTCACGGCAATGTCAAGTTCGACACCGGCGGCAGAGATGGCCAGGTTGCCCGCCTGGAAGGTCGAACCCGAACCGGCCGCAAAAGTCGGCAAAGTCAGACTGGCAGAAGGCTGGAAAGCCTGGGTAGTGAGCGCCACAGTGCCGGTAGTGACGCCATCCTCACTGACCGCAACCTTGATGTCGTTACCCTCGCCAGACTTGTTCGAACTCAACACCAAGCGCGAACCGGAGGAGTCGGTGACTATGGTGGCACTGACCCCCACCCCTTTTCCGGCCTCATTGATGGCATCGCGAACGCCGGCGAGGCTGTTGTTGTCTTCGGTAACATCCACCTCGAAGCTGGATGAGCCGGTCGAGATAGTCAGAGTGCCGCTATTGAAGGTGGTGGATGCGTCGCTGGAAACCGACTGCAGTCCCACCTTGCTGCTGGAGGCCAGCTGCTGAACCTGAACGCTGTAACTGCCGGCAACCGCGCTGGCGTTCGCCTTGGCCGTCAGCACACTGCTGGCACTCGACGAGGCGGTACGGCCGGTGAAGAGCGATTCCTTGTTCAAATTCTGGATGGCCGCCTGCAGACCGCTGAGCGAGCCCTTCAGGGTGCCTAGGGCAGAGAAGCGAGAGGTGGTGGCCTTCTCCAGGCGATCCAGCTGCTGAGTTTTGGGCGCCTTCTCGGCATTGACCAGTGCAGTCACGATGCTGTCGATATCGATACCCGATCCGACACCTAGAATCCCAGCCATGGTTCACCTCGCCAAAAATATGACTATCAACGCCTCGTGAGCACTTGATAGTCAAAAGCCGTGCCAACGCCTGGCGTCAGGCCTCGGCCTTGAACAGCAGACTACGCACCTCTTCCAGACTCTCCGCCAGTTGCAGAGCCTCCTCCGAGGGAATCTGTCGAATGATGTCTCCGGAAGTGGAGTCGGTAACTTTCACCACCACCCTGCCGGATGCGTCTTCCACGGAAAAGTTGATGTTGCGACGCACCGACTGAACGAACTCCTGGATGGTCGAGACAGCAGACTCGACCTGCTCGCGGGGAACTTCCGCCTTTTCAGTTGTCGCAACTCCGGCAGCCTGCTCTTCGCCGCCCGGTTCAGCGGCGCCGACTGCCTGCTTGCGCACCATCTCCGCAGAGGCTTTGTTGCCACTGGCAGGTACCGGATTCAGCGAATTCTTGATTGAGCCGACGTCCATAAATTTCTCCTCACAATGAGGTAGCGGGGAGAAGAGCCAAGCCCTTCTCCCCGCAGTCTAGCGCTTCCGACCTTAGCCGAGCAGGCTGAGTACAGCCTGCGGCAGCTGGTTGGCCTGGGCCAGGATCGCGGTACCGGCCTGCTGCAGGATCTGATTCTTGGTCAGTTCCGAAGTTTCGGCAGCGAAGTCGGTGTCACGAATCCGGCTACGGGCAGCGGAGGCGTTCTCGGCAATGTTCTGCAGGTTCGAGATGGTGTTCTCGAAGCGGTTCTGCACGGCACCGAGCTGGGCACGCTGGCTGTCGATGTTGGAGATCGCACCGTTGATGATGCCCAGCGCATTCTGCGCGCCGACTGCAGTACTAACATCGATTTCTGCGACCGACTCCAACTCGCTGAAGCCACCTCCGCCGAAGTTAGCCACTGCGTTGGTGACGTTAAAGGCATCCGGCGCCTCCAGGCGAACCTGGCCATCAGCGCGGCCTGCGGCGCCATCAGCGATAGTGGCTGCTCCTCCGACAATATCGCTGTCGTCGGTATCCAGACCGTCGTTGCCATCGAATACATAGCTGGTCAGTGCCGCGGTACCGCCGTTGGCCGAAAGATCATCAATGATGATGGCATCGCCTTTCTCACTGGTCAGCTCAATGCCGGTACCATCGCTAGTGACCTTGGCAGAGATACCGGTGGTACCGGTCTCCTTGTTCACCGCGTCAGCCAGAGCACTGAAATCCGAAGCATCGGTGATGTTTGCGGAAATCGATACGCCGTTACCAGTACCAGTGTTGGCGCCATACAGAGTGAAGGACACAGTACCAGTCTGGGTGCCTGTCAGGCTGGAGAAGGTATCCAAGGTCGCCACTGTGCGCGCATTAGCAGTCACACCAGTCACATCCGACTTGGCGTTGACGGCAGCAGCCACATCGCGAGCGCTCGCACCGTTGGTGAAATCGATAGTGGAGCTGCCCAGCTTGCCGGTGATGCTCAGGGCGTTGGTACCAGTACCCGACTGCTGATAGCCCAGGCCGGTAGCAGTCGCAGCAGCGTAGTCAGCCACGTTGGTCGCAACGTAGCCAGTAGAGGTAGCAGTACCGGTGCTGCTTGCCGTGTTGTAACGGTTAACACCGATACGACTGGCCTCGGCGGCACCGATAGACACGTTGATGGTCTCAAAGGCATTGGCGCCAACCTGGAAGGTCTGGGAGCCAAAAGAGCCGTCGAGGATCTTACGACCGCCGAAGCTGGTAGTGTCGGCAATACGGTTCAGTTCCTGCTGCAACTGCGAAACTTCACCTTGCAGAGCTGCGCGCTCGCTGGCGCCGTTGGAGCCGTTGGCGGCCTGCAAAGCCAGGTCACGCATACGCTGCAGGATGCCGGTGGACTGCTGCAGGGCACCTTCAGCGGTCTGCGACAGGGAAATACCGTCGTTGGCGTTACGAGTAGCTACGTTCAGACCGTTGATCTGGCTGGTCAGACGGTTGGATATCTGCAGACCAGCGGCGTCGTCTTTGGCGCTATTGATGCGGAAACCGGTGGACAGGCGCTGGAGGGAAGTATCCAGACCCTTGGACGAAGTGTTGAGGTTGCGCTGAGTGTTCAGCGAAGCGACGTTTGTGTTGACTGTCAGGGCCATGGTGTTTGCCTCCAAAGGACCGTGCTGCTGAGTTTGTCTGAGCCTGCGAGCTTCGGGCCTGCTAGCTCAGACGCCCCATAAAGTTCGCATTCGGTCTTTTTATCGGCGCTTCCGGGCGCAACTTTAGGCAGCTTTAGCAAGGAAAATCGATTTTTTTTATTCCTTTTCAAACAAAAGCTTAGAGCCTTTAAACAGCCCTAAAGGGCGATTTGTCGCGAGTTTGACGCGCCGACTCGTGACACGAGGCGGCGCATCGACTACCTCAAGCCCTTAAACACGCTTCAACCAGGCATCCGGCCAATGGGTGATGTTCTTGCTGAGGGTGCTCTCATTGAACGGCCAGGCCGGCTGCTCGATGACGAACTCGGGGTTGGACCGTGCAAAATCGATGGCCGCATTGGAGGGATTGTCGGTGGCCCAACCCTTGCCGGCGCGCGGCACGTCCTTGACCTCCTTCATCACGCCATCCGTGGAGACTATATAAGAGCCCTTGGTCACCAGTGGTGAATAAAGGCGCAGCTCCTCGGAAACGTGGGCGTAGCTGTGGTTGGAGTCGAGGATCACCAGCACGGTCTCGCCCGGCTTGATCAGCGACTTGACCTGAGCCACTACCTCGTCGGCCACCGAACTGCCCTCGATCAGGGTCAGGTAGCTGAACAGCTCGTGCTCCTCGATGGCCTTGCGGTTGTGCGGGCGGATCTCGATGTCCACACCGATCACCCGCCCCTTGCCCATGGCCTTGAACAGGCTGGCGTAATAGATGAGGGAACCGCCATGGGCGATGCCGGTCTCGACTATCACGTCCGGCTTGACGCTGTAGATCACCTCCTGAATGCGGATCATGTCTTCCGGCAGCTGAATCACCGGGCGGCCCATCCAGGAGAAGGTGTAGGGGTACTTCTGGTTCCAGCCGAGGTTGACCCACTGCTGGGACAGAATCTCGAAGGACTCGTCGGTGTACAGATCCAGCTCGCGGACGGCACCGCTCTCTTCCAGGATCAGCTTCTTGTTATCGGTATCGACTGTCAGTTTCACGTCCTGCTCCTTTCCGAGTATCAAATTCGCCCACGCCACCAGGCCAGGGCATCATCCAAACCACTGTGTAGATCGAACCGCGGCTGCCAGCCGGTGGCCAGCAGGCGCTGGTTGTCGGCAATCAGCAACGGAGGGTCGTCGGCGGCAACCGGGATGGCCCCGAATTGCAGCAGGTGTTCAGCATTCAGTTGCCTGGCCAGATACTCGATGACCTCGCGCAGGCGTATCGGCCGGCCGCCGCCAATATTGAATGTGCCTTCGGCCTTTACATTCATCAGTTGCACCAGGGCCGCGGCAACATCCGCCACATGCAACAGATCGCGCAGCTGCTCGCCGTGGGAACAACGCGCCGGTTCGCCCCGGAGCAAGGCGCCTAGCACGGCAGGCACCAGACGGCCTTCCGCCTCGTATGGACCATAAGCGTGGAATATCCGTGCCCAGGCCACCGGCATGCCGTGCAACTGGCCGAACAACTCGGCCAGCTCACGGGAAGCATTCTTGCAGCGTCCATAGGGCGTGGCCGGGCGCAGGGGAGTCTCGTACTCCCGACAGATGCCCTCGCCGCTCCAGTCGTACTCGGCACAGCTGCCGACCAGCACGGCCTGTTCGCCGCCATGAAGCTGAAAAGCCTCCAGCAACTCAAGAGTCGCCCGCACCCAGCTGATATTCTCCGGGGAAGTCCAGTAGCTGCCGGGTTTGGCACACCAGGCCAGGTGCAACAGGCGCTGGGGACGAATCTGCCCGATCAGTGCAGCCGCCGCACCGGGCACGAGCAGGTCGACTCGATACTGGTTGGCCACACCTTCCAACGCCTGGCGGCCGCAGGCAGCATGCACCTCGTGCCCCGCCGCCAGCAGCTGCTGGACCACCTGGCGGCCGACGAAGCCACTGGCGCCGGTAACCAGTATTCGCGTCATCAGAGACTCCGCAGCCCAGGCACGGCAACCACGAACCGCCCCCCCCAGGATCTGACCACGGCCTGTTGCTCCATCACCTCTCCGAGCAGGTTCCAAGGCAGCACCAGCACATAGTCGGGCTTCTCATCGGCGATGCGCGCCGGCTCGACGATGGGAATGCGGCTACCCGGCAGGAACTTGCCCTGCTTGTGCGGATTGGCGTCGGCCACCCAGGCCAGCAGATCGCCACGTACCCCGGCGTAATTGAGCAGGGTGTTGCCCTTGGCCGCCGCACCGTAGCCCACCACCTTCTTGCCTTCGGCCTTGGCCTGGAGCAGGAAACGCAGCAGCTCGTGCTTGATGCGCTCGGCCGCCGGCGCCAGGCTGGCGTAGTAGCTGGCGGTCCTGACTCCACTCGCCTCCTCGCGCGCCAGCAATTCGTCGACGGCAGCGGTAACCTGGCGCGCGGCGCCATCGGCGCGCTGCACGAAGACCCGCAGCGAACCGCCGTGAGTCGGCAGTTCCTCGACATCGAAAACAGCCAGACCGTTGCGCGCGCAGAGCATCTGCACTGCGGTCAGCGACAGATAGGAGTAATGCTCGTGGTAGAGGGTGTCGAACTGGTGTTCGGCCATCAGCCGCAGCAGATGGGGGAACTCGAAGGTGACCACGCCGGTCGGCTTGAGCAGTACGGCGAAGCCCTTGAGGAAGTCGTTGATGTCCGGCACATGAGCCAGCACGTTGTTGGCCGCCATCAGGTCGGCGCTCCAGCCCTCTTCAGCCAACTGGCGCCCGACAGCCTCGCCGAAGAACAGCTCGCGAATCTCCAGCCCCTTGTCCCGCGCCGCCCGCGCCGTGCTGGCGGTCGGCTCGATGCCCAGGCAGGGGATGCCGCGCCGGGCCACATACTGCAGCAGGTAACCGTCGTTGGCCGCGATCTCAACCACCCGGCTCTGCGCGTTCAGGCCGAAGCGCTCGGTCATGCTGGCGACATAGCGCTCGGCATGGGCCAGCCAGCTGCTGGAGAAGGAGCTGAAGTAGGCGTAGTCGGCATCGAACAGGCTGTCGGCGGTGCGGTAGTCCTCGGTCTGTACCAGCCAGCAGGCATCGCACACCAGGACTCGCAGCGGTACCCACTGCTCGGACTGGTTCAGGCGTTCGGCACTGAGGTAGGCGTTGGATGGCGGAGCAGTACCCAGGTCGATCAACGGCAGGTGCAGGTGCGCACCACAACCACGGCAGTTCATAGAGGGACTCCTTGAAAACGCTCATCCAGCAGCGGATGGCCGGCATCGCGGGCCGACAGGTTCTTGAGCGGCAGCGGCCAGTCGATGGCCAGGCGCGGATCGCTCACCGATAAGCCTCCCTCATGCCCCGGCATGTAGTCGGCGCTATGCAGGTAGAGCAGCTCGGCGTCGTCGCTGAGGGCCTGAAAGCCATGGGCGAAGCCCGGCGGCAGCAGCAGGCTGCGGCCGTCGCCGCCGTCCAGGCGCTCGGCGTGCCAGCGCAGGAAGGTCGGCGAACCCTGGCGCACGTCGACCGCCACGTCCCACACAGCGCCGCGCAAACAGCTGATCAGTTTGCTCTCGGCATGCGGCGGATACTGGAAATGCAGGCCGCGCACGGTGCCGCGCTCGCGGGTCAGCGACTGATTGATCTGGCGTACGTGAAAGGGTTGGCCGAACAACTCCAGGCTGCCTTCGCAATACAGACGAGCAAAGCGCCCGCGCTCGTCCTGATGCACCCGATGCTGCAGGGCGAACAGCCCGGGCAGCGGCAGCTCGGTCAGCTGCAACTCGCTCATGCCTGCCCCCAGTATGCGGCCAGCTGCGCCAGGGTCACGGCGCGCATGTCTTCGCCGCGCTGCCAGGCCAGGTGCCAAGCAATGGTCTGTTGCAGGCAGTCGTCCAGCCCCCAGCGCGGTTGCCAGCCGAGCAGCTGGCGCGCGCGACTGCTATCCAGGCGCAACAGGCCGGCCTCGTGCAACTCGCTCGGTTCGACCTTGAGGCCTGCGGCCTGTGGCCAGCGTGAGGCCAATCGGGCGACCACTTCGCCAACATTGCAGGTGTCGCTGTCGGCCGGACCGAAGTTCCAGGCCCCGGCCACGGCCGTGCCCTGCTCGTAGAGGCCCTGGGCCAGCTGCAGGTAGCCAGCCAGCGGCTCCAGGGCGTGCTGCCAGGGACGCACGGCTTGCGGGTAGCGCAAGGTCACCGGCTCGCCACGGGTCCAGGCCGCCAGTACGTCCGGCACCAGGCGATCGGCTGAGAAGTCGCCACCACCGAGCACATTGCCGGCACGCGCCGTGGCCAGGGCCAGGCCGTGTTCGGCATGCCGGGAAGCAGGAAAATAGGAGGAAGCGAAGGACTGCGCCAGCAGCTCGCAGCAGGCCTTGCTGCTGCTGTAGGGGTCGTGGCCGCCGAGTGGCTCGTTCTCCCGGTAGGGCCAGGCCCATTCGTTATTGGCGTAGACCTTGTCGGTGGTCACCACCACGCAGGCTTTCACACCGCCGACCTGGCGTAGCGCCTCGAGCAGATGCAACGTACCCATCACGTTGCTCGCGTAGGTACCCAGAGGGTCACGGTAGCCTTCGCGCACCAGCGGCTGCGCCGCCAGATGCAGGACGATCTCCGGCTTGACCTCGGCCACCAGGGCCTGCAGGGTCGGCAGGTCGCGCAGATCGCCGATGCGGCTGTCGATGCCCTCGCCCACCCGCGCCAGCTCGAACAGGCTGGGGTCGGTGGAGGGATCAAGGGCGAAGCCGGTGACCTGCGCGCCCCAGCTTTGCAGCCAGAGCGCCAGCCAGCCGCCCTTGAAGCCGGTATGGCCGGTCAGCAGGACGCGCTTGCCGCGCCAGAACTCGCGGTTCAGCTCCACTGCTTCCAAGGTGCCTCTCCGCTCTGCCACAGCTGCTCCAGGTAATTCTTGTCGCGCAGGGTATCCATCGGATGCCAGAAACCCTCGTGCTGGAAGGCCATCAGCTGCCCCTCGCTGGCCAGCTTGTCGAGCGGCTCGGCTTCCCAGGTGGTGGCGTCCTGGGTGATATAGGGCAGCACCTTGGGTGACAGCACGAAGAAGCCGCCGTTGATCCAACCACCGTCGCCACGCGGCTTCTCGACGAAGCCGGTGACCCGATCACCCTCGCGGGCCAGGGCACCGTAGCGCCCCGGCGGCTGCACCGCGGTGACGGTAGCGTGCTTGCCGTGCTGCTTGTGGAAGGCCACCAGGGCACCGATGTCGAGATCCGACACGCCGTCACCGTAGGTGAAGCAGAAGGCCTCCTCCTGCTCCAGGAAGCGCCCGACCCGACGCAGGCGCCCGCCAGTCATGGTGTCCTCGCCGGTATCGACCAGGGTCACGCGCCAGGGCTCGCTGTAGTTCTGGTGCACCTCCATCTGGTTGCTGCGCATGTCGAAGGTGACATCCGAGGTATGCAGGAAGTAGTTGGCGAAGAAGTCCTTGATCGCGTAGCCCTTGTAGCCCAGGCAGATGACGAAGTCCTGGATGCCGTGGGCCGAGTACTGCTTCATGATGTGCCAGAGAATCGGCTTGCCGCCGATCTCGATCATCGGCTTGGGCTTGAGATGCGACTCCTCGCTGATCCGGGTACCCAGGCCACCGGCCAGGATCACTGCTTTCATCGTTGTTCTCCTTGCTCGCAGTAGCGCTGCCACATGCTGCGCCAAGTATCCTCAACGCGAGCGGCAAATCCCTTCCCATCGCACAATGGCGATACCGCCATTTCCTCACGCAGTCCTGAGCGAATTTTGGCCAGGCGTTCAACATCACTGGCCAGCTCAACCAGTTTGTCCACGTACTCCGCTTCGGTGTCCGCGATCCACTCTTCCCGCCCTAATCCACGCAGTATTAATGAGCCAACACGCCCCATCGAGGGCCTGTCGCGCAGGGTCACGTACGGCAAGCCCATCCACAAGCTCTCGTAAAGCGTCGTTCCTGAATTGTGGGGGAAACAGTCAAGCGCAATATCCATGCTGGCCAGTACCGGCCAAGGTGGTGAAGTACAGCCAATATCCAGCCGTTCGCGGCTGATGCCATGCTTGGCAAACAGCTCGGCGTAATAATCAGAAAGTGCCAAATCGATAAAAGCAGGAGCATTGAGCATGAGCCTGGAGCCCGGCACCCGGTGTAGCAACTCAGACCAGCAACGAATCACCTTGTGGTTCAGACGTACCGGACGGGTCAAAGTGCCGAAGGTGACATAGCCGTTACGAAGGGCCGGCAACTCACTAACATTCGGCAAGTTAGCGGGTGGCTGATAGGCCACCGCAGGACCAGGCATACGCCAAGGGGTTTCGGAAAACACGTGATCAAAACCTTGTGGCACCATTTCCTCATCACTTAGGAAATAGTCGATGCTATCCAAGCCCGAGGTATAGGCAAAACCCATCCACCAAGTAACCTGCACTGGTGCCGGTTTGAGAGCGAAGACAGCCAAACGATTGTTCGCCGTGTGACCTGCCAGATCCACCAGGATATCGATGCCATCAGCACGGATGAGTTCTGCCATCTTGTCATCGTCAACCCCGACACAATGGCGCCAATGATCCACATAGCTCTTGTAGCGCTCGGTAACTTCGTCCTCTCGACGCACGGCCGAGTAAGCAAATATCTCGAAGTTTTCGTGCTGGTGATTCTTTAGCAACGGCTCAATAAATAGACTGCAGACGTGCTGACGAAAATCTGGCGATACATAACCGATACGCAACCGACGATTCGTACTACGCACATTCGCATAGTCAAAATAACGACGAGCGGGATAGAAGCGCCGAGCGATATCTTGGTAAACCTCGAAAATCCGCTCAATACTCCAGTCAGGGTGGTAATTGGCGAAGAACAACAGGTTCGAGCGTGCCAGTTCGGATTGCTCCAGCAACCCTTGTAGATAGCTGATGGCCAGATCGAGATTGCCGTAACTGGCTTCCGTTCCAGCCAGGTTGATACGTACTTCATGGAACGACGGATCCAGCTCCTGCACCTTGGCAAAACACTCCTTAGCCTCCTGCAGACGCTGAGCACCGGAGAGAATAATGCCCAGATTGTTCCACAACGCCGCATGTTCTCCATTGAGCTTCAACGCGACACGAATTACCTGCTCCGCCTCCTGCAACTCGTGAGCGTCAAGATATGTTGTGGCTAGATTGTTCCACGCGAAACCGTTGTGCGGATTGATCGCGATCGCGCGCATCAGGCAGCCTTCGGCCTCGCGCTGACGCCCTATTTTTTGATAAGCACCGCCCAGTAGAATCCAGCCAAGGTCGTAATCGGGCTTGAGTTGCAGCCCGTGCAGGAAATATTGCAGCGCCTGCTCACTCTCACCAAGATCCAGGTGGCACTGAGCCAACCAGCAATAGGCCTCGTGAAAGTCCGGTTTGCACTGCAGAGCCCGCTCGAAATACTGGCGAGCATCATCGCGACTACGCCCCAGGGTTATCAGTACAAAACCAACTTGGAACCAGGCTTCATGATTATTGGGACAGCGCTCGGTCCATTCGAGCATGGTGCGTAGCTCATCTTCCCCACGCCCTTGCTTGCGCAGGAGATTCCCGAGACGCTCCCAAGCCATGCGACAGTCTGGGGCGAACTCCAGAAGCTTGCGCAAGCCCTGTTCCGCCTCTTCCAAATGCCCCATGCGTGCATGGAAAGCACAAAGCACTAGCCAGGCAACATGATTCTGCGGTGCTAGTTGCAAAGCACGTCGCGATAGGTGTTCGACACGCGGCAAGTCATCCGCATCGAGCTCCAGATCGGCCAGAGCAGCGATCAGATCGGCATCGTCAGGCCACTCCTCCAATACAGCTTCGAGCAGTGGTCGAGCGTTACGTCGCTGGCCCAAGCGGTAGCGGGCCATGGCCTCTGAGCGGCGAGTCTCTGGACTCTGCTGCCGAATATCTGCCAGCAGCCTCAGCGCCTTCTCCCACTCTTCGGCAGCCATCGCGGCACGCATAGCCTCTAGCAGTGCGTTCTCGGTCGATGCCAGCAGGCAGCACTTCTTATACTTGCGACCGCTACCGCAGGGGCATGGGTCGTTTCGCCCAACCATAGATGCCGAGGACGAACCCAGAAGCTGCAGAGCTTCCTGCATGCGCTCCACCATGGCCAACATTTGCAGCGCCTCAGCATGTTGCGGCTCCCCCTGCAAGGCCTGACGAAAGGCTAAGGCAGCACTTTCCCAGGCTTGTAGTTGGATGTAGGCCTTACCAAGGCTGATGGCATAGGACGCCTCTTGAGGCTTGAGCTCCAGCAACTGCTCGAAGCAACGACACGCGGTAGCGCTGTCTCTTGAGGCTAGTGCCGCCTCGCCAAGCAGTCGCCAGATATCCTCGTCGTTAGGGGCCTGCCCCAAAACCAGCTCGCAACTATTTCGCGTACGGGTGTAGTCCCCTTCTTCGAACCCCAGCTTGGCCTGAGCGCGAAAGAACCCTACCAGCCACTGCACATTCGAGTCCATGCATTCCCCGTCAAGAAAGCGTTACTTGAAACCGTGTATGGAGCCCACAGCAATAAGCACGCCAGCCTTACCACGGGCAACTGAGCAGGCTGTTCTACGGACAGAGGCGAGTCTGCCAACCCATTGAGTCAGCAGTAGCTCATTTTTTTCTAATAGAAAAGGACTAGCGCAGCTGATTGAACAGATTCAGCCCCGAAATCTTCACATAACTCTGCTGCGCAGCCTCGAGAATGATGGTCTGGAACGACAGACGTGACAGCGCCTCGGCGTAGTCCAGCTCGCGCAGGTCGGCCTGCACGGCCTTGTTCACCAGGGTGACGTCCTCGTTGTCGATCTCGGTGGTCTCGATCAGGTTGAGGCGGGCGCCGATCTCGGTCTGCACCTCCAGCACCTGGCCGATGCCGTTGTCCAGGTTCTTCAGAGCAATATTGACCTCATCGCGAATCGCCAGATTTCCGACGGGGGATGTCGGAGACGACTCCAAGGCCTGGCGCAGCTGCGAAATGCTGTTGAGGATGCTGCGCTGCTCCTGGAACTGCGGCTTGATGCCGAACTCGTCGCCGGCCGCGGCGGCACCGCTGAGGCTGAAGTCCACCCCGAACACGCTAAAGGTCGACGGATAGGGGCCCGGGGCCGAACCGCTGGCGATGGGCGTGCTGCTCGGGCCGACCGGCTGCGAGTAGACGTCGTAGTCGGTGGCATTGGTGAAGCGCAGCACCACACCGGAAGTGGGGAACTGTGCATTGAAGGTGGCCTGGTTGCTGATGGTGCCGCCGCTGACCACCGCCGTTGAAGCGTTGGTCGAGGAGCGGGTCACGGCGAACTCGGTCGGCGCTACCTCCAGAGTGAAGCTGTGGGTGCCGATGCCCGGCGTGCCCGGCGTGGCGGTGTCCGCCAGCAGACTGTCCAGGTCCTGTTCGTTGTCGCCGTCCTGCAGCACCACATCCAGCTGAAAGCGCATGCCGCGGAAGTTGATGACATTGCCGCCATTGGCCAGCGGGTCGATCTGCCCGCCGCCCGGAATTTCCGACGTCACATCGGCGCCGGCGCCATCGTAGATGCGGAACTCGCTGCCACTGACGAACACCAGCGAATAGGGCTCGCCAGCGCGGAAGTTGCTGTTGAACGCGTCCTGGTCCTCGACCAGCCCCTGGGACATGAATACCCGCTGGTCGGCCGCAGGCACCGCGGGAATGGTGGTGGCCGGCAACGGCGGCACCTGGCCGGCCAGCGCGGGATTGTCCACGCCGCCGGTCTCCAGTACCCGGTCGGCGTTGGTCACGTCCTCGAACAGGCGTTTGCCGTTGTCGTTGATCGCCACCGTGGTCGAGCCGGCCACCTGCAGGCTGCGCTGGCCCTCGTCACCGAAGTAGGAATAGGTGCCATCGGGATTGCGGATGAAGGGTTCGGTTTTGCCCAGGAAGCCGGAGAACAAATACTCGCCACGGGCATTGCGGCTGTTCATCAGGTTGAGCAGTTCGGCCTCGCGCTCGCCCAACTCCTTGGCGATGGACTTGCGGTCCTCGGCCGAGAGTGCGCCGCCACCGGCCTGCACGGCCAGCTCGCGGATGCGCTGCAGCACGGTGTTGACCGAGTTGAGAGTGGTTTCTTCCTGGGTCAGGCTGTTCTTCGCCGCCGTCAGGTTGTCCTTGTACTGCCCCAGCACCGCCTGCTGCTGCTCCAGTTGCAGCAGGCGTACCGAAGCCACCGGGTCGTCGGCGGGAGTGAGGATACGGTTGCCGCTGCTGATCTGCTCCTGGGTGCGAATCACGTTGGCATAGTTGCGCCCGATGCCGTTCACACCGTTGTTGAAGGCCTGGATGGAGGAGATGCGCATGACCATGGTGGCTGTCCGGCTTAGAAGGTGTTGATCAGGGTATCGAACAGGGTTCGCGCGACTTGAATGATCTGCGCCGAGGCCTGGTAGTACTGCTCGAACTGGATCAGCTTGGCCGCCTCCTCGTCGAGGTTCACCGCCGAGACCGAGTCGCGGTTGTCGGTGGCCTGCTTGAGGATGGCTCCGGTCGCCTCGCCATCTACTCGTGCCTGGCTGGTCAGGGTGCCGACCCGTTCCACCAAGTCGCCGTAGGAGTCAGTAAAACTCGCACCGGTGGTGTTGGGGAAGTTGGGATCGATACCGACCGTCGCCTTGTTCTGCAGGTCCACCAGTTTCAGCGCGTTGCGGTTGTCCGACACGCCGTTGGTGTTGAAGGCAATGGTGAAGTTGTCGCCCGTGGTCGGCCGGCCGCTGATGGTGAACTCGAAGGTGAAATCGTCGGGCGGCGTACCGGCGGTGATCTGCTGGGTGTTGTTCTGCCCCGGCACTATGACGTTGCTGCTCAGCACCGCGCCGTTGATGTCCACCACGTCGTAATCGGTGTCCGAGGTGAACACGATGCGCAGCGGCGGCGTGGTGCGCAGGCTGTTCTCCAGGCCGGCCTGGGCCACCGGGTCGTAGATGTCGATCTGGGTGATCAGGCTGGGCTGGGTAATCACCCCGGTGCCGATGTTGCCCGGGCTGGTTTCGGCCTTGAGCGGCGAGGCGAACGCCAGCTCCTCGGCGTTCTTCAGGTCGGCGCGAATGTCGCTGCCGGCGGTGCGGGTCGGCATGACGCGGAAGCGGTCGCCGGCGGCGAAGGTACCGGAGGCCACGTTCATGGAGAAGCCGTCGAAGACCAGCGGAGTCGCCGAAGTGATGTCATAGGGCGAAGGTGCCGCCACCAGCGGGTTGTCCGGATCGCCATCGTCGTCGTACAGCGCAGAGACCGTCTGGCCGTCGGATACCCGCCGCACGGTGTACTCGGTGGCGCTGGTGAACTCGATCTCGTAGTCGCTGGTGGTCAGCGCCGTGCTGTCCTCGATCAGCACATTGAGGTTGGCCGCCGGATCGCTGTTGCCGACCCGGGCCAGGCTGCGCTGGCCGATCAGCAGCGGATCGTTGATCTCGCGGAACAGCGGTTCGCCGAAGTTGCCCTTGAGGTCCAGGCCCTGCCCGAGCTGGCTGTTGACCTGGTCGGCGACCGACAGCGCCAGGCGCCCAACGGCGTTCAGCGACTCGTCCAGCACGTCCTCGCGGTAACGGATCAGGCCGCCCATCTCGCCACCGGTGATCAGCGAGGTGATGCCCTGACGCGAGTTGCCGCTGACGAACTGCACTTCGGCGCGCAGCGGATCGGCGGTGCCGGGCACCACCTCCAGGCGCGAGGCGGTGGCGCCCACCACCAGCGGCTGGCCGGAACCGATGAACAGGTTGTAGCTGCTGTCGTCCTGCGGTACCACGGTCACGCCGATGAACTCGGAGAGCTTGCGTACCGCCTCGTCGCGGGCGTCGAGCAGGTCATTGGGCTGTTTGCCGTTGGCCGCGGCCACGGCGATGGCGTTGTTGTAGCCGGCGATGGAAGTGGCCAGCTGGTTGACCTGGTCGGTGACCGCCTCGAGCTGCTTGTTGATGAAGGCATTCTGCTCGTAGAGGCGGTCGTAGATGGTGTTGAAGCGCTTGGCCAGGCCCTCGGCCTCGGACAGCACCAGCTGCCGCGCCGGGATATTGGCGGGGTCTTCGGCCGCCGTCTGCAGCGAAGCGAACAGCTTCTGCAGGCCGGGCGTGATGCCGGTGGTACTGCCGGCCAGCAGCGAATCGAGCTGGTTGATCTGGCTGAGATAGGCCGACACGTCGCTGTTGAGCGCCGTGCTGCTGCGCACCTGGGTGGTGAGGAACTCGTTGTAGATGCGCCGCACATCAACCAGCGTGGTGCCCGAACCGATGTAGCCGGCGCCGCTGAACTGCGGGATGCGCGTGGCCTGCACCGTGTCCTGACGGGTGTAGCCCGGCGTGTTGACGTTGGTGATGTTGTGGCCGGTGACCGCCAGCGAGGTCTTGTTCGCGGCGAGGCCCGACAGGCCAATGCTCAGTAGGTCAGCCATGGTTCAGCTCTCAGGTCCTCGTGGTCGGCACATCGACGGCAGCCACAGCCTGGTAGGTCTGCATCTGCCGGGCGATCTGCACGATCTTGCGGGCGTACTGGGGGTCGGTGGCATAACCGGCCGCCTGCAGCTCGCGCACGAAGCTCTCCGGGTTATCGGTCGCCGCCAGCGCTTCTTGATAGCGGCCATTGCCCTGCAGGAAATTCACGTAGTCGTTGAAACTCTGCCGGTAGGAGTCGTAGGCCCGGAAGGACGCCGCCTCCTTCACCGCCGCGCCGCCCTTGTACTCGGTGGTCAGCACCCGCGCCGAGTCGCCCTGCCAGCCGCCATGGGCCTTGATGCCGAACAGGTTGTGGCTGCTGGAGCCATCGGCCTGGCGGATGATCGACTTGCCCCAACCGGTCTCCAGGGCGGCCTGGGCCACCAGGTAGCGGGCATCGACACCGATCTTCTGCGCGGCCTCCTCGGCCAGCGGCAGCATGGTGGCGACGAAGTCGGCGGCCGAGGCGAAGGCCGACTTGCCCTTGGCCAGCGGCGGCTGGGCCACGCGGCGGCCGCTGACAGCATCACTATTGTCCAGCGTCAGCGGCTTGCTGTCGGCCACCGCGCTGGCCTGCGCCGGCACCCAGTCCTTGCCGGCCAGCGGCTGCGCCTCGCCGGCGCCAGGCACTATGCCAGCCAGCAGGCGGTCGGTAAGCTTGCTCGGCAGGCTCAGGCGGCGCTGGTTGAGCAGTTGCGAATCGTCACGCACGGCAGCACTGCCCTCGCCTGCCGGCTTAAAGGCGCCGGCACGCGCACTGGCCTGCGGTGGCTCGACCTGGGCGAACGGATTGACCCGCTTCGGCCCGCTCTTGATCTGGCTTAGCTGGCGCTCGAGCACCGAGGCCAGACCGATGCCGCCGTTGTTCTTCGACAGGGTCACGGCCAGCTGCTGGTCGTGCATGTCCTGGTAGGTCTTGCTCTCGTTGCTGTTCATGAAGTTGCCTTCGGCGAACACCTCGTTCGCCTTGCGCATGGCCTTCATCATCTCGTTGAGGAACAGCGACTCGAATTCCTGGGCGACCTTCTTGATGTTGCCCGCGCTGTCGCCGCCGACCTTGAACTGGTTGAGCCGGTTCAGGTCGGTGTAGGCGCCGCTGTCGAGGCCGGCTGCGAGTCGGGAATTCATGGTCGCCTCCGTCAGATCACGATCAGGTCGGCCTGCAAGGCGCCGGCTTGTTTGAGCGCCTCGAGGATGGCCATCAGGTCGGAAGGCGCGGCGCCCACCTGGTTGACCGCGCGGACGATCTCGTCGAGCGTGGTGCCGGGGCCGAACTTGAACATCGGCTTGGCCTCCTGCTCGGCATCCACCCGGGAGTTCGGCACCACCGCGGTCTGCCCGCCGGAGAAGGCCTCGGGCTGGCTGACGATGGGGTCTTCGGTGATGGTCACGGTGAGGCTGCCGTGGGTCACGGCAGCCGGCTGCACCCGCACGTTCTGGCCGATGACGATGGTGCCGGTGCGCGAGTTGATGATGACCTTGGCCGCCGCCTGGCCGGCCTCGATCTCGATGTTCTCCAGCACCGCCAGGTAGTCGACGCGCTGGTTCGGGTCCAGCGGCGCGCTGACACGGATCGAGCCGCCATCGATGGCCTGGGCCACGCCCGGGCCGAGCAGGCCGTTGATCTGGTCGACGATGTTCTTCGCCGTGGTGAAGTCCGGACGGTTGAGGTTCAGCGTCAGGCTGTTGCCCTGGTCGAAGCCGCTCGGTACCGGGCGCTCGACGGTGGCACCGGCCGGGATGCGCCCGGCCGACGGCACGTTGACGGTGATGCGCGAGCCGTCGGCCCCGCCGGCGTCGAAGCCGCCGACCACCAGGTTGCCCTGGGCGATGGCGTAGACGTTGCCGTCGATGCCCTTGAGCGGGGTCATCAGCAGGCTGCCGCCACGCAGGCTCTTGGAGTTGCCGATCGAGGAGATGGTCACGTCCAGGGTCTGACCCGGCTTGGCGAAGGGCGGCAGTTCGGCATGCACGGACACCGCGGCGACGTTCTTCAGCTGTACGTTGCCGGAATTGGCCGGCACCTTGATGCCGAACTGCGCCAGCATGTTGTTGAAGGTCTGCAGGGTGAAGGGCGTCTGGGTGGTCTGGTCGCCGGTGCCGTTGAGGCCGACCACCAGGCCGTAGCCGATCAGCTGGTTGGTCCGTACGCCCTGGATGCTGGCCAGATCCTTGAGGCGCTCGGCCTGGGCCGGCAGGCTCAGCAGCAGACCCAGCAGGAGCATGGCGAAGGCGCGCGCGGCACTGGCGAAGCCGATCTGGCGCTGTTCCGGGAGGACATTCATCTGCACTCTCCTGCTCAGAACGGGAACAGCGGGCTGAGGAAGAAGCGATCCAGCCAGCCCGGCTGACTGGCATCGGCGAAGGCCCCGGTGCCCGAGTAGGTGATGCGTGCGTTGGCGATGCGAGTCGAGGACACCGTGTTGTCGGTGGCGATGTCGTCGGCACGCACCAGGCCGGCGATGCGTACCAGCTCGTCGCCGGTGTTCAGGGTCATCCACTTCTCGCCGCGCACGGCGAGGATGCCATTGGGCAGCACCTCGGCCACGGTCACGGTGATCGAGCCGCTCAGGCTGTTGCTCTGGTTGGCCGCGCTTTCGCCCTCGGTCGAGCGGGTGCCGCTGTAGCCGACGTCCAGGTTCAGCTCGTCGCCGTTGAGCGGATTGAGCCCGGAACTGGGGTTGTTCACGCCGAGGGTGGCGCCGAACAGCGAGGTCAGCCCGAGGTTGGCCGAACTGTCCTTGGACATGTCGGAGCCCGCCGACTTGCTCGCCTGGGTGCGCTCGCTGAGGGTGATGGTGATGATGTCGCCGACCCGGTAGGCCTTGCGATCATCGTACAGGTTGGTCTCGAAGCCGGGCTGGTAGATGGCGCCGTTGTTCTGCGCGGCCGGCAGCGGGGTACGCGGCAGCACCGGGGCATAGTAGGGATCGTCCGGCTTCGGCGCGGGGGCCACGCAGCCCCCCAGGGCGACGCTGCCCAGCAGGAGAAGAATCATCATCGGCCGGTTCATAACCACTACCTCACGGCGTTCTTGTTGCTATTGGCCGGCGCCTGGGGCGCCCGCGCTGTTACAGGTTCTGGGTGATGAAGGAGAGCATCTGGTCCGAGGTGGAGATCACCTTGGAGTTCATCTCGTAGGCGCGCTGGGTGGTGATCATGTTGACCAGCTCCTCCACCACGCTGACGTTGGAGTTCTCCAGGGTGTTCTGCAGCACGGTGCCAAGGCCGGTCAGGCCCGGGGTGCCGACCTGCGGTGCACCGCTGGAGGCGGTCTCGAGGAACAGGTTGTTGCCGATCGCCTGCAGGCCCGCCGGATTGACGAAGTCGGCGGTCTGGATGTTGCCGATCACCTGGGAGGCCGGGTTGCCGGCAGTGGTCACCGAGACGGTGCCGTCCTCGCCGACGGTGAAGGTCTGCACCTCGGCTGGCAGGACGATGGCCGGCTCCAGCGGGAAGCCCTGGGAGGTGACGATCTGGCCGTCGGAGTCCAGGTGGAAGCTGCCGTCGCGGCTGTAGCCGACGGTGCCGTCCGGCATCAGGATCTGGAAGAAGCCGCGACCGTTGACCGCCATGTCCAGCGGCTGCTCGGTGGTCTGCAGGCTGCCGGCGGTGAAGATCTTCTGGGTGCCGGCGATACGCACACCGGTACCCAGCTGCAGGCCGGTGGGCAGCTCGCTGTCCTGGCTGGATTGGCCGCCGGGCTGGCGGCGGATCTGGTACAGCAGATCCTCGAAATCGGCACGATCGCGCTTGAAGCCGGTGGTCGAGACGTTGGCCAGGTTGTTGGAGATGGTGGTCAGGTTCATGTCCTGGGCGGACAGACCGGTCTTGGCGACCCACAGAGCCGGAAGCATGTTCTTTCTCCTCGAGCGCCAGTTTCATGGCGCTTCGCGTTGGTGATTAGCTGATCTGCATGACCCGTGCCATGGCGGCGGCGCCGTCCTCGGCGGTGCGCATCATCTTCACGTGCAACTCGAACTGGCGGGACAGCGAGAGGATCGCGGTCATCTCCTCGACGGCATTGACGTTGCTCGCTTCGAGGAAGCCGGAAGTCAGGCGCACCACGCCGTCGGCGGGTTGCGGGCCGGCGGCGTCCTTGACCCGGATCAGGCCGTCGGTGCCCTTCTCCAGGCTCTTCGGGTCCGGGTTGACCAGTTTGATGCGGTCTACCTCGGCCATCACGTTCGGTGCCTCGCCGAGGGCGCGGATGCTGATGGTGCCGTCCTGGCCGATCTCGACTTTCTGCTCCGGCGGCACGGCGATCGGCCCGCCGTTGCCGAGTACCGGCAAGCCGGTGCCGGTGCGCAACTGGCCGAAGGCATCGATCTGCAGGCTGGCGGTACGCACGTAGGCCTCGCTGCCGTCGGCCGCCTGCACGGCGATCCAGCCCTGACCCTCGATGGCCACGTCCAGGTCGCGGCCGGTCTCCTGCAGGGAACCGGGTGTGAAGTCGGTGGCCGGACGTTCGGTCATGGCATAGACCCGTGCCGGGTAGCTGTCACCGAACACCGGCATGGAGCGCGCCTGTTCGTAGTCGCGACGAAAGCCGGTGGTCGAGATGTTCGCCAGGTTGTTGGCGTGGGCGCGCTGAGCCAGGGTGTTCTGGCTGGCGCCGGTCATGGAGATGTACAGCATCTTGTCCATGGTGTGCTCCGCAGGGTCGGCTTTCCGCCGCTCATCACTCAGTTACCTACTCTTGAGCAAACCGCGTGCCAGGACTCGAATTTTATTCTATATATTTGATTTATAAGCATTAATTAACGAAAAAGACTCCCGAGGGAGCCTTTGTCGGTGGAATACCGGCGAGGACTTGCCGCCGGCGGCAAGCCCCCTCCGCGCCTATCAGCGCAGGTTGATAATGGTCTGGGTGATGGCGCTCTCGGTCTCGATGGTCTTGGCGTTGGCCTGGTAGTTGCGCTGGGCGACGATCAGGTTCACCAGCTGGTCCGACAGCTCGACGTTGGAGTCCTCCAGGGCACCGGCCTGCAGGGCGCCCAGGGTACCGGAGCGCGGCGTACCAACGACCGGCTCGCCGGACTGGAAGGACTGTACCCAGGCGGTCTTGCCGACCGGCGTCAGGCCCTGCACGTTGGCGAAGTTGGCCAGCACCACCTGGCCCTGGATCAGCGACTGGCCGTTGGTGTAGCGGGCGAAGATCACCCCGGTGTCGTCGATCTCCAGACCGGCCAGCTCGCCGGTGGTGTAGCCGTCCTGGCTCACCGCGGTGACGGCGAAGGCGCTGGCGAACTGGGTGGCATCACGGATATCGACAGTGATACCGGCCGCCGCCGCGTTGGCGCCGTTGGCACTCCACACCGGCGGCACCGAGTTGTCCGGCGCGGCCGGCACCCAGTTGGTCAGGCTCAGGGTGCCGTCGGCATTCACCGTGAAGTCGGTCGAGGCCAGTGCGGCGGTATCCAGCTGGCCGGCCGCGGTGAAGCTCAGGTCGACGGTATAGGGCGTGGTCAGCGTCGGGTCGTTGGGGTTGCGCCCGTCGATCAGCACGTTCATGGTCCAGGTGTTGGCCGCTGTCTTGACGAAGTACTGGGTCATGACGTGGGCGTTGCCCTGGGTGTCGTAGATGTTGGTCGAGGTCGACGAGTTGTAGGTGGTCGGGTCCGCCGGGTCGAACGGCACGGTGGTCGGTACCGTGTTGTTCGAGTTGAGGTTGAAGGTCTGCGTCAGGTTCTCGGTGGCCCGCGGCGCCTGAGCGGCGGTACGGATCTGGATGTCGTCGACGATACCGTTCTGCAGGTTGCCGGCGTTATCCACCGCATAGCCCTGCAGGCGGTAACCGAAGTTGTTGACCACGAAGCCGTCGCGGTCGGTGCCGAAGTAGCCGGCACGGGTGTAGCTGATCTCGCCGTTGTTGCTGGTGACGAAGAAGCCGTTGCCGTTGATGGCCAGGTCCAGAGCGTTCTGGGTGTAGTTGATGTTGCCCTGGTTGAACAGCTGCGACACGTCGCCCAGCAGCACACCGCTGCCCTGCGGATTGGAACCGGTGCCGAGCACCGAGGCGGCGTAGACATCGGCGAACTCGGCGCGCGACTGCTTGAAGCCCGCGGTACCCGCGTTGGCGATGTTGTTGCCGGTGACGTTGAGGTCGTTGGTGGCTGCCCGCAGACCGCTGAGACCGATATTGAAAGCCATGGAGAACTCCTATGCCGTTACTGCCGGCGCTGCAAGTCTGGGGTTACTGACCGATGATCTGGACCTGAGACAGCGGCACACTGCCGACGCCTGCCAGGTTGAGCCTCATTTCGCCGCCACTCTGCCCGAGCACCACGCTATCCACGTTGGCCGGCAGCAAGGTATAGAGCCCCTTGGTGCCGTCGGCATAGGTGGCCTGCGCCTCGAACTTGTAGGTGCCGGGCGGCATCAGATTGCCGCTCGAATCCTTGCCGTCCCACATGAAGCTGACGTTGCCGGCAGCCTGCTGGCCGAGGTTGACGCGGTTCACCGTGTTGCCGGCACTGTCGTAGACGTTGACGTAGACGTTGCTGCTGGTGACCGGTAGAACCAGGCTGCCCTTGAAGGTTTCGCTGGTGTCTACCACCGCCTTCTCGCTCGGCACTATCACCTTGCGACCGACCAGGGACGAGGCCTGCAGAGCCTGCGAGGACTGGTAGCCGGACAGCAACGACTCCATGCTGGAGTTGAGCTGCTCAATGCCCTCGACCTGACTGAACTGCGCCAGCTGGGCGATGAACTCGCCGTTCTCCTGGGGCTCCAGCGGGTTCTGGTTGTTCAGCTGGGCCACCAGCAGTTCGAGGAATTCGTTCTTGCCGAGCTCCTTGTTCTGCGTGGTGTCCTGCTTGATCTGGTACTGCTCCAGTGCGGAACTGACGCCACTGACACTCATTGTCTCGCTCCTCGTTCGCCGCTTACTGGCCCAGGGTCAGCACGCGCTGCATCATCTGCTTGGCGGTGTTCATCATTTCCACGTTGGTCTGGAAGGCCCGACTGGCGGAAATCATGTCGGCCATTTCCTCGACCACGTTGACGTTCGGGTAGTACACGTAGCCCTTCTCGTCGGCCGCCGGATGGTTCGGCTCGTAGCGCGGCATCAGGCTGCTCTGGTCCTCGACCACGCCCAGCACCTGCACACCGCGACCGGCCTGATCCTGATCGGCGAACAGCGAACCGCGGTCGCCCTCCACCGCCGACTCGAACACGGTGGCGAACACCGGGTGACGGGCACGGTAGGTCTGATCGATGCTGGAGGAGACGGTCTCGGCGTTGGCAATGTTGCTGGAGATGGTATTCAGGCGAGTGCTCTGGGCACTCATGCCGCTACCGGCAATGTTGAAGACACTGGCGAGTGACATGACGGATATCCCCCTTATTCGCCGCGCAGGGCGCTGATCAGCCCTTTGAACTTACTGTTGAGCAGGGTGAAGCTGGCCTGGAACTGCACCGCGTTCTCGGCGTAGTTGGCCTGCTCCTGCTGCATGTCGACGCTGTTCTGGTCGATGGACGGATGGAACGGGGTGCGGTAGCGCAGCGCCGGGTCGGCCAGCTGGACGGCCTCGGCGGCGATGTGCTGGCTGTCGGTGCGGCTCAGGCCGAAGTGCTTGCTCCCCTGCTTCTCCTGCTGTTCGGCGAGCACGGCGGCGAAATCCAGATCGCGCGCCTTGTAGTGCGGGGTATCGGCGTTGGCGATGTTGTTGGCCAGCACCTCGGCGCGCTGGGCGCGGAAGGCCAGTGCCTCTTCGTGGATGCCGAGTGCTCTGTCGAAACTGATGCTCATGATCTGCAACCTTTGCCGTGTGGGCGTTGTGCCAGACATTCAGCAAAGGCTGTGCCAATTTAATTTATTGTTATTTTCCAATAACTTATAAATATTCACGGCACTTCAGAAACGGCAAGCGGCAAAGCTTTTCCGCTGTCAGCGCGGCAAGCGGCAAAGGCGGCAAGCGGTTTTGCCAGCGGCAAACGAAAACGGGAGGCCTCAGGCCTCCCGTCGTGCGAACGCGGTGAGCGTCACTTCACCTTGTAGATGATCCCCGGGCTGCACTGGACCATCTGGTACAGATCCGGCAGGCCGTTGAGCGCCTCGGAGGCGCCGAGGAACAGGTAGCCGCCCGGTTTGAGGGTGGCATGGATGCGGGTGAGGATGTCCTTCTTCACTTCGGCGGAGAAGTAGATCAGCACGTTGCGGCAGAACACCACGTCGAACTTGCCGAGCGCGGCGTAACTCTCCAGCAGGTTGAGTGGACGGAACTCCACGCGACTCTTGATCGCCGGCTTGACCACCCAGCGTCCCGGCCCCTTGGGGTCGAAGTAGCGCTGCAGGCGTTCCTGCGACAGGCCGCGGCCCATGGCCAGGCTGTCGTACTCGCCGGACTTGCAGGCCGTCAGCATCGACGGCGACAGGTCGGTGGCGACTATCTGCACCCCGGCCTTGAGCTGGCCCAGGTTGGTCTTCTCGAACTCGTCGATGGTCATCGACAGCGAATAGGGCTCCTGCCCGGACGAGCAGGCCGCCGACCAGATGCGCAGGCGCTGACTGGGGTTGGCCTTGATCAGCTCCGGCAGCACCCGGTTCTTCATCACCTCGAAAGGATAGGTGTCGCGAAACCACAGGGTCTCGTTGGTGGTCATGGCATCGACCACCTGCTCGCGCAGCCCGCCACGGGGCTGGGCCTGCATCTTCTGCACCAGCTCGCCGAGGGTCTTGATACCTTGCTGTTCCATCAGCTTGTTGAGGCGACTGGACACCAGGTACTGCTTGTTGCTCCCCAGCAAGATGCCGCAGGCCTTCTCCAGGAAGGTCCGGAACTGCTCGAAATCCAAATTGCCTGAAGACACTAAAGCCGCCTCACCAAACATAATCCCAACCGAGAGCCGCGCTCTCAGCCCCCATCGGCAACCCGGATGCGCTCGACCACGCGAGAGGCCAGATCGTCCGGACGGAACTTCGCCAGGAAGTCGTCCGCGCCAACCTTCTTGACCATCGCCTGGTTGAACACACCGGAAAGCGAAGTATGCAGAATCACGTGCAATTTCTGCATCCTCGGATCGGCTCGAATTTCAGCCGTGAGCGTGTAACCGTCCATCTCCGGCATCTCGATGTCGGAGATCAGCATGAGGAATTCCTTGGCCGGGTCCTTGCCCTCGTCCACCATCTTGCGCAGATAGTCGAAGGCCTGCTGACCATCGTTGAGCGCCACCACCTCGACCCCGACGCTTTCCAGGCAGCGCGAGACCTGCTTGCGCGCCACCGAGGAGTCGTCGCAGATCAGCACGCGCTTGGATACCGCCTTGGCCTGGGTCTCGACATCCACCACGCCCTCGGAAATCGCCTCGGACATGGGCGCCACCTCGGCGAGGATCTTCTCCACGTCGATGACTTCGACCAGCTGGTTATCCACCCGGGTCACGGCGGTCAGGTAATGGTCGCGACCGGTCCCCTTGGGCGGCGGATGAATCTCGCCCCAGTTCATGTTGACGATGCGCTCCACCGAACGCACCAGGAAGCCCTGCACCTTGGTGTTGTACTCGGTGATGATCACAAAGCTGTTCTGGATGTCGCCCAGCGCCGATCTACCGGTGGCCAGGGCCAGGTCGAGGATGGGGATAGTGCCCCCGCGAATGTTCGCCACGCCGCGCACGACCTGGCTGGACTTGGGCATCACGGTGAGCTTGGGGCACTGCAGCACCTCCTTCACCTTGAATACGTTGATGCCGTAGAGCTGCGGGCCGTCCAGACGGAACAGCAAGAGCTCCAGGCGGTTCTGCCCGACCAGTTGGGTACGCTGGTTAACCGAGTCCAATACTCCGGCCATGCCCAGACTCCTTATTGTTCATATCGCCGCGCGCTCTGCTTAAGCCTAGCAGGCGGCACGGGCCTTGCTTCGCAAGTGGCATGAACGCACTCACGACACTTTTCCGACGCATGATGGCAAAACGCCTCGCGACTGTTTTACCCGCTTTGGGCCTGTTCGGCTACAGCTCGCTGCAGGCCGCCCCTGTGACTCTGCCCGAAGAACTTATCGGCGCAACCGAGGGCTTTCTTGAATTCATGGTCGAAGACTATCTAGAGCGTAGCGAAATCCAGGCGCGCCATGAAATTCGCGTCAACAGCCTCGACCCGCGCCTGCGCCTCGCCGCCTGCGACAGCGATTTGACACAGAGCCTGGAAAGCCCAGCGCAGCCGGTTGGACGGGTCACGGTGCGGGTCAGCTGCCCAGGCAGCACCCCCTGGACCGTGTTCGTCCCGGCACAGGTACGCATCTTCCGCCCCGTGGTGGTCCTGAAGAACCCGCTCAAACGCGACAGCCTCATCGGCGCCGACGACATCGCCCTGATCGAGCACGACATAGGTCTGCTCGGCCGAGGCTATCTCACCGACTCTGCGCAGGCCATCGGCAAAAAACTGACACGACCGGCTCAGGCAGATCAGGTATTGACCCCGGCACAACTGCGCCTGGCGGAAAGCGTGAAGCGCGGCGACCAGGTGGTGATAGCCGCACGCAGCGGCGGCATCAGCGTGCGCATGCAGGGCGAAGCCCTGTCCGCCGGGAGCCTGGGGCAACAGATCAGCGTGCGCAACCTGAGCTCGCAGCGCGTGGTACGGGCCCGCGTGACAGGCCCAGGACAGGTCGAGGTGGAGATGTAGGCATGAATCTTGTAGCGCAAATCCCCAGCGATTTCCTACACTGTTAAGCAACGCACACAATTACGCCCTAAAGTTTCGACGGAACCGGCCGAAAACCCTGTCAAGCGTCCAGATTACCGTCCGAGGTTCACAACATGGTTATCGACTTCAACCGGCTGAACAATGCCGCCAGCCCCGCCAACGGCGGGCGCGCAGGCAATGCCCAGGCCAGCGGCCGCAACGAAGCCGTCAGCAATGCTCCGCAGAATGCGCTGCAGGTTGCCGACGAGCAGGCCAGCGCGGCCAAGACCGGCGAATCCGTACAGCTCAGCCGCGAAGCCCAGCAGCTGCAGAAAGTCAGCGACAAACTGCGTGACCTGCCGACCGTGGACAAGGAACGGGTCGCCAAACTGAAGCAGGCCATTGCCGACGGCAGCTATCAGGTGGACGCCCAGCGCGTCGCCGGCAAGCTCCTCGATTTCGAATCCCAGCGCTAGTCCCAGGGCTGCGCCGGGGGTATTGGACGCCCGATCCCCAGAGCCCGCGATGCAAAGTAACGACCTGCTGCAACTGTTCATCGACGATATCGGCACGGCCCAGCGCCTGCTTGAACTGATCGATGCCGAATTCCAGGCGATGGGCGAGCGCGACCTGCCACGCCTGGAGCAGATTCTAGGCGAGAAACTCCCCCTCCTCGGCCTGCTCGACCAGCACGGCAGCGAACGCAGTCGGCTGCTCGCCGCGCAGCAGCTGAGCGCCGACCGCGCCGGCCTGGAGACCCTGGCCAGCCGCAGCCCCGACGGCGCCGAGCTGCTGGCCCGCAGCGACGAGCTGAACCAGCTGCTGGAAAGCTGCCGCGCCGCCAACCAGCGCAACGGCCGCCTGATCCGCGCCAACCAGGCCTCGCTCAAGAGCGTGCTCGGCATCCTGCGCGGCGGCGAGACCCCGAGCCTCTATGACAGCCGCGGCGGCGCCGCTAGAATCGCCCAGCAACGCCCGCTCAGCCAAGCCTGACAATAATGATGAGCACAGGGACATACAGGCCATATGCCAGTATGCTAGTGCAGTAGTAGCTTCGTGCCTGGAGACTCCCGGACCGTGTCCAATCCATTCATCGAGGAAGCCGGCCCGCAGCCGCCCAAGGTGCTGACCGCCCCCTTGGAAATCTTCGCCAACCTGCGCCTGCTGCAGCAGAGCCACGACCCGCTGATCGTCAAATTCAAGGAGCGCAACCAGCGCTTCCAGAGCTACCTGGTCGAGATCAACCGCGAGAACGCCGTGATCGCGTTGGACGAGCTGATCCCCAACGACGGCGAACGCTTCCTGCAGAATGGCGAGCCCTTCTCGGTGGAAGCCTTCCACGACGGCGTGCGCATCGCCTGGGAATGCACCGACCCCGTGCGCATCGGCGAGCTGCAGGGCGCACGCTGCTACTGGTGCCACCTGCCGGAGCGCATGACCTACCACCAGCGGCGCAACGCCTTCCGCGCCCCGCTGGGCCAGACCCAACTGGTCAACGTCGAACTCTCCGGCACCCGCCTGAGCCCCGCGCTCAAGGGCCAGATGCTGGACATCTCCGCCACCGGCTGCCGCCTGCGCTTCCCCGGCAACGTCGTCGAGCGCCTGCAGTCAGGCCAGATCTACGAACGCTTCGTTGCCCTGCTGCCAATCGGCACCCTGACCACGGCCGGCGAGCTGCGCCATGTGCACTTCGAGGAAAAGACCAACATGACCTTCGTCGGTCTGCGCTTTCATCGCATGGGCGGCCTGGAACAGCGCCACGTCGAGCGCTATGTCTACCAGCTGCAGCGCGAGGCGCGGCGCGTCGAACAGGAATAGGCAAGAGGCCGCCCCAGGGCGGCCTCTTGCGTTTCAGGCCTGCAAGCCCAGCACGCGCCGCTCCCAGGGCGTGATCTCGTCCAGGTAGCTCATCAGCTCCATTTCCTTGGTCGCACAGTAGCCAGCCACGAACTCTTCGCCGAACCACTCGCGCGCCAGCGCGCTCGCCTGCAGGCGCTGCAGTGCCGCGTGCATGGTGCAGGGCAGGCTCAGCGCCGGCGGCACCTCGAACTCGCCCTGGATCGGCTCGCTGGGCTGCAGCTCTCGCCGCAGACCGTGGAGCCCGGCTGCCAGGCTGGCCGCCATGGCCAGGTAGGGATTGGCATCGGCACCAGCCAGGCGGTTCTCGACTCGGCGCGCGGCCGGCCCGCGGGCAGGGATGCGCAGGCCGGCCGCGCGATTGTCGTGCGACCAGCAGGCATTGTTCGGCGAGGCGTAGGGATGACAGAGGCGCTGGTAGGAGTTCACGTGGGGGGCGAACAGCAGAGTGAAGTCTGCCAGGGCCGCCTGCTGCCCGCCGATGAAGTGGAAGAAGGCCGGAGTCGCCTCGCCGCTGGCAGCGCTGAAGATGTTGTTGCCGCTGCCCTGCTCCACCACGCTCTGGTGAATGTGCATGGAGCTGCCCGGGGTATGCGGCAGCGGCTTGGCCATGCACACCACGCTCAGACCATGCTTGAGGCCGATTTCCTTGAGCAGGTGCTTGAACAGGAAGGTCTGGTCGGCCACCAGCAGCGGGTCGCCGTGCAGCAGATTGATCTCGAACTGGCTCACGCCCATCTCGTGCATGAAGGTGTCGCGCGGCAGACCGAGCGCATCCATGCAGCGATAGACTTCGGCGAAGAAGGGCCGAAGGCCATTGCCGGAAGACACGCTGAAGGCCGCTTCGCCGCTTTCGCGGCGGCCGTTCGAACCCAGCGGCGGCTGGAACGGCCGCTGCGGGTCGGCATGCCGCTCGAAGACGAAGAACTCCAGTTCGGTGGCCACCACCGGCTGCCAGCCATGCTCGGCATAGCCAGCCACGATGCGCTTGAGCAGCCCGCGCGTGGACAGCCCCGATGAGGCGCCATCCAGTTCGTCGGCGTCGCAGATCGCCAGCGCGCGCGGTGTCTCGGCCCAGGGCAGGCGGAACACCCGCTCCGGCGGGCAGGTCAGGGCCAGATCGCCGTCATCGCTGCCGTAGTACTGGGCCGGCGGATAGCCGCCCATGATGCATTGCAACAACACCCCTCTGGCCAGCTGCAGGCGGCGCCCCTCGAGGAACCCCGCCGCCGTCATCACTTTGCCGCGCGGCACCCCGTTGAGGTCCGCGGTCACGCACTCGATTTCGTCTATCCCGCTCAGGCGCTCGGCAAGCGAACTTCGGCCATCGGTTGTCATCTGCTGCATTCCCTGTGAAGCCGCAAGCGCGGCGATCCGCACAAAATACGCATCGCCCGTTCAAAATATCAAGCACAGGGAGGAATCAGCGCAGGAAGGCCACCACCTGCTCGGCCTCGAAGGGCCAGTTGAGTTCGGCGCCGGTGTCGCAGCGGCGCAGGACCGGGATGCGCAGGCCATAGTGCTCGACCCAGTCGGCGCGCTCGGCTATGTCGACCAGCTCGACCAGCAGGCCATGTTCGACGAAGGGCATCAGCAACGCCTCGGCCACCTCGCAGAGGTGGCAGCCGAGGGTGCCGAAGAGTTGGCATTCGGGAAGCATCCGACAAGTCTCTGGCAACGATCAGAGGCTCAGTCTAACACTCCCCTCAGGCGGCGACCGGGGCCTCTGGCGACAGCCCCTGCAGACCGTCGAGCAGGCGCTGGTTGAGGTCGCGCGCCTTGTCCAGCATCTGCTCGCCGAAGCGCGGGTCGAGCGCGAAGCCGCCGTCGAGCAGCTGCTCCAAGGCCTCCCGGCCATCCTCGGCGAGGCTGTCGGCGCTGCGCAGCGCCTCGAGCAGGCCGCGCGCATAGTCGGCCAGGCCGTCGTTCATCGCGCTGGCGGCCTGGCCGCCCTGCTGCGCCACCGCGCTGTAGGCGTCGGTGGCCTGGCGCACCGTGGTCTGGGTCAGGCGCAGGGACATGGAGGCCAGCTGCGAGCCGTCCATCTCCAGCTGCATGGCACGGTCGAAGGCACCGGCCAGGTCACCGGCATAGAACTGGTCGGACAGGGTCTGCACCTGGCCGAACAGGTCTTCCAGGGCCGCCCGCTCCTCCTCGTCGAGCTCGCCTTCCACCTGCACCTGCCAGGCGCCGATCTGGATGCTGCCCGAGCGACTGCTGCCCGCAACCAGCGCGCTGTCGCCATCGGCGGCGACAAAGGCGCTGCTCTGCGACCAGCTGGCCGAGGCCGCGGCCACGGAAATGCGCAGGCGGTCGCCGTCGCGCGTGGTGACCTGCATGTCGAAGGTCTCGGCCCGCACGGCAAAGCGCTCGCTATAGGCCGCAGCGGCCAGCAGCGGCGAGGCGGAGGCCTCCGGGGCCTTGGCCGCATAGTCCTGCTGCAGCCCCTTGAGGCCGTCCTGGATCTTGTCGTAAGTGGCGTCGATATCCTCGGCCACCTTGCCCTTGAGCACGCCCATGCCGTCGAGGATCTTGCGCGCCTCGGCGAAGCCCTTCTCCACGCCTTCGCGGGCCTGGGCCAGCAGCCCTTCCAGCCGGGCCGGGTCGGCGCCGGCGGCGGCCTCGCTCTGCAGGCGCTGCTCGATGAAGCCGAGCACGCGATCAGCCACCTTTTCCGGGGTGAAATCGCCACGCGAGCCATCCAGAGCCCCCGCTTCGAGGCCGAGGCGCTCGGCCAGGCGGTTGGCCAGAGTGTTCTGGGCATCGACCTGGCCGCGCGGGGCATGCGCCTGGTTCGGCAAGGAGAGACGGGACAGCGAAGGAGAGAGAGAAGCCAGAGCGTTCATGGCGGCGTACCGGGGCAGGGCATCTGTTCCCTTGGCGGCCGTAGGCCGGGAAACTTGAGCGAGCGCCGACGAATGGCCTTGTGCCGCCCAGCGCGGCTATGCTGTGAGGCAAAACCGGAGATGCCTTTTGTTCACCGACCTGCTGATCATCCTCGCCTGCTCCCTGCTGGTCATCGCCCTGTTCCGCCGCCTGCGCTTGCCGCCGGTACTCGGCTACCTGTGCGTCGGCCTGCTGGTCGGCCCGGCCGGGGTGGACTGGATAGCCTCGGCCCGGGACCTGCCGCACCTGGCCGAACTGGGCGTGGTGTTTCTGCTGTTCAGCCTCGGCCTGGAGTTTTCCCTGCCGCGCATGCTGGCGATGCGCAGCCGGGTCTTCGGCCTGGGCAGCGCCCAGGTGGCCCTGTGCGGCGCGGCGCTGGGCGGCGGCCTGTGGCTGGCCGGGCTGCCGCCTGTCGGCGCGGTGCTGCTCGGCCTCGGCCTGGCACTCTCCTCCACCGCCATAGTCGGCAAGGAGCTGGTCAGCCTGGGCGAGGTGTTCAGCGAGCACGGGCAGAACGCCATGGGCGTGCTGCTGTTTCAGGACCTGGTGGCCGTGCTGCTGCTCACCCTGGTGCCGGTGGCGGCGGGGCAAGGCGATGCCCCCTGGTACTGGGCCCTATCCCTGACCCTGGGCAAGACCGTCGTGCTGTTCTTCGGCCTGCTCCTGGCCAGCCGCTGGCTGCTGCCCAGGCTGTTCCACGAGGTGGCACAGTCGCACTCGGCCGAGCTGTTCGTCATGCTGGCCCTGGTCATAGTCCTGCTCACGGCCTGGCTGACCCACCTGCTGGGCCTGTCCATGGCCCTGGGCGCCTTCCTCGCCGGCATGCTGCTGGGTGAGAGCCACTATCGCCACCAGATAGAAGCGGACATCCGGCCGTTCCGCGACATTCTCCTGGGCCTGTTCTTCGTCAGCGTCGGCATGCTGATCGACCTGCGCCTGTTCGCCGAGCATGGCGGGATCATTCTCGCCGCCACCCTGGTTCTGCTGCTGCTCAAGGCTGGCCTGGTCGCCTTGCTGGTGCGCCTGCGCGGCGATAACGCTGAAACGGCCTGGCGCACCGGGCTGGCGCTGGCGCAGGCCGGCGAGTTTTTCTTCGCCCTGGTCGCCCTGATGCGCCAGCAGAGCCTGCTGGAGGCTCCGCTGGCCGGGATGCTGCTGGCCGCCGCCTTCTGCTCCATGGCACTCACCCCCTTGCTGCTGCGCGCCGCGCCACTGCTGGCGGCCCGCCTGCAGCGCAAGCCTCAGCGCGAGAGCCAGCTGGAGGAGATCGCCGAGCGCAGCGCCGAACTCAGCGGGCATGTGGTGATCTGCGGCTATGGCCGAGTCGGCCAGTCGATCGGCCGCTTCCTGCAGCGCGAGGCCCAGGCCTACGTCGCCCTGGACGACGATCCGGTGCGCGTCGAGGAGGCCAGCGCCGGCGAGAGCAACGTGCACTTCGGCGACTCCCGGCGCCACGACCTGCTGGAAGCCGTCGGCATCGCCCGGGCGCGCCTGCTGGTGATCGCGGTCGACAAGACCGACATCGCCCTGAGCATCGTCGAGCAGACGCGCCGGCTCTGCCCCGAACTGCCGATACTGGTACGCACCCGCGACGACAGCCGCCTGGACGAGCTGCAGCAGGCCGGCGCCAATGCCGTGGTGCCGGAAGTCCTGGAGTCCAGCCTGATGCTGGCCTCTCACGCGCTGGTCATGCTCGGCATTCCGGAGCGACGGGTGCGTCAGCATCTGGACGAGGTCCGGCGCAACCGCTATCGCCTGCTGCACGGTTTCTATCACGGCGCCCAGGCCAACCTGCTGGACGCTCAGGGCCAGCCGCGCGTGCTGCTGCACGCCGTCAACCTGCCGGCCGACGCGCATGCCTGCGGGCTGCGCCTGAACGAACTGGACCTGGAAAGCCTCGGCCTGGAGATTCAGGCCCTGCGCCGCGACGGCGAGGATCTACCGCTGGAACACACCTGCCTGCGCGGAGGCGATGCCGTGCTGTTCTCCGGCCCGTTGCAGGCTGTCGAGGCCGGCGAGGCGCGCCTGCTCGGCGGCGACTAGCTGCGCCCGCGGCGCCTGGCCAGGACCAGACGCCCGCTGGCCCCGAATAGCTGAATCAGCAGCCGGCAGCGGCCAGCAGCGCCACGGCGGCGGCACGCGCCTGCCTGGCCTGTTCTGCCGGCCCCTGGACGTGAGCCATGCTCAGCGCCCCCTCGAAGAGGAACTGCAGCTGGTTGGCCAGCAGCACCGGCTCGGCCACTCCGAGCCGCTCCAGCAGTTCGCGCAGATGCGCGGCGAAGGCTTCCTTGAATGTCGCGGCCTGACGGTGCACGGGGTGCTCGTGACCCTGGAACTCGGCGGCGGCGTTGATGAAGCTGCAGCCGCAGAAGTCTTCCTGATGGATCCACTCGTGCAGGCCATCGAAGGTGGCCAGCAGCGCCTCGCGTGGCGGCAGGCTCGCGCGCAGCGCGGCCAGCTGCTCGAGCACGCCTGCGCCGCGCGCCTGCAGAACCGCCAGGATCAACTCGTCCTTCGACCTGAAGTGCTTGTACAGAGTCATCTTGGCCACGCCCGACTCGGCCAGGATGCGGTCGATGCCGGTGGCGTGGTAGCCCTCGCGGTAGAACAGCTCCTGGGCGGTATTGATCAGCTGATCGCGTTTGCTCGATGCCATCTGGGTCCTCCGTTGCGCGGACATTATGCGGGCTGCGACAGGGGTGGCTCCAGTTCGGAAAAATCGCCCTTGAAATATACAGACCTGTCTGTCTAATATCGAGTCACACCCAACCACGAGGTTCAACTCCATGCAGCTCCATGACTTCACCCTCTCCGGCAACTGCTACAAGGTCCGCCTGTTCCTCGCCCTGCTCGGCCGCGATGTCGAGCTGCTGCCGGTCGACCTGCGCGGCGGCGCGCAGAAGCAGCCCGACTTCCTCGCCCTCAACCCGCGCGGCCAGGTGCCGGTGCTGGTCGACGACGGCCAGGCCATCTACGACTCGCAGGCCATTCTGGTGTACCTGGCCAAGCGCTACGCCGATGCCAGCTGGTATCCGCAGGATGCCCTGGGCCAGGCGCGCGTGGCCGCCTGGCTGAGCTTCGCCGCCGGCGAAGTGGCTCGCGGGCCGGGGCAGGCCCGCCTGCATGCCCTGTTCCGTGCCCCCGGCGATAGCGAGGAGGCCCAGCGGCGTGCGGTGCAGACGCTGGAGCTGCTCGACGCCCATCTGTCCCGCCACAGCTGGCTGGCCGAGGGCACGACGCCGACCATCGCCGACCTGGCGGTCTACCCTTACGTGGCGCTGGCCGGCGACGGCGGCGTGGATCTCGCACCTTACGCCCACATCGCCGCCTGGTTCGCGCGTATCCGCGCCCTGCCCGGCTACATCGACATGCCCGGCCTCTAAGGAGCCCGCCATGCACGGCCACAGCCCCTTCCACCCCGGCGAACGGCAGATCCAGAGCCGCCTGGGGCTACGCGACAAGCTGGAGGAGATCGGCCAGCGGGTGATCCGCGACCACATGCCGGAGCAGCACCGCGAGTTCTTCGCCCTGCTGCCCTGGCTGCTGGTCGGCAGCCGCGACGCCGACGGCCAGCCACAGGCCTCCCTGCTCTGGGGCACGCCCGGCTTCGCCCACTCGCCGCACCCGCAGTGCCTGCGCATCGATGCCCTGCCCGAGGCGGACGACCCGCTGACGGCCAACCTGCGTACCGGGGCCAGCCTGGGCCTGCTTGGCCTCGAGCTGCCGACGCGCCGGCGCAACCGCATGAACGGCCCTGTCGAAGCGTTGGACGACGGCGGCTTCGCCGTGGCCGTGCGGCAATCCTTCGGTAACTGCCCCAAGTACATCCAGGTACGCAGCTGGCAGGCGCAGGCGCGCCAGGGCGGAGCGCTGGAACAGGGCACAGGCCTCGACCCGCGCTGGCTGCGCCTGGTCGAGGACAGCGACACCCTGTTCATCGCCAGTCGCCACGCCGAGGACATCGACATCTCGCACCGCGGCGGCCCGCCCGGTTTCGTCCGCCTGGGCCGCGACGGCCGCCTGTGGCTGCCGGACTATCGCGGCAACTTCATGTTCAACACCCTCGGCAACCTGCTGCTGGAGCCACGCTGCGCGCTGCTGTGGATCGACTTCGCCAGCGGCGACCTGCTGCACCTGGAGGCCCGCGCCGAACTGGTCTGGCCCGAGGACTATGCCGAGCCCGCGCCGCCCGGCGCCGAACGCATGCTGGCGCTCAGCCCCGGACGCTGGCGCCTGCGCCGTGCCCGCCTGCCGCTGGCCTTCGGCGCGCCCGAGCCCTCGCCCGCCCTGCCGACACAAGGAAACTGAGATGCGCCCCCTGTTCACTGCCCTGCTGTTCCTGCTGGCCTGCTCGGCCCAGGCCGCCGGCCTGCGCTTCGCCCTGGTCAAGACCGCCGAAACCGAGACCCGCGAGGCCCTCACCGTGGCCGACGGGGCCTGGAGCAAGCGGGTCATCGCCAACCATGTGGCGATCCTCATCGAGCACCACGCCGCCACCCTGCTGCTGGACACCTCCCTGGGCCGCCAGGTGGATCGCCAGTTCGAAGCCGAGATGCCCTGGTACGACAAGCCGCTGCTGCGCTACGGCAAGGTCACCCCGGTACGCGACCAACTGGAGCGCGACGGCATTCGCGTCGATCGCATCGTGCTGACCCACAGCCACTGGGATCACGCCTCCGGGCTGGCCGACTTCGCCGAGGTGCCGGTATGGGCACCCTACGAGGAGATCGAGTTCACCGCCATCGCCACGCCGCCGGCCCTGCTGCCCAGCCAGTTCGCCCATGGCGTGCGCTGGGTGCCCTTCCTCTACGGCGAGCAGCCCTTCATGGGCTTCGAGCGCAGCCACGACATGTTCGGCGACGGCAGCGTAGTGCTGGTCCCGCTGGACGGCCACACTCCCGGCTCGCTAGGCCTGTTCCTGACCCTGGAGGACGGCCGCCGCTTCTTCTTCAGCGGCGACGCCAGCTGGCGCCTGGAGGGCTTCACCGGGCCCCGGGAGAAGTTCTGGCTGAGCAAGCGCATGGTCGACCACGACCCCGCGCGCACCCTGCAGCAACTGCACCGGGTCCACGCCGTGCTGCAGCAGCACCCCGAGCTGAGCGTGGTGCCGGCCCACGACGAGGAGGTGCAGCGCCGCCTCGGCTACTACCCGCAGTGGGTGGAATGACTCGTCGGCACTCGACCAAGGTCTAGAGGCCGGATGCCCGGCAAAGTGTTTTATTCGTCCCGCTGTCATCCGGCCGCACAGGCCGCCATCACCAGCCGAGGACAATAACAATGAGCAAGTCCCCCCTCGCCCTTAGCGTGGCCCTGGCCGCACTGGGCAGCCTCACCCTGCCGAGCATCGCTCAGGCGGCCTTCGTCGAGGACGGCAAGGCCAGCATCGAACTGCGCAACTTCTACATGAACCGCGACTTCCGCCAGGAAGGCGGCAACAAGGGCCAGTCCAAGGCCGAGGAATGGGCCCAGGGCTTCCTGCTGCGCTACGAGTCCGGCTACACAGAGGGCACCGTCGGCTTCGGCGTGGACGCCATCGGCACCCTCGGCCTCAAGCTCGACTCCGGTGGCGGCACCAGCGGCACCGGCCTGCTGCAGCGTGATCGCGAGAGCGGCGAGGCGCAGGACAGCTACGGCGACCTTGGCGTCACCGCCAAGGTCAAGGTCTCCAACAGCGTGCTCAAGGCCGGCACCCTGATGCCCAAGCTGCCGAGCGTCGCGGCCAACGACTCGCGACTGCTGCCACAGAGCTTCCAGGGCGGCTGGCTCAACTCCCAGGAAATCGCCGGCCTGACCCTCGACGCCGGCCAACTGAGCCGGGTCAACCAGCGTGACTCCTCCGACCACGAAACCCTGGTCATGACCACCGGCGCCGGCCGCGGCTTCACCGGCACCGACGGCGTCGACAGCGACGAATTCAACTTCGCCGGCGCCAGCTACAAGTGGAACGACCAGCTGACCACCGCCTACCACTACGGCGCGCTGGACAACTTCTACAAGCAGCACATCCTCAATGCCGTGCATGTCCTGCCGCTGGGCGACAAGCAGAGCTTCAAGAGCGATCTGCGCTTCGCCCGCTCCACCGACGACGGCGACAGCAACGTCGACAACAAGGCCTTCGGCGCCATGTTCACCTACAGCCTGAACGGCCACGCCTTCGGCCTGGGCTACCAGAAGATGAGCGGTGACACCGGCTACGCTTACATCGGCGGTACCGACCCGTTCCTGGTCAACTACGTGCAGATCGGCGACTTCGCCTTCAAGGACGAGAAGTCCTGGCAGGCGCGCTACGACTACAACTTCGCCGCCATCGGCATCCCCGGCCTGACCTTCATGACCCGCTACCTCACCGGCGACAACGTCGACCGCGGCGCCGGCCTGTCCGAGGGCAAGGAGTGGGAACGCGACACCGACATCGCCTATGTGTTCCAGGAAGGCCCGCTGAAGAACTTCGGCATCAAGTGGCGCAACGCCACGGTGCGTTCCAACTTCGGCAGCGACCTGGACGAGAACCGCCTGATCCTCAGCTACATGCTGCCGCTCTGGTAAGCGCCCCGCGCAACGAAAAAGCCCGTCTTCACGACGGGCTTTTTCTTGAGTGGTGGAATCAGTCCTGGCCGTTGGCGCCGATCTTGTGGATCGACAGGTCGGCTCCGTAGTACTCCTGTTCCTGATTCAGGCGGATGCCGGTGGTCGCCTTGAGCAGGCCGTAGACCAGGAAGCCGCCGAACAGCGCCACCAGCACGCCCAGCGCGGTGCCGATCAGCTGGCTGGCCAGGCTGACGCCGCCCAGGCCGCCGAGGGCCTCCAGGCCGAAGATGCCGCAGGCGATGCCGCCCCACACGCCGCACAGGCCGTGCAGCGGCCACACGCCGAGCACGTCGTCGACCTTCCACTTCACCTGGGTGGCGGTGAAGGCCCAGACGAACAGGGCACCGGCGATGGCGCCGGTGGCCAGCGCGCCGACCGGGTGCATCAGGTCGGAACCGGCGCACACCGCCACCAGGCCGGCCAGCGGGCCGTTGTGCAGGAAGCCGGGGTCGTTGCGCCCGACCAGCAGCGCGGCGACCGTGCCGCCGACCATGGCCATCAGCGAATTGACGGCCACCAGGCCGCTGATGCTGCCCAGGGTCTGCGCGCTCATCACGTTGAAGCCGAACCAGCCGATGATCAGGATCCACGAGCCCAGGGCCAGGAACGGAATGTTCGACGGCGCGAAGGCCACCAGGCGGCCGTCGCGGTAGCGGCCGTCGCGGCGGCCCAGCAGGATCACCGCGCCGAAGGCCAGCCAGCCGCCCACCGCGTGCACCACCACCGAGCCGGCGAAGTCGTGGAAGGCGAAGCCGAAACGCTCGGTCAGCCAGGCCTGCAGGCCGAAGTTGCCGTTCCAGATCAGGCCCTCGAAGAAGGGATAGACGAAGGCGACTATCAGCAGCGTGGCGCACAGCTGCGGGCCGAACTTGGCGCGCTCGGCGATGCCGCCGGAGATGATCGCCGGGATGGCGGCGGCGAAGGTCAGCAGGAAGAAGAACTTGACCAGCGCATAGCCGTTGCCCGCGGTCAGCGTGCTGGCCGGCTCGAGGAAGGTCACGCCGTAGGCGATCCAGTAGCCGACGAAGAAGTAGGCCAGGGCCGAGACGGCGAAGTCCGAGAGGATCTTCGACAGGGCGTTGACCTGGTTCTTGTGGCGCACCGTACCCACTTCGAGGAAGGCGAAGCCGGCGTGCATGGCCAGGACCATGATGGCGCCCAGCAGGATGAACAGGGTGTTGGAGCCGTGGATCAGGGTTTCCACGGCACTGTTTAGGTTTTCCATCGGCAGAAGGCTCCGGCGACATCGGCACCAAATCGGGTCATGCGAAGAAGGTCGCGCACCATCCTGATGCCCTGATGCGCCAAAACGGCTCCCTGGGAAGAACAGCTTTGGCGCACCCCCTCGTTCACGAAGAACCGAAAAGGCCGCTATTTTCTATATTTATCAATAAGTTGATTCGGCTTATCGGAATCCATCCAGAACCCCAGAATGCCCCATTCGAAGGCATCGCACCGATCAGACGCACCAGGGGATTGCAACTGCCGTACCAGGGCGCCGCAGGCAGCACGCGAAACCCCGCCTCGCGCCGCCGCAGGCGCACCAGAGACGGGCAGCGCCATGCGCCGATGGCTCAAGGTTTGGCCAGGCTCGCGACCGAGCCACCTGGCCGCAATCTTGCTTTCCTGGGCGATCGAGCAAGAAATCTCCGCGGCCTCGGCCTGCGGTTCACCCGAACAAGGAATCCACCGTGATCGAAGGGCACCCCATCGCCTGTTTCCAGCCCTTTATCGACACCGCCACCGGGCGCATCGCCGGCGTCGAGGCGCTCGGCCGTCTGCGCCAGGCCGATGGCAGCCTGCAGTCGGTGGGCCCGCTGTTCACCGATCCACGGGTTTCCCCCGCCAGCCTGTGGCGCCTCGACCGGCAGATCCGCGACGACGCTCTGCTGCGCCTGCACCAGGCGCCGGCGGACTGGTTCCTCAGCCTCAACATATCGCCGCGCTGGATCGGCAGGCTGCGCCCGAACCAGGCGCTGCCGAGCCTCAAGCAGCTGGAGAAGCACGGTGTGGCGGCGCAGCGCGTGCTCTTCGAGATCCCCGAACTGGGCGGGGGCGGCGGCAGGCTGGCCGAAGTGGTGGCGCGCTATCGCGAGGCCGGTGCGCGCATCGCCATCGACGACTTCGGCGCCGGCTATTCGCAGCTCGACCGCGTGCTGGCCCTGCAGCCGGACATCCTCAAGCTGGACATGCGCCTGTTCCAGGAAGCCGCCCGCGGCGGCCCCAGCGGCGAGGTGGTCAGGGCCCTGGCGCAGATGGCGGAGAAGACCGGCTGCTGGATCATCGCCGAGGGCGTGGAAACCGAGGCCGAGCTGGACTTCGCCCTGGAGTGCGGCGCGCGCTATGTGCAGGGCTACCTGTTCGCCAGGCCCGCACTGGAATTTCCCGCCGCCGACGCCTACGTCGAGCGCTTCGCCCGCCTGCGCGAGCAATACGTGCAGCGCAAGCTGGCCGAGCGCGCCAGGCTGATGACCCTGCGCCAGCAGCTGAGCGAGCTGATGAGCCTGCTGCGTGGCTGGGTGGAGCGTGGCGGCGGCCTCGACAGCCTGCTCGACCCGGTCGACTACCCCTGGCTGCTGCGCCTGTACCAGTGCGACCGCCACGGCACCCAGACCAGCCCCAATCTGCAGTGGGACGGGCAGCGCTGGCACGAGGACCGGCGCTACGTGGGGCACAACTGGTCGTGGCGCCCCTACTTCTACCAGCTACTCGCCGAAGGCTGGTCCGACCGGCGCCTGACGCTCTCCGGCACCTACCGCGACGCCACCAGCAACCAGTACTGCCTGACCGCCGGGCAGTTCGTCGACGAAGGCCGCCGCCTGCTGTTGCTGGATATCGACGCGGCGGCCTTGACAGGCCACCGCACCACCAGCCGCGCGAGAGGAAGGCTGTAGCGATCAGATCAGCATGGGACGGTGGAAGGGTGCCAGCTCCATGCGGTTGCGGCCGTTCTGCTTGGCCCGGTAGAGCGCCTTGTCGGCACGCTCGATCAGCTCGGCCACGCTCTCCAGCAGATAGTACTGGGCCACGCCGATGGACGCGGTGACACGCACACCTTCCGGCAGGCCCTGGTAGGTGGTCGCAGCCAGTTCGTCCTGAATGCGCTTGATGCAGTGCTGGGCCATCTCCAGCGAGGTCTGCGGCAGGAACAGGAGGAACTCCTCGCCGCCATAGCGGGCGAAGAAATCGGTACTGCGCAGCAGCGGCTGCACGGTGTTGGCGAAGGTCCTGAGCACCTCGTCGCCCACCGCGTGGCCATAGCTGTCGTTGATCCGCTTGAAATAGTCGAGATCGAGGATGCACACGCAGAAACCGGCGCCGCCGCGGTCGGTGCGGTTCTTCTCGTGGTTGAGCATCTCCAGCAGGTAGCGGCGGTTGTAGGCCCCGGTCAGCTCGTCGTGGGTGGCCAGTTCGGTCACCTGTTGCAGCACCTCCTGCAGCTGGGCGTTGCTGGCCATCAGCTGCTTGCGCAGGTCGCTGATATTGCCGCCGAGGACGGAGATGAACGGCAGGAAGGCGGAGAAGCTGCACCACATCACCATCTCCACCGCCAGGTCGAAACGCTCGCCCTCGATGCGCTGGATCAGCGGCAAGGTCAGGCCGTAGGCGACTATGGTCAGCAGGCTCAGGCCCAGCAGCTGGCGGGTGTGCAGGCGGAAGCAGCCGAACACCATGATGATCAGCAGCACCACCAGGTGGGCGCCGCGTGCCTCGCCGGCGTAGGCCTGGGTGAACAGCACCATGGCGATGGCCGCCACCATCTGCGCCATGGTCATGCTCGGATCGCGCAGGCGCTGATTGAGGCCGAAGTGGAACATCAGGTAGAAGCCGAGGTTGGTCACGACCGCGACCAGCGCCCAGGTGGCCATGACCCAGCCCGGGGAAATGCCGTTGTAAAGGGAAACGCCCTGGGGGACACAAGCCAGGACATACATCGCCAGGCTCATCAGGAAGCGGCGCAGGCGCAGCTGCTGCTGCGAGTCCTTGGGTAAGGCAGCCTCTGAAATCACGTGCTCGTTCTCTTGTAATTATGGGGACGCGATGGCAAGACAATATCACTGCTGTCGGGAATCGGGCACTTGCCACCCGTCGCTCACCCCAGCGGTTCTGTGCGTCAGCGCACGACACTTGCAGGCATCGTCGCGAACGTCGAAGCTAGGCTCAGGATCAGAAGAAGAGTACAGCCCTTGGATTGGCCAACCCTGCTCACCCGCGAGCGCCTCGGCAAACCGCTCTACAGCAGCGACGAACTGGGGCGCAGCCCGTTCCACAAGGACCACGACCGCATCATCTTCTCCGGCGCCTTCCGCCGCCTGGGGCGCAAGACCCAGGTCCACCCGGTGTCCAGCAACGACCATATCCACACCCGCCTGACCCACTCCCTGGAAGTCGGCTGCGTCGGCCGTTCCCTGGGCATGCGCGTCGGCGAGATGCTGCGCGAGGCGCTGCCGGACTGGTGCGCCCCCAGCGACCTGGGCGTCATCGTGCAATCCGCCTGCCTGGCCCACGACATCGGCAACCCGCCCTTCGGCCACTCCGGTGAGGACGCTATCCGCCACTGGTTCCAGCAGGCCGCCGGGCGCGGCTGGCTGGACGACATGCGCGAGGTCGAGCGCGCCGACTTCCTCAACTTCGAGGGCAACGCCCAGGGCTTTCGCGTGCTCACCCAGCTGGAATACCACCAGTTCGACGGCGGCACCCGGCTCACCTACGCCACCCTCGGCAGCTACCTGAAGTACCCCTGGAGCGCGCGCCATGCCGAGGCCCTGGGCTACAAGAAGCACAAGTTCGGCTGCTACCAGAGCGAGCTGCCGCTGCTCGAACAGATCGCCGCCAAGCTCGGCCTGCCGCAGATCGAGGAGCAGCGCTGGGCGCGCCACCCGCTGGTGTACCTGATGGAGACGGCGGACGACATCTGCTACGGCCTGATCGACCTGGAAGACGGCGTGGAGATGGAGCTGCTCGACTACAGCGAGGTGGAAGCGCTGCTGTTCGACCTGGTCGGCGACGACCTGCCGCAGACCTATCGCCAGCTCGGCCCGCAGGACTCGCGCCGGCGCAAGCTGGCGATCCTGCGCGGCAAGGCCATCGAGCACCTGACCAACGCCGCCGCGCGGGCCTTCGTCGAGCAACAGCCGGCGCTGCTCGCCGGCACCCTGCAGGGCGACCTGGTGGAGCACATGCACGGCCCGGCCAAGCGCTGCGTGCAGCAGGCCAAGCGGCTGGCGCGGGAGAAGATCTTTCAGGACAAGCGCAAGACCCTGCACGAGATCGGCGCCTACACCAGCCTGGAGATCCTCCTCAACGCCTTCTGCGGCGCGGCGCTGGAGCAGCACCGCGGGCGCGACCTGTCGATCAAGAACCGGCGCATCCTCGACCTGCTGGCACACTACGCGCCGCAACCGGGCTGGCCGCTGTACCAGTCCTTCCAGCGCGTGATCGACTTCATCGCCGGCATGACCGACAGCTATGCCACCGAAATGGCCCGGGAGATGACCGGGCGCTCCAGCCCGGTGTGAAGCGATGAGCCAGAGGAAACGCCTGCTCGCCTGGCATGCCGGCCCTCCGGAGTGGGGGCCGGCGATCATTGCCGGGCTGGGCTGCGCCCTGCCCCTGCTGCTCGGCCTGGCCAGCGGCCATCCGGGCTTCCTCTGGGCCTCGGTCGGCGCCTTCCTCGCTTCGCTGTACAACCCCCTGCACCGCTTCGGCATGTTGCGCCTGCTCGCCCTCGCCCTGCTCGGCGCCTGCAGCGCCGGCCTGGGCTTCTGGAGCGCCGAGTCGGCGATTCTGAGCCTGGGCCTGTTCGGCCTCTACGGTTTCCTCCTGGCCTGGCTGCAACGCCTGGGCAGCGAGGCCGGCAAGCTCGGCCTGTGCCTGCTCGTCTGCCTGTGCCTGGGCCAGGGCCAGCACGGCCAGGTGGGCCTGCGCAATGCCGACGCGGTGGCGGCGCTGTTCTTCCTCGGCGGCCTCTGGGTCGCCCTGCTGGCCTTCGGCCTGCGCGGCCTGCACGGTCTGCGCATGTGGCCCTACATGCCGCGGCTGATGGCCGTGTTCCGGGTGCTGCGGCGGCATGCCAAGCGCCTGCCGGAGCGGCGCTGGCGCCTGCATGCGCTGGGCTGCAGTCTGGCCTGCGCGGCGGCCGGCCTGATCGTGCAGCTGGCCGAACTGGAGCGCGGCCACTGGCTGAGCCTGGCGCTGCTCGCCAGCCTGCAGCTGGAGTTTCGCGGCAGCCTGGCGCGCCCGCTGCTCGCCAGCCTGGCCAGCCTGTGCGCCGCCACCCTGCTGATCTACCTCGGCCACAGCCTGCAGAGCCCGCCGGCCATGGTCGCCCTGGTGCTGCCGCTGATCGTCCTCTGCCGTGCCCTGCAGGCGCGCCGCTACGGGCTGTTCATGCTGCAGGTCATCCTCAGTTTCGTGCTTCTGGCCGAGAGCCTGGCGCCCGACTGGCTGCTGGCCCAGGAGCGCCTGTTCAACAGCCTGGTCGGCACGGTTCTGGCCATGCTCACCGCCCTGCTGCTGTACGGCCTCGAGCAGTGGCTGGGACAACGGCGCAGCAGCGGCGCCACGCAGGGGAATTAACGGCAGAGCAGCGCGCCTTTCACTATGCTTCTGCTCTCAGTCATGTGCGCTTAGGGGAGTGTGTCCATGCAGGGTAAGTCGTCAGCCAAGGAACGCCGCTTTCCCCTCCACGTTCACATCAGCGTGCTGTTCACCCTGCTGCTGCTCGGCAGCGGCGCCGTCCTGGGGCTGTTCAACTACCTCCAGACCACCAAGGTCATCCTCTCCAGCAGCAACCAGCTGTTCGCCCAGATACGCGAGGAGGTGGAGGCCGATCTGCGCTACACCTACCAGCCAATTCGCCACCTGCTGGGCCTGCTGGTGCTCAACGAGAGCAACCAGGCCGCCGACGGCTACCAGCGCATGAGCCTGCTGCCGCTGTTCGCCCGGGCCCTGAACGACAACCCCAAGCTGGCCTCGTTGTACCTGGGCTACGAGGATGGCGACTTCTTCATGGTGCGGCCTCTGCGCGACGCCCGCCTCAAGCAGATATTCGACGCCCCCGACAACGCCGCCTTCCAGGTCTGGACCATCGATCGCACCGGCGCCGCGCGGCCGATCTCCGAGTCGCAGTACTTCGATGCCGAACTGAACTGGATCAGCCGCCGCCAGAGCCTCAAGGAAACCTACGACCCGCGCACCCGTCCCTGGTACCAGAGCGCCATCGACAACGGCCAGCAGATCACCACCGAACCCTATGCCTTCTTCTCCACCAAGGACGTCGGCACCACCCTGGCCCGGGTCAGCCAGGGCAAGACGGTGCTGGCCGCCGACCTGACCCTGGCCGACCTCTCCGCCACCCTGGCCCGGCATCGGGTCACCCCGTCCACCGAGGTGGTGCTGTACCGGCCGGATGGCGCCGCTGTGGCCTATCCGGACGTCACCGAGCTGGTGACCAGCAACGGCAGCGTCCACCTGACCCAGGTGGACAAGCTCAGCCCGGCCCTCGGCGAGCTGTTCCAGCGCGGCCTGGAGAAGGATCGCCAGGGCACCATGCGCCTGGCCGGCAAGCGCTGGCGGGTGTCCTACAGCCAGCTCGAGGAAGGCGGCCCCAACGGCCTACGCCTGGCCCTGCTGGCACCGGAGGAGGAGCTGCTGGCCGATGCCTACCGCATTCGCTGGCAGGGCGCCGTGCTGACCATCGGCATCCTGCTGCTGTGCATCCCGCTCGGCTGGCTGATGTCGCGGGTACTGGTCAAGCCGCTGCGCGCCCTGGTCGGTGAAGCCGAGGCGATCCGCAGCTTCAACTTCGCCTACCCGGCCAGCGGCCGTTCGCCGGTGCTGGAGATCGACCAGCTGGCCGTGGCCATGGCCAGGATGAAGGACACCTTGTCCAGCTTCCTCGAGATCACCGCCAGCCTCTCCGCCGAAACCCGCTTCGATGCCCTGCTCAAGCGCGTGCTCAAGGAAACCGTCGACCTCAGCGAGGCCAGCGCCGGCCTGCTCTACCTGCGCGACGAGAACAGCGGGCGCCTGGAACCGCACGGCCTGTTCGTCAACGACGAGCAACACAACCTGGCCGAGCACCGCATCCCCACCTACGTGCCCGGCGAGACGGAGACTCCCGAGTGGGTCCGCCAGCCCGCCGAGGGCGGCGCCACCGCCGTGGCCAGCCTCGGCTTCGACCAGGCCGAGGGCCTGCAGAGCCTGCTGCACACCCTCGACAGCCCGCGCGTGCACCTGGTCGGCACCGGCCTGCACAACCGCCAGGGCGACACCCTCGGCGTGCTCCTGCTGCTGCACCGCGACACCGGCGAGGAAGCCGAGCCGGCCATGCTGCGCCCGCAACGCATCGCCTACGTCGAGGCGGTGTCCGGGGTGGCCGCGCTGTGCATCGAGAGCCAGCGCCTGCTGGAGCAGCAGAAGAAGCTGCTGGACGCCTTCATCCAGCTGATCGCCGGCGCCATCGACGCCAAGAGCCCCTACACCGGCGGCCACTGCCAGCGGGTGCCGGAGCTGACCCTGATGCTGGCCCAGGCCGCCGCCGCCAGCGAGACCGAGCCCTTCCGCGACTACCGCCCCAGCGACGAGGAATGGGAGGCCCTGCACATCGCGGCCTGGCTGCACGACTGCGGCAAGGTCACCACCCCGGAGTACGTGGTGGACAAGGCGACCAAGCTGGAAACCATCTACGACCGCATCCACGAGGTGCGCATGCGCTTCGAGGTGCTCAAGCGCGACGCCTGGATCGCCTACTGGGAAGGCCTGGCCAAGGGCGGCGACGGCGCCTCGCTGGCGGCGCTGCGCGACGACACCCTGGCCGCGCTGGACGACGAATTCGCCTTCGTCGCCAGCTGCAACCTGGGCGGCGAGGCCATGGCCGACGCCGACCTGGAACGCCTGCGCGGCATCGCCGCACGCACCTGGACGCGCACCCTGGACGACCGCCTGGGCGTGTCCTGGGAAGAGAGCCAGCGCCAGGCGCGCAGCCCGGCGCCCGCGCTGCCGGTGCAGGAGCCACTGCTGGCGGACAAGCCGGAGCACCTGTTCGAGCGTCCGGAAAGCGAGCTGATCCCGGCCGACAATCCCTGGGGCTTCAGGCTCGAGGTGCCGCAGTACAAGCACAACCGCGGCGAGCTGTACAACCTGGGCATCGCCCGCGGCACCCTCACCGCCGAGGAGCGCTACATCATCAACAACCACATCGTGCAGACCATCCGCATGCTCGACCACCTGCCGTTCCCCAAACACCTGGCGAACGTCTCGGAAATCGCCGGCGGGCACCACGAGAAGATGGACGGCAGCGGCTACCCGAAGCGCCTCAAGCGCGAGGAAATGAGCCTGCCGGCGCGGATGATGGCGATCGCCGACATCTTCGAGGCGCTGACCGCGGTGGACCGCCCCTACAAGAAAGGCAAGACCCTCAGCGAGGCGCTGGGCATCATGGCCGGCATGTGCCGCGGCGCCCATGTCGACCCCGAGCTGTTCGGCCTGTTCCTCGCGGCCGGCATCCACCAGAGCTATGCCGAGCGCTATCTGAAGCCGGAGCAGATCGACGCGGTGGACGTGCCGGCCATCCTGGCCAAGGCCGGCCTGGCCTGACACGGGGCAAGAAAAAACCGGCCTGGGCCGGTTTCTTCTTGCGTCAGTCGAGCATGCCCACATGGCGTGGATGGCCGGCCACCCGCGCCAGCCAGGCCTGGATCGCCGGGTAGTCGGACAGCTCGAAGCCGCCCTCGTGGGCCACATGGGTGTAGGCATACAGGGCGATGTCGGCGATGGTGTACTGCTCGCCCACTAGGTAGGGCGTGCGCTGCAGCTGCTGCTCCATCACCTTGAGCGCCTTGCGCCCGCGCACCTGGCACACCTCGTATTCCTCGCGCCGCGCCTCGGGCATGCCCTGGTACAGCTGGATGAAGCGCGCCACCGCCACATAGGGCTCATGGCTGTACTGCTCGAAGAACTGCCACTGCAGCATCTGCGTGCGCAGGCGCGGCTCGCCAGGGATGAACTCGCTGCCATCGGCGAGGAAGTTGAGGATGGCGTTGGACTCCCACAGGCAGGTGCCGTCTTCCAGCTCCAGCACCGGAATCTTGCCGTTGGGGTTCTTGGCCAGGAAGGCCTCGGTCTGGGTCTCGCCCTTGAGGATGTCGACCGGCAGCCACTGGTACTCGCGGCCGAGCAGGTGCAGCATCAGCTTGACCTTGTAGCAGTTGCCGGAACGGTAGTCGCCATAGACCTTGAGCATCATTGCCTCCCCTCGATTTGTGCCGCACGGATGACCGCCGCCAGGCGACGCAGGCCTTCGCCGAGCTTCTCCGGCGGCACGTGGCTGAAGTTCAGCCGCAGATGGCCGGGGTTGGCGTCCGGGTCGACGAAGAAGGGCTCGCCGGGCATGAAGGCGACGTTCTGCGCCATGGCCGGCTGCAGCAGCGTGCGGGTATCCAGCCTGTCCTTCAGGGTCAGCCAGAAGAACAGGCCGCCCTGCGGCACCTGCCAGCTCGCCAGGTCGGCGAAATGCTCCTCCAGCGCCGCCTGCATGGCGTCGCGGCGCACCCGGTAGAAGTCGCGCAGTTCGGCCAGATGGGCGCTGTATTTCTCGGTGCCGAACCACTGCAGCGCCTGCCACTGGCCGATGCGGTTGGTGTGCAGGTCGGCGGACTGTTTCAGGCGCAGCAGGTGCGGGAACAGGTCGGCGCTGGCGATCAGGAAGCCGACGCGCAGGCCCGGCAGCAGGGTCTTGGACACGGTGCCGGTGTAGATCCAGCTGGCGCGCTGGAGGCGGCTGACGATGGGCGTGGCACTGCCGGCGTCGAACACCAGCTCGCGGTACGGCTCGTCCTCGATCAGGGTGACGTCGAACTCGTCGAGCAGCGCCGCCACGGCGTCGCGCTTGACCTCGCTGTAGCGCACCGCGGACGGGTTCTGGAAGGTCGGAATCAGGTAGGCGAAGGCCGGCTTGTGCTGCTGCAGGCGCTCGCGCAGGGCCTCCAGCTCGGGGCCGTCGGCCTCCTGCGGCACGGTGATGCAGTCGGCACCGAACAGCTGGAAGGACTGCAGCGCGGCCAGGTAGGTCGGCGCCTCAACGAGAATTTCCGTACCCGGATCGATGAACAGCTTGCTGGCCAGGTCCAGGGTCTGCTGCGAGCCGCAAGTGATCAGCACCTGGTTGGCCTCGCAGGGCACGCCCAGCTTGCGCGCCTCGGCGGCCACCGCCTCGCGCAGCGCCGGCTCGCCCTCGCTCATGCCGTACTGGCCGATGGAAGCCGGCATCTCGCTCCAGTCCACCTTGGGCAGCATCGGCTCGGCCGGCAGGCCGCCGGCGAAGGACATCACCTCCGGGCGCTGCGCCGCAGCGAGGATTTCGCGGATCAGGGAGCTTTTCAGGCGGGCAACGCGTTCGGAGAAGGCCATGGGGGTGTCACCGGTAGCACGGACGAGGGAAATTGGGTCAAACTCTTTGACCGAAGCTACGATGCCCAGGATGAATACGTCAATATGCTTGACCTGAAAAAGCCGAACGTCCAGCAGGCCGCCATGGAAGCCTTCTTCTTCGGCTACCAGGCCTTCACCGCCAAACCCGACGAGATGCTGGCGCGCCGCGGCCTGTCGCGCGTGCACCACCGCATCCTGTTCTTCATCGCCCGCTACCCCGGGCTGAGCGTGAAGGAACTGCTCGGCTACCTGGGCGTGAGCAAGCAGGCGCTGAACATCCCCCTGCGCCAGCTGCAGGAAATGCACATGGTCGAAAGCGTGGCGGCCAGCGACGACAAGCGTAAGCGCCAGCTCGGCCTGACGGCCGCCGGTGCCCGCCTGGAGCAGAGCCTGCGCCGCGAGCAGGCGCGCCTGCTGCAGCGGGTGTTCGAGGACGCCGGCGAAGCGGCCGTGCAGGCCTGGCTGGAGGTCAACCAGGCCCTGCGCCAGGCCGCCGGCGAAGGCTAAGCGCAGGCCCGCTTGCGCCCAGCGCGAGCCTGTCGACAGCCGACTCAGGCCGCCTGGCGGCCGTTCAGCTCGCCCGCGCCACGGAAGAACACCAGGGCCGAAGCCACCATGGCCGCCAGCAGCGGCAGCACGGCGACGATCAAGAGGATGACCGAGGCGATCATGATCCCGCTGGCCAGGTTCAACCAGGCCAGTATGCGCAGCGAGGGGAAGGCGTTCTCCACCTTGAGCAGCACGATGCCGAGCCACAGCAGGACCAGCCCGAGCAGCACCAGCAGGCCGAAATAGAGCAGCGACTGGACGTCGAAACTGGTCAGCTCGGCATCGTCCCAGAGCAGCTGGACCAGCTCCAGCGCCAGGCTGAGGGCAACGCTCGACCACACCGGCCAGGCCAGGCCGCGCGCGGCGAAACGCGCCTCCAGGTAGGCCTTCAGGCGCAGCGCCAGGTAGCAGCCGAGGAAGGTGGTGGCGACGCTCAGCCAATCGCCCAGCTGGGCCAGTTGCGGAGCCAAGGCCAGCCCCAGCACCGCCAGGGTGGCGAACAGATAGACCAGGTTGAGCGAACCCAGCAGACGCAGATGGGCAGCGCTCCAGCCCGCCAGCTGCTGCGGCGCCTGGGCATCGACCAGCGCTACCTGCGGCGCCGCATAGGGATTGTTGGGGTCCATGGCACTCTCCTTATGTAATGGGAACAGTCTTCCTTCGAAGTGCGGACGCAGGCGGCTGTACCGTCGAATGTCGCTCCCGCTGTACCGCGACGCCCGTCCGTGCTGCGCATAGGCTGCCAGCATCCACGGAGAATCGCCATGACCTCGGAACTGCTGCTCGCCTTCGTCCTCTTCGCCTTCGTCACCTCGGTGACACCGGGCCCGAACAATATGATGCTGCTCGCCTCGGGCGTGAACTTCGGCGTGCGCCGCAGCCTGCCGCACATGCTCGGCATCAGCCTGGGCTTCATGCTGCTGGTGGCCGCCGTGGGCCTGGGCCTCGGCCAGCTGTTCGAGCAGTTCCCGCCGCTGTACACCGCGCTGCGCTACGCCGGCGCCGCCTACTTGCTGTACCTGGCCTGGAAGATCGCCGGCAGCGGCGCGCCGGATGCCGACGGCAACACCCGCGGCAAGCCCTTCACCTTCCTCCAGGCGGCGGCCTTCCAGTGGGTCAATCCCAAAGCCTGGATCATGGCCATCGGCGCCATCACCACCTACACGCCGCAGGAGGGCTTCCTGGTCAACGTGCTGCTGATCGCCGCCCTGTTCGCCCTGGTCAACTGCCCCAGCGTCGGCCTGTGGACGGTGGCCGGCAGCCTGCTGCGCCGCTGGCTGGACCGTCCGCGCGTGCTGCGCGCCTTCAACATCGGCATGGCGCTGCTGCTGGTGGCTTCGCTCTACCCTATCCTGATCGACGTCAAGGGAAGCCTGTGATGACCCTGGAAGCCATGGACACCTCCAGCCGCCTGCGCCCGCTGGCCGACTCCGCCCCCTCCGCCGTGGTCGCCGGCTTCGTCGCCGCCCTCACCGGCTACACCAGCTCGCTGGCGCTGATGTTCCAGGCCGGCCAGGCCGCCGGCCTGAGCGCCGCGCAGATCTCCTCCTGGCTGTGGGCGCTGTCGATCGGCATGGGCATCTGCACCATCGGCCTGTCGCTGCGCTACCGCGCGCCGGTGGTGGTGGCCTGGTCGACGCCGGGCACCGCCCTGTTGATCACCAGCCTGCCGGGGGTGAGCTACCCGGAGGCGATCGGCGCCTTCGTGGTCTGCGCCCTGCTGCTCAGCCTGCTGGGCCTGTCCGGCACCTTCGAGCGGGTCATGCGCCACCTGCCCGCCTCGCTCGCGGCGGCGCTGCTGGCCGGCATCCTGTTCCGCATCGGCAGCGAGATCTTCGTCGCCGCGCAGAGCAGTACCGTCCTGGTGCTGGCGATGTTCTTCACCTTCCTGTTCGGCAAGCGCCTGGCACCACGCTATGCGGTGCTCGCCGCGCTGCTGGTGGGCGGCGTGACTGCGGCAGCGCAGGGCCTGCTCGATTTCAGCCAGTTCAAGCTGGAGCTGGCGGTGCCGGTGTGGACCACGCCGAGCTTCTCCCTGAACGCGGCGATCAGCATCGGCATCCCGCTGTTCGTGGTGGCCATGGCCTCGCAGAACATCCCCGGCCTCGCCGTGCTGCGCGCCGACGGCTACTACGTGCCGCCGTCGCCGCTGATCGCCACCACCGGCATCGCCTCGCTGCTGCTGGCGCCCTTCGGCTCCCATGGCATCAACCTGGCCGCCATCAGCGCCGCCATCTGCACCGGCGCCGAGGCCCATGCGGACAAGCGCAAGCGCTATACCGCGGCGCTGTGGAACGGGGTGTTCTGCGGCCTCGCCGGCATCTTCGCCGCCACCCTGGCCGCCCTGTTCATCGCCCTGCCCAGCGCCCTGGTGCTGTCCATCGCCGCCCTGGCCCTGCTCGGCTCGATCGGCAACGGCCTGGCCCAGGCCATGCAGGCGCCGGCCGAGCGCGACGCCGCGCTGGTCACCTTCATGATCACCGCCTCGGGCATGACCCTGCTGGGCATCGGCTCGGCCTTCTGGGGCCTGGTCGGCGGTGCTGTGACCCTGCTGATCCTCAACTGGCGCCGGCGCTGAGCCGATCACCCAGAAAAAAGCCCGGGCAGGTCCCGGGCTTTTTGTTGCGGTGCAAACTCAGGCCGCCTCGGCCTCCTCGGCCGCCAGCTCCTTGCCGTGGGCGAAGTTGACCCACCAGCCGAAGGCGGCGGCGGTGAAGAACATGATGAAGCTGTAAATGGCCGCCGGAATCGCCATGGTGGGGTTGTTCAGCAGCATCGGGCTGAGCGCCAGGGCAATCGCCAGGGTGCCGTTGTGGATGCCGATCTCCATGCCGATGGCCACCGCCTGGCGGCGCGGCAGATTCATCAGGCGCGGCACGCCGTAGCCCACGGCCAGGCTGATCAGGTTGAACAGCAGCGCGGCCAGGCCCACCACCGGGGCGTAGTCGACCACCGTCTTCCAGTCCTTGATGAAGGCCAGCACCACCACCAGCACCAGGAACAGCGCAGAGATGATCTTCACCGGCTTCTCCATGACATTGGCGAAGCCCGGCGCCAGCTTGCGGATGACCATGCCGATGGCCACCGGGCCGAGGACGATGGCGAACACCTGCAGCACCTTGGCGAACTGCAGGGGGATGGCCTGGTCGCCCTCCATGAAGTAGGCCAGCGACAGGTTGACGATAAACGGCATGGTGAGGATGGCCACCACCGAGTTGACCGCGGTCAGGGTGATGTTCAGCGCCACGTCGCCATGCGCCAGGTGGCTGTAGAGGTTGGCCGAGGTGCCGCCGGGCGAGGCCGCCAGCAGCATCAGGCCGACCGCCAGGGCCGGCGCCAGGCCGAAGCCCTTGGCGATGAAGAAGCACACCAGCGGCAGCAGGAGCAGCTGGCAGCCCAGGCCGATCAGCACCGGCTTGGGAAACTTCACCACCCGGGCGAAGTCCGCCAGGGTCAGCGACAGCCCCAGCCCGAGCATGATGATGCCCAGGGCGATGGGTAGGAACAGGGTATTCAAGGCACTTGCGGTCATTCTTGTTGTTCTCCGGAACAGTCGGTGGCCTGTTGCAAATATCCGTTTGGGCGCCAGGCCGCGCCATGGGTCGTTGCTGCTGCTCGCCGTAGCCCTGCCACGACGGGTCGCGACGGCTCGCCTGACAATCCCTGGCACTCGAACTCGAATGCAGGCATCGACCGCCAGGCCGCCGGCCGGCGATTCTTGACGAGCCGGCCAAGCCTTGTAACTGGCTTTTTAAGCCAAAGGAACTGCTGGTCGTAACAGAATGCAAAAAGGGCGCCTCGCGGCGCCCTTCCTGTCAGATCGCGGTGGCCCCGCCATCCACCGCCAGCGAGTGGCCAGTGGTGAAAGCGGCCGCATCGCTGCACAGGTAAAGCACGGCGGCGGCGATCTCCTCGACCTTGCCGATGCGCCCGACCGGGTGCATGCCGGCGACGAACTCGGCCTTCTTCGGGTCCGACTCGGCGGCACGGCGCCACATGTCGGTGTCGATCACCGCCGGGCACACGGCGTTGACGCGGATCTTCTTCTTGCCGTACTCGACCGCCGCGGACTTGGTCAGGCCGATCACCGCGTGCTTGGAGGCGGCGTAGATGCTCATCTTCGGCGCGGCGCCGAGGCCGGCCACCGAGGCGGTGTTGACGATGGCACCGCCGCCCTGGGCCAGCATCAGCGGCAGCTGGTGCTTCATGCACAGCCACACGCCCTTGACGTTGACGCCCATGATGGCGTCGAACTCGGCCTCGCTGCCCTCGGCCAGCTTGCCCTTCTCGATCTCGATGCCGGCGTTGTTGAAGGCGTAGTCGAGGCGCCCGTAGGCGGCCACCACCTGCTCCATCAGTGCCTTGACCTCGGCGTCGCGGGTCACGTCGCAGCGCACGAACAGGGCCTCGCCACCGGCGTCGCGGATCAGCTGCACGGTACCTTCGCCGCCGCTCACGTCGACGTCGGACACCACCACCTGCAAGCCTTCGGCCGCGAAGGCCAGGGCGGTGGCGCGGCCGATGCCGGCGGCACCGCCGGTTACCAGGGCTACTTTGCCGGAGAAGCTCATGCTCATGTCTGCATCCTCGCAGGGAGTTGGAAGTGAGCGGAGTCTAGCCAGCGCGGCAGCCGGCGAGCAGCACTATCAGGGTGCGATGTGCCGGATCATGCAGAAGAGTGATGAAGGCCCCCACCCCTCATCATTCTTCTGGATGCGCAGCCTGTCAGCCCAGCTCGGCGACGATGTCGGCCAGGGCCTGCGCCGGATCGGCGGCCTGGCTGATCGGGCGGCCGATCACCAGGTAATCGGAGCCGGCGGCCAGGGCCTGGGCCGGGGTGAGGATGCGCTTCTGGTCGTCGGCGCTGCTGCCGGCCGGGCGGATGCCCGGGGTGACCAGCTGCAGGGCCGGATGCGCGGCCTTGAGCGCCGGTGCTTCCTGGGCCGAGCAGACCAGGCCGTCCATGCCGGCCTGGGTGGCCAACGCGGCCAGGCGCAGCACCTGCTCCTGCGGCGCGATGTCCAGGCCGATACCGGCCAGGTCCTGCTGCTCCATGCTGGTCAGCACGGTCACGCCGATCAGCAGCGGCTTGCGGCCCGCCAGCCTGTCCAGCTCCTCGCGGCAGGCCGCCATCATGCGCAGGCCGCCGGAACAGTGCACGTTGACCATCCACACGCCCAGCTCGGCGGCGGCCTTGACCGCCATCGCCGTGGTATTGGGGATGTCGTGGAATTTCAGGTCGAGGAACACCTCGAAGCCCTTGGCCTGCAGTGCCTCGACCACCGCCGGGCCGCTGCGGGTGAACAGCTCCTTGCCGACCTTGACCCGGCACAGCCTGGGGTCGAGCCGCTCGGCCAGGGCCAGGGCGGCGTCACGGGAGGGGAAGTCGAGGGCAACGATGATCGGGGTCTGGCAGGACATGGCAGGCTCGCGGCGGTTCAAAATCGGCGCGCATTGTACCCCAGGCCACGGCCGCGGTCAGAGCAGCCTGTCCAGGCCCAGGGCGGTCATGAACCCGGCCAGGGTGATCAGCCCGGTCAGCGCATGGGTTTCGGCGAAGGCCTCGGGAATCATCGCGTCGACCAGCATGCACAGCACCGCGCCGGCGGAGAACCCCAGGGCGACGGCCAGCCACAGCGGCGACAGCTCGGCGAACAGCCCGGGCCCGGCCATCGCCGCCAGCCCCGAGAGCAGCACGATGCCGCCCCACAGGCGCAGCACGTAGAACACGCTGCGCCCCTCGCCGCGCAGGCCGGCGGCGCTGGCCAGGCCCTCCGGCAGGTTGGAGAGGAAGATCGCCACCAGCATCACCAGGCTGACCTGGCCGCTGTCGAGCAGGCCCAGGCCCAGGCCGAGGGATTCGGGAATGCCGTCGAGAAAGGCCCCGGCGGCGATCAGCAGCCCGGCCATGTGTGCCTGGCCGCCGGCCTCGCGGCCGCGGTGGTGACGCTCCAGGCGTTCCAGCCACTCGTTGGCGGCGACGAAGGCCAGGCCGCCGGCCAGCAGGCCCCACAGAGTCGGTGCCAGGCCGCCCAGGCGCAGCGCCTCGGGAATCTGCTCGAAGCACAGGGCGGCGATCAGCACGCCGCTGCCATAGGCCAGCAGCGCCGCCACCAGGCGTCGCGGCAGGTGCAGGAATGCGCCAAGCAAGGCGCCCAGCAACAGGCTGCTGGCCGCCACTATCCCCCACAGGCCGGCCTGCGCCAGCATCCCCCAGTCCATATCCCCTCCTCCAGACACTGTCCGAGCCGCTAGACTGGCCGCCCCGATTCCATCCAGGCAGCAGTCATGGCCCGTCTCCAGCTCGATTTTTCCCAACAGCAGTTCCGCTACCAGACCCACATGACGGTGCGCAGCACCGACATCAACGCGGCCAATCACCTGAGCAACGACGCCATGATCTCGATGATCTCCGAGGCCCGCGCGCGCTTTCTGTTCGATCACGGCATCCGCGAAACCTCGGACAGCGGCCCCGGCATCATAGTCACCGACCTCGCCACCATGTACCGCGCCGAGGCCCACGCCCGTGACCAGCTGCTGTTCGAGGTGGGCGTGATGGACTTCAACCGCTATGGCGGCGACATCATCTTCCGCATCACCCGCCCGGCCGACGCCAGCCTGATCGCCCTGGCCAAGTCCGGCTTCGTGTTCTTCGACTACGCCCAGGGCAAGGTCACGGCCATGCCGGCAGCCTTCCAGACCAAGTTCCCCGAGGTCAACTGGCTGGTCTGATTGGTGCAGACTCCAGGGCCTGCTGCCTTTTTACCGCAGCGCGAGCGAACCGGCCCCGAGGACGCCTCAGCACGGTGCGCCGCACCAGCGCCGCGCACCGTCTTGAATCAACACCCGACCCGGGCCCCGGCCACACGGCGCGATTTGCGCGCCCCAGGGCATTTGGCCCGAGTCTTGCTCAATCGAACGCAGAGGCATCCAACGGCGGTTGCCACAGATACGACAAAGGCGTCGCGTCACCTCCGGGTGGCGCGGCGCCTTTTGCGTTTCAGCCCCAGCGACTGGGGAGGTTGGCGCACCGTGATCCGGGCGCCAGCCGGTAACTCTCTCAAACCTGGCTGTGGCTTCGGCCATGGGGCCGGGCGCCACAAGCGCCGGGCTTCTCCCTCCGGCGGCCAGGCGACGTGCCCACGATCGCGTCGCCACGCCGCCGGCGGGACTCTAACTCGATGATGAGGTGTTGGATGAATACAAGTTTCTGGAAAGCCGGCCACGCACCGACGCTGTTCGCCGCGTTCCTCTATTTCGACCTGAGCTTCATGGTCTGGTACGTGCTCGGCCCGCTGGGCGTGCAGATCGCCAGCGACCTGGGCCTGACCACCCAGCAACGCGCCATGATGGTCGCCACGCCGATCCTGGCCGGCGCCGTGCTGCGCTTCCTGATGGGCCTGCTGGCCGATCGCACTTCGCCGAAGACCGCCGGCCTGGTCGGCCAGGTGATCGTCATCGCCGCCCTGGCGGTGGCCTGGCAGCACGGCATCCACAGCTACGAGCAGGCGCTGCTGCTCGGCCTGTTCCTCGGCTTCGCCGGCGCCTCCTTCGCCGTGGCCCTGCCGCTGGCCTCGCAGTGGTATCCGCCGCAGCACCAGGGCAAGGCCATGGGCATCGCCGGCGCCGGCAACTCCGGCACCGTGCTGACCGCCCTGTTCGCCCCGGGCCTAGCCGCCGCCTTCGGCTGGGGCAACGTGTTCGGCCTGGCGCTGATCCCGCTGGTGCTGACCCTGATCATCTTCGCCAGCGTGGCCAAGAACGCCCCCGAGCGCCCGGCACCCAAGGCCATGGCCGACTACCTCAAGGCCCTCGGCGACCGCGACAGCTGGTGGTTCATGTTCTTCTACAGCATCACCTTCGGCGGCTTCCTCGGCCTGGCCAGCACCCTGCCCGGCTACTTCCACGACCAGTATGGTTTCGATCCGGTGAAAGCCGGCTACTACACCGCCGCCTGCGTGTTCGCCGGCAGCCTGATGCGCCCGCTGGGCGGCGCCCTGGCCGACCGCATCGGCGGCATCCGCTCGCTGCTGGTGATGTACACCTGCGCCTCCATCTGCATCGCCGCGGTCGGCTTCAACCTGCCCAGCGCCTACGCCGCCCTGGGTCTGTTCGTGGTCGCCATGCTCAGCCTGGGCGCCGGCAACGGCGCGGTGTTCCAGCTGGTGCCGCAGCGCTTTCGCAAGGAGATCGGCGTGATGACCGGGCTGATCGGCATGGCCGGCGGCATCGGCGGTTTCTGCCTGACCGCAGGGCTCGGCGCGATCAAGCAGTCCACCGGCGACTACCAGCTGGGCCTGTGGCTGTTCGCCAGCCTCGGCGTGCTGGCCTGGTTCGGCCTGCACGGGGTCAAGCTGCGCTGGCGCACCACCTGGGGCAGTGCTGCCGTTACCGCCGCCCGCGTATAAACCTGTACCAGGCGCCGGGCTCCTCGCCCGGCGCCGCTCAGGTCGGTTGCGACAAAGGCGGGGCGGCCACAGACTCCTCGCACTGGTCAGGAAAGGTGGAGTGGCGACACTCCTGGGAGCCTGGGCAGCTCGGCCTTTGTCTCAACCGACTTGCACCCCTCGGGCGCCGACTGGCGCCCTTTGCACACCAAGAGAATTCGCATGGCCCTGCAACTGAGCTTCGGCGAAGCCACCGCCACCGGCCCGCGCACGGAAAACCAGGACGCCATCCGCGTGGTCACCCCGGCACCGGCCCTGGCCGCCAGCAAGGGCTTCCTGCTGGCCCTGGCCGATGGCGTCAGCCAGTGCGCCGACGGCGGCCTGGCCGCCCGCGCCACCCTGCAGGCCCTGGCTCTGGACTACTACTCGACCCCCGAGACCTGGGCCGTGACCCAGTCGCTGGAGCGCCTGCTGGTGGCGCACAACCGCTGGCTGCAGGCCGGCAGCGGCGGCCAGCCGCTGCTCACCACCCTCTCCGCGCTGATCCTGCGCGGGCGGCGCTTCACCCTGGCGCATGTCGGCGACTGCCGCGCCTACCGCCTGCACGGCGGCCAGCTGGAGCGCCTCAGCGAGGACCATGTGTGGGAGCAGCCGGGCATGCAGCACGTGCTCAAGCGCGCCCTGGGCCTGGACCAGCACCTGGTGGTGGACTACTTGGAAGGCGAGCTGCGCGAGGGCGAGCGCTACCTGCTGGTCAGCGACGGCGTCTGGTCGACCCTGGGCGACACCGGCATCCGCAACCTGCTGCTGGACGAGAGCGACCCCGCCGCCGCCTGCCAGGCGCTGGTCGCCGCCGCCCACCTGGCCGGCAGCCAGGACAACGCCAGCGCCGTGCTGGTGCGGGTCGACGCCCTGCCGGACAACGACCTGGCCGACACCCTGGCGCAGTTGCAGCAGTGGCCGCTGCCGCCACGGCTGCGCGAGGGCCAGGCATTCGAAGGCTGGCAGGTCGAGCGCCTGCTGGCCGAGTCGCGCCAGTCCCTGATCTACCGGGTGCGCGACGCCCAGGAGCGGCGCTGGCTGCTCAAGACCTTGCCGGCCAGCCGCCACGACGAGGCCCAGGCCGGTGCCGCCCTGCTGCTGGAGGAATGGTTCCTGCGCCGCGTGGCCGGCCGGCACTTCGCCGAGGCCCATCCGCTGCCGCAGCGCCAGCACCTCTACTACGTGCAACGCGAGTACGCCGGGCAGACCCTGGCCGAGCACCTGCGCCTGTCCGGACCGCTGCGCCTGGCCGAGTGGCTGGACCTGGCGCCGCGCCTGCTCAAGGCCCTGGGCCAGCTGCATCGGCGCAACATCCTGCACCGCGACATCAAGCCGGAGAACCTGCTCTGGTGCGACGACGGCGAACTGCGCCTGCTCGACTTCGGCCTGGCCTACTGCCCCGGCCTGTCCCGCGACGAGCAGCACGCCCTGCCCGGCACGCCCAGCTACATCGCCCCGGAGGCCTTCGCCGGCAGCCCGCCGGAACGCCGCCAGGATCTCTACGCCGCCGGCGTCACCCTCTACCGTCTGCTCACCGGCCACTATCCCTACGGCGAGATAGAGGCCTTCCAGCACCCGCGCTTCGGCAACCCCGCCCCTGCCAGCCGCTACCGCCCGGATATTCCGGCCTGGCTCGACGACTGCCTGCTGCGCGCGGTGGCGGTCAGCCCCGAGACGCGTTTCGAGACCGCCGAGGAATGGCTGCTGGTTCTGGAGCAGGGCGAGCGCCAGGCCCTGAGCCTGCGCCCGCGCCCCTTGCTGGAACGCGAGCCGCTGAAGGTCTGGCGTGGCGTGGCCCTGGCCTCGCTGCTGGCCAACCTGGCGCTGCTGGTGCTGTGGCTGAACTAGCCAACCGATGCACCACTAGGGCGCAAGTCGCCTTAAAGGGGTGCGAAGGAAAGGCAGAAAAGCGCTGAAAACACCGCCTCAGACAGCGCCAGCAGCGGTTTTGAAAAGTTGGCACGGGGTCTGCAAAAGAGACTTCGAGACTACATCAAGGCAGTGCCCTCAACGTTGAAGGCACCGCCTCCCGACAGATCGGGATCAGGACAAAGGCGTCCTCGCTAGGCCACTAGCGGGACGCCTTTTTTGTTGCCGACGGTTTTTCGTGATTTCACACAGGAGAGGACCGGCATGAACAAACTCAAGCTGGTAATGGTAGGCAACGGCATGGCCGGGGTCAGAACCCTGGAGGAGCTGCTCCGGCTCGCGCCGGACCTGTACGAGATCACCGTGTTCGGCGCCGAGCCGCACCCCAACTACAACCGTATCCTGCTGTCGCCGGTGCTGGCCGGCGAGCAGAGCTTCGCCGACATCGTGCTCAACGGCATCGAGTGGTACCAGCAGCACGGCATCGACCTGCGCCTGGGCCGCAAGGTGGTGGCCATCGACCGCAAGAAGCGCCTGGTCACCGCCGACGATGGCAGCACCGCGCAGTACGACCGGCTGATCCTCGCCACCGGCTCCAACCCCTTCATCCTGCCGGTCCCGGGCAACCGCCTGGAAGGCGTGATCGCCTACCGCGACATCGCCGACACCGAGCAGATGATGGAAGCCGCGCGCACCCACAGCCACGCCGTGGTCATCGGCGGCGGCCTGCTCGGCCTGGAAGCGGCCAACGGCCTGCGCCAGCGCGGCATGCACGTGACCGTGGTGCACCTGGCCGACTGGCTGCTGGAGCGCCAGCTCGACCGCACCGCCGGTGAGTTGCTGAAACAGGCGCTGGAGGCACGAGGCATCCGCTTCCGCCTCAACGAACAGACCGAGGAGCTGCACGACTACGGCAGCGGCCGGGTCTGCGCCGTGCAGTTCAAGAGCGGCGATACCATTCCCGCCGATCTGGTGGTGATGGCCGCCGGCGTGCGCCCCAATACCGAGCTGGCGGAAAAGGCCGGCCTGCCCTGCAACCGCGGCATCCTGGTCGACGACTGCCTGCAGACCTTCGACCCGCGCATCTACGCGGTCGGCGAATGCGCCAACCACCGCGGCATCGCCTACGGCCTGGTGGCCCCGCTGTTCGAGCAGGCGCAGGTCTGTGCCAACCACCTGGCCATGCTCGGCACCGCCCGCTACCAGGGCTCGGTGATCTCCACCAAGCTCAAGGTCACCGGCATCGAGCTGTTCTCCGCCGGCGACTTCATGGGCGGCGACGGCACCGAGACCATCACCCTCTCCGACCCCATCGGCAGCGTGTACAAGAAACTGGTGATCAAGGACGACGTGCTGGTCGGCGGCTGCCTGTATGGCGACACCCTCGACGGCAGCTGGTACTTCCAGCAGATCCGCGAGGGTGTCGACATCGGCCGCATGCGCGACCACCTGATGTTCGGCCGCGCCAGCCTGGAGGCCGCCGGCCTCGCCGAAAAGGATGCCGCCCGTGCCTGAAGCGACCCTGCAAACCACAGCGGCCACCTGCTGCTACTGCGGCGTCGGCTGCGGCGTGCTGATCGAGCACGATGGCGAGAAGATCCTCGGCGTGCAGGGCGACCCGAATCATCCGGCCAATCATGGAAAACTGTGCAGCAAGGGCTCGTCCCTGCACCTGACCGGCGACCTCGACGCCCGCGCCCTCTACCCCGAGCTGCGCCTGGGCAAGCATCTCGCCCGCGCCCGCAGCGACTGGGACAGCGCCCTCGACCACGCCGCCAGCGTATTCGCCGAGACCATTCGCGAGCATGGCCCGGACAGCGTCGCCTTCTACATCTCCGGCCAGCTGCTGACCGAGGACTACTACGCCTTCAACAAGCTGGCCCGCGCCCTGGTCGGCACCAACAACATCGACAGCAACTCGCGCCTGTGCATGAGCTCGGCGGTGGTCGGCTACAAGCGCAGCCTGGGCGCCGACGCCCCGCCCTGCAGCTACGAGGACATCGAGCAGGCCGACTGCCTGCTGATCGCCGGCAGCAATATGGCCTACGCCCATCCGATCCTGTTCCGCCGCCTGGAAGCGGCCAAGGCCGCGCGGCCCGAGATGAAGATCATCGTCGTCGACCCGCGCCGCACCGACACCTGCGAGCTGGCCGACCTGCACTTAGGCCTGGCCCCCGGCACCGACGTGGCGCTGTTCCACGGCCTGCTGCACCTGCTGCTGGCCAACGGCGACCATGACCCGGCCTACATCGACGCCCACACCGAGGGCTTCGAGGCCCTGCGCGGCCTGGCGGCCGACTACCCGCCGAGCGAAGTGGCGCGCCTGTGCGGCATCGACGAGAGCGACCTGCGCCGCGCCGCCGCGCTGATCGGCCAGGCGCCGGCCTTTCTCTCGCTGTGGTGCATGGGCCTCAACCAGTCCACGGCCGGCAGCGCCAAGAACAGCGCGCTGATCAACCTGCACCTGGCTACCGGGCAGATCGGCCGGGTCGGCGCCGGCCCCTTCTCCCTCACCGGCCAGCCCAATGCCATGGGTGGCCGCGAGACCGGCAGCCTGAGCAACCTGCTGCCTGGCCACCGCGAGGCAGCCAACCCCGAGCACCGCGTCGAAGTGGCGCGCTACTGGGGCGTGGACAGCCTGCCGGCGAACACCGGTCTGTCCGCCATCGAACTGTTCGAGGCGGTACGCGAAGGCACGATCAAGGCCCTGTGGATCGCCTGCACCAACCCGGCGCAATCGCTGCCGGACCAGCAAAAGATCCACGAGGCCCTGAGCCTGTGCCCCTTCGTGGTGGTGCAGGAAGCCTTCTTCACCACCGAAACCTGTAAGTACGCCGACCTTCTGCTCCCGGCCGCCAGCTGGGGCGAAAAAGAAGGCAGCGTGACCAACTCCGAGCGGCGCATCAGCCATGTGCGCCGCGCCGTGCCAGCGCCCGCAGAGGCGCGGCCGGACTGGGCGATCGTCTGTGACTTCGCCCGCCGCCTGGAACAACAGCTACGCCCCGGCCTGCCAAGCCTGTTCGACTTCGCCAGCGCACAAGCGCTGTTCGAGGAATACAAGCACCTGACCCAGGGACGCGACCTGGACCTTTCCGGTCTCAGCTACGCCATCCTGGACGACCAAGGTCCACAACAATGGCCCTTCCCGGCCGGCGCCCAGCAGGGCACCGCGCGGCTTTACGGGAACGGCCTCTTCCCCACCGCCAGCGGCCGCGCCCGCTTTGTCGCCGACCCGTTCGTGCCGGGCCGGGAGCGTCCGGAGAGCGACTTTCCGCTGCTGCTCAACACCGGGCGCCTGCGCGACCAGTGGCACGGCATGAGCCGCACCGGCACCGCCGCACGGCTGTTCGGCCATGTGCCGGAAGCGGTGCTCGGTCTGCACCCGGACGAACTCAAGCGCCGCGGCCTGCAGGCCGGTGAGCTGATTCACCTGCGCAGCCGGCGTGGCGGCCTGATCCTGCCGGTACAGGCCGACGAGGCCCTGCAGCCGGGCCAGGCCTACCTGCCGATGCACTGGGGCGACCGTTTCCTCAAGGGCCTGGGCACCAATGTGCTGACCCAGCCGGCGTTCGACCCGCTGTCCAAGCAGCCGGAGCTGAAGCTCAGCGCCGTGCAGATCGAGCGCGCCGAGCTGCCCTGGCAGTTCTTCGCCCTGGTCGAGGGCGACGTGCAGCGCCGCCTAGAGGCCCTGCGCCCGCTGTTCGAGCGTTTCGCATACGCCAGCCTGGCCCCAACCGGCCGCGAACAGCGCCCGGCCCTGCTGATCAAGGCCGCCGCCACGACGGCGCCGGACGCCGAGCTGCTGGCCGAGATCGACGCCCTGCTCGGCGTGGATAACGGCCCGGTGATGGCCTACGACGATGCCAAGCGCGGCGTGGGCAAGCGCGTGCGCTTCGCAGACGGGCGCATCGTCGCCGTGCGCCTGGCCGGCGAAACCGCCGCCCGCGACTGGCTCAAGGGCCTGTGGGAACAGGGCAGCAGCGACGCCGACCTGCGCCGCTGGCTGCTCGCCCCGCTGCCGACGCCGCCCGGTGGCGGCCTCAAGGCCAGCAAGGTGCTGTGCAACTGCATGAACGTCAGCCAGGACGCGGTATGCGCCGGCATCGAGCGCGGCCTGAACCTGGACGGCCTCAAGCGCGAGCTGAAATGCGGCACCAGCTGCGGCTCGTGCGTACCGGAAATCAAGCGACTGCTGGCCACCCGCGTGGCGGCCGTCGCCGTGCAAGCCTGAGGAGTAGAAGCATGAGTGCAAAAGTCTGGCTGGTGGGCGCCGGCCCCGGCGACCCGGAATTGCTGACCCTCAAGGCGGTGAAAGCCCTCAACCGGGCCGAGATCGTGATGATCGACGACCTGGTCAATCCGGCCGTGCTGGAACACTGCCCCGACGCCCGCGTGGTGCCGGTGGGCAAGCGCGGCGGCTGCCGCTCCACGCCGCAGGCCTTCATCCACCGGCTGATGCTGCGCTACGCCCGCCAGGGCAAGTGCGTGGTGCGTCTGAAGGGTGGCGACCCGTGCATCTTCGGCCGTGGCAGCGAGGAAGCCGACTGGCTGGCCGCGCATGGTATCGAGGTAGAGATGGTCAACGGCATCACCGCCGGCCTGGCCGGCGCCACCCAGTGCGGCATCCCGCTGACCCTGCGCGGCGTGGCTCGCGGCGTGACCCTGGTCACCGCCCACACCCAGGACGACAGCAGCCTGAACTGGCAAGCCCTGGCCCAAGGGGGCACCACCCTGGTGGTGTACATGGGCGTGGCGAAACTGGCGGAAGTACGCGACAGCCTGCTGGCCGGCGGCATGCGCACCGACATGCCGGTGGCGATGATCGAGAACGCCTCGCTGCCGCAGCAGCGCGAGTGCCGCAGCACCCTGGCCGCCATGCAGCAGGCGGCCCAGGACTTCCAGCTGAAGAGCCCGGCGATCCTGGTGATCGGCGAGGTGGCCTCTCAGCAACAGATCAACGTTTTGGCAGAGACTGCCTGATCCCCTTCGCTCCTGCGGAGTAGTGCCTCGCCCGGCCGTATGGCCGGGCTTTTTTTTGCTTTGAAAAGGAGCGAGGCCTTGGTGCCGGGCTGGCAAGATTATGTGTGGACCGGAGCTGGCTTGATTTCAAGCTGGTTTCCGAGCGTGTCGATACCTCCTGTTTCGCCCCGCCGGGCGACTTACTTTTGCCAATCGCGGCAAAAGTAAGCAAAACCGCTTGCCCCTTCATCCGGCCCTACGCTGCGCTACGGGTCTGTTCATTCCATCGCCGCTCCGAGGGTCGGCTTACACGGGCCATCCATGGCCCTTGTAAGCCTTTCGCCGCATCCATGCGGCTCACCCCTCTGCGCAACGATTCCATTCACCCTTCTGCAAGGGGCGTTTGGTGCTGCCTGACAGTTCAAGGGAGAGGAACGAAAAGAAGAGAAAGAGCATCGAGCAGCTCGGAGCCGGAGTCCCCGTCAGCAGGCCGAGTGGAGGTGTTGCGCAGGGGGACGCGAGGCAGGACGCCGAGCGAGGAACGAAGGGACAGGGACGTCCCTTCGTGACGGCCCCCGGAGCGACACCGGAAGGAGGGAACCCCGCCGCAGGCGGGGCCGGATGTCGGGGGGCGCTTTCTTTTGCTTACTTTTCTTTGCGCAAACAAAGAAAAGTGAGTCGCCCGGTGGGGCGAAACGGGAAGTATCGGCAGGCTCGATAATCGGCTTGAAGGCAAATCCCTCCAGACTCACACAATCTTGCCAGTCCGGCGTCAACCCGCTCCCCCCACGCATGTACGATGAGCCTTCTTGCGTTCAGCGTCCTTCCGCCAGCGCTCGCAGGGCCTTCAGGGTATTGAACGGGGCATCCACCACAAAACTGTTGGCCAGCCAGGACGGCACACTGCCGCCCGGCTCGCTGTGCAGCTGATAGATCACCTCGACCTTGCCGGCCTGCTGCGGCACGAAGCGCCAGAAACCCTGCAGGCTGGTGACCCGCACATGATCCTTCAGGCCAGGCAGATACTGCGGTTGCCCCTCCATCCTGCGCGTCAGGCTGCCATCGGCGCCCTCCTCGGTGAGCAGGTGCACCACGGCATCGCGGGCCTGCACCGGCCAGGGCATTGCGAAGCGGCTATGCACCCAGCTCTCGGCGCCCTCATGCTTGAGCAGGCGTTGCCCGACACAGGCATAGATCCAGGCACAGGAACCCTGCACGTCCTCCTGCAGCGCGCGCAGGCTGGCCATGTCGCTGGCGATGCTGACCTCCCCGCGGTAGGCCTTGTATTTCGAGCCCGGCACCGCACTCAGGTAGACCCGGATGCCGTCCTCGTCCTTGACCAGCTGCCAATCCTCGGCCTGCGCCGGAAGGCCGATCAGCAGAGCGGCCGCGCCAAGCGCTACTGCGCGCAGTGAAAACATGCGTATTCCTCGGGAGTAGTGAATCAGGCCGTGGCCTGCTCCAGCCAGCCGAGCAGGCGGATCGCCTCCTCGCGGCTGTCGCCACAGACGGCGGGATCGGCGGAAAAGGCGGCGCACACCGCCGGCCGCTGCGGCTGACCGAAAAGGCCGCAGAGCTGCTCGGTGGTCAGGTGCAGACAGCGCTCGCCTGCCCGCTTGCCCTGCGGCATGCCGGGGATGGGTGAGCTGATGGACGGTGCGATGCAGCAGGCGCCGCACCCGGGGCGACATTGCATGGACAATCTCACGGCAGGCGAGTCAACGAAAGCCGCCATTCTAGCGCTTCGCAGGGCAGATGGGAGCCTGCTTGCCGGGCCTGCGGCGGCTGAATACTCTTGCCCGATTCGCCCTCGGAAGCCCGCCATGCCAGTCTGGTTGCAAACCGCCGCCCTGCTCACCCTGTCCAACCTGTTCATGACCATCGCCTGGTACGGCCACCTGAAGGCGCTGAACGCCAAGCCCTGGTTCATCGCCGCGCTGATCAGCTGGGGCATCGCCTTCTTCGAATACATGATCATGGTGCCGGCCAACCGCATCGGCTACACCGAACTGTCGATCGGCCAGCTGAAGATCATGCAGGAAGTCATCACCCTGGCGGTGTTCGTGCCCTTCAGCGTGCTGGTCATGCAGCAGCCGCTGAAGCTGGACTACCTGTGGGCGGGGCTGTGCCTGCTCGGTGCCGTGTATTTCATCTTCCGCGCCTGAGCACAGGGCTCCGCCGGCCTCAGCCCCTGGGCACCTGCTTGAGTCGGGCAATCAGGCTGGAGGTATCCCAGCGCCCGCCGCCCATGGCCTGCACGTCGGAATAGAACTGGTCGACCAGCGCCGTCACCGGCAGCTGCGCGCCGTTGCGCCGCGCCTCCTCCAGCAGGATCGACAGGTCCTTGCGCATCCAGTCCACGGCGAAGCCGAAGTCGAACTTGCCTTCGAGCATGGTCTGGTGGCGGTTCTCCAGCTGCCAGGACTGCGCCGCCCCCTTGCCGATCACCTCCATCGCCGCGTGGCCGTCAAGGCCGGCGCACTGGGCGAAGTGCAGCGCCTCGGCCAGGCCCTGGACCAGGCCGCCGATGCAGATCTGGTTGACCATCTTGGTCAGCTGGCCGCTGCCCACCGGCCCCATCAGCTTGATCATCCGCGCATAGGCGTCGATCACCGGTTCGGCGCGCCGGTAGTCGCCCTCCGCGCCGCCGACCATCACGGTGAGCATGCCGTTCTCCGCGCCGGCCTGGCCGCCGGATACCGGCGCATCGAGGAAGCCCAGGCCCTGCTGCGCGGCGATGGCGGCCAGCTCGCGGGCGACATTGGCCGAGGCGGTGGTGTGGTCGACCAGCACCGCGCCCGGGGCCATGCCGGCGAAGGCGCCGTCCGCGCCCAGCACCACGCTGCGCAGGTCGTCGTCGTTGCCCACGCAGGTCATCACCAGCTCGGCGCCCTGCGCCGCCTCGCGCGGAGTCGCCGCGGTCTCACCGGCATAGCGCTCCTGCCACAGCTGCGCCTTTGCCGGCGAGCGGTTGTATACGCAGACCTGATGGCCCTCGCACGCCAGATGCCCGGCCATGGGAAACCCCATCACGCCCAGGCCGATAAATGCCACCTTTGCCATGTGCACCTCCTTGCAGACTGAGGCGCAAGCATACCCGCAACGCCGCCTACTCGCCCGCAACAGCTGCACGGCAAAACTGTGCATGGCGGGCCATACTGCTGGCGAACAGAGGAGTGACTCATGCAGCAATGGCTGGTTATCGACCTGGAAGCCACCACCGAGGAAGGCGGCTGGCCAGTGGAAGAGATGGAGATCATCGAGATCGGCGCCACCCTGGTGGACGGCGCCGGCCATGAGCTGGAGCCCTTCCAGCGTTTCGTCCGCCCGCTGCGGCGCCCCTGCCTGACGGCCTTCTGCCGCGAGCTGACGCACATCAGCCAGGCGCAGATCGACGCTGCCGCGCCGCTCGCCCAGGTCTGGCCGCAGTTCGAGTGCTGGCTGGCGCCGCACCTGCCACAGCTGCGCGGCTGGGGCAGCTGGGGCGACTACGACCGCCGCCAGCTGCTGCTGGAATGGCAGCGCCACGGCCTGCGCAGCGCCCTGCAGGACATCCCCCACCACAACCTCAAGCAGCGCTTCGCCGAGAGCCGCCAGCTCAAGCGCGCGGTCGGCCTGAACGGCGCCCTGCAGCTCACCGGCCTGCAGTTCCGCGGACAGCAGCACCGGGCGCTGGAAGACGCGCGCAATACCGCCCGCCTGCTGCCGCTGATATTCGCCGACGGCGGATGACGGGCAAGCCCGCCTTGGGCATACTGGCGAGCCTTTTTTGACCCTTCCGAGGAACCCGCCATGTTCAAGGTCAACGAATACTTCGACGGCACCGTCAAATCCATCGGCTTCGCCATGGCCGAAGGCCCGGCCACCATCGGCGTGATGGCCCCCGGCGAGTACGAGTTCGGCACCGCCCAGCTGGAAGTGATGCACGTGGTCGCCGGCGCCCTCACCGTCAAGCTGCCGGGCAGCGACAACTGGGAAACCTTCGCCGCCGGCAGCCAGTTCACCGTACCGGGCAACAGCAAGTTCCAGCTCAAGGTCGCCGTGGACACCGCCTACCTCTGCGAATACCGCTAAGCTAGGCTGAGTTGCAGAAACCGGCCCCAGTGGCCGGTTTTTTTATTGCCGCATCATTCGGAACGCGCCATGCCCCGCCCCACCCTGCTCCTGCCCATCGCCCTGCTGGTCATCGCCATGACCTCGATCCAGAGCGGCGCCTCCCTGGCCAAGAGCCTGTTCCCGCTGATCGGCCCCGAGGGCACCACCGCCCTGCGCCTGAGCCTGGCCGCGCTGATCCTGTGCATCGTGATGCGGCCCTGGCGCACGCGGCCGAACCTCGCCGCCTGGCGCTCACTGCTCGGCTACGGCCTGTCGCTGGGGGCGATGAACCTGCTGTTCTACATGTCGCTGAAGACCATTCCGCTGGGCATCGCCGTGGCCCTGGAGTTCACCGGCCCGCTGGCCCTGGCGCTGTTCGGCTCGCGGCGGCTGCTGGACTTCCTGTGGATCGCCCTGGCCGCGCTCGGCCTCTGGCTGCTGTTGCCCGACACCAGCGCCGCCGATCATCTCGACCCGCAGGGCATGGCCCTGGCCCTCGGCGCCGGCGTCTGCTGGGCGCTGTACATCCTCTTCGGCCAGCGCGCCGGCGCCGCCCACGGCCGGCAAACCGTGGCCTTCGGCACCCTGGTGGCGGCCATGCTGGTGTTCCCGGTGGGCCTGTGGTCGGTCGGCGGCGAGCTGTTCTCCCTCGACCTGCTGCCGGTGGCCCTGGGCGTCGCGATACTGTCCTCGGCGCTGCCCTACAGCCTGGAGATGGTCGCCCTCACGCGCATGCCGGCGCGCACCTTCAGCGTGCTGATGAGCCTGGAACCGGCGATTGCCGCCCTCTCCGGCCTGATCTTCCTCAGCGAGCGCCTGGGCCCCACGCAGTGGCTGGCCATTGGCGCGATCATCCTCGCCTCGGCCGGCGCGGCGCTGACCATCCGCCCGCGCCAGCACGCCTGATCAGAGCTGGCGCAACGCGCTGCCGATCGCCAGCCCCTGCAGCTCCGCCAGGTACTCCTCCTGGGTCAGCAGCCCCAGGCAGGGCATGGCACCGCGTGCCTGCAGGGTGCCGGCGGCCAGCTTGCGGGCCAGGGCCACGGCCGCCATGCAGGGGATGTTCGGGCCGTCGTTGTGCTCGGCCAGCAGCTCCCAGCACAGGCGCAGCGGCTGCCCTTGCGGGTCCAGCCCCTCGAGCCTCACGAACATGCCGCTGCGGCCGTCGCCGAAGGGCTCCACCGACACGGCACGGCGGTGCAGGAAGGCCGCCAGCGGCACGGCGCTGCGCAGCAGTCCGCCACGTACCAGCCAGGACAGCGCCCAGGTGCCGAACTGGGTGAGGCGCAGGCCGACGCCGGCGGAGAAGCGCACGCTGCGCACGCCGGCGTAGCGCGCCGGGAACAGTTCGAGATCGGGGATATCGCAGTTGGCCACCCAGCGCGGGCCGAGCGGCGCCGGGAATTCGTGACGAGCCAGGTCCTGCCAGCCGAACACCCGCTGCCAGCCGCCATCGCGCCATTGCCGGAACGGCTTGCCGCAATAACCCAGCACCGCCGCCAGGGTCGACAGCCCCGGGGTCTTCTCCGAGGAGCTGATGCCGTGCCAGATGCTGTCCAGCCGCGAGAAGCGCGGCAGCAAGGGGTCGATCACCGCCGCCGCCAGCGCCGGCACCGAACTGGCGCCACTGCACAGCAGCACCCCGGCCGCCCGCGCTGCCTCATCCAGCTCGCCGATGCCGCAGACGAAGACCCGCGCGTCGGCCAGGTCGATATAGTGCAGGCCGGCTTCGAGGGCGGCGCGGGCCACCCGATAGTCCTGGCCCTGGAACGGCCCCGCCGTGGAGATCAGCAGACGCGCCCCGCTGGCGCGCAGGCGCTCGGCCAGATCCGCGGCGTTCATGTCCAGCTGCAGTGCCCGGCCGCCGGTCTCGGCGGCCAGTGCCTCGGCCTTGACCAGGTCGCGCCCGGCGATCCAGACGGGCATCTCCGAGGTCTGCGCCAGCCGCCGCACTATCACCCGGCCGAAGTTGCCGTAGCCGCCCAGCACCACCACGCCGAAGTCCCTTTCCACGCACACTCCTCAGGCGCCCTCGCGGCGCTCGGTATTGAACTGCAGCTCGGCCAGGCGGGCATACAGCGGGTTGCTCAGCACCAGCTCGCCATGGGTGCCGATGGCCTGCAGGCGGCCGTGATCGATCACCGCGATGCGGTCGGCGTTCTTCACCGTGGCAAGGCGGTGGGCGATCACCAGGGTGGTACGCCCGCGCATCAGTTCCGGCAGGGCCTGCTGGATCAGGTGCTCGCTCTCGGCGTCCAGCGCGCTGGTGGCCTCGTCCAGCAGCAGGATCGGCACATCGCTGAGCAGCGCGCGGGCAATCGCCAGGCGCTGACGTTGGCCGCCGGAGAGCCCCAGCCCGGCCTCGCCCAGGTGGGTCTGGTAGCCCTGCGGCAGGCGCTCGATGAATTCGTGGGCATGCGCCGCACGCGCCGCCGCCTCGACTTCGGCATCTCTGGCCTCAGGGCGGCCGTAACGCAGGTTGTCCGCCACGCTGCCGTAGAACAGCGCCGGGTGCTGCGACACCAGGGCGAAGCAGCGGCGCAGGTCGAGCGGATCGAGCCTGTGGATCGGCACAGCCTCGACCAGGATCTCGCCCTCTTGTGGGTCGAAGAAGCGCAGCAGCAGGTCGAACAGGGTCGACTTGCCGGCACCGGAGGGACCGACCAGCGCCAGGGTCTCGCCGGCGCGCACCGCCAGGTCGATGCCATCGATGGCCGGCTGCTCCGGCCGGCTCGGGTAGCTAAAGCGCACGCCGCGCAGCTCCAGCGCCCCGCTGACCCGCGTGGGCAGCTGCAGCCGCTCGCTCTCTGGCGGTGCGGTGATCAGATTGCGCGTGCGCAGCAGCTCGGCGATGCGCTCGGCGGCGCCGGCCGCGCTCTGCAGCTCGCCGATCACCTCGCTGATGGCGCCGAAGGCCATGCCGACGATCAGGCTGTAGAACACGAAGGCGGCCAGGTCGCCACCGCTGATGCGCCCGGCGATCACGTCCATGCCGCCGACCCAGAGCATGGCGCCGACGGCGCCCAGCACCAGGACGATGACCACGGTGATCAGCCAGGCGCGCTGGCGGATGCGTCTGCCGGCGGTGGCGAAGGCCGCCTCCACGGTGCCGGCGAAACGCTGGCGATCCTGGGCCTGGTGGTTGTAGGCCTGCACCGTCTTGATCTGGCCGAGGGTCTCGCCGATGTAGCTGCCGACGTCGGCGACCCGGTCCTGGGTCTGCCTTGAGAGCGCGCGTACGCGGCGGCCGAAGATCAGGATCGGCGCCACCACCAGCGGCAGCGAACAGACCACGATGGCGCTGAGCTTGGCGTTGGTGACGAACAGCAGGATCACCCCGCCGATCAGCATGATGCCGTTGCGCAGGGCCATGGATAGCGAGGAGCCGATCACCGTCTGCAGCAGCGTGGTGTCGGCGGTCAGCCGCGACTGGATCTCCGAGGCACGATTGCTCTCGTAGAAGCCCGGATGCAGCTCGATCAGGTGGTCGAACACGCGCTGGCGGATATCGGCCACCACCCGCTCGCCAAGCCAGCTGACCAGATAGAAACGGCTGAAGGTGCCGAGCGCCAGGGCCAGCACCAGCACGAAGAACAGGCCGATGGAGTGGTTCAGCGCGGCCTGCGACTGGGTAGCCAGGCCCTGGTCCACCAACAGGCGGATGCCCTGGCCCATGGACAGGGTGATGGCGGCGGTGAACAGCAGCGCCGCCAGGGCACCGGCCAGGCGCATTCGATAGGGGGCGACGAAGCGCCAGGCCAGGCGCAGGGCCTCGCGCCGGCCGGCGGGCAGCAGGCTCATGTGCGCGGCCCGGCGCTGTCGAGGAAGCGGCTGTCGTGGTCCGGGGCGGGCAGCAGGCAGCTGTCGTAGCGACCGAACAGGCGGTAGCGGTTCAGCGCGATGCGGTCGTAGCACCAGTCGCGCAGGCCGCGCGGCAGGATGCGCGGCAAGGCCAGCCAGCGCCAGGCGCCGGGCAGCTGGGCGACGATGCGCAGCACGGCATCGGAGCGCACGAACAGCGCCTCGCCCTCGACATAGGCCATGGTCTCGAAGGCGTCGGTGGGCAGGCCGAACCAGGCGAGGATCGCCTGGCCCTCGGCCGACTGCACCGAGCACAGGCGAAAGCGCCGCTCGCGGTCGTGGCGGATCAGGAACTTCGCCCAGCCATTGCACAGCCGGCACACGCCGTCGAACAACACCACGCGCTCGCCGGCCTGGATATGGGGTGGTAATGCCATCGCGACCTCCGGAAATCCTGCGCCGATGCTAACCGGCCTCAGTCGGTGAAGCGATAGTGGCCGGTGATGCGGTAGGCGAACAGGATGTCCTCCTCCTGCGTGCCGCGGCCGATGTTGTGCAGCACCAGCGGTACGCCGGCCGGGCTGGCGCGGTCGGAGACGATGCCGATATGGCTCAGGCCGCGCCCCAGGTCCCAGGCGACGATGTCACCGGCCAGATAGTCCGTCGGCTTGTCGCCGACCTTCAGGGCCATGCCCTGGCGCTGGAACCAGGTCATCAGGTTGGGCACGCGGCGGTGGTCGATGTTGCGATCCGGGCGCTGCAAGCCCCAGTTGCGCGGGTAGACGGAGAAGTGCGCGCGCATGTCCTCGTGCACCGCCTGCTGCAGGTCCAGGCCCTGCTGGCGCAGGGCGCGGATCAGCACGTCGGTGCACACGCCGGTGGCCAGCGGTACGTCGCCGCCGGGGTAGTCGAGCCGGCGATACACCGGGTCGTAGCCCAGGGTCACGCCGACCTGGCTGCGCGCGGCCTGCACCAGCTGCTGCGGGTCGATGGTCTGCGCCGAAACCCAGCCGGGCAGCCCCAGGCAGAGCAGCAGCGCCAGGCTGCGCAGCCAGCGTTCAATGACCACAGACGGCCCCCCGGCAACTTTCGCTGTTGAAGTCGTAGAGCGCCGAGTGCCCCAGTTCACCCTCCGGATAGGGCACGCCCAAGGGCAGGAAGAAACTGGCCGAATGCGCGCCATAGAGGCCAGCCGGTAGCCGCTGCGCCTTGAGCAGCACATAGGCATTGTGGGGACGGAAGCTGCTGCGCGTCGGCGGGTTGGCCAGGGGCGGCAGGTCCTGATTGGCCTGGCTGGCCTTGCGCTCCAGCACAACCTGCCAGGCGGCGAAGTCGGCCTCGTCGGCCGGACGCATCAGCCCCTTGGCCACGGCATCGGCCAGTCCAGCCGGGCCGGCCTTGGGCAGATCGGGGTCGACGAAGCTGTGCGGCGGCGAGTCGGGCGATGTGAGTTGCACCGCGCCGGTCGGCAGGGGCTCGCCAAGCACCATGGCACCGTTGCCGACGTGGTAGACCAGATCGACGTTGCGCTTGAACACACGCTGCGCCATGGGGTTCAACTTGCCCCGGTTCTTCTCGTCGATGTACAGGTAGCCGCAGGGCCCCTTGTTGTCGTAGCTGCTGATGCGCAGTGGCGTCTCGGCCGGCAGGCCGGCCACCGCCTGGCGGTGATAGCCGGTGGCGAGCACGGCGAGGATGCGCGTGCCTTCGGTCCAGCCGACATTCCAGATCGACGGCTCGTAGGCCCCCAGCAGCAGGGCCACGGGACGCTCGGGGGAGTTGACCAGCACGTCGAACTGGGTGGCCTGGTGGCCGCTCTGGTCGATCTGCACATCCAGCCGCCGGCCACTGTAGGCGCCGGCGGCATACACCAGGGTATCGGCCGGCAGCTGCAGGTCCGGCAGCTCGCACAGCGCCGCGGCCTCGCGCAGCTGATGCGGCGGCACCGAGGCGCTATAGGGCACCACACGTTTTTCATTACCGGCCATATCGGCGAGCCGGGCACGGTAGAGATCGGCCAGGCAGTTCTGCTCGTATCCCGGGCAGCGCTTGCCGCGCTCGGCGAGCCAGGCCCGCTGCGCGGTCAGTGCCTGCTCGCGAGCGCCGGCATCCAGGCGCTTCTGCTGCGCGCGAAAGCGCTCGCCCAGCAGGCCATCCAGGCGATCCAGCTCGGGGTAGGCACAGATGGCTCGCTCTATGGGTTGCTGTGCCTTGGCGCAGTTGAAGCTGGCGGCCATGGTTGGGGCCGCCAGCAGGCCCAGGCTCAGGGCCAGAAGCAGTCGTTGCATGAAAACCTCCCTGTTGTGGTCAAGATCAGCGAATCGGGTACAGCAGCTCTTCCTTGTAACCGGCCCACACCCGCACGGCATCGGGGAAAGCCTCGTCCAGCGCCGGATCGCCGCTGTCCACCAGCAGCGGACGGCCGTCCAGGGTGCCGAGTTTGCGCTTGGTGGCGATCACCCGCAGGTGCTCCAGGCCGATGGCGCGCAGCACACGCGGGCTGATCTGCTGGTTGCCGCGGCCGATGATATGGCCCTGGCCGCCGATGGCGGTGACCAGCAGGCGCGCCGGCTGGCCATCGACCAGCTCGAACAGCTGCGCCTCGGTCACGTCGCGGGCGATCACCCGGCCGTTCTCGATCACATCCACGCCGAGCAGGGTGGTCTCCAGCCCGAGGTTCTGCGCCAGGCCATGCAGGGTCGAGCCGGGGCCGAACACGTAGCGCACGCCCTGCTCCCAGCTCTCCGCCAGCCAGTCGGCCAGGTCCACCAGCACCAGCTCCTCGGACTCCATGCCGCCCTGCTTGACGTGCTGCATGAACTCGCCCTCCACCGGCACGCACATCTCGCCGTAGTGCCGCGAGCCGACCCTGCCGTCGCGCAGGGCTGCTTCATCTATATCGCGCACCTCGCCGCTGGACAGCCGCACCAGGCCGCCCTCGATCAGGCGCAGGGCCATCAGCCCGGCGGCGCGCGGGCTGATGGCATAGACCGCGGAATGGATCTTCACCCCGGCCGGGATGCACAGCACCGGCTGCTCCTCGCGCACCGCGCTGCACACGTCGCGCGCCGTGCCGTCGCCGCCGGCGAAGAGGATCAGCGCGCAGCCGGCATCCTGCAGCTCATGCACCGCCGCCTGGGTGTCCGCCGCCGTGGTCGGCCCCTCGCCCAGGCTGCCGAGCACGCGGTGGACATAGCCCAGCTCGGCCAGCAGGTCGGCACCCATGGGCCCGGGAAAGGTGATGAACTGCAAGCGCTCGGCCACCGGCCGCAGGCACTCCAGGGCGATGCGCGTGCGCTCGGCAGCGCGCGGTTCGGCGCCCCGCGCCAGGGCCTCGGCGGCCACGCCGTCGCTGCCCTTGAGCGCCGCCGGGCCGCCGAGGCCGGCCAGCGGGTTGATGATCAGGCCCAGATGGAAAACGCTCATAACCACTCCAAAGCGGCGCGGCAACGGCCACGCCCGTCAATCCAAGTCACGCGGTTCTGTCACCGCGCCTTCATCTGCCCACCCTAGACTGCGCCCCATCGCCAGATCAGGAGACGGCCATGCAGCCCACCCAACAGCCCAGCCAGGCCCAAGTCGTGCCCTTCAACCCGCAGCAGCCGGTCGGCGGCGCCATCATCGATGCCGAGGGCCGGGAAATCCCCATCACCGAGCAGATGATCCTGCAGGCCTGTCGCGAACTGGAGCAGAGCCTGCAGCAGCGCCAGGCCGGCTAGAGCACTCGGCAGCCCAGCGCCCCTACCAACGCCGCCAGGTGCGGCGCGTCCCCTTCCAGGCGCACCTGCAGACCTTCGATCTCGCGGCGGTGAGGATAGTGCTTGCGCAGCTGGTCGAAAGCCGCCTTGCGCTGCGCCGCGTCGCCCACCAGGCTGCGGCGGAAATCCGCATCGTCGCGCCGCGGGTCGTACACCGCGCGGCACAGGGTGGCCAACGCCCAATCAATGGCGGCGTCTTCGTGCAGCGACAACGCGCCGAGCCAGGCCGGCGGCAGCAGTTCGTCCAGCTGCACCTGCTCGGCCAGGCCCATGGCCCGGCAGTAGGCCTGGTAGATCTGCGCCGTGCCACGCAGCTTGCCGTCCAGGCTGTAGCCGGCGATGTGCGGGGTGGCGATCTGGCACAGTGCGGCCAGTTCCGGATCGGCCTGCGGCTCGCCCTCCCACACATCGAGCGCCACCTGCAGGTCGGCACCGCCGCGCAGGTGCGCCTTGAGCGCCGCATTGTCGAGCACCGCGCCGCGGCTGGCGTTGATCAGCCAGGCGCCCGGCTTGAGCGCGCGCAGCTGCTCGGCGCCGAGCAGGTGGCGGGTGCCGGCGTCCAGCGGGGTGTGCAGGCTGAGCACATCGCACTCGCGCAGGATGTCCGCCAGCTCGACGAAATCGCCGCCCTCGGCCGCCTGGCGTGGCGGGTCGCAGACCCGTACGTCCCAGCCCAGGCCGCGCAGCACCTCGACCAGGCGCCCGCCGACCTGGCCGGCGCCGACCACGCCGTAGGTCAGTTCCGGCAGCTGGCGCCCCGTGCGCTCGGCCAGGGCCAGCAGGCAACCCAGCACGTAGTCGACCACACCGCGGGCGTTGCAGCCGGGGGCGCTGGACCAGGCGATGCCGGCCGCGGCGAAATAGTCGAGGTCCAGGTGGTCGGTGCCGATGGTGCAGGTGCCGACGAAACGCACCCGGCTGCCTTCCAGCAGCGCGCGGTCGACGCGGGTCACCGAGCGCACCAGCAGCACTTCGGCGTCGCCCAGGGCGGCGCGGTCGATGGCGCGGCCGGGATGGCGGCGAATCTCGCCGAAGGCGGCGAAGAACTCGTCGAGCAGGGGAATGTTCTCGTCGGCGACTATCAGCATGGGGCACTCCACAGTAGAGCCGCCATTCTAGGCGTACGGCGCCGGCGGAGGTAGGCCGCGCTTTTCTGACCACCCGGACAGGGCTAGACTAGCGCGCCTTGTCGCATCTCCCGCTGGACCCACCATGCCCGCCCTCTCCCGCCCGGCCCGTACCCTGGCCGAAATCCGCGCCCTGCTGGTGCTGGCCACGCCGATCATCATCGCGCAGCTGGCCTACACCTCGATGGGCTTCGTCGACACCGTGATGGCCGGCCGCGTCAGCGCCCGCGACCTGGCCGGCGTGGCGCTGGGCAACTCGCTGTGGGTGCCGGTGTTCCTGCTGATGAACGGCACCCTGCTGGCCACCACGGCCAAGGTCGCCCAGCGCTTCGGCGCCGGCAAGGAGGCCGAGAACGGCCCGCTGGTGCGCCAGGCCCTGTGGCTGGCGCTGGCCATCGGCACGCTGTGCGCGGTGCTGCTGTGGCACGCCGAGCCGGTGCTGCGCCTGATGGGCGTGGACGCCGAGCTCAGCGCCCTGGCCATGGGCTACCTGCGCGGCGTCGCCTGCGGCTTCCCAGCCACCGCGCTGTACCAGGTGCTGCGCTGCTTCAGCGACGGCCTGGGCCGCACCCGGCCGAGCATGGTGCTGGGCATCTGCGGCCTGCTGCTGAACATCCCGCTGAACTACGTGCTGATCTACGGCAAGCTGGGCCTGCCGGCGCTGGGTGGGGTCGGCTGCGGCTGGGCCACCGGCATCGTCATGTGGTGCAGCCTGCTGGGCATGCTCTGGTGGGTGCGCTGGGCCCCGGCCTACCGGGCCAGCGGCCTGTTCCTGCGCTTCGACTGGCCGCAGTGGCCGGTGATCCGCCGCCTGCTCTCCGTCGGCCTGCCGATCGGCGTGTCGATCTTCGCCGAATCCAGCATCTTCTCGGTGATCGCCCTGCTCATCGGCGGCCTCGGCGCCACCGTGGTGGCCGGGCATCAGATCGCCCTGAACTTCAGCTCGATGATCTTCATGATTCCCTACTCGCTGGCCATGGCCGCCACCGTGCGCGTGGGCCAGTCGCTGGGGCGCGGCACACCGCGCGATGCACGCTTCGCCGCCGGCGTGGCGATGGGCACCGCGCTGACCTATGCCTGCCTGTCGGCGAGCCTGGTGATGTTGCTGCGCGAGCCGATCGCACGGATCTACAGCCCCGATCCGGAAGTGATCGCCATGGCCGCCACCCTGCTGGTGTATTCGGCGCTGTTCCAGTTCTCCGACGCGGTGCAGGTCACTGCCGCCGGCGCCCTGCGCGGCTACCAGGACACCCGCGCGACCATGCTGATCACCCTGCTGGCCTACTGGGGCATCGGCCTGCCGGTGGGCTATGCGCTGGGCCTGTCCGACTGGCTGGGCCAGCCCTCCGGCCCGAGCGGCCTGTGGCAGGGCCTGGTGGCGGGCCTGACCTGCGCGGCCGTGCTGCTCGGCATCCGCCTGGCGCGCAGCGCGCGGCGGCATATACGCGCGTAAGGTCCCGGTTCAATCGTCGAGTGCGGGGGTGGCGGCCAACGCCGCCCAGTAGGGCTCGGACAGGTAGGGACGGCCGGCCAGCAGGTGCTCGAGATAGGCGCGACTGGGTGCCAGGCCCTCGCTGCGCCAGACCGGGTTGGCGATGTACAGCCAGGCGCCGATCGGCCCGTGCTGCGTGTCGATCGGCATGCGCTCGCGGCTGTAGAAGATCGGCGTGCCCTCGTAGACATCCAGCTTGAGCAGTTCGTGCTCGTCGGCCAGGCGATAGAGCACGCCTTCCACCACGCCGCCGGCCTGATGGCGGATGTTGGCGTAGGCCCGTCCCGGATGGTCATGGGCACGCTTGTCGAAGCACAGCCGGTAGCCGGCCAGGCGCCCCGCCAGCGCCTGCTCGACCGCCAGGCCGCGCGCCTGCATGCGCGCCGGGTTCATGTTGGAGCCGTAGGCGAAGTAGTAGGCCATCAGTCGGCCTTCTTGCGAATCCAGTACAGATAGGTGCCGCCATCCTCGCCCTGCTCCAGCAGCTCGTGGCCGAGGAACATGCAGAACTTGGGGATGTCGCGCTTGGTCGAGGGGTCGGTGGCGAGCACCTTGAGCAGGCCGCCGGCCGGCAGGTCGCGCACCTTGTTGTGCAGCATCATCACCGGCTCGGGGCAGTTGAGGCCGCAGGCGTCGAGAATGGCGTCGGGTTGCAGGGACATGGGCTACTCCGGAAAACTGGCGGCTATTGTGGCGCAAAGGCCGCGATGCGCCCAGCGCGGGAGGGCGAATGGTGGACGAGCAACGCGACTGGTGCGTGATGCGCCTGGACGACAACGGCAACCAGTTCGTCGTGCGCGCGGAGCTGGACCGGCGGCAGGCCGAACGCCTGGCAGCGGACTACCAGGCGCGCGGCCACAAGCAGAGCTACTGGGCCTGCCGCCTCGCCCCCGGAGCGAACGATCCCGGGCCTGCACCCTAGGCTGTTAAAGCCGGCGCAGGTGGCAGGTGACTTCCTCGCGGTCGTGATACAGCTGCTTGCAGCCGATGGCCACTTTCAGCCCGCGCGCCTTGAGGCCGCTGTCGATGCGTTCGAGCAGGCGCTGCACCTCGGCGTAGCGCTGTTTCATCGGCAGCTTGAGGTTGACCACCGCCTCGCGGCACAGGCCCTCGCCCAGCCAGGTCTCGATCAGCGCCGCGGTGCGCGCCGGCTTCTCGACGATATCGCAGACCATCCAGTCCACCGGCCGCCGCGGCTTGAAGGTAAAGCCGTCGGCCCGCTGGTGCTCGACCAGGCCGGAATACATCAGGCTCTCGGCCATGGGGCCGTTGTCCACGGCGATGACCTTGATGGAGCGATTGACCAGCTGCCAGGTCCAGCCGCCGGGCGCGGCGCCCAGGTCGACGGCGGTCATGCCGGCGGCCAGACGGGCGTCCCACTCGGCACGCGCAATGAAATGGTGCCAGGCTTCCTCCAGCTTGAGGGTGGAGCGGCTCGGCGCCTCGCGCGGAAATTTCAGGCGCGGAATGCCCATGGGCCACATCGCGCCGTTGTTCGCCGGGGCGATGCCGACGAACACCTCGCGGCCGCTGCGAAAGGTCAGCAGCAGGCGCGGCTTGCCGGCATCCTCGACCAGCCGCCCGGCCTTGCCCAGCGCCTTGCGCAGCGGGGCCTCGAACTTCCTGCAGAAGTTCGACAGCTCCTTGCCCTCGTTGCTGTCGAACACCTCCAGCCACAGGCTGCCGCACTGCGGGTAGGCGGCCAGCACCTCCAGCAGCACGCTGATGCGGTCGTGCTCCGGCAGCTCGACGAAAGCGCCGCGCGCCCATTGCCGGGGAAAGATCAGCCGGTTGAAGCGCAGGCCGCGCTGCAGGCGCTCGCTCCCCTCGGCCTCGGCGCAGATGAACTCGGCATGGGCGCTGCCCGGCTTGGCCTTGGCATAGCCGGCCACGTCCAGGCGCGCGGCCTGGTCGCTGATCTCGGCGCAGACTTCGCCCTCGAAACCGGGGCGGCAGTGCAGTAGCAGGGTATTCATCGGGCAGTCTCCTTCGGCCGCGCATGATAGCCGAGTCACGCGGCGGCGGCGCCCCGGCGCAGTGGCGAGAGCCTCGTCCAGGGTCTAGTTTCAGAGTTCCTAACCAGCAGGAGACCCGTCATGCCCTCCCTGGACAGCCTCAATTGCCGTCGCAGCCTGCAGGTCGGCGGCCAGACCTACCACTATTACAGCCTGGACGAAGCGGCCAGGAGCCTGGGCGACATCACCCACCTGCCGCTGTCGCTCAAGGTGCTGCTGGAGAATCTGCTGCGCCACGAGGACAACGTCAGCGTCAGCGCCTACGACATCAAGGCCATGATCGACTGGCTCAAGCAGCGCCGCAGCGACCACGAGATCCAGTTCCGCCCGGCGCGCGTGCTGATGCAGGACTTCACCGGCGTACCGGCGGTGGTCGACCTGGCCGCCATGCGTGCAGCCATGGCCGCGGCCGGCGGCGACCCGCAACGGATCAACCCGCTGTCGCCGGTGGACCTGGTGATCGACCACTCGGTGATGGTCGACCGCTACGCCTCGCCCAGCGCCTTCGCCGAGAACGTCGCCCTCGAGATGCAGCGCAACCGCGAACGCTATGCCTTCCTGCGCTGGGGGCAAAACGCCTTCGCCAACTTCCGCGTGGTGCCGCCGGGCACCGGCATCTGCCACCAGGTCAACCTGGAATACCTGGCGCGCACCGTCTGGACCAAGGACGAGGACGGCGCCACCTGGGCCTTCCCCGACACCCTGGTGGGCACCGACTCGCACACCACCATGATCAACGGTCTCGGCGTGCTCGGCTGGGGCGTCGGCGGCATCGAGGCGGAGGCGGCCATGCTCGGCCAACCGGTGTCGATGCTGATTCCCGAGGTGATCGGCTTCAGGCTCAGCGGCAAGCTGCGCGAGGGCATCACCGCCACCGATCTGGTGCTCACGGTGACCCAGATGCTGCGCAGCAAGGGCGTGGTGGGCAAGTTCGTCGAGTTCTACGGCGACGGCCTGGCCGACCTGCCGCTGGCCGACCGCGCCACCATCGCCAACATGGCGCCGGAGTACGGGGCCACCTGCGGCTTCTTCCCGGTGGACGACATCACCCTGGGCTACCTGCGCCTGTCCGGGCGCGACGAAGCCAGCGTGCAGCTGGTCGAGGCCTACAGCAAGGCCCAGGGTCTGTGGCGCCGGCCCGGCCTCGACCCGCTGTTCAGTGACAGCCTGGAGCTCGACCTCGGCGCGGTGGAGGCCAGCCTGGCCGGGCCGCGCCGCCCGCAGGACCGGGTGGCGTTGCCGCGGGTGAGCCAGGCCTTCGACGAACTGCTGGCCCTGCAGGCCAGGGCGGCCGGCGCCGTGCCGCGCGACAGCGGCCCGGTCGAGCACGACGGCCAGCGCTATGAACTGCAGGACGGCGCCGTGGTGATCGCCGCCATCACCTCCTGCACCAACACCTCCAACCCCAGCGTGATGATGGCCGCCGGCCTGCTGGCGAAGAAGGCCGTGGAGAAGGGTCTGAGCCGCAAGCCCTGGGTGAAGAGCTCGCTGGCTCCCGGCTCCAAGGTGGTCAGCGAATACCTGGCCGCCGCCGACCTGACCCGCCATCTGGACCAGCTGGGCTTCGAGCTGGTCGGCTATGGCTGCACCACCTGCATCGGCAACTCCGGGCCGCTGCTGGAGCCGATCGAGCAGGCCATCCAGGCCGGCGACCTGACGGTGGCCGCGGTGCTCTCGGGTAACCGCAACTTCGAGGGCCGCGTGCACCCCCTGGTCAAGGCCAACTGGCTGGCCTCGCCGCCGCTGGTGGTGGCCTACGCCCTGGCCGGCAGCGTGCGCATCGATATCAGCCACGAGCCGCTGGGCACTGGCAAGGATGGCGCACTGGTGTACCTCGGGGACATCTGGCCGAGCCAGGCGGAAATCGCCGCTGCCATCGCCAAGGTCGACAGCGCCATGTTCCGCAAGGAATACTCGGCGGTGTTCGCCGGCGACGCCCAGTGGCAGGCCATCGCCGTGCCGCAGGCAGCCACCTACCAGTGGCAGGCCGACTCCACCTACATCCAGCACCCGCCGTTCTTCGAGGACATCGCCGGCGACCCGCCGCACATCGGCGACATCCACGGCGCGCGCATCCTCGCCCTGCTCGGCGACTCGGTGACCACCGACCACATCTCCCCCGCCGGCAACATCAAGCGCGACAGCCCGGCCGGGCGCTACCTGGCCGAGCGCGGAGTAGCACCGGCCGACTTCAACTCCTACGGCTCGCGGCGCGGCAACCACGAAGTGATGATGCGCGGCACCTTCGCCAACATCCGCATCCGCAACGAGATGCTCGGCGGCGAGGAAGGCGGCAACACCCGGCACTGGCCGAGCGGCGACAAGCTGGCGATCTTCGACGCGGCCATGCGCTACCAGGCCGAGGGCGTGCCGCTGGTGATCTTCGCCGGCAAGGAGTACGGCACCGGCTCGTCCCGCGACTGGGCGGCCAAGGGCACCAACCTGCTGGGGGTGAAGGCGGTGGTCGCCGAGAGCTTCGAGCGCATCCACCGCTCCAACCTGGTCGGCATGGGCGTGCTGCCACTGCAGTTCCTGCCCGGCCAGGACCGCAAGACCCTGGCCCTCAGCGGTCGCGAGAAGGTCACCATCGGCGGCCTGGACGGCGTCGCCCTGCGCCCGCACATGACCCTGGCGCTGGACATCCAGCGCGAGGACGGCAGCCACGAGGAGGTGGAGGTGCTGTGCCGCATCGACACGCAGAACGAGGTCGAATACTTCAAGGCCGGCGGCATCCTGCACCACGTGCTGCGCCAGCTGCTCAAGGCCTGAGCGGCGCCGGGCCGGCGGGCCAGAGCGGCTCGCCGGCCCGCCTCCGGCACGAAAGAACTGTGACCGGGAGCAAATCTGGATAGACTGGCCAACATTTATCGCGGCTCAACTTTTCCCGCTTCGAGCCGATTAAGCAGCAAAGAAGAACGGACCTGCGTGCAATGAAAAACAACCAACCGGTCACCCAGCGCGAACGCACCTTCCCGGCCGAACAGCGGCTGATCTCCACCACCGACCTGAAAGGCCAGATCACCTACTGCAACGACGCCTTCGTCGACATCAGCGGCTTCACCCGCGACGAGCTGATGCGCGCACCGCACAACATCGTGCGCCACCCGGACGTGCCGCCGGCCGTGTTCGCCCACCTGTGGGCGACCCTGAAGAAGGGCCGCCCGTGGATGGGCATCGTCAAGAACCGCTGCAAGAACGGCGACCACTACTGGGTCAACGCCTACGTCACGCCGATGCTGGATAAAGGCCAGGTGGTCGGCTACGAGTCGGTGCGGGTCAAGCCGACTGCCGAGCAGGTGCGCCGCGCCGAGCAGCTCTACGCGCGGATCAACGCCGGCAAGTCGGCGATTCCCAAGCGCGACGCCTGGCTGCCGGTGGCCCAGGCCTGGCTGCCCTTCATCCTGGTCAGCCAGATCGGCTTCCTGATCGGCCACTGGATGGGCTCGACCTGGGGCTTCCTGCTCGCCGCCCTGCTCTCGGTACCGCTGGGCCTGGCCGGCATCGCCTGGCAGACCCGCGGGGTCAAGCGCCTGCTGCGCCTGGCCGAGCAGACCACCTCGGACCCGCTGATCGCGCAGATGTACACCGAAAGCCGCGGCGCCGAGGCGCGCCTGGAAATGGCCATGCTCAGCCAGGAAGCCCGTCTGAAGACCTGCCTGACCCGCCTGCAGGACACCGCCGAGCGCCTCACCCGCCAGGCGCGCCAGGCCGACCAGCTGGCGCACAACAGCTCGGCCGGGCTGGAGCGCCAGCGCGTGGAAACCGAGCAGGTGGCCACCGCGATCAACGAGATGGCTGCCACCACGCTAGAGGTGGCCAGCAATGTGGCGCGCGCCGCCATTGCCACCCAGGAAGCCAACCGCCTGACCGGCGAGGGGCGCAACGTCGCCTCGGAAACCCGCGCGGCCATCCAGCGCCTGTCGCAATCGGTGGGCGATACCGGCGAGACGGTGTCGCGCCTGGCCCAGGACAGCACCGAGATCGGCGGTGTGGTCGATGTGATCAAGGGCATCGCCGACCAGACCAACCTGCTCGCCCTCAACGCCGCCATCGAGGCGGCGCGCGCCGGCGAGATGGGCCGCGGCTTCGCCGTGGTGGCCGACGAGGTGCGCTCGCTGGCCCAGCGCACCGCTGAATCCACCGAGCAGATCCATGCGCTGATCGCCAAACTACAGCGCACCGCCGAGGAGGCGGTGATGACCATGGAGATCGGCCGCAAACAGGCCGACGAGGGCGTGGAGCGCGTGCAGAAGGCCGACGAGGCGCTGCAGGGCATCAGCGACGCGGTGGCCAACATCACCGACATGGCCAATCAGATCGCCGCCGCCGCCGAGGAGCAGAGCGCGGTAGCCGACGAGATCAACCAGAACATCACCACCATCGCCCAGCTGGCCGACCAGACGGCCGGCGAGGCGCAGAGCACCGCGCAGCTCAGCGAGGCGCTGACCACCACCGCCCAGGACCAGTACTCCCTGGTGGAGCGCTTCAACCGCTAAGCGGGCATCCTCAGAACAAGGCCGGCAATTGCCGGCCTTTTTTCTATCCGCGGCGAACCGCCAGCGCGGCCGTCACCCCCTGAGGAAGTCCGCCACCCTCATCGCCGCCCGCTGCAAATGCTGCGCATGACTGAAACCCGAAGCCTTGAGCGGCTTGAGGTCGTGATCGGCGGCTGCCAGCCACTCGATGGCGATGCCCGGCGCTAGCCGGTAGCCATCGACCGCCTCGCGATTGCCCAGGGCATCGCGCTCGCCCTGGACGATCAGGGTCGGCGTGCGCAGCTCGGCCAGGTGCGCCACCCGCGGCTTCTCCGGCTTGCCCGCGGCATAGAAGGGATAGCCCAGGCAGACCAGCGCATCGGCACCCAGTTCGTCCGCCAGCAGGCTGGCCATGCGCCCGCCCATGGACTTGCCGCCGATGGCCAGCGGCCCCGGCACCAGGCTGCGCACCTCGCCGTAGACCGCGCGCCAGCAGTCCAGCAGTTGTCCCTGTGGATTGGGCGGGCGCTTGCCTGCGCCTGAACGGCGCTGCGCCATGTAGGGAAACTCGAAGCGCAGCACGTTCACCCCGCGCGCCGCCAGCAGCTCGGCCATGCGCTGCATGAACTCGCTGTCCATCGGCGCGCCGGCGCCGTGGGCGAGGATCAGGGTGCCCTGCGACATTCCGTCCGCCCCGTTCCACAGCCATCCCCGCGCGCGGCATTGATCCTCGTCAATAACCATCACCTTGCCATTACCCATGCTTGCCCTGCTTTTCATAACCGTGGATGGAAGCCCAACACATGAACACAACCAGCACTGCGGCCTACAACTATAAGGTGGTCCGCCAGTTCGCCATTATGACGGTGGTTTGGGGCATAGTCGGGATGGGGCTCGGCGTGTTCATCGCCGCCCAGCTGGCCTGGCCCGAACTGAACTTCAACCTGCCGTGGACCAGCTTCGGCCGGCTGCGCCCGCTGCACACCAACGCGGTGATCTTCGCCTTCGGCGGCTGCGCCCTGTTCGCCACCAGCTACTACTCGCTGCAACGCACCTGCCAGACCCGGCTGATCTCCGACAGCCTGGCCGCCTTCACCTTCTGGGGCTGGCAGCTGGTCATCGTGCTCGCCGCCATCAGCCTGCCGCTGGGCTGGACCAGCTCCAAGGAATACGCCGAGCTGGAATGGCCGATCGACATCCTCATCACCATCGTCTGGGTGGCCTACGCGCTGGTGTTCTTCGGCACCCTGATGAAGCGTAAGACCAAGCACATCTACGTGGGCAACTGGTTCTTCGGCGGCTTCATCCTCACCGTGGCCATGCTGCACATCGTCAACAACCTGGAGCTGCCGGTCAGCCTGACCAAGTCCTACTCGATCTACGCCGGCGCCACCGACGCCATGATCCAGTGGTGGTACGGCCACAACGCCGTGGGCTTCTTCCTCACCGCCGGCTTCCTGGGGATGATGTACTACTTCGTACCCAAGCAGGCGCAACGTCCGGTGTACTCCTATCGCCTGTCCATCGTCCACTTCTGGGCGCTGATCACCCTGTACATCTGGGCCGGCCCGCACCACCTGCACTACACCGCTCTGCCGGACTGGGCCCAGTCCCTCGGCATGGTGATGTCGCTGGTGCTGCTGGCACCGTCCTGGGGCGGCATGATCAACGGCATGATGACCCTCTCCGGGGCCTGGCATAAGCTGCGCTCGGACCCGATCCTGCGCTTTTTGGTGGTATCCCTGGCCTTCTACGGCATGTCCACCTTCGAAGGCCCGATGATGGCCATCAAGACCGTCAACGCCCTGTCCCACTACACCGACTGGACCATCGGCCACGTGCACGCCGGGGCGCTGGGCTGGGTGGCGATGATCTCCATCGGCTCGCTGTACCACCTGATCCCGAAGGTGTTCGGTCGCGAGCAGATGCACAGCATCGGCCTGATCAACGCGCACTTCTGGCTCGCCACCATCGGCACCGTGCTGTACATCGCCTCCATGTGGGTCAATGGCATCACCCAGGGCCTGATGTGGCGTGCGGTCAACGAGGACGGCACCCTCACCTACTCCTTCGTCGAAGCCTTGGAAGCCAGCCATGCCGGCTTCGTGGTGCGCGTCGCCGGTGGCGCCGTGTTCCTCCTCGGCATGTTCCTGATGGCCTGGAACACCTGGCTCACCGTGCGTGCCGCCAAGCCGGCCGAATACGACAGCGAAGCCCTGATCCACGCGGAGGTCGCCCACTGATGAGCAGCAAGCACGAGATACTCGAGAAGAACGTCGGCCTGCTGGCCCTGGTGATGATCTTCGCGGTGAGCATCGGCGGCCTGACCCAGATCGTCCCGCTGTTCTTCCAGGACGTGGTCAACGAGCCGGTCAAGGGCATGAAGCCCTACACCGCCCTGCAGCTGGAAGGCCGCGACATCTACATCAAGGAAGGTTGCGTCGGCTGCCACTCGCAGATGATCCGCCCGTTCCGCGCCGAGACCGAGCGCTACGGCCACTACTCGGTGGCCGGCGAGAGCGTCTGGGACCACCCCTTCCTGTGGGGCTCCAAGCGTACCGGCCCGGACCTGGCCCGCGTCGGCGGCCGCTACTCGGACGACTGGCAC
>JAJLLC010000059.1:0-111948 GCA_033838285.1 Pseudomonadaceae bacterium
CCCCCCCCCACACCAACACCCGCCACCCCCACCCCAAACTAGCCAGCCCCCCCCCACCCCCCCCCCGCGCCCCCCCCCCCCCCCCCCCGCGGGGGGGGGGGGGGGGGGCCCCCCACAGCCCGCATTGGCCGAAGCACCCTCACCCCTGGCCCCTCTCCCAAAGGGAGAGGGGAATGTGAACTTCCGAGGAACACCATGCGCCTGATCAATCGACACCCGGACCGCGGCGGCCGTCTGCTGCTGATCCTGCTGCCCTTCGCCCTACTGCTGTTCGCCTATTTCACCGGCTCCGCAGCGCGCCTGGCGGAGAACCCCAACGACAAGCTGCTGCCCGGCGCGGCGCAGATGGTCGATGCGGTACAGCGCCTGGCCTTCACCGAGGACAAGCGCAGCGGCGGCTATCTGTTCTGGCAGGACACCGCTTCCAGCCTGGGCCGCCTGGGCATGGGCATCGGCATCGCGGCACTGGCCGGCCTGTGCCTGGGCATCGCCGCCGGCACCCTGCCGCTGCTGCGCGCACCGCTGTCGCCGCTGCTTACCGTGCTGTCGATGATCCCGCCGCTGGCGATACTGCCGATCCTGTTTATCGTCTTTGGGCTCGGCGAGCTGTCCAAGGTGATGCTGATCGTCATCGGCATCACTCCGATCCTGGCCCGCGACATGGAGCAGCGCGCCCGGGAAATCCCGGCCGAGCTGCTGATCAAGGCGCAGACCCTCGGCGCCAACACCTGGACCCTGATCCTGCGCGTGGTGCTGCCGCAACTGCTGCCGCGCCTGCTGATCGCCTTGCGCCTGGTGCTGGGTTCGGCCTGGCTGTTCCTTATCGCCGCAGAAGCCATCGCCAGCACCGACGGCCTCGGCTACCGCATCTTCCTGGTGCGCCGCTACCTGGCCATGGACGTGATCCTGCCCTACGTGGTGTGGATCACCCTGCTCGCCTGGCTGATGGACCTGGGCCTGCGCCAGCTCGCCCGCCTGTGCTTCCCCTGGTACGAAGGAGCCAAGGCATGAGCTTCATTCAGGTGAATAACGTCTGGCAGGAATACGGCGATCAGGTGGTGCTGGAGCGCCTCAACCTGATCGTGCGCGAAGGCGAGTTCTGCACCCTGGTCGGCGCTTCCGGCTGCGGCAAGTCGACTTTCCTGCGCCTGCTGCTGGGCCAGGAGCGGCCGAGCAAGGGCGAGATCCTCCTGGCCGGCCAGCCGCTGGTGGCCGAGCCGGATGCCAGCCGCGGCGTGGTATTCCAGCGCTACTCGGTGTTCCCCCACCTGTCGGTGCTGGACAACGTCGCCATCGGCCTTGAGCTGCCGCGCTCGCCTCTGCTCGGCCGCCTGTTCGGCAATGCCAAACGCGAGGCGCGCGAGCGCGCCGCCGAGCTGCTGCGCAAGGTCGGCCTCGGCCACGCCCTGGACAAGTATCCCAGCGCGCTGTCCGGTGGCATGCAGCAGCGCCTGGCCATCGCCCAGGCGCTGATCACCCGGCCGCGCGTGCTACTGCTGGACGAACCCTTCGGCGCACTGGACCCGGGCATTCGCAAGGACATGCACGCCCTGTTGCTGGAGCTGTGGCGCGAGACCGGGCTGACCGTGTTCATGGTCACCCATGACCTCTCAGAAGGTTTCAGCCTCGGCACCCGCCTGCTGGTGTTCGACAAGGTGCGTGTCGACCCGCATGCGCCCAATGCCTTTGGCGCGCGCATCACCTACGACATTCCGCTCAACAGCGAACGCCGCGCCGCGCTGCCCGTGCAGCTGACCGAGCGTCTGCAATCGCGACTTCAAGGAGCCTGAGCATGACTGCCTCTCTCGCCCTGCGCCCGACCCTCTATGAGGAAACCGTCCCCGGTGGTGGCCACACCTCCTTCATCCTCAAGCGCGGCCAGCTGCTGCGCATCAGCGATATCGAAGGCGGCGCCAACGTCAGCATGCTGCTGCTCAATGCCCACGAGAAGAGCGAACGGCTGAATCTGCCGGACACCCTCAAGTGCCAGCACACCGCGAAACTCACCGCCGGCCACTGCCTGTACTCGGATATGGGCCGCGTGCTGGCCGCCATCACCGCCGACACCTGCGGCTGGCACGACAGCTTCGGCGGCGTGCTCAACGCGCAGGAGGTGGCCGAGAAATATGGCCAGGGCCGCTACCAGGAACTGCGCAACGGCTTCTTCCGCAACGGCATGGACAACCTGTTGGTGGAGCTGGGCAAGTGGGACCTTGGCCTCGCAGACCTGCTGATGAACCTCAACCTGTTCAGCAAGGTCACGGTCGATAACGACGGCTGCTTCCACTTCGAAGCCGGCAACTCCAAGGCCGGCGACTACCTCGAGCTGTATGCGCCGATGGACTGCCTGGTGGTGCTCACCGCCCTGCAGCACCCGCTGGACCCAAATCCGCAGTACGCGCCCAAGCCGGTGCAGCTCACCTGGAGCCGCGTCGAGAGCGACGGCATCAGCGTGCTGTGCCGCACCTCGCGCCCGGAGAACGACCGCGGCTTCCACAACACCGAACGGCTTTATCTGGCATGAAGGATTCATCCCTGAATCCTTCATGCGACGCCATTCGCGGCGCATGTCCGCGAATGGCTCCCGCCGAATCGCAAGCGATTCGCGGGCAGCACATCCTGTACTGCCGAGTGGCCAAAACCACCCCACGGAGCCGCCTATGAGTCTCACCGCCAGCACCCTGCACCCCGAAGCCGCCGTGTTCCGCCATGTGATCCCGGCCGGCGAGCCCTACCTGTTCGAGGTCAAAGCCGAGCAGACCCTGCGCCTGCTCGATCTGGAGGGCAACCAGGCCGTCGACACCCTGTTCTTCAGCGCGAAGAACCCGCGCGAGCGCTACGACCCGCAGCGCACCCTGCGTAAGCAGAACCGCGTGTACCTGACCACCGGCACCGTGCTCTGGTCCAACCTCGGCAACCCACTGCTGACCATCACCGCCGACACCTGCGGCCGCCACGACACCCTCGGCGGCGCCTGTGCCCAGGAGAGCAACACCGTGCGCTACGCCCTGGACAAGCGCTACATGCACAGCTGCCGCGACAACTTCCTGCGCGGCGCGCTGCACGACGGCCGGCTGAGCAAGCGCGACCTCGGTGCCAACATCAACTTCTTCATGAACGTGCCCGTTACCGCAGAGGGCGGCCTGACCTTCGCCGACGGCATCTCGGCGCCGGGCAAGTACGTCGAGCTGCGCGCCGAGACCGATGTGATAGTGCTGATCTCCAACTGCCCGCAGCTGAACAACCCCTGCAACGGCTGGAACCCGACCCCGGCCGAGGTGCTGGTATGGGACTGATGACCGCGCGCTTGCGCCACTGGCTGTTCGCCCTGTGCCAGAGCCGCTCGGGCCAATGCCTGGAGCAAAAGGCCGACCGTAGGATGGGTTAACCAAAGGCGTAACCCATCGACATGCCTGATGGGTATCGCTGCGCTCAACCCATCCTACAAAACAGCACCCAGATTCCAGCCACGGACGACCGTGGTGCAGACCGAATAGCGGCGGGACGGCCCGCCAACCCTTTCGAGGGCAAGCAGATGTTCGACAAACTCCTGATCGCCAACCGCGGTGCCATCGCCTGCCGCATCCTGCGTACCCTGCGCCAACTCGACGTGAAAGGCGTGGCCGTGTACTCCGAGGCCGACGCCGCCAGTCTGCATATCCAGCAGGCCGACGAGGCCTTCAGCCTCGGCGAAGGCCCGGCCGCCGGCACCTACCTGGTGGTCGACAAGATTCTGGAGGTGGCCAAGCAGAGCGGCGCACAAGCCATCCACCCCGGTTACGGTTTCCTCTCCGAGAATGCCGCCTTCGCCGAGGCCTGCGAGGCCGTCGGCATCGCCTTCGTCGGCCCCACGCCGGAGCAGCTGCGCGTATTCGGCCTCAAGCACACCGCCAGGGCACTGGCGAAACAACATGGCGTGCCGATGCTGGAAGGCACCGAGCTGCTGGAGAATCTCGACGCAGCCCTGAAAGCCGGTGAAGCCGTCGGCTACCCGGTGATGCTGAAAAGCACCGCCGGCGGTGGCGGCATCGGCATGCGCGTGTGCCGCAGCGCGGAAGAGCTGAGCGACGCCTTCGAGGCGGTCAAGCGCCTCGGGCAGAACAACTTCAGCGACAGCGGCGTCTTCATCGAGAAGTACATCCAGCGCGCCCGCCATCTGGAAGTACAGGTCTTCGGCGACGGCCGTGGCGAGGTGATCGCCCTCGGCGTGCGCGACTGCTCGGTGCAACGGCGCAACCAGAAGGTGCTGGAAGAAACCCCGGCGCCCAATTTGCCGGCAGGCATGGCCGAGGAGCTGTGCGCAGCGGCGATCAAGCTGGCCAAGGCGGTCAGCTACCGCAGCGCCGGCACCGTCGAATTCGTCTACGACAGCAAGGCCGAGCGCTTCTACTTCCTCGAAGTAAATACCCGCCTGCAGGTCGAGCACGGCGTCACCGAGCAGGTATGGGGCGTCGACCTGGTGCGCTGGATGATCGAACTGGCGGCCGGCGACCTGCCGCCGCTAGCCGAACTGGCGAAAAACCTGAAACCCAGCGGCCACGCCATCCAGGCGCGCCTGTATGCCGAAGACCCGGGCCGCGACTTCCAGCCGAGTCCCGGTCTGCTGACCGCCGTCCGCTTCCCCGAAGCCGATGGCAAGGCCCTGCGCATCGACACCTGGGTCGAGGCCGGCTGCGAGATCCCGCCCTACTTCGACCCGATGATCGCCAAGGTCATCACCTGGCAGCCAACACGTGCCGAGGCCAGCGCCGCACTCAGCCAGGCCCTGGCCGATACCCTGCTGTACGGCGTGGAAACCAACAGCCAGTACCTGCGGCAGATACTGGTCGATAAGCCGTTTGCCAGCGGCTCACCCTGGACCCGCTGCCTGGAAGGCCTGGTCTACCAGGCCAACACCTTCGAGGTGCTCTCCGCCGGCACCCAGACCACCGTGCAGGATTTCCCCGGCCGCCTCGGCTACTGGGCGGTCGGCGTGCCGCCGTCGGGTCCGATGGACGACCGCGCCCTGCGCCTGGGCAATCGCCTGCTGGGCAATGAGGAAGGCGCCGCCGGCCTGGAAATCACCATGAGCGGCCCGCTGCTGCGCTTCAACACCGATGCGGTGGTGGCGATCACCGGCGCAGATATCCCGCTGACGCTGGACGGCGTGGCGCAGCCGATGAACACCGCCCTGCTGATCAAGGCCGGCAGCACGCTGAGCCTCGGCACCATTGCCGGATCCGGCGCGCGCTCGTACCTCACCCTGCGCGGCGGCCTGCAGGTGCCCAAATACCTGGGCTCGAAAAGCACCTTCACCCTCGGCCAGTTCGGCGGCCACGGCGGCCGCGCCCTGCGTGCCGGTGATGTGCTGCATATTCCGGTTCTGAGCGACACCGACAGCGGCGCGCAGTTGCCGACCGCACTCTGTACTGCCCTGCCCACCGTACGCGAGCTGCGGGTGATCTACGGCCCGCACGGCGCGCCGGAGTACTTCACCGAGGGTTATATCGACACCTTCCTCGCCACCGACTGGGAAGTGCACTTCAACTCCAGCCGCACCGGCGTGCGCCTGATCGGCCCGAAACCGGAGTGGGTACGCGACAGCGGCGGCGAGGCCGGCCTGCACCCGTCGAATATCCACGACAATCCATACGCCATCGGCGCGGTGGACTTTACCGGCGATATGCCGGTGATCCTCGGCCCGGACGGCCCGAGCCTGGGCGGCTTCGTCTGCCCGGTGACCATCATCGAGGCCGACCTGTGGCAGCTGGGGCAGTTAAAGGCTGGCGACAAGGTGCGGTTTATCCCGGTGGATATCGCCACCGCGCGACAGCTTGCCAAGGCGCAGAAACAGGCATATGCGGACCTCTCCCCTCTCCCATTCATGGGAGAGGGGCCGGGGGAGAGGGCAATTGGCAACGCAAAAATCCCCTCTCCCTACGCCGGGCGCCCCCAACCCTCTCCCATAAATGGGAGAGGGAGCTTGTCCGTGCAAACGTTGCCTTCCCCGATCGTCCTCGACCTCGGCGAAGCCGACAAACGCCTGGTCGCCCGTCTCTCCGGCGACACCCACCTGCTGCTGGAAATCGGCGCACCTGAACTGGACCTGGTGCTGCGCTTCCGCGGCCATGCGCTGATGCAGGCGCTGGAAGCCAAGCAACTGAACGGCGTGATCGACCTGACCCCGGGCATCCGCTCGCTGCAGGTGCATTACCAGCCGGAAACCCTGCCGCTGCAACTCCTGCTCGACACCGTCACCGGCCTGTGGGACGACGTGTGCAACGCCCGGGACCTCAAGGTGCCGTCGCGCATCGTGCATCTGCCGCTGTCCTGGGACGACCCGGCCTGCCGGCTGGCCATCGAGAAGTACATGACCACGGTGCGCAAGGACGCCCCCTGGTGCCCGAGCAACCTGGAATTCATCCGCCGCATCAACGACCTGCCCAATCTCGATGAGGTGTACAGAACCGTCTTCGATGCCAGCTATCTGGTGATGGGCCTGGGCGATGTCTACCTCGGCGCGCCGGTGGCCACGCCGCTGGACCCGCGCCACCGCTTGGTGACCACCAAGTACAACCCGGCGCGCACCTGGACCGCCGAGAACTCGGTGGGCATCGGCGGCGCCTACATGTGCGTGTACGGCATGGAGGGTCCCGGCGGCTACCAGTTCGTCGGCCGCACCCTGCAGATGTGGAACCGTTACCGCGAGGTCGCCGCCTTCGACGGCAAGCCCTGGCTGCTGCGCTTCTTCGATCAGATTCGCTTCTATCCGGTCTCGGCCGAGGAACTGCTGCAGATCCGCCGCGACTTCCCCTTGGGCCGCTACCCGCTGCGCATCGAGCACAGCGAACTGGCCCTGGCCGACTACCAAGACTTCCTGGCCAAGGAAGCCGAGGGCATCGAGGCCTTCCGCAGCCAGCAGCGCGCGGCGTTTGCCGCCGAACGCCAGCGCTGGATCGACTCCGGCCAGGCGCACTTCGAGGTCGAGGAAGTCGGCCCGGACCTGGGCGAGGACGCCCCGCTCGGCGCCGGCCAGCACGGCATCGACAGCCACATCGCCGGCAACCTCTGGCAGGTGCAGGTGGAAGCTGGAGCCGAAGTGAAAGCCGGCGACGTGCTGGTGATCCTCGAATCGATGAAGATGGAGATTCCGCTGGTCGCTCCCGTTGGCGGCGTGGTCCGCGAGGTACGGGTGCAGCCCGGCTCGCCGGTACGCGCCGGGCAGCGGGTGGTGGTGCTGGAGGAGGCATAAGGGATAGAGTCGCGGTGAGCGCATTCACAGGCAAGAACACATGCCGCTGACCCGCGACCAGGCCCAGCAACGGGCCGACGATATCCAGGCGTTCCGCCGCGAGACGCAGCGCCTGCAAGCCGAGCAGGCCTGGCCGCAGGACGACGCGCCGCTGGCGCGGATTGCCGCCCACCACGATGCGTTGCTGGCGCAGTACCGCGCCAGCTTCGATATCGACCCCGACCAGCAGAGCAAGCGCCTGTCGCTGGGCATGCGCATCGTCTCGCTACTCGGCGCCCTGGCACTGGCCGCCAGCCTGCTGTTCTTCTTCTACCAGTTCTGGGGCCTGTTCGGCGAAGCGACCCAGGTCGCCATCCTGCTCGGCTTCTCCCTCGGCAGCCTGCTGCTGACCTTCGCCCTGCGCCGGCGCGACGCCTCGGGCTACTTCGCCAAGCTGGCCGCCACGCTGGCGCTGGCCTGCTTCATGCTCAACATCTACATGCTCGGGCAGATCTTCAACATCACTCCCTCGGACCAGGCCCTGCTGCCCTGGGGGGCCTATGCCCTGCTGCTGGCCTATGCCTGCAACGCGCGCCTGCTGCTGGTGATCGGCCTGGCCTGCCTACTGGCCTTCTGCGTCAACCGCATCGGCAGCCTCAGCGGCTTCTACTGGCTGCACGCCGGCGAGCGCCCGGAGAACCTGCTGCTGCCCGGCCTGCTGCTGTTCCTGCTGCCACAGTGGCTGTCGCAGGCGCGCTACAGCGGCTTCGCCAGCACCTACCGGCTGGTCGGCCTGCTGGCGCTGTTCGGCCCCATGCTGGTGCTGGCCAACTGGGCCGAGGGCAGCTACCTCGACCTGGATGACGAACTGATCGAAAACGCCTACCAGCTGCTCGGTTTCGCCGCCTCGGCCCTGCTGGTGTGGCTCGGCAGCCGCCGCGACTGGCCGGAGGTGGCGCTGTTCGGCCAACTGGCGTTCATCCTGTTCCTCGGCATCAAGATGGTCGACTGGTGGTGGGACCTGCTGCCCAAGTACCTGTTCTTCCTGATTCTCGGCCTGGCGGCGATCCTCGCCCTGCTGGTACTCGGCCGGCTACGCCGCAGCCACAAGGGAGGGGCCAGCGCATGATCGCCCTCAGACCCCGCCACGGTCTGCTGGCCGGTCTGGCGCTGATCCTGCTGAGCAATGCCGTGGCCCTCGGCGGCGCCTGGTACAACCGCCAGGGCGAAGCGGAAAGCCGCCTGCAACTCTCCGAGCGCGAGCTGTGGCGCAGCCACGACGGCCCGCGCCGGGAAAACAGCGGCCTCAGCCTGTATCTGGACTGGCGCACACCGCGCGACCCCGAGGACGGCCAGCGCTACAGCCGCCAGTCACTCGACGAGGCCACCCTGCTGCAGCTGGGTTTCGCGCCGCACGCAGGCAGCGAACAGCACTGGCGCCAGCCGCGCGAGCGCCAGGCGCTGATCGTGCTGGAACTGGACGGCCCGGCCTACCGGACCGAGCTCGGGGTCGTCGAGCAGGAACTGCTGCAAGCCGAGAAGATGCTGGCCTTCACCCCGGACAACCGCCAACTGCAGGAACAGGCCGAGCAGGCCCGCAAGGCCCTGGAGCGCGAGCGCACAAGAGCCAGCCGCCTGTTCGCCATCGACGCCGGCACCGACCTGCACGCCCTGCGCCAGCGCTATCCGGACCGCAGCCGCTACGCCATAGTCGGCGGTACGGTGCGCGCCTGGTGCGCCTGCGGCAACAAGCAGCCGCACCGCCTGCGCGGCCAGATCGACACGCTGCACATCGCCAGCCTCAACGTGCCCGCCGCCTGGCGCCCGGCGCTGACCGAAGAGATGCCGCGCCGCCATGACAGCGAGCAGCTGCCGCTGCGCGTCGAGGTCAGCTTCGGCCAGCGCCTGGAGCCCTGGATCAGCGCCCTGGACATCCTGCAAAAGCCCACCGGACGCGATGACGGCGGCGCCACGCCGCGCTAGCATGGCACCACCTCCTCAAGGCCGATCCTTCATGCCGTTCAGCACTTCCCGCAAGGCCCAGATCACCCTGCTGTTGCTCCTGAGCATCCTCCTGCTGGGCGGCTTCCTCGCCACCAGCCTGGTCAGTTACTACGCCTCGCGCGACAGCATCCGCGCCCAGATCGTCAACACCGAGCTGCCGCTGACCTCCGACAACATCTACTCGGAGATCCAGAAGGACCTGATCCGCCCCACCCAGATCGCCTCGATGATGTCGCGCGACACCTTCCTGCGCGACTGGGCGCTGGCCGGCGAGACCGACAGCCAGCCGATGACCCGCTACCTGCGCGAAATCCAGGAGCACTACGGCACCTTCACCAGCTTCTTCATCTCCGAGCGGACCCGCACCTACTACCAGGCCAAGGGCGTGCTCAAGCAGGTACGCGAGGACGCGCCACGCGACGCCTGGTACTTCCGCGTTCGCAGCATGGCCGAGCCCTACGAGATCAGCGTCGACCCGGACATGGCCAACGACGACCGCCTGACCTTCTTCATCAACTTCAAGGTGTTCGACTACCAGGGCGACTTCATCGGCGTGGCCGGCGTCGGCCTGACGGTGGACGCCGTGGTCAAGCTGGTCGACGACTACCAGCGCCGCTACGACCGCAGCATCTACTTCACCGACCGCCACGGCCGGCTGATGCTCACCGGCGCCGAAGGTGGCCCGCAAGGCGCCCGCCGTGGCCAGATGCTGGCCCAGGTGCCCGGCCTGGAGCCCCTGCAGGCCGAGCTGGCAAAGCCCAGGAGCGGCAACTTCCGCTACGAGGAACACGACCGCGGCCACTTCCTCAACGTGCGCTACATCCCCGAGCTGGACTGGTACCTGTTCGTCGACAAGCACGAGGAAGGCGCACTCGCCGGCATCCGTCACAGCCTCTACCTCAACCTGCTGATCTGCGCGCTGATCAGCGCCGTGGTGCTGTTCCTGGTCTACCTGGCCACCCGCCGCTACCAGCAGCGCATCGCCGCCCTGGCCACCATCGACGTACTCACCGGCCTGCCCAACCGCCGCGGCTTCGACCTCCTGGCCGGCCAGGCGCTGCAGGAGGCGCTGCGCGAGCAGAGCCCGCTGACGGCCCTGCTGATCGACCTGGACCACTTCAAGCAGCTCAACGACACCCACGGCCACCTGGCCGGCGACCAGGTACTGCGTGGCTTCGCCGAGCAGCTGCAAGGCGGGCTGCGGCAGTCCGACATCATCTGCCGCTGGGGCGGCGAGGAATTCATCCTGCTGCTCAAGGACACCGGCATGGTCACCGCGCGCCAGCTGGCCGAGAAAATCCGCCAGCAGGCCGAGCAGGCGACCTTCGTCTTCAACGGCGTCAACCTGCACGTCACCGCCAGCATCGGCCTCGCCGAACTGCACGGCACGGACAGCCTGGATCGCCTGATCGCCCGTGCCGACCGTGCCCTGTACCGGGCCAAGCAGTCCGGGCGCAATCGCAGCTGCGAAGAGAACCTCGCATGAACTCAGCGCAGCGCTGCCCGAGCTGTGGCCGGCCCAACGGCTGCGCCCAGGCCGGCCGGGAACAGCCGGTGACGGACTGCTGGTGCTTCCACACGCCGATCGCCCCCGAGGCGCTCGCCAGCCTGCCCGCCGCGGCGCGCGAGCAGGCCTGCCTGTGCCCCGCCTGCGCCAGAGCCCCGGCCGGCGAGCCCAAGCTCGCCTGAGCCATGCGCCTGGATCGTTTCCTCAGTAACCTGCCGCGCTTCAGCCGCGCCGATGCGCGCCTGCTGCTCGCCGCCGGGCGCCTGCGGGTGGATGGAGAGACGGTGCGCGACGGCCGGCACGAGGTGCGCGAATTCAGCCGCATCGAACTGGACGAGGAGCTGCTGCAGGCCGGCAGGCCGGCGCGCTACTTCATGCTCAACAAGCCGGCCGGGGTGGTCAGCGCCACCGCGCATGGCGAGCACCGCACCGTGCTCGACCTGCTCGACGAGCCGGACAAGCACGAGCTGCACATCGGCGGGCGCCTCGATCTGAACACCACCGGCCTGCTGATCGTCACCAACGACGGCCTCTGGTCGCGCCGCCTGACCGAGCCGCGCAGCCGCCTGGGCAAGGTCTACCGGGTCAGCACCGAACGGCCGATCACCACGGAATACGCCGAAGTGTTCGCCCGCGGCCTGTACTTTGCCTACGAAGACCTCACCACCCTGCCCGCCGAACTGCAGGTGCTGGATCCACACACCGCCCTGCTGACCCTGCACGAGGGCCGCTACCACCAGGTCAAGCGCATGTTCGGCCACTTCCGCAACCGGGTCGTCGCCCTGCATCGCGAGCGCATGGGGCCGCTGCGGCTCGACCCCGAGCTTGCCCCCGGCCAGTACCGGGCACTGAGCCCGGAGGAAATAGCCGCAGTCTGAGCGACCAGCGGCAGCGGCTATTTCACCGGCATGACTTGCAGCGGTAACAACGGGCTGCTTGAATGCAGACAACGGTCCGTTAGTGACCGAACAGTCGGACACGACATCTAACAAGCCTTTTCCGCCGCCATACGGGCCTGCCCATCGTCTCGATAGCCCGGACGGAAATCGCCCCGCCGCCAACAACAAGATTCGGCCAGCCGTTCGAGCCGACCCGGCCCCGCTTACCAGGCCCATGCCTACCTGCCCTGAAGCTCGCGCAGCCTCGGTATTCCGCTGCGCGTCCGCAACGCCGATGTCGGGGGCATGACCATGAAAGCAGAAACCGCCGTGCTGGATATCCAGGGGCAATACCGGGTTTACACGGAGTTCTATCGCACCAGCGCCGCGGCGGGGACCATCATTCTGGTCAACGGCTCGCTGTCGACCACCGCCTCCTTCGCGCAGACGCTGCGCTACCTGCACCCGCATTTCAACATGGTGCTGTTCGACCTGCCCTACGCCGGGCAGTCGCGTGAGCACAATCGCCACGAGCGCTTCCTCAGCCGCGAGGACGAGGCCGACATCCTGCTCGAGTTGGTCGAGCACTTCGCCTGCGACCACCTGCTGTCCTTCTCCTGGGGCGGCATCGCCACTTTCCAGGCCCTGGCCCGCCGCCCGGCACGGATCAAGCGCGCGGTGATCAACTCCTTCTCGCCGGTGGTCAACGGCGCCATGCTCGGCTACCTGCGCGCGGGCCTGGCGGTCATGCGCGACTGCGACCGCGAGAGCATCGGCATGGTGCTCAACGGCACCATCGGCAAGCACCTGCCCTCGCTGTTCAAGCGCTACAACCATCGCCACGTCAGCAGCCTGGAACGCTACGAGTACGAACAGATGAGCTTCCATGTGGAAACCGTGCTGAACAACGGCGGACGCTCCTGCGTCAGCTGCGCCGGGCAGATCGAGATACCGCTGCTGTTCGTCAACGGCGAGTGGGACGAATACACCACGGCACAGGACGCCCGCCTGTTCACCCAGTACGTGCGCCACTGCGAGTTCCGCACCATCGCCCAGGCCGGCCACTTCCTCGACATGGAACACAAGGGCGCCTGGCTGCAGACCCGCGACGCCCTGCTGGCCTTCCTCCTGGCGCCAGCGCCGGCACAGCAGCGGGAGCTGGAACCCCACGCCCTGGCCGGCTGAGCGCCACCGCGCTTCACCTGCGCAGACGATTCTGGTAAAAAGTCGCCCTGCGCGGGCGTCGTATAATGGCATTACCTGAGCTTCCCAAGCTCATGACGAGGGTTCGATTCCCTTCGCCCGCTCCAACTTCTACAAAGGCCCTGCATCCGCGGGGCCTTTGCATTTGTGCTGTAAGCCAAAGGCCATGGCCCAGCACAACGTGATGCAAGTCACAGTTTTATGCGACCGCGACTATGTCGACTTCATCACAGTGGATGTATGCTTCGCCGCACATTCCACCCACAGGAGCTCCGCCGATGAAGGAACAACGGCAGTTTCTCGCACTGCGTGCGCATATCGATCGACTACTCCAGGATGGCGCCGAGATCGTCAACCGCGCCCCCTTCACCATCCGCGTCCAGGGCCGTCAGTTCTGGGTGCAGCACGGCATGCTGATCGGCCATTCGGCCGCCGCCTGAGTCCCACCGTCGAGGCCCGCCACTGGCGGGCCTCTTCGTTTCTGCAGGCCGTCGCCGCGGACTTGCCCCCGCCTCACGGATGGCGCACTCTTTAACTGTATAAAAAACCAGTTAAAAGCCATCCATGCTCGCTCCGCTCGACTCCAGCTTCTACTACCTCGACAACTTCCGCACGCTGCTGGCCTGGATCGAGCAGCGCTACGCCGACCTGCTGGACGCCGAGGAGCGTGCCTTCCTGCAGGGGTTCGCCGCGCTGGCACAGCCGTCCCAGGCGCTGCTGGTGCGCCTGGTGATGCGCAAGGGGCCGCACTTTCGCGCCAGCAAGCTGAACTACGCGGAAATCGGCGACATCGCCGCCGCGGCCGAGCCACTGCTGCAGCTGGGCTGGCTGAGCGAGGATGCCGAGCTGACCCTGGCCGAGGTCTTCGCCCTGCTGCGCAAGGACGAGCTACTCGCCAGTTTCGGCGAACTCGCCGGACGTCGCGCACTGAAGAAGGACGAGCAGCTGCAGCTCCTGCTGCCGCTCTACCCGCAGGCGCAGTCCTTCGCCCGCTGGTGCCCGCAGCTGGAGAGCCTCTACAGCCTGACCACAGGCCCCCTGTGCGACCGCCTGCGCCTGCTGTTCTTCGGCAACCTGGCGCAGGACTGGTCCGAGTTCGTCCTCGCCGAGCTGGGCATCTACCGCTACGAGAGCGTCGCCATAGACGCCGAGGCTCGCGGTTTTCGGCGCCGCCGCGACATCGAGCAATACCTGCACCTGCATAGTTGCCGCGAGCTTTTCGAGGCGGGCCTGCCCGTCCCCGAAGTGCTCGCCGTGCTCGGTGAGTTCACCAGCGACAACCCGCACCTGCAGAGGCGCCACGCCAGGCTGCTGTTCCACCTTGGCCAGCAGCTGGAGCGCGATGGCGAGCTGGCACAGGCCGCCACGCTATACGCCGGCAGCACACACGGCGAGGCCCGCCAGCGCCAGGTCCGCGTGCTGGAGAAGCTCGGCCAGTTCCAGCAGGCCCATGACCTGGCCAGCGCGGCCCTGCTGGCCCCGCGCAACGCCGCCGAGGTTCAGGCGCTGGAGCGCGCCCTGCCGCGCCTGCAGCGCCAGCTCGGCCTGCCCCGGAACCCGCGGCGGCCACCAGCCGAGGCCGGGGTGATCGAGCTGGAGCTGCCGCAACCCGATGGTCTGAGCGTGGAGTGGGCGGTGCAGCAGCACCTGCATGAGAAGCAGGCGCCGGCCTTCTATGTGGAGAACACCCTGGTCTGCGGGCTGTTCGGCCTGCTGTGCTGGGAGGCGATCTTCGCCCCGCTGCCCGGCGCCTTCTTCCACCCCTTCCAGGCCGGGCCGGCGGACCTGTTCGACGCCGATTTTCGCCATCGCCGCGCCGCGCTGTTCGAGCGCTGCCTGGCCAGGCTGGACGACGGCAGCCATGCCGCGGCGATCCGCGCCACCTACGCGGCCAAGCAGGGCATCGTCTCGCCCTTCGTACACTGGGAAGTGCTGACGCCCGCTTTGCTGGAGACCGCCCTGCACTGCCTGCCGGCGGACCACCTGCGCGCCTGGTTCGAGCGTCTGCTCGGCGACATCCGCGCCAACCGCGCCGGCATGCCGGACCTGATCCAGTTCTGGCCGGCCGAGCGGCGCTACCGGATGATCGAGGTCAAGGGCCCCGGCGACCGCCTGCAGGACAACCAGAAGCGCTGGCTGGACTTCTGCGCCCGCCACGGCATGCCGGTGGACGTCTGCTACGTGCGCTGGAGCGCCGCATGAGCTACGCCGTCGGCGTGCGCGCGCTGTGCGAGTTCACCGCCAAGGCCGGCGACCTCGACCTGCGCTTCACCCCGGCGCCGAGCGCGGCCGAGGGCATGGCCGGCCATGCCACAGTGGTCGGCCGGCGTGGTGCCGGCTATATCGCCGAGTTGGCGCTGGCCGGCGAGCATGCGGGCCTGCTGATCAGCGGCCGCGCCGACGGCTACGACCCGGTGCAGAACCTGCTGGAGGAGATCAAGACCCACCGCGGCGACGTGGCGCGCATCCCGGACAACCACCGCGCGCTGCACTGGGCCCAGGCCAAGGTCTATGGCTGGCTGCTGTGCGCCGAGCGCGGGCAGGAGGAGATCGAGCTGGCGCTGGTGTACTTCAACGTCGTGTCGCAGAAGGAAACGGTGCTGCGCGAGCGCTTCGCCGCCGCGGATTTGCGCGCCTTCTTCGAGGCGCAGTGCGCGTGCTTCATCGCCTTCGCAGAGCGGGAAAGCGCTCACCGGGTCGCCCGCGACCTGGCCCTGGAACGCCTGCGCTTCCCCTACCCGAGCTTCCGCCAGGGCCAGCGCCAGCTCGCCGAGGCGGTGTATCGCGCCGCCCGCGACGGCGAGCACCTGCTGGCCCAGGCCACCACCGGCATCGGCAAGACCCTGGCCACCCTGTTCCCGCAGCTCAAGGCCTTCCCGGCGCAGGGCCTGGACCGCCTGTTCTTCCTCACCGCCAAGACCCCGGGCCGGCGCCTGGCGCTGGACGCCCTGGCCCGCCTGCGCGAACAGGAAGACGACATGCCGTTGCGGGTGCTGGAGCTGGTGGCCCGCGACAAGGCCTGCGAACACCCGGACAAGGCCTGCCACGGCGAGTCCTGCCCCCTGGCCAGGGGCTTCTACGACCGCCTGCCGGCCGCCCGCGGCGAAGCCCTGCAGCGCCGCTGGCTGAACCAGCAAGCGGTGCGCGAGATCGCCCTGGCGCACCAGCTCTGCCCCTACTACCTGGCCCAGGAGCTGTGCCGCTGGAGCGACGTGGTGGTCGGCGACTACAACTACTACTTCGACATCAGCGCCCTCTTGCATGGGCTGACCGTGCTCAATGGCTGGAAGGTCACCCTGCTGGTGGACGAGGCGCACAACCTGATCGACCGCGCGCGCGGCATGTACAGCGCCGAGCTGGACCAGGCCGAGTTCAACGCCCTGCGCAAGGTCGCCCCGCCCGGGCTCAAGGGCGTGCTGGAGCGGGTCAGCCGGCACTGGAACCAGCTGCAGCGCGACCAGGAAGTCGACTACCAGATCCATCCCAGCCTGCCGGACCTGCTCATCCTCGCCCTGCAGAAGGCGGTCAGCGCCATCACCGACCACCTCACCGACCAGCCCGAGGGCAACCAGGCCGCGCTGCTGCGCTTCTACCTCGACGCCCTACTGTTCTGCCGCCTGGCCGAGTCCTTCGGCGCGCACTCGCTGTTCGACATCAGCCTGCACCCGGGCCGTGGCCAGCACCGCCTGTCGACCCTGTGCCTGCGCAACCTGGTGCCGGCGCCCTTCCTCGCCGCGCGCTTCGCCAACGCCCACAGCTGCACCCTGTTCTCCGCCACCCTGAGTCCCGGCCACTACCATGCCGACCTGCTCGGCCTGCCGCACGAGGTGCAGTGGCTGGAAGTGCAGTCACCCTTCCACGCCGAACAGCTCAAGGTCCAGGTGCTGGCCGACCTGTCCACCCGCTACCAGCACCGCGCGGCCAGCCTGGCGCCGATCAGCCGCCTGATGGCGCGGCAGTTCCGCGAGCAACCGGGCAACTACCTGGCCTTCTTCGGCAGCTACGCCTACCTGGAACAGGCGCTGGCGCAGTTTCGCGACGAGCATCCGGACATCCCGGTCTGGGCACAGTCGCGCAGCATGAACGAAACCGAACGCCAAGCCTTCCTCGAGCGTTTCGGCGAGCACTCCCGCGGCATCGGCTTCGCCGTGCTCGGCGGCGCCTTCGGCGAGGGCATCGACCTGCCTGGCAAGAGGTTGATCGGCGCCTTCATCGCCACCCTGGGCCTGCCGCAGGTCAACCCGGTCAACGAGGAACTCAAGGCGCGCCTGCAGCAGATGTTCGGCAACGGCCACGACTACGCCTACCTGTTCCCCGGCCTGCAGAAGGTGGTGCAGGCCGCCGGCCGGGTGATCCGCACCACGTCGGATCAGGGCGTGGTCTACCTGCTGGACGACCGTTTCACCCGCCGCGAGGTCCGCCAGCTGCTGCCCAGCTGGTGGCGGGTCGAGGCCTGCCGCTTAAACACTTTGCAAAAAACCGAGGCTTGAGCCGCACGGCGATTGCCTTATCCTGCGCAGCGTGACGCCGGGCCCCTCTGACGGTTAGCAGCCGCCATGTCGGAGTCATAGTTGGTACAACTACGACTGCAAGGAGGGGCTCATGACCGCCCTAGAAGCGTTTCTCTTCGCCGACCTGCTCGGCACCGCCACCTGGCTGTGGCTCTCGTTCTTCGCCGTGGTGATCGCCCTGCTGGCCTTCGACCTCGGCGTCCTCCACCGCGACAACCACGAGATCGGCGTCAAGGAGAGCCTGCTGCTGTCGGCCGGCTATATCTCCATGGGCCTGCTGTTCTCCATCTGGGTGTTCTTCCAGAAAGGCGGCGACGCCAGCATGGATTACCTGACCGGCTTCCTGATCGAGAAGTCGCTGTCGATGGACAACGTGTTCGTCATGGCGCTGATCTTCAGCTTCCTCGCCATTCCTCGGCAGTACCAGCACCGCGTGCTGTTCTGGGGCATTCTCGGCGTGATCGTGCTGCGCGCCATCATGATCGGCCTGGGCGCCGCCCTGATCAGCCAGTTCGACTGGATTCTCTACTTCTTCGGCGCCTTCCTCCTGCTGACCGGCGTGAAGATGCTGTTCTCCAAGATCGACGAGCAACCCGACCTGGCCAACAACAGGTTCATCAAGTGGCTACGCAACCACCTGCGGGTCACCGACCGCCTGCACGGGCAGAACTTCTTCGTGCGCCAGCCGGACGCCAGCGGCAGGAGCGTACTGTGGATCACCCCGCTGTTCCTCGCCCTGATCCTGATCGAGTGCGCCGACCTGGTGTTCGCCGTGGACAGCGTGCCGGCGATCTTCGCCATCACCCAGGACCCCTTCATCGTCTACACCTCGAACATCTTCGCCATCCTCGGCCTGCGCGCCCTGTACTTCGCCCTGGCGGCGATGATCCACCGCTTCGCCTACCTGAAGTACGCCCTGGCCCTGGTGCTGGTGTTCGTCGGCAGCAAGATCTTCCTTGTCGGCATCATCGGCAAGATACCTTCGGTGATCTCGCTCAGCGTGACCATCGGCCTGCTCGCCGGTGGCGTCCTGGTGTCGCTGTGGAAGACCCGCAACCAGAGCGCCCACAAGCTCGAATCCTGATGCAGAGGAGAACCGCCATGCCCGTCATCAAACCCCTGCTGTTCGGCCTCGGCCTGTTCGCCCTGGCCGGCTGCGACAGCGCCGAGCAGGCCGCCCAGAACCTGGCCAAGAAGGTCGAGGAAGCCGCCGTGGAACAGGCTCGCGAGAGCCTGGGCGAGACCCTCGAGCAGCTCAACGAGCAGGTCGACCAGGCCCAGGAAAGCACTCGCCAGTGGCTGGACCAAGACCAGGACAAGCCGCAACCCGAGCCGGAACAGCCCCGGCAGGAGGCGCAGCAGCAGCCCGAGCAGGTGCTGATCGAAAGCTGAGTGAGCGCGTCTGCCGAAGGACCCTGGCGCTCAGCCGCCGGCGGCGCCTGTCGGCCGGCCCCCGGCCTGCAGCCGGTACTGTCCCCGCTCATCGCGCTGCACCAGGCCACAGCTGCACAGGCGGCCGAGCACCTGGCGCACGGTGAGGATGGAAATCTGCTCCTCGGCCAGCCACAGGCGCTCGTACAGCTCCCGCGAGCGCAGGCTGCGCTCGCTATCGTGCAACACCTCCAGCACCTTCAGGCGCACCAGGCTGCCCTTGAGCCCGGCGCCCTGCAGCATGGCCTTGAGTTCCTGGCGCCGCTCACCCCTCATGTCACTCTCCCTGTGCGTTCGCGCATCTGCTCTTTGCCATTAAGACGAACGAGCGGCAAAAACCTGTAGCCTTGCCGACATCTTTTTGTCTCGCGTCTGCCTCGGGCTTTGTGCTATTTGTCGACGGCCTCGGCACGACCATGGTGCAAGCAGCGATTCGAAGCCAAGAGCTGCGTCACCGCCGAGAGCATTGCAAGGGGGGCGGCCATGCCGCCGAAAACAGGCAAGCCCGCTGGGGTATGAAATGAACAGGCTTGTGCTGCTGACCATGACGCTGGCGCTCTGCGCCGGCTGTGCCGCAACCGCCACGACCTACGAGAAGAAGGGCCGCAAGGGCCTCAACATCAACTGCTCCGGACTGACGTCCAGCTGGCAGCAGTGCGAGGAGAAGGCCGGCCGCGCCTGCGGCAGCAAGGGCTACAAGGTGCTGGCCAAGGCCGGCAGCGACAGCGGCGAGGACGACCCCGCCGACTTCCTCTTCGGCCTCAATCCGGCCGGCTTCTCCAGCCGCAGCATGGTAGTGCTGTGCCGCTGAGGCGTTTTGCCCATACGAAAATCAGGGTCTAAGCTGCTGGCATCCGCTCCATGGAGATGTGCGGCATGCCCAGCCCTTCCACCACCCCGACGTCCAAGGCCAAGGAAACCCGGCTGTTCCTGTTCCTGGTGGTCTGCCTGTTCCCCCTCCTCTCGGTCGCCATAGTCGGCGGCTACGGCTTCCTCGTCTGGATCCTGCAGATCTTCACCGGCCCGCCGGGACCGCCCGGTTGAGGGCCCAGATCATGGACGACGCCCTGCATATCGCCAGCCTGCTGGTGCACGCCCGCCCCGAGTTGCTCGCCGCGGTGAAGGCCAACCTGCGCCTGCTGCCCGGCCTGGAACTGCACCAGGAAAGCCCCCAGGGCAAGCTGGTGGTGGTGCTCGAGGCCGAGCACGAACAGCAGATCCTCCAGCGCCTGGAACAGATCGGCGGCCTGCCCGGCGTGCTGAACGCCGCGCTGATCTATCACGAACTCCTCGACCCGCAAGGAGACGCCCGATGAAGCTGACCCGCCGAGAATTCGCCAAGGCCCAGGCCGCCGCCATCGCCGCAGCCGCCGCCGGCCTGCCGCTCGCCACCAGCGCGAGCAACCTGCTGACCGACGCCGACCTCACCGCACTGGACTGGAACAAGGCGCCCTGCCGCTTCTGCGGCACCGGCTGCAGCGTCATGGTGGCGACCAAGAACGGTCGCGTGGTGGCCACCCACGGCGACATCAAGGCCGAGGTCAACCGCGGCCTGAACTGCGTCAAGGGCTACTTCCTGTCGAAGATCATGTACGGCCGCGACCGCCTGACCCAGCCACTGCTGCGCATGAAGAACGGCCAGTACGACAAGCAGGGCGAGTTCCAGCCGGTGAGCTGGGAACAGGCCTTCGCCATCATGGCCGAGAAGACCAAGGCCGCGCTCAAGGCCCACGGCCCCGAAGCCGTCGGCATGTTCGGCTCCGGCCAGTGGACCATCTGGGAAGGCTATGCGGCGAACAAGCTGATGAAGGCCGGCCTGCGCTGCAACAACATCGACCCCAACGCCCGCCACTGCATGGCCTCGGCGGTGATGGGCTTCATGCGCAGCTTCGGCATGGACGAGCCGATGGGCTGCTACGACGACATCGAGGCCACCGACAGCTTCGTGCTGTGGGGTTCGAACATGGCCGAGATGCACCCGATCCTGTGGAGCCGGGTCACCGACCGCCGCCTCAGCCAGCCGCACGTCAAGGTGGCGGTGCTGTCAACCTTCGAGCACCGCAGCTTCGACCTGGCCGACATCCCCATGGTGTTCAAGCCGCAGACCGACCTGATCATCCTCAACTACATCGCCAACCACATCATCCAGAGCGGCGCGGTGAACCAGGACTTCGTCAAACGCCACACCCGCTTCGCCAAGGGCGCCGACGACATCGGCTACGGCCTGCGCCCCACCGACCCGCTGGAGCAGAAGGCGAAGAATGCGGCCAACGCCAACACCTGGAGCGACATCTCCTTCGAGCAGTTCGCCGCCTTCGTCAAACCCTACAGCCTGGAACGCGCCGCCGAGGAGTCCGGGGTGCCGGCCGAACGCCTCAAGGCCCTGGCCGAGCTCTACGCCGACCCCAAGCGCAAGGTCATGTCGTTCTGGACCATGGGCTTCAACCAGCACACCCGCGGCGTCTGGGCCAACAACCTGATCTACAACATCCACCTGCTCACCGGGAAGATCAGCGAACCGGGCAACAGCCCCTTCTCGCTCACCGGCCAGCCCTCGGCCTGTGGCACCGCGCGCGAGGTCGGCACCTTCTCCCACCGCCTGCCGGCGGACATGCTGGTGGCCAACCCCAAGCATCGCGCCACGGCCGAGAAGATCTGGAAGCTGCCCGCCGGCACCATCCAGGAGAAGCCCGGCTTCCACGCCGTGCAGCAGAGCCGCATGCTCAAGGACGGCGTGCTCAAGGTGTACTGGACCCAGGCGTGCAACAACATGCAGGCCGGCCCCAACATCATGCAGGAGGTGCTGCCGGGCTGGCGCAACCCGGAGGCCTTCGTCATCGTCTCCGACGTCTACCCCACCGTCTCGGCCCAGGCCGCCGACCTGATCCTGCCCAGCGCCATGTGGGTGGAGAAGGAAGGCGCCTATGGCAACGCCGAGCGCCGCACCCAGTTCTGGCACCAGCTGGTCGAAGCCCCCGGCGAGGCCCGCTCCGACCTCTGGCAACTGGTGGAATTCTCCAAACTCTTCACCACCGACGAGGTCTGGCCGGCCGAGCTGCTGGCCCAGGCACCGCAGTACAAGGGCAAGACCCTGTACGAGGTGCTGTTCCGCAACGGCCAGGTCGACCGCTACCCGGCCAGCGAGGTGGCCGAGGGCTATGCCAACGACGAGGCCAAGGCCTTCGGCTTCTACCTGCAGAAGGGCCTGTTCGAGGAATACGCGCAGTTCGGCCGCGGCCACGGCCACGACCTGGCGCCCTTCGACGCCTATCACCAGGCGCGCGGCCTGCGCTGGCCGGTGGTGGACGGCCAGGAAACCCGCTGGCGCTATCGCGAGGGTCACGACCCCTACGTGGAGAAAGGCAGCGGCGTGCAGTTCTATGGCTACCCGGACAAGAAGGCGATCATCTTCGCCCTGCCCTACGAGCCGCCGGCCGAGAGCCCGGATGCGGACTTCCCGTTCTGGCTCAGCACCGGCCGGGTCCTCGAGCACTGGCACACCGGCAGCATGACCCAGCGCGTCGACGAGCTGCACCGCTCGGTCCCCGATGCCCTGGTCTACATGCACCCGGACGACGCCCGCGACCTCAAGGCGCGGCGCGGCAGCGAGGTGCGGGTGATCAGCCGGCGCGGCGAGATGCGCGCGCGCATCGAGACCCGCGGGCGCAACAAACCGCCGCGCGGCCTGGTGTTCGTGCCCTTCTTCGACGCCAACAAGCTGATCAACAAGGTCACCCTGGACGCCACCGACCCCATCTCCAAGCAGACCGACTACAAGAAGTGCGCGGTGCGCATCGAACTGGTAAGCCTGGCCTGAGGAGCCCGATCATGAGAAGCCTGCCCCTGCTGCTGGTATGCCTGGCGAGCCTCGCCCAGGCCGCCGACTACCCGCTGGATGCCCCCGCTCCCGATGGCCGCCGCCCCGGCGGCACGCTCAGCCAGGAGCTGCCCGCGCCGCCCCTGGGCGAGGACGAGAACAAGGACCTCAGGCGCGAACGCAACTACCCCGAGCAGCCGCCGACCATCCCCCACGCCATCCGCGGCTACCAGGTGGACGTCAACGGCAACAAGTGCATGGCCTGCCACAGCCGCAGCAGCAGCGCCAAGGCCCAGGCGCCGATGATCAGCATCACCCACTACATGGACCGCGACGGCCAGCCCCTGGCCGCGGTGTCGCCACGGCGCTACTTCTGCACCCAGTGCCACGTGCCGCAGCAGGACGTGAAGCCGCTGGTGGAGAACGACTTCCGCACCATCGACCAGCTGCTGCAGGACGAAGTGCAGCGCGCCGGCCAGACCCCGTGAGGTGCCCATGAAAGCCATGCTCGCCCTGCTCCGCGACTACTGGGGCACCCTGCGCCGGCCCAGCGTGCACTACAGCCTGGGCTTCCTCACCCTCGGCGGCTTCATCGCCGGCATCGTCTTCTGGGGCGGCTTCAACACGGCGCTGGAGGCGACCAACACCGAGCAGTTCTGCATCTCCTGCCACGAGATGGAGAGCAACGTCTACGTCGAGCTGAAGGACACCATCCATTACAGCAACCGCTCCGGGGTGCGCGCCACCTGCCCGGACTGCCACGTGCCGCACCAGTGGACGGACAAGATCGCGCGCAAGATGCAGGCCTCCAAGGAGGTCTGGGGCAAGATCTTCGGCACCATCAACACCCGCGACAAGTTCCTCGCCAAGCGCCGCGAACTGGCCGAACACGAATGGGCCCGGCTCAAGGCCAACGACTCGCTGGAGTGCCGCAACTGCCACGGCTTCGACTTCATGGACTTCACCCGACAGAGCCCGCGGGCGCGGCAGATGCACTCCACCGCCCTGGGCAGCGGCCAGGCCACCTGCATCGACTGCCACAAGGGCATCGCCCACAAGCTGCCGGACATGAGCGGTGTGCCCGGCTGGTAAGCCTCAGCGCCGGCGGTCGAGCAGGTTCACCACCACCCGGTCCAGCCAGCCCCATAGGCGCTGGCGCAGGCGACTGAGCAGCGGCCGGCGCTGCCAGTCCTCCAGGGTCACCTCGCGACTGGCAGCGAAGTCGGCGATGAAGGATTCGGCAACCGCCTGGGTCAGCTGCGGGTCCAGCGCCTCCAGGTTGGCATCCAGGTTGAAGCGCAGGTTCCAGTGGTCGAAGTTGCACGAGCCGATGCTCACCCAGTCGTCCACCAGCACCATCTTCAGGTGCAGGAAGCGCGGCTGGTACTCGAAGATGCGCACCCCGGCGCGCAGCAGCTTGGGGTAGTAGCGCTGGCCGGCGTAGCGCACCGGCGGATGGTCGGTGTTGCGCCCGGTCAGCAGCAGGCGCACCTCCACGCCACGGGCGGCGGCACGCACCAGCTGGCGGCGGACCTTGCGGTTGGGCAGGAAATAGGGCGTGGCCAGCCACACCCGGCGCTTGGCCTGGCCAAGGCTGCGCAGCAGCGAGTGGACGATGTCGCGGTGCTGGCGCGCGTCGGCATAAGCCACCCGGCCCATGCCCTGCCCCTGTGGCGGGTAGGGCGGCAGATAGGCCAGGCCGGGGGCATGGCCGGGCGCCCAGGGGCTGCGCCCCTCGCAGGCCAGCCACTGTACCTCGAACAGCAGCCGCCAGTGCGCCACCAGCGGCCCCTCGATGCGCACCATCACCTCGTGCCAGTCGCTCTGCCCGGACAGCGGCCGCCAGAACTGGTCGGTGGCGCCGGTGCCGCCGACATAGGCGCAGGCCTCGTCCACCAGCAGGATCTTGCGATGATCGCGGTACAGGTTGCGCAGGCCACGGCGCCAGCGCAGCGGGTTGTAGAAGCGCAGCAGCACCCCGGCGGCCTGCAGGCGCTCGCGCAGGGCGCGCCCCAGGCCCAGGCAGCCGAAGTCGTCGAACAGGCAGCTCACCTGCACGCCGCGCCGCGCCGCCGCGCACAGCGCCTGCACCAGTGCCTCGGCGCACTGGCCATCCTCGGCCAGGTACAGTTCCAGCAGCACGCACTGCCGCGCCGCGGCGATGTCCGCCAGCATGGCGGAGAAGAAGGCCGGGCCGTCCACCAGCAGCTCGAAGCGGTTGCCCGACCGCCAGGGGAAGATGGCGCCACTCATCGCGCGGTGAAGATCATCACTGCGCCGACCGGCACCGACAGGCTGATGGAGGACAACCTGGCCACCTGGCGCAACGCCTCGATGCCCGGCTCCAGGCCGAAGTGCTCGGCGTGCAGCACCAGCGGCGCCAGGGTCACCACCTGGAAGCGCCGGTCGTCCAGGCGGGTGGCCAGCAGCTCGGCCATGTAGCCGTGCTTGCGCCCGCGGATCTCCACTTGGATCGGCAGGCGCAGCTCCAGCTGCGCACCGGGGGCGAGGTCGGTGATCGGCGCCAGCTCGAGCTGGGCCATGACCAGGGCATCGGGAAAGCGCGCGACGTCGAACAGCAGGCTGCGCAGGCGCTCGTCGCGCACCGGGATGCCGGTGCTCAGGGAGTCCAGCTCGATGCGCAGGCGCGCCGCGCCCTTAGCGTCGATCCTGCCGTGCAGGGTGAGGAAGCGGTGCACCTCGGAGAGGTTGCCGGCCTTGGTGGAGATGAACGACAGCCGCGAGGACTCGTTGTCCAGGTACCAGTCGGCCTGCGCTGGCAGGGCCAGGCAGGCGGCGAGAAAGGCGATGTAGAGCTTGCGCATGGATTCACTTGCAGGGCGGTTTGAGCGCAACGATAGCGGCCCGCGCCGCCCTTGCCAAACCCGCCTCAGTGCGGCAGGGCGTGCTCGTCCGGCATCAGCACGCAGCCGCTGCGCGCGTCGCGCCATAGCGCCATGCGGGTCTCGCCCAGGCCGGACGCGGTCACCCGCTTGTTCGCCTCATCGTCGTGCAGCTCACCCAGCGGCACATACTGCGCGACATAGCCGCTGCAATACTCGGCCGGATTACCGGTGACATAGCGGCAGGAGCAGTACTCCTTGGCCGAGTAGGCCGGCAGGATGCCGGGGAAGGCGGCCAGGTGCGCGCGGTTGCTCCAGGCCAGCAGGATCAGGCCGGCGAGCAGGGCGAGGAAGACCGAGAGGATCGGACGACGGCGAATCATGGCTGTTCTCCATAGGCGGCCAGCACGCGCTTGAGCAGCTCGTTGTCGCTGAAGCTGCCATCACGGTCATCGGCGTAACGCACCACCACCAGGTTGCGCGAGGGCAACACGTAGAGCGCCTGGCCCCAGTGGCCGAGCGCGGCAAAGGCATCCTCCGGCGCCTCCGGCCAGGGCAGTGGCGCCCCCGCCACCGGCGCATTCAACCACCACTGCCCGCCCGGCACCGCGCGGCGCGGGTCCTCGGGGTCCGGCTGGTAGTTGGCGAAAGGCGTGCGGTTGAACACCACCCAGCTCTGCGGCAGCAGCTGGCGCTCGCCCCAGCGGCCGTCGCGCTGCATCAGCAGGCCGACCCGGGCCAGGTCGCGGGCGCTCAGGTAGGCATAGGAGGAGGCGACGAAGGTGCCGCTGGCATCGCGCTCCCAGACCGCCGAAGTGATGCCCAGCGGCTCGAACAGCGCGGCCCAGGGATAGTCGGCGTAGGCCGGCTCGCCGACCATGGCCTTGAGACTGGCGCCCAGCACGTTGCTGTCGCCGCTGGAATAGGAGAAGCGCGTACCCGGCGCCGCAGCCGCGGCATGTTCGGCGGTGAAGGCGGCCATGTCGCCACGGCCACGGGTATAGAGCATGGCCACCACCGAGGATCTCAGCGGGGCGTATTCGTAGTCTTCCTGCCAGTCCAGGCCGGAGGCCCAGTTGAGCAGGTGGCCGATCTTCACCTCGGGATGGGCGGCGAACGGCGGGTAGTGCCTGGCCACCGCGTCGTCCAGCTTGAAGCGCCCCTCGCCGTAGGCCACGCCGAGCACGCTGGCGAACAGGCTCTTGCTCATCGACCAGGTCAGATGCGGGGTCTGCGCCGTGGTCGGCGCGGCATAGCGTTCGTGGACGATCACGCCGTCCTTGACCACCAGCAGCGCATCGCTGCGCACGCCCTTGCGCGTGACATCGTCGCGGGCGGGAAAGGCATAGTCATCCAGCGCCTGCACGGCGGGCGTGACGGCCGCCGGCTGGCTGCGCCACTCGGGAATCGGCCAGGTCTCGGCGGCCAGGGGGCCGGCACTCAGCAGCAGGCCGGCGGCCAGGAGGATTCGACGCGGCATCGGGCTAGCTCGCAGTGATGAAGTAGAGCCGACGCTAGCATGGCTGGCGTGACCGGCAATAGCGCCGATCGCGCCGATGTGGCGGACGAATCAGTCCGGCAGGCGATAGTCCTGCTGGGTCAGCAGGTCGAGGCCGCAATCCAGCTGCTCGACCCAGTCGAGGAAGGCCTCGATCATGGCCGGGCCGACGAAGGGCCGGCCGTGCTGCGGCACTATCATGGCCACGTCCATCTCGCGCACCATCTGCGCCCAGAAGCGGCAGGCCTTGTTGCTGGCCATGTAGCGACGGTGGAAGCCGGCCATGTTGGGGATGTGGTTGACGAAGTCGACCACCGGGCTGGCGTCGTCCACCAGCGAGGCGCCCATGTCGCCGGAGAACAGGATCCTGCTGACCGGGTCGTACAGCTGGAAGTTGCCCACCGAATGCAGGAAGTGCGCCGGCACCGCCTTGAGCTGGCACTCGCCGAGCGGGATCGACTGGCCGCGATCCGGCAGCGCGATGATGCGGTCGTAGGTGCAGATGCCGTGGCTCAGGGCCAGGTAGTTGGCCGTGAGGTGCGGCAGGAAGCGCGCCCACAGCTTGGAGCAGATCACCCGGGCACGGGTGTGCAGCAGCCACTTGTCCAGCGAGGCGATGATGTCCGGGTCCTGGTGCGAGGCGAAGATGTAGGTCAGCGCCTGCACCGGGATGTGCTTGGACAGCTCCAGCGACAGCGGCGTGTAGGTCAGGTCGCCGCCCGGGTCGAGCAGCAGGTACTGGTCGTGGTCGACGATGAGGAACTGGTTGGACTGCACGCCCTCGCCGCTGACCAGGTCATCGAACATCAGGCATTGGTGGGTGCCGTTGTCGAACAGCACGATGGGCTCGCGGCGCATGGAAACCTCGCAGGAAAAAAGCGAGGCGAGCTTAGGGGTGGCCCGGAATCGGGGTACTGACCTGGATCAAACCGGGCCGAGTTGCCCTAGCCAAACGCGGCCAGGGCCTTCTCCAGGCGCTTGGCCCGCGCCGCGCCGGCCACCTCCAGCAGGTTGCGATCACGCGCCCACAGCGCCGCCCAGGGCTGCGGTCCGGCGGCGATGGCCGCGTCCAGCTCCGTGCGCAGGGCCTGGAACTGGGCGAACAGACCGGCCAGCAGCAGATGGGTGGCCGGCTCGCTGGCGCCGTGGCGAGCCACCTCGGCGCAGCCGGCCAGCAGGCCGAGCAGGCGTAGGCGCAGCTCCTGCGGCCAGCCGCCGTCCTGGCCGACGCCATACAGCCAGGCGCTCAGCGCAGCCAGCACGTGCAGGTCCTCGAGGCTGCGGAAGGGTTTCACGTAACTGTCCCAGCCGTCGCCCGGCAGCAGCTCGCACAGGGCGTTGTCCAGGTGCAGGCGGGCGTGGCCGATGTCCGGCATCAGTGGCAGCGCCGGCAGCGGCTCGATGCGCGAGCCCGGCGTGCCGCTGCGTACCACGCCCAGGGCCAGGCGCGGCGCGCCCTGCTCCTCCACCCGCGCGGCCACCAGCAGCCAGTCGGCGGCCTCGGCGGCGGTGACGAAGTCCTTGCGCCCGGACAGGTGCAGGCCGCTCAGGCGGGTGTGCAGGTCCGCCGGGCGGGTGCTCCTGTTCTCGGTCACGCACAGCGCGCCCAGGCTGCGCGGCGCCGCCGGCCACAGCGCACGCAGGGCGCCCTGGTAGCCGGCCAGGAAAGCCAGGCCGGGCGTGGCGGCCAGGCGCCCGCCGAGCACGGCCAGGGCGAAGGGTGTGGTGTCGCCGGCGCGTTCCAGCAGCGCGGCGTACCAGTCGTCCAGGTTCGTCGCCGGCAGGCGGTCACGGGTTTCCAGCAGGGATTGCCAGGGCATCGCAGAGTCCTCGTCGTCTGTCACGCAAGCATCACCAAAGCTTCATGGAGGTGACACCGGGTGTTCCTAGCCTGAGCTTGCCCAACAACATCGACCGGCCGCAACCCACCGCAGGCTGGCTTATGGAGGCTAATCGATGACCCGCATCGCCCGCGACACCACTGCCGAACGCCGCCTGCAAGCCGAACGCCTGATCGGCCCGGACGCGCTGCGCGAGGCCCAGAGCCTGCGCTTCGCCGTGTTCAGCAGCGAATTCGATGCCAAGTTGCAAGGGGCCGAACTGGGCCTGGACATGGATGACTTCGACCCGCACTGCCGCCACATCGGCGTGCGCGACCTGAGCAGCGGCCGCCTGGTGGCCACCACCCGCCTGCTCGACCACCAGGCCGCCGCCAGCCTGGGGCGCTTCTACAGCGAGGAGGAGTTCAGCCTGCACGGCCTGGCCCACCTCGAGGGGCCGGTGCTGGAGATCGGTCGCACCTGCGTCGATCCGGCCTACCGCAACGGCGGCACCATCGCCGTGCTGTGGAGCGAGCTGGCCGAGGTGCTCAACGAGGGCGGCTACCGCTACCTGATGGGCTGCGCCAGCATCCCCATGCAGGACGGCGGCATCCAGGCCCAGGCCATCATGCAGCGCCTGCGCGAGCGCTACCTGTGTACCGAGCACCTGCGCGCCGAGCCGCGCACGCCGCTGCCGGCACTGGAGGTCCCGGGCAACGTGATCGCCGAGATGCCGCCGCTGCTCAAGGCCTACATGCGCCTGGGCGCCAAGGTGTGTGGCGAGCCCTGCTGGGACCCGGACTTCCAGGTGGCCGACGTGTTCATCCTGCTCAAGCGCGACGAGCTGTGCCCGCGCTATGCCCGCCACTTCAAGGCCGCGGTATGAAGCAGCTGCGCCTGTGGTTGCGCCTGGCCCGGCTGACGGCGGTGCTGCTGTTGGGCCTGCTGCTGGCCGGTGGCGTAGCCCTGGCCGAGCGCCTGCGCCGCCACGACCTGATGGGCCTGCGCCAGCGTCTGACGCGCTGGTTCCTCGCCCGCCTCGGCGGCGCCCTGCCCTTCGCCGTCGAGGTGCAGGGCGAGCTGCCCAGCGGCCCGCACCTGTGGGTCGGCAACCATGTGTCGTGGACCGACATCCCGCTGCTCGGCCAGCTGCTGCCGCTGTCCTTCCTGTCCAAGGCCGAGGTGCGCACCTGGCCGCTGGCCGGCTGGCTGGCGCACAAGGCCGGCACCCTGTTCATCCGCCGCGGCTCCGGGGACAGCGCGCTGCTGGCGCGCCAGCTGCACCGCCACCTGCAGGCCGGGCGCCAGCTGCTGATCTTCCCCGAGGGCACCACCACCGACGGCCGCCAGGTGCGCACCTTCCATGGCCGCCTGCTGACCGGGGCGATCGAGGCCGGCGTGCCGCTGCAGCCGGTGGCGATCCGCTACCTGCGCGACGGCGAGCCCGACCCCATCGCCCCCTTCATCGGCGACGACGACCTGCTCTCGCACCTGCTGCGCCTGCTGCGCAGCGACAAGGCGCAGGTCGAGATCCACCTGCTGCCCCCCATCGCCAGCACCGGCCAAGAGCGCAACGCCCTGGCCCGCCAGGCACAGCGCGCGGTGCAGCAGACGCTGGACGGCGCCGAGGTGGAAGAGCGCGAACAGGCCGCGGCCTGAGCCTCAGAACTCCAGCGCCAAGCGGCGCGCATGGCGCGCGGTGAACAGCGCCAGGGTCACCGTCAGCAGGCCGCAGACGGCGATGACCAGGGCCATGGGCCGTGCCGTGCCGTCGTGCAGGGTGCCGACCGCGGCCGAGGCCAGCGCCGCCACCACGAACTGCAGCGAACCGATCAGCGCCGAGGCGCTGCCGGCATGGGCACCCTGCCCGGCCATGGCGCAGGCGGTGGCGTTGGGCAGCACGCAGGACAGGCTGGCGGTGGAGATGAACAGCGGAATCAGCAGCGGCCACAGCTGCGCCGGCTGGGCCATGGCCACCGCCAGCAGCGCCAGGGTCGCCGCGCAGTAGACCCATACGGTGCGTTTGAGCCAGTGCCCCGGGCCGTGGTGGCGCAGCAGCCAGCCATTGAGCTGGGCGGCGAGGATGAAGCCGGCGGCGTTGGCGCCGAACAGCCAGCCGTAGTTGTCCGCCGACACCCCATAAAGCTCGATGAAGACGAAGGGCGAACCGGAGATATAGGCGAACATGCCGGCCATCGCCACCCCGCCGGTCAGGCCGTGGCCGATCAGCAGGCGGTCGCCGAGCAACGCCAGGTAGCGGCGCAGCGCCCCCGACAGAGGCGGGCGCGCCAGCCCGGCCGGCTGGGTCTCCGGCAGCCACAGCAGCACCGCCAGCAGGCACAGGGCGCTGAACAGCATCAGGCCGTGGAAGATCGACTGCCAGCCGAACAGCTGTAGCAGCAGGCCGCCGCCCAGCGGCGCGAGGATCGGCGCCACGCCCATCACCAGCATCAGCTTGGAGAACACCTTGGCCGAGGCCAGCGGGTCACACAGGTCGCGCACCACCGCACGGGAGATGACCATGCCGGCGCAGCCGCCGAGGGCCTGGACGAAGCGCGCGACGATCAGCCACTCCAGGCTCTGCGCCAGGGCGCAGGCCAGCGAGGCCAGGGTGAACAGCACCAGCCCGACCAGCAGCGGCCGGCGCCGGCCGAAGCGGTCGGCCAGCGGGCCGTAGACCAGCTGACCCAGGGCGGTGCCGGCGAAGTAGGAAGCCAGCGACAGCTGCACATGCTCGACATCGGTGCCGAACACCCGCGCCAGGGTCGGGAAGCTGGGCAGGTAGAAGTCGATGGCCATGGGCCCGAAGGCGCTGAGGCTGCCGAGGATCAGCAGGATGCGAAGGTTCATGGGTTATCCAAAACATCGGGCGCCACAAGGGCGCCCAGTGAACGAATCCGCGGGAGCGAACTGCAACCCAGTCGCTGCCGCCTGAGTCAGTGCGGCTCCGTGGCCACGGCCTTCTTCTTGCGCCCCAGCCTGTCCGCCAGCGACTCCACCAGCAGGTAGAACATCGGGATCAGGAAGGTCGCCAGCAGGGTGGCGGCGAGCATGCCGCCGATCACCCCGGTGCCGATCGAGTGGCGGCTGGCCGAGCCGGCGCCGCTGCTGATGGCCAGCGGCACGCAGCCGAGGATGAAGGCCAGCGAGGTCATCACGATCGGACGGAAGCGCAGCTTGGCCGCCTCGAAGGCGGAGTCGAAGATGCTCTTGCCCTCGGCGCGCAGCAGCACGGCGAACTCGACGATGAGGATGGCGTTCTTCGCCGCCAGGCCGATCAGCGTGACCAGGCCGACCTGGAAGTACACGTCGTTCTGGATGCCGCGCAGCCACACGGCGAGGATCGCGCCGAACACCGCGAAGGGCACCGCGGTGACCACTGCCAGCGGCAGGGTCCAGCGCTCGTACTGGGCGGCGAGAATCAGGAACACCATGATCAGGCCGAAGATGAATGCCGTGCTGCCGGAGCCCTGGGTGGCCAGCTCCTGGTAGGCCGAGCCGGTCCAGCCGACCGTGTAGTCGCTGCCGAGTACCTCGTCGGCCACTGCCTGGATCGCCGCCAGCGCCTGGCCCGAGCTGTAGCCCGGGGCCGGGCCGCCGAGGAACTTGGCCGAGGGGTAGACGTTGAAGCGCGCGTAGGTGTCCGGGCCGAGGATGCGGTTGACCTTGATCAGGCTGGTCAGCGGCACCAGGTCGCCGCCGCTGGCACGCACGTAGACCTGCGACAGGTCCTCGGGCTTGCGGCGGAACTCCGACTCCGACTGCAGGCTGACCTGCCAGGTGCGGCCGTACAGGGTGAAGTCGTTGACGTAGTAGCTGCCGAAGGTCGACTGCATGGCGGTGAACACATCGCTGATCGACACGCCCAGGGCGCGCGCCTTGGTGCGGTCGAGGTCGATGTAGTACTGCGGCACGTTGGCGCTGAAGGTGCTCTGCACCCCGGCCAGTTCCGGGCGCTGCCGGGCCGCCGCGACGAAGGCCTGGACCTTGGCGCCGAGCTGCTCGACGCTGCCGCCGCTGCGGTCCTGGATATAGCCCTCGAAGCCGCCGGTGGTGCTCATGCCGGTGATCGGCGGCGGGTTGAAGCTCATCACCAGGCCGTCCTTCTCGGACAGGCCCATGCCCATGAACTCGCGGGTCAGGTTGCGCGCGTCCAGCTCCGGCGTGGTGCGCTCGGACCAGTCCTTGAGCGGCACGAAGCTCACCCCGGCGTTGCTGCGCTGGCCGAAGGTCAGCACGTCGAAGCCGGCGAAGGTCACCACGTCCTCCACCGCCGGGTGCTGCATCAGCTGCCGGGTGAAGTCGCTGGTCAGCGCGTCGGTGCGGTTCACCGAGGCCGCCGGCGGCAGGAAGTAGGCGTTGATCACGTAGCCCTGGTCCTCGTCCGGCACCAGCGAGCCCGGCACCCGGCCGAACAGCCCGACGGTGAGGAGGATCATGCCACCGAACAGCAGCAGGCCGACCAGCGAGCGCTTGAGGAAGAAGGCCACGCCGGCGCCATAGGCATCGGTCAGCTTGTCGAACAGGCGATTGAAGGCGCGGAACGGCGCCGCCGGCTCGCTGTGGTCGGGCTTGAGCATCAGCGCGCAGAGCGCCGGCGACAGGGTCAGGGCGACTATGCCGGAGATCACCACCGACACCGCGATGGTGATCGCGAACTGCTTGTACATCTCGCCGGCCAGGCCGCCGAGGAAGCCGACCGGGACGAACACGGCGCACAGCACCAGGACGATGGCGATGATGGGCCCGGTGACCTCCTCCATCGCCTCGATGGCCGCCTCGCGGGCACTCAGTTTCTTGGTGCGCATCACCCGCTCGACGTTCTCGATCACCACGATGGCGTCGTCGACCACGATGCCGATGGCCAGCACCATGCCGAACAGGGTCAGCAGGTTGATCGAGAAGCCCAGGGCGTACATGCCGGCGAAGGTGCCGACCAGCGACACCGGGATGGCCAGCACCGGGATCAGCGTGGCGCGCCAGTTCTGCAGGAACACGAAGACCACCAGCACCACCAGCAGCAGCGCCTCGAAGAAGGTCTTGACCACCTCGTCGATGGAGATCTGCACGAACTTGGTGGTGTCGTAGGGGATCTTGTAGGAGATGCCCTCGGGGAAGCGCTCGGCCAGGCGATCCATGGTCGCGCGCACCGCCTCGGCGGTGTCCAGGGCATTGGCGCCGGGCTGCAGGTAGACGCCGAAGGCGGCGTTCTGCTGGCCGTTGAGGCTGGTCACCAGGGAATAGTCCTGGGCGCCCAGCTCGATGCGCGCCACGTCGCCCAGGCGCAGGCTGGCGCCGGTGGCGTCGGAGCGCAGGATCACGCTCTCGAACTCCTTGGGGTCCTTGAAGCGGCCCTGGGTGGTCACCGTGTAGGTGAAGTCCTGCGGCGTCTGCAGCGGCTGCTGGCCGAAGCTGCCGGCGGCGAACTGCGAGTTCTGCTCGCGGATGGCGTTGACCACGTCGGTCGGCGTCAGGTCGTACTGCGCCAGCTTGTCCGGGCGCAGCCAGATGCGCATGGAGTAGTTCTTCGAACCGAACTGGCTGACGTCGCCCACCCCCGGCAGGCGCTTGAGTTCGTCGATGACGTTGATCAGCGCGTAGTTGGAGATGAACACCGGGTCCTTGGAGTTGTCCGGCGAGAACAGGGTGACCACCTGGAGGATGTCCGAGGACTTCTTCTCCACCTTCACGCCCTGCCGGCGCACCTCCTCCGGAAGCTTGGCCAGGGCGGCCTGCACCCGGTTGTTGACGTCGATGGTGGCCTGGTCGGGGTCGCGGCCCACCTCGAAGTACACCGACAGGCTCATGCTGCCGCTGCTGGCCGAGTTGGACAGCTGGTAGATCATGCCCTCGACGCCGTTGATCTGCTGCTCCAGCGGCGCGGCCACGGTCTCGGCGATGACCTGGGCGCTGGCGCCCGGGTAGCTGGCCGACACCGACACCTGCGGCGGCAGGATCTGCGGGTACTGGGCGATGGGCAGCGCGCGCATCGCCGCCAGGCCGGCAAGGATGATGACGATGGAGATGACCGCGGCGAACACCGGCCGGTCGATGAAGAACTTCGAGATCACGGGCCGTACTCCTTACGGCTGGGTGGCCGGGGCCGCGGCGGCCTCGACCACCTTGACCGGCGCATTCGGCTGGACCTTGGGCAGGCCCTCGACTATCACCCGGTCGCCGGCGGCGATGCCGCTCTCCACCACCCAGCGCCCCGCGGCGGTGTGCGCGGTGGTGACCGGGCGAATGCGCGCCAGGCCCTGCTCGTCCACCACGTAGACGAAGGTGCCGTTGGGCCCCTGGGAGATGGCGCGCTCCGGCACGGTCACCGCGTTGGGCTTGCTGATGCCCTTGACCACCACGCGCACGAACTGCCCCGGCATCAGCGCCTGGTCCGGGTTGGGCACCACGGCGCGCACGCTGACGGTACCGGTGGCACGGTCGATGGTGCTGTCGGTGAAGTCCACCTTGCCTTCCAGCGGGTAGCTGGAGCCGTCGCCGAACTTGATCTCCACGCTCATCTGCTGGCCGCCCTCGCGCACCAGGTTGCCGCTCTGCAGGCCGCTGCGCACGCTGGACACCTCGCGGTCGGGAGCGGCGAAGTTGACGTAGATGGGGTCGAGCTGGGTGATCTGGGTCAGCAGGCTGGCGTTGGGGTCGCCGGCCACCATCAGGCTGCCCTCGGACACCGTCTCCTTGCTGGTGATGCCGGAGATCGGCGCCTTCACCGTGGTGTAGTCGAGGTCGATCTGCTTGGCCTGCACCTCGGCTCTGGCCGCCTCGATGTTGGCCTTGCTCTGCTCGAAGTTGGAGATGGCATTGTCCAGCTCGCTCTCGCTGGCGAAGCCCTTCTTCTGCAACTCGCGGATGCGCTTGAGGTCGCGCTCGGTCTGCCGGTAGCGCGCCTGCTCCTGGGCCAGCGCACCCTTGGCGCGGGCCAGTGCGGCCGCATAGGGACGTGGGTCGATGCGGAACAGCACCTGGCCCTGCCTGACCTGGCTGCCCTCCTGGTAGGTGCGCTCCTGCAGGATGCCGCTGACCTGGGCGCGCACCTGCACCTCGCGGTAGCCGGCGGTGCGCGCCGGGTACTCGAACTGCAGCGGCAACGACTCGACCTTGACCGTCTCCACCACCACATCGGGCGGCGGCATCTGTTGGCCAGTCTCGGCGGCCTGTACCACGCCGCCGAAGAGCATGCCGAAAGCCAGCGCTTTCAGGGTAATGGGGGTGGATCGCGAAAACATGAGTCGTCTCCATGACATTCTGGATAGGCGGGACGGAAAGGATCGGCCATGCTAGTTACATACATACGCAAATGTAAATAAAGCACTGGCGCGATATTCGTTACAGTGCGTTCCCCAAACAAACAGCCTAGATCGCATTCGTCCAGCCGCTATGCGCCGAACCAAAGAACAAGCCGAACAGACCCGCATCGCCATCCTGGCTGCCGCCGAGCAGTTGTTTCTGGAAAAAGGTGTGGCGCACAGCACCCTGGAGCAGATCGCCCGCGCCGCCGGAGTGACCCGCGGCGCCGTCTACTGGCACTTCGAGAACAAGGCCCACCTGTTCCACGAGATGCTCAACCAGGTGCGCCTGCCGCCGGAGCAGCTGACCGAGCGCCTGTGCGGCTGCAACGGCGACGACCCGCTGCTGTCGCTGCGCGACCTGTGCATCGAGGCCATCGCCAACCTGGCCCGCGACCAGCAGAAGCAGCGGATCTTCACCATCCTCCTGCACCGCTGCGAGTTCACCGACGAGCTGCGCGAGGCGGAACGGCGGCACACCGCCTTCATCAACCAGTTCATCGCCCTGGTGCAGGACCTCTTCGCCCGCCCGGAGTGCCTGGCGCGCCTGCGCCCCGGAGTGACCCCGCGCCTGGCGGCGCGCGCCCTGCATGCGCTGATCGTCGGCCTGTTCACCGACTGGACCCGTGACCCGGACCTGTTCGACCCGCTGCGCGACACCCCGGCGCTGATCGACGCCCAGCTGCGCGGGCTGCTGCGCGAGTGGACTCCGCCGGTCTGAAAGCCCCTGGCCGGCGGCACAGCGGAGAGGAGCTGGCGCGATCAGGCCGGCTCGACCGCATAGCCCTCCTCGCGGATCGCCGCCAACAGCTCTTCCAGGCTCTGCCGGCTGGCCACCCGCACCTCGCCGGCGCCCAGGTCGACCTGCACCTCGGCCGCCGGATCGCCGGCCTGCACGGCCTGGGTGATGGCGCGCACGCAGTGGCCGCAACTCATGCCGGAAACTTTCAGGACTTGCATGGCTACTCTCCTCTTCGGGTGACTGTGCGGACAGTTTCGAGCTTGCCATCGTGGCAAGGTCAAGACGCTGTGACTTGTCGTCGCGCGCACCCTGGCCCAAGCTGCAGCTAACGCTTCCGAGGTGATCGCCATGCGCCTGCCCATCGCCCTGCTCGCCCTGTTCTGCCTGCCGGCCCTGGCCGACGAGTCGATGCCGGAGCCGCCCCCTGCTCCAGCACCGAGCGAAATGCCAGCAGCTCCGCCGGCCCCGCAACCGGCGGCCGTGCCGCTGGCCCCGATGACCCTGGCCGCGCCCATCGACTATGGCGTGCTCACCGTGTCGCGCGAACGCCTGGAAGTCTCCACCCCCTGCGACATCGGCCTGTACCTGCAGGGCAACCTGACCGCGCGGCTGTACCAGGGCCAGTCGGTCACCCTCAACCTGCCGCCGGGCGAAGTCCGCGTGCGTCTCGGCCAGCTCGGCGGCAACCAGTGCCAGCCGCGCTTCGAGCAGCTGCGCAGCCAGACCCTGCAGATCAACGCCGGCGAGGTGCTGAAATACCGCATCGCCATGGACAGCCTCGGCCTGCAACTGGTCCCGGCACCGCTCAACTACTGATGGCGACCTGCCGCTTGACCTTGACCCCGTGTCAAGGTTGATCCTAGGGGTGAATCCTCTGGAGAGCCCCCATGAGCAGCGTCCACAGCTTCGACCTCCCCATCCGCGGCATGACCTGCGCCAGTTGCGCCGGCCGGGTCGAGCGTGCCCTGAGCAAGGTGCCCGGGGTGAGCGGCGCCAGCGTCAACCTGGCCAGCGAGCGCGCCCACGTCGAGGCCGAAGGCGCTCAGCTGACGGCATTGGTCGACGCCGTGCAGCACGCCGGCTACCAGGTACCGCTGGACGAGCTGGAGCTGGCCATCGAGGGCATGACCTGCGCCAGCTGTGTTGGCCGCATCGAACGGGCCCTGGGCAAGGTACCGGGAGTGCGCCGCGTCAGCGTCAACCTGGCCAGCGAGCGTGCCCATGTACAGCTACTGGAAGGCACCCCGGCGGCCGAACTGCTCGCCGCGGTGGCGCACGCGGGTTACACCGCGCGCCTGCTGGATCAGGCGCCACAGGAAGACCCGCAGGCCGCCCTGCGCCGCGAGCGCCTGGCGGTGATCCTCGCCCTGCTGCTGGCCGCGCCCCTGGTGCTGCCGATGCTGGCCGAATGGGCCGGCCTGCACTGGATGCTGCCGGCCTGGGTACAGTTCCTGCTGGCCACGCCGGTGCAGTTCGTCCTCGGCGCGCGCTTCTACCGGGCAGCCTGGAAGGCGGTCAAGGCCGGCAGCGGCAACATGGACCTGCTGGTGGCCCTGGGCACCAGCGCCGGCTACGGCCTGAGCCTGTACCTCTGGGCCACGGCCGAACACCATGTGCCGCACCTGTATTTCGAAGCCTCGGCGGTGGTCATCGCCCTGGTGCTGCTCGGCAAGCACCTGGAGAGCCGCGCCAAGCGCCAGACCAGCGCGGCCATCCGCGCCCTCGAGGCACTGCGCCCGGAGCGCGCCACGCGCCTGGTGGACGGCCGCGAGGAAGAGGTGGCGATTGCCGCCCTGCGCCTGGACGATCGGGTGGTGGTGCGCCCCGGCGAGCGCTTCCCGGTGGATGGCGAAGTGCTCGAAGGCCACAGCCAGGCCGACGAGGCGCTGATCAGCGGCGAGAGCCTGCCGGTAGCCAAGGCACCGGGTGACAGGGTCACCGGCGGCGCCATCAATGGCGAAGGCCGGCTGATCGTGCGCACCACGGCGCTGGGCGGCGAGACGGTGCTGGCGCGGATCATTCGCCTGGTGGAAGACGCCCAGTCGGCCAAGGCGCCGATCCAGAAGCTGGTGGACCGGGTCAGCGCGGTATTCGTCCCGGCCGTGCTGCTGATCGCCCTGCTCACCCTCGGCGGCTGGCTGCTCGCCGGCGCCAGCCTGGAGCAGGCGCTGATCAACGCGGTGGCGGTGCTGGTGATCGCCTGCCCCTGCGCCCTCGGCCTGGCCACCCCGGCGGCGATCATGGCCGGCACCGGCGTGGCGGCGCGCCACGGCATCCTGATCAAGGACGCCGAAGCCCTGGAGCTGGCGCACAAGGTCGCCGTGGTGGCCTTCGACAAGACCGGCACCCTCACCTCCGGCCAGCCGCGCATCGTCCACCTGGCCAGCGAGAACATCGAGGAAATCGAGCTGCTGCGCCTGGCCGCCGCCCTGCAGCAGGGCAGCGAGCACCCGCTGGCGCACGCGGTGCTGACGGCGGCCGCGGAACGCGGTCTCACCCCGCCGCCGCTGACCGCCAGCCAGGCCCTGGCCGGGCGCGGCATCCGCGGCGAAGTAGCAGGCCGCGCGCTGGCCCTGGGCAACCAGCGGCTGTTCGACGAACTGCAGCTCGGCAGCCCGCTGCGCGAGCAGGCCACGGCCTGGGAGGCCGAGGGGCGCACCCTGTCCTGGCTGATCGAGCTGGACGCGACGCCGCGCGTGCTCGGCCTGCTGGCCTTCGGCGACAGCCTCAAGGCAGGCGCCGCAGCGGCCGTCGCCGCACTGCGCGACCAGGGCATCGAGAGCCACCTGATCAGCGGCGACAACGCCGGCAGCGCCAATGCCGTGGGCCGTGCCCTGGGCATCGACCGGGTGCATGCCCAGGTCCTGCCGGCGGACAAGGCGGCCCATGTCGCCGCGCTGAAACGCGCGGGCGTCAGCGTGGCCATGGTCGGCGACGGCATCAACGACGCCCCGGCCCTGGCCGCCGCCGATGTCGGCATCGCCATGGGCGGCGGCACCGACGTGGCCATGCACGCCGCCGGCATCACCCTGATGCGCGGCGACCCGCGCCTGGTGCCGGCCGCGCTGGAAATCAGCCGGCGTACCTGGCGCAAGATCCAGCAGAACCTGTTCTGGGCCTTCATCTACAACCTGGTGGGCATTCCGCTGGCCGCCGCCGGCCTGCTCAGCCCGATGGTCGCCGGCGCCGCCATGGCCCTGTCCAGCGTCAGCGTGCTGAGCAACGCGCTACTACTTAACACCTGGAAGCCCGAGGAGGATCGCGCATGAACATCGGCCAAGCCGCACAGAAAAGCGGCCTTACCGCAAAGATGATCCGCTACTACGAGTCCATCGGCCTGCTCCGGCCGGCCGGGCGCAGCGACAGCGGCTACCGCCGCTATGGCGAGCAGGACCTGCACGTGCTGGCCTTCATCAAGCGCTCGCGCGACCTCGGCTTTTCCCTGGAGGAAGTCGGCAAGCTGCTGGCCCTGTGGCAGGACCGCGAGCGCGCCAGCGCCGACGTCAAGGCGCTGGCCCTGGCCCACGTCGACGAGCTGAACCGCAAGATCGGCGAACTGACCGCCCTGCGCGACACCCTGAGCGAGCTGGTGCAGCACTGCCAGGGCGACCATCGCCCGGACTGCCCGATCCTCAGGGACCTGGAAGGCCAGTGCTGCCACTGACATGAAAAAGGGAGCCGAAGCTCCCTTTTTCATCACCGTTCGATCAGGCCTGCGATTGCAGGTAGTTCTGCAGGCCGATGCGTTCGATCAGGCCGAGCTGCTGCTCCAGCCAGTAGGCGTGGTCTTCCTCGGTGTCGTGCAGCTGCACTTCGAGGATCTCGCGGCTGACGAAGTCGCCATGCTTCTCGCACAGCTCGATGCCCTTGGCCAGGGCCTCGCGCACTTCGTACTCCAGCTTGAGATCGGCGCGCAGCATGTCCGGCACCGTGGTGCCGGGCTTGATCTTCTTCGGCGTCATGTTCGGCGTGGCTTCGAGGAACAGGATGCGCTTGAGCAGGGCATCGGCGTGTTCGGTCTCTTCCTCCATCTCGTGGTTGAGGCGCTCGTAGAGCTTGTTGAAGCCCCAGTCCTGGTACATCCGCGAGTGCAGGAAATACTGGTCGCGCGCGGCCAGCTCGCCACGCAGCAGATCCTTCAGATAATCGACGACTTCGGCCGATCCTTTCATGGGTGCCTCTCCAAAAAGCGCTACATTGGCCTGGCAGCTTCGACCCTCGGGCGCCTGCGGTCAAGCGCGGAAATCGAACACTGCACGAAGCGATTCGCATTGGCCAAAGCCCCGTAGTTACTGGGTCGCAACGGGGTGACGCGAACGCCGCAGCGGCCACGGCAACACGGTGATGGCCAGCCCGCCGAACACCAGCCCACAGGCCAGCCAGCCGTGGGGCGTCAGCGCCTCGCCGAGCAGCAGCCAGCCGGCCAGCAGCCCCGACACCGGCACCGCAAGGGCGAAGGGGGTGACCAGGCTGGCCGGGTAGCGGCGCAGCAGGAAGCTCCAGATGGCGAAGCCGACCGTGGTGGCGAGGAAGGCGATGTACAGCAACGCGCCGACGCCCCGCCAGCTCGGATTGGCCAGCGCCGCCACCATCGCCTGCGGCCCCTCGAACAGGTAGGACAGCCCCAGCAGCGGCAGCACCGGCACCAGGCTGACCCAGCAGATCAGGCGCAGCATGTCGCTGGCCCCGGAGCGTTTGGTGGCGATGTTGGAGAAGGCCCAGGCCAGCGCCGCGGCGATCACCAGGGCGAAGCCCAGCAGGCTGTCGCCCAGCGGCCGCTGCAGGCCGAGCAGCAACAGCCCGCCGGCGGCCAGCAGCAGCCCCAGCCAGGCGCGCGCACTGGGCCGCTCGCCGAGCAGCAGGGCGGCGATCAGCACGGTGAAGAACACCTGGCTCTGCAGCACCAGCGAGGACAATCCGGCCGGCATCCCCAGGTGCATGCCGACGAACAGCAGGCCGAACTTGATCACCCCGAGCAGCACGCCGATCTGCACGATGCGCCACAGCGGCGCCGGCAGCGGCCCGTGCAGGAACAGCAGGGGCAGCGCCGCCAGGGCGAAGCGCAGGGCGCAGAACAGCAACGGCGGGAAGTCTTCCAGGCCGACCTTGATCACCACGAAGTTGACGCCCCAGATCAGGGTGACCAGCAGGGCCAGGAGAATGTGCGGCAGCGGCATGGGCGGACTCCGGAGTCGGTGCTCGCACACTAGCAGCGCCCCGCCTCCCCCGCCCCGTACAGTTGCCGCCTATCGCGACCGGACAGCGGGCCTCACTGCGCCCAGGGCGGCGGGGGCGGCTCGTCGTGCGGGGCATCCTCGGCGTTGCGCGCGGCCTCGCGGCGGGCCTGTTCGGCCAGGGCGGCCTTGATCTCGCGCAGCACCGCGCCGACGTCGGCCTCGTCCTCAGGCTCGGCGAAGCGGCCGGTGAGCTGGCTCTCCGGCGTCAGCTTGCCTTCCTCGTAGAGTGCCCACATCTCCTTGGCGTAACGGGTCTCCAGCAGCTCCGGGGCGTACTGGCCGAAGTACTCGGCCATGTTGCGCACGTCGCGCTCGAGCATGCTGAAGGCATGGTTGTTGGCCGCTGCGTCCACCGCCTGCGGCAGGTCGATGATCACCGGGCCGTGCGGGTCGAGCAGCACGTTGAATTCCGACAGGTCGCCATGCACCAGGCCGGCGCAGAGCATCTTGACGATCTCGCCAATCATGAAGGCGTGGAACTCGCGGGCGTCCTCCGGCAGCAGGTCGACATCGTTGAGGCGCGGCGCGGCATCGCCGTAGCCGTCGTCTACCATCTCCATCAGCAGCACGCCGTCCGCGAAGTCGTAGGGCTTGGGCACCCGCACGCCGGCGGCGGCCAGGCGAAACAGCGCGGCCACCTCGGCGTTCTGCCAGGCCTCCTCCTGTTCCTTGCGCCCGTACTTGCTGCCCTTGGCCATGGCCCGGGCGTCGCGGCTGTTGCGCGTCTTGCGCCCCTCCTGGTACTCGGCGGCCTGGCGGAAACCGCGCTTGTTGGCTTCCTTGTAGACCTTGGCGCAGCGCAGCTCCTTGCCGCAGCGCACCACGTAGACCGAGGCTTCCTTGCCGCTCATCAGCGGCCGTACCACCTCGTCGATCAGGCCGTCTTCGAGCAAGGGTTGCAGGCGTTTCGGGGTTTTCATCGCGTAGGGCGGGGCTCCGAGGGGAAATGCAGCAGGCGTTATACGGTAATAGGCGGCCGGGCCGCCAGCGCGAAGCGGTTTGCTTGCCCGAGCGGCACGACTCAGCCCGGCGGCAGGATCATCTCGATGCTCTCGCCGAGCGACTCCTCAAGGCGCTGCAGCTCGCAGTGCAGGGCGGCGGCGTCGTCGGCGTGCTCGCGGGCGATCTGCACGAAGCGCTCGGCCGCCTCGATCAGCGCCAGCACCACCGAGGGATCGAAGCGCTTGCCGCTGTCCGCGCTGATCCGTGCCAGCGCCGCGGGATGATCCAGGGTCTGCCGGTAGGGGTGGTAGCTGGTCAGCTCCTCGTAGGCGCCGACCACCGCCATCAACCGCGCGGCCAGGGGGATCTGCTCGCCGCGCAGGCCCTGCGGATAGCCGCTACCGTCCCAGTGCTCGTGCTGGCAGTAGACGATGTCGCGGGCGTCGCGCAGGAAGTCGGTGACGCTGCCCAGCCTGGCCTCGGCGGCCAGCAGCGCGTCGCGCCCGGCCTGGGCGTGGCCGTGCAGCAACTCCAGATCCCGGCCCTGCAGCGGCACCGGGCTGAGCAGGATGCGATCCGGCAGCACCAGCTTGCCGATGCCGTGCAGCAGGGCCGACTTGCCCAGCTGGGCGATGCGCGCCTCGCTCAGCTCCTCGGCCAGCAACGGCTGCTGACGGGCCAGGGTGGCCGCCAGCTCGACCATGTACGGTTCGATGCGCGCCAGGTGCTTGCCGCAGGGGTTGTCGCGCAGGGCGGCGAGGCCGGCCATGGCCTCGATGGTGACCTCCTGCAGGCGCTGGATGTCGTGGGTGCGGCGGCGCACCTCCCACTCCAGGTACTCGCTGCGGTCGCGCAGGAAGTCGGCGCTGGCCTTGAGTTGCAGCTGGGCGCGCACGCGGGCGAGCACGATGGGCGGGCTGATCGGCTTGGTGATGTAGTCCACCGCGCCCAGATCAAAGCCCTGCTGCTCGTCGGCCAGCTCGGTCTTGGCGGTGAGAAAGATCACCGGAATCTCCGCGGTGGCCGGGTCGGCCTTGAGCCGGCGGCACACCTCGTAGCCGTCCATCTCCGGCATCATGATGTCCAGCAGGATCAGGTCCGGCAGGCTCTCGGCGGCGATGCGCAGGGCCTTGGCGCCGTGGTTGGCGACCTTGATGCGGTAGCTGTCGGCCAGCAGCTCGCTCATCAGCGTGAGGTTCTCCGGGGTGTCGTCCACCAGCAGGATCAGCGGTTGGTCGGGGCGGTCGAGCATTTCCACCATCGTCAGTGCCTCGTTCAGAGCTTCAGCTCGCGTTGTTCGGCGGCGGCGCGCAACAGGCTGGCAGCCTTCTCGAAATCGAAAGCGCGCACGGCCGCCGCCAGCGCCGCATATTCCTCATTAAAGGCGCTGCGCAGCAGTTCGGCCTGCTCGTCGAAGACTTTTCCGGCGCGCGGGTCGTCCTCGCCGAACAGCCGCAGCAGGTCCTGGCAGAGCGGCTGCAGTGGCTGCGCATCGGCCGCGCGGGCAGCGGCCGGCGGCGCCGGCAGCTCGGCGATGGCCGCCAGCAGGCTCGCCAGGCTCTGCTCCAGCTCGCGCAGCATGGCGCCCAGTTCGTCGTGGCGTTCGTCCTTGATCGCGCTCTCCACCGCCGCGGCCTGGGTCGCCAGGTCGACGGCGCCGAGGTTGCCGGCCAGGCCCTTGAGGCTGTGCGCCTCGCGCTCGGCGCCCTCCAGCTCGCCGGCCGCCAGCAGGTGGCGCAGACGCACGGCGAAGTCGGCCTGGGTGGCGGCGAACTTGTCCAGCAGGCGGCGGTACAGCTCGGGCCTGCCCAGCACCCGGCGCAATGCGCTGGCGATGTCCACCCCGGGCAGCTGCCAGTCCACCGCCCCCTGCTGCGCCGCGGCGGCGGCCGGCGCCGCGCGGGCCTGCAGCCAGCGACCCAGGGTGCGCCACAGCTCGGCCGGCTCGATCGGCTTGCCGAGGTGATCGTTCATCCCCGCCGCCAGGCAGCGCTCGCGGTCGGCGGGCATGGCGTTGGCGGTCATCGCCACGATCGGCAGGCTGGCGAAGCGCGGCTCGCGGCGCAGCGCCTCGGTGGTGGCGATGCCGTCGAGCACCGGCATCTGCATGTCCATCAGCACCAGGGCATAATGGCCGTCTGCCGCGGCATGCAGCAGGTCGAGGGCGGCCTGGCCGTGCTCGGCCTGGTCGATCTGCAGGCCGCTCTCCTGCAGCAGGCCGCAGGCCACATCGCGATTGAGCTCGTTGTCCTCCACCAGCAGTACGCGCTGGCCGGTGAAATCGGGCACCGCCTCGCCCACCGGCAGGCGGGCGAAGCCCTGGGCGCCGCCCTCGCCGCCCAGGCTGCGAATCGCCGCGTCGAACAGCAGCGAGGGGTTCAGCGGCTTGAGCAGCACGTCCTCGATGCCGACCTTGCCGGCACCCTGCAGCACCTCCTCGCGGCCGTAGGCGGTGGCCATCAGCAGGTGCGGCGCCGGCTCGAGGCCCAGTTCGGCGATCCTGCGCGCGGTCTCCAGGCCATCCATGCCGGGCATCTGCCAGTCCAGCAGGACCAGCTCGAAGGGCTCGCGGCGCAGCGCCGCCTGCTGCAGCCGCTGCAGGGCCGCACGCCCCGAGTCCACCGCCTCGACGCGGAAACTCATGCTCTCCAGCAGGCCGACCAGCACCTGGCGCGCGCTGTCGTTGTCGTCCACCACCAGTACCCGGCGCCCGCGCAGGTCGGGCTGCGCCAGCAGCTTCTGCTCCTGCTGCCCGGCGATGCCCAGCGGCAGCCGGCACCAGAACAGGCTGCCGCGGCCCGGCTCGCTGTCCACCCCGACGCTGCCGCCCATGGCCTCGGCCAGGCTCTTGCAGATGGCCAGGCCGAGGCCGGTGCCGCCGTACTTGCGGGTGGTCGAGCTATCGGCCTGCTGGAAGGACTCGAACAGCCGCCCCTGCTGCTCCGCCGTCAGGCCGATGCCGGTGTCGCGCACGCCGAGGTACAGCAGCACGCCGTCGGGGCCATGGCCCTCGCCGCGCAGTATCACCTCCACCTCGCCACGCTCGGTGAACTTGACCGCATTGTTGACGTAGTTGATCAGGATCTGTCCCAGGCGCAGCGGGTCGCCGAGCAGCTGGCGGGGCAGCTCGGGGTCGAGGTTGAACACCAGTTCCAGGTTCTTCGCCGCCACCTTGTCGCCGATCAGGCTGGCGAGATTCTCCAGCACCTGCTGCAGGTCGAACTCGATGCGCTCGACGGTCAGCTTGCCGGCCTCGATCTTGGAGAAGTCGAGGATGTCGTTGATGATCCCCAGCAGGTGCTGGCCGGCCTGCTGGATCTTGTTCAGGTAGTCGCGCTGGCGCGGGTCGAGGTCGGTCTTCAGGGCCAGGTGCGACATGCCGATGATGGCGTTCATCGGCGTGCGGATCTCGTGGCTCATGTTGGCCAGGAAGTCCGACTTCAGCCGCGCGGCCTCCTCGGCCAGCTCCTTGGCGCGGGCCAGTTCGGCCTCGGTCTGCTTGCGCGCGGTGATGTCGCGGCTGACCCCGACCAGGCCGAGCAGGCGGCCCTGGTCGTCGTGGAAGGTGGTGCGCAGGGTGGCGAACACCACCTGGCGGCCATCCGGGTAGCAGGACTGGCCCTCGCTCTCGAACGGCTGCGGCCAGTTCAGCGCGGTCAGGTCGTGCGCCGCGCGGGCCGCCGCCCAGGCCGGCTCCAGCACCTCCTCGTCGCGCTTGCCCACCACCTCCTGGTGCGACTTGCCGAACAGCTCGGCGCAGGCCTGGTTGATGCCCAGGTAGCGGCCCTCGGCGTCCTTGAACCAGATCGGATCGGGGATGGCGTTGATCAGCGCCACCAGGGTGCTGCGCTGGCGCTGGGCCTCCGACTCGGCGCGCTGGCGCTCGGCGATCTGCACCGCCAGGCGGCGGTTCCACACCAGCACGAAGGCGATCAGCGCGACCAGGCCGAGCAGGTAGGGCCAACCCACCTGCAGCAGACGCCGCCAGTTGAAGGCGATCAGCGGCGACAGCCAGCGCTCCTTGATGGCCTGCTGCTCCGCGTCGCTGAGGCTGGCCAGGGCCTTGTCCAGCAGGGCGACCAGCTGGGTCTGGTCGATCCGCGTGGCGAAGCGGAACTCGCTGGTGGACAGGCCGGTCTCGCCGCGCAGTTCCAGGTTGGTCAGGTTCAGCTCGCGGATCAGGTAGCTGGCCACGATCATGTCGCCGACATTGGCGTCGGCGCGCCCGGAGGACACCGCACGCAGGGCCTCCTCGGTGTCGCGCACCTCCAGCAGCTGCACCCCTTCCACCCTGTCGCGCAGGGCCTGCTGCAGCACGTAGCCGCGCTCGATGGCCACCCGCCGGCCGGCCAGGTCGCCAACGCGCTGCACCGCCACCTCGGCACGAGTGAAGATCAGGCTACTGCTGACCAGGTAGGGCGCGCTGAAGGCCATGTAGGCCTGGCGCTCGGGGGTCATGGCCACCGAGGGCAGCAGGTCGACCTCGCCGTCGCGCAGGGCCTGCAGGGCCGCGTCCCAGTCCGCCAGCAGCACCGGCTGCAGGCGCAGGCCGAGGCGCTGAGCGAGTAACGCCAGGTAGTCTCCGCTGAGGCCGCGGTGCTGGCCCTGCGGGTCGATCACGTCGAAGGGCGGCCAGCCGCCGCGCTCGATGCCCACCCGCAGCACCGGATGCGCGGCCAGCCAGGCGCGCTCGGCCTCGTCCAGGTGCAGGGCGGCGGGTGCGGTGAGCGGCAGCAGGCAGAGCAGCAACAGGCAACACAGGCGCGACATGGGGCGTCCTTGGCGGGCGGATGCGTTTTCAGCATAGGCTTTGAAAGTCAGATGCGGATTGGCAGCGCTGCCGGGCGGGTCGACAATCGGGGCATAGTTCCTCGGGAGAGCGCCATGCTCGATCACGATCACTGCTGGCAGGCCCTGTGCGAGCGCGATGCGCGCTGTGACGGGCAGTTCGTCTTCGCCGTACACAGCACCGGCATCTACTGCCGGCCCAGCTGCCCGGCACGGCGGCCGCGGCGCGACAACGTCAGCTTCCACCCCGATGCGACCAGCGCCGAGGCCGCCGGCTTCCGCCCGTGTCGGCGCTGCACCCCGCGCGACAAGAGCCCGGCCGAACGGCTGGACGAACTGGTGATCGCCACCTGCCGCCTGCTGGAGGCCAGCGAACGGGCGCCGACCCTCGACCAGCTGGCGGCGCGCATCGGCCTGTCCGCCTCGCATCTGGCGCGCGCCTTCAAGGCGCGCACCGGCCTGACTCCGCGCGCCTGGCTGGCCGCCCAGCGCCGCCAGCGCCTGGAAGCCAGCCTGCCGCAGGCCGGCTCGGTGCTGCAGGCGGCGCTGGACGCCGGCTACTCCGGCACCCGCGCGCTATATGAACAACCTTCCGCCCTCAGCCCGGCGCAGCGCCACCACAAGGGCGCCGGCGAGACGCTGCGCTACGCCATCGCCGACTGCCCGCTGGGCCTGCTGCTGCTCGCCGCCAGCGAGCGCGGCGTCTGCGCCCTGCTGTTCGGCGACGACGAGGGCGAACTGGAGGCCGAGCTGCAGCAGCGCTTCGCCGCCGCCGAGCTCAAACGCGACCAGCGCGGCCTGCGTGACTGGCTGCGCGAGGCGATCCAGCAGGTGCAGGAGCCGAGCCGCGCCGCCGGCCTGCCGCTGGACCTGCGCGGCAGCGCCTTCCAGCAGCGCGTGTGGCAGGCCCTGCGCGAGATTCCGCCGGGACAGACGCGGCGCTATGGCGAGCTGGCCGCGCAGCTCGGCAGCCACCCCCGCGCCGTGGCCCGCGCCTGCGCCAGCAACCCGCTGGGCCTGCTGGTGCCCTGTCACCGGGTGATCGGCGCCGACGGCGCGCTGACCGGCTATCGCTGGGGCGTGGCGCGCAAGGCCGCGCTGCTGGAGCAGGAAGGCGCCACACTGGATGACTGATGCTCCCATTCCCTCGGTGACTCCCCTCTCCCCCTGGGAGACGACTGCACGGATGCAGGAGGTAGGGCGATGCAGGAAGCCAAAGCCGAGGGGATGGGGGGTGAGGGACTGCCAAGCCACTCCGTGTTGCCCATAGCACCCTCACCCCAACCCTCTCCCGAGGGGAGAGGGAGTCAGCTCCCAGACTTGCGACAATCCTCTGCCGGGCCGAAGCTATGCGCCCCGAAGGAGAGCCCATGGATATCGCCGAACTCACCCGCCGCCTGCACGCGATCCGCGACCACAACCACTGGCGCCGCTTCCACAGCCCGAAGAACCTGGCCATGGCCGCCAGCGTGGAGATGGCCGAGCTGGTCGAGATCTTCCAGTGGCTGTCCGAGGACGAGTCGCGCCGGCTGCCGGCCGAGCAACTGCAGCACGCCGGCGAGGAAGTCGGTGACATCGTCCTCTACCTGTTGCTGCTGTGCGCCGAGCTGGGCATCGACCTGGAACAGGCGGTGCGTACCAAGCTGGCCGACAGCGAGAGGCGCTTCGCATGACTGACAGGCACTTCGACGAACTGGCCACCCGCTTCGCCGAGAAGATCTACGGCGGCGCCAAGGGCGCCATCCGCCTGGCCGTGCTGCAGGCCGACCTCAAGGAAGCGCTGCCCGAGCGGCCGCTGCGGGTGCTCGACGTCGGCGCCGGCCTCGGCCACATGAGCCTGTGGCTGGCCCAGCGCGGCCACGCGGTGACCCTGGCCGAGCCGGCCGAACCGATGCTGGAGGGCGCGCGCCAGCGTTTCGCCGAGGCCGGCGCCGAGGCGACCTTCATCCAGGCGCCCTGGCAGGACCTGCTCGGCCAGCTCACCGCACCCTATGATCTGGTGCTATGCCACGCCGTGCTGGAGTGGCTGGCCGAGCCGCACGCCATCCTGCCGGTGCTGCACCAGCTCTGCGCGCCGCAGGGCTGGCTGTCGCTGGCCTTTTACAACAAGGACGCGCTGGTCTACCGCAACCTGCTCAAGGGCCACTTCCGCAAGCTGCGCAAGGAACGCTTCGCCGGCGAGGGACAGAGCCTGACGCCACAGAGGCCGCTCGACCCGCGCGAGCTGGCGGCGCAACTCGAGGGCCACTGGCGGGTCGAAAGCCAGAGCGGGGTACGAGTGTTCCACGACTACATGCCGGCCGAGTTCCAGGCCAAGGCCGAGCTGGCCGACCTGCTGGAGATGGAGCTGGCCTACCGCCGCCACCCGAGCTTCGCCGGCCTCGGCCGCTACCTGCACTGGCTGTGCCGGCCGCGGTAGCCCGGATGCCATCCAGGGAAATACACCCCTCTCCCGTTCACGGGAGAGGGAGAAACCCGACATGTAGCCCTAATTTCCGGAGCTGCCATGAGAGCCCTATTCTTACTGCCACTGCTTCTGACGCTCGCCGCCTGCCAGAGCCCCAACCCCTACACGGCGGACGGCAAGCCGCTGCCGCCGGCGCCACCTGCCGCGGCCCAGCATTTCGACCGTAGCGCCTACCCGGCCGCGCCGCACGACTACGGCCGCTATCGCGACTGGGCCTGGCGCCAGGCGCCGGCCGGCAGTGCCTGGGCCGATGCGGCCCTGGTCGCCGAGGCGGTCGGCAACGGCCTGGACCAGCGCGGCCTGCGCCCGGTGCACGGCGGCAAGGCCGCCGACCTGCAGGTGGCGGCCGCGGTCAGCCTGGAGCGCCGCCAGTACCAGGTGCGCGACGACTACGGCAGCTATTACGGCCACGGCCCCTACGGCGACCACTACGGCCTGTACGGCAGCGTGCCGCTGGTGCGCACCTACGAGGTGGAAGTGGCGGTGGTCAGCATCGAGCTGTACGACGGCACCAGCGGCGAGCCGCTGTGGCAGGGCCGCGCCGAGGCGCGCAGCGGAGGCAGCCGCGGCGAGCGCGCCGCGGCCCTGCGCCGCGCCGTGGAAGACGCCCTGAGCGCTTACCCGCCACACTGAAGCGGCGCTTGCCGAAACCGCGCAACTGGAGTTGGATAAGGCTCTGCCACCGAGGTTTCGCCATGCTCCCGCGCCTGCTGTCGATACTGCCCCTGCTGCTCCTGGCCGCCTGCCAGAGCCCCCGCGTCGAACGCGACTACGACGCCAGCCGCGACTTCGCCGCCTACCGCAGCTGGAGCTGGCAGGAACCGGCCCTGCAGTACCGCCCGGACGATCCGCGGATCAGGAGCGATCTCACCGAGCAGCGCATCCGCAGCGCCGTCGACCAGCAGCTCGACCAGCGTGGCCTGCGTCCGGCCCAGGCCGGCGCACCGGCCGACCTGCGGGTGCAGGCCTGGCTGATCATCGAGCAGCGCCAGGACCAGGTCAGCACCAGCTACGGCGGTTACTGGGGCGGTTATTGGGGAGGCTACTGGGGTGGCCCGGCCTACACCGAGACCCGCACCCAGGACTACCAGGTGGCCACTCTGCAGATCGACCTGTTCGACGGCCGCGACGGCAAGCTGGTCTGGCGCGGCAGCGCCGAACAGATCATGCGCCAGTCGCCGCCGAGTCCGGCGGAGCGCGAGGCGGCCATTCAGCGCACGGTCGCGCAGGTCCTCAACCAGTATCCACCGCACTGAGTCCGAGATGACCGACAGCCTGCTGAGCCATCGCCCCGCCACGGACGCCGACCTCGACCAGGTAGTGAGCTTCGTGCGCAACGCCGACGAGCTGTTCTATGCCTTCCCCCGCGCCCACTGGCCGCTGACCCGCGCACAGCTGGCGGCGGCCTGCGCCGAACGCCGCGGCAGCACCCTGGCCCTGCTCGACCGGCGCGCCGCCGGCTTCGCCAACTTCTACCAGAGCGAGCCCGGCCGGTACTGCGCCCTGGGCAACCTGATGATCGCGCCCTGGGCCCGCGGCCAGGGCGTGGCCCAGTACCTGGTCGGAGTGATGGAGCAGCTGGCCCGGCGCGACTTCGCCGCCCAGGAGTTGCGCGTCTCCTGCTTCAACGACAATGCCGCCGGCCTGCTGCTCTACGCCCGCCTCGGCTATCGCCCGAGCGGCCTGGTCGAGCGCCAGCGCGGCCAGCAGCGGGTGGCGCTGATCCAGCTGGTCAAGCCGCTGCAAAGCTGATCAGCCGGCCAGAAAAGCGCATAATGTCGCCCCCTTCCCTACCAGGACCTCGCCATGCCCAACTGGTGGCTGCTCGCCCTGCCCCTGCTCGCCGGCGCCATGCTGCCGCTGCAGGCCGGCATCAACGGCCAACTGGCCAAGCACCTGTCCAGCGTCATGGCCGCCGCCCTGGTGTCCTTCCTGGTCGGCTCCCTGGCGCTGCTGATCGTGGTCCTCGCCCAGCGCGAGGTCACCGGCCTGGCGGCCTTCAAGGGCCTGTCCTGGTGGCACTGGAGCGGCGGCCTGCTCGGTGCCTTCTTCATCGCCACCGCCGCCTTCGCCGGGCCGCGCATCGGCGCCCTGCTGTTCATGGTGCTGGTGCTGGCCGGCCAGCTGGGCATGGCCCTGCTGCTCGATCACAACGGCTGGGCCGGCTTCCGCGAGGCCCCGATCAGCGCCGGCAAGATCGCCGGCCTGCTGCTGATTGTCGGCGGCATCTGGCTGATACGCCGCGGCTGAAGCGCACCACGTCGGATTAATGGCACTTTGCTTTCAATCGCCCTGCGCCGCGGCTATGCTGCTGATCTGCCGTATTTGTGATCACAACACATGGCTCCGGACGCCCGCCTCCATCAGACCGACAGTTTCGCGCTCTGGCGCGAGAGCCAGGACATGCGCGTGCGCACGCGCCTGGGCGGCATCTTCTATCTGCTGGCCTGGCTGCTCACCTGGGGCTTCAGCGCCACACCCGGCAGTGCAACCAGCCTCGGCCTGAGTGGCGCCCTGTTCTTCGCCCTGATGCTGGCCGCACGCTGGCTGCACCGCTTGCCCGCCCAGGAAAGCCGGGGCTGCCTGGAGCAGTGGATCGCCCGCCACTGGCTGCTGATTCACGCCACCTGCCTGGGCTGGGGCCTGGCCCACGGCTGGGCGCTGTGGTCGCTGCCCTTCGAAAGCTCGCGGACGATCGCCACCCTCAGCACCGTGGCCTTCAGCACCGCCATGGCCTTCAACTTCCCGATGCGCAAGCAGCGCTGCGTAATAGCCATCCTCCTGCTCTACCTGCCCGGCCTGGCTGTGCTGGCCTGGCAATGGCCGATCCAGGAGTCGCTGGCGGTGACCCTGGCCTTCTACCTCGGCTACCTGCTGCTGGCGCTCAACCGCAGCCATCGCGAATACCACGCCACCCTCGACCTGGAGCAGCAACTGCTGGAGCAGCGCGAGCGCTACGACCAGCTCAGCCGCACCGACAGCCTGACCCAGCTGGGCAATCGCCTGCAGTTCAACGGCCTGTTCCCGGCCATGGTCGCCAGCGCCCGGCGCCAGGGCACGCCGCTGAGCCTGGTGCTGCTGGACATCGACTTCTTCAAGCGGATCAACGACCAGTACGGCCACAGCAGCGGTGACGCCTGCCTCGGTGCCTTCGCCGAGCGCATGCGCCAGGTGTTCCGCCGCGACAGCGACGCCCTGCTGCGCCTGGGCGGCGAGGAGTTCGGCGTGCTGATGCCAGGCACCCCGCTGGAGGAGGCCTGCGCCCTGGCCGAACGCTTCCGCGCCGAACTGGCCGAAGGCGGCTTCGAGCTGTATGGCCAGCGCCTGCCGCTGACCACCAGCCTGGGCGCCGGCAGCTTCGACCCGCTGCGCGACGAGAGCGCCGAGGCCTTCTTCAAGCGGGTCGACGATGCGCTGTACCGGGCCAAGGCCGAGGGGCGGGACAGGCTGGTTCTAGCCGGCCATTAGAACCTATACAAAAGTTATACAAAAAGCCTGGAAACAACCCGAATTACTTGTACAATCCTCTGACGCCATTAACTTGCCATCATCCCGGCACCCCGGCTCAGAGGAACCGACCATGTTCAAGACCCTGCTGCTCGACCTCAGCGTTCGCAAGAAGCTGCTCTGCGGCTTCGGGCTGGTGCTGCTGATCACCCTGGGCGTCGCCCTGACCAGCCAGAGGGCACTGGAGAGCACCCTGTGGCGCTTCGACATGCTGCTGCGGGTCAACCAGATCGACAGCACCCTGGCTCATGCCCGCCAGGACGAAAAGAACTTCATCCTGCGCGGCGATGACAAGTACCTGAGCCAGGCGCTGCAGGCCATCGACGAGATCGACCGTCTGGTGGACGAGAGCCTGGCACTGATGACCCGCCCGGAAACCATCGCGCTGATGCAGGCGATCCGCACCGATGCGGCCGCCTACCGCCAGCAGCTGCAGGCCCTGGAACGCGCCAGTTCCGGTAATCGTGAAGCACAGGCCGCCATGGAGAAGGCCGCCCGCGAGGCCCTGGTGCAGTTCGACGAGCTGGAGCAGCGCCTGAACCAGGCCGCCGTCGAGCAGATTCGCCAGAGCGGCGACGAGAACAGCATCCGCACCCTGGAATTCGCCAACCAGGCCAGCACCCTGGCCCGGCAGATGCTCGACGCCCGGCGCCACGAGAAGAACTTCATCATCAGCGGCGCGGCCGAACATGCCCAGCGCCTGCAGAGCCAGTTCGACGGCCTGCAGCAGCTCGGCCAGGAACTGCGCGCCCAGCTGGACGACCCGGCCGCGCGTGCCGATATCGATGCCGCCATGCAACGACTCGACGCCTACCGCAGCGACTTCGAGCGCCTGCGCCAGGCCGTGGCGCAGCGCGACAGCAGCGAAAGCGACATGACCGAGCGCGCACGCCTGGTCTCCAAGGCCTCGGCCGACTCCCTGGCCCTGCAGATGAGCATTCTCGAGGAGGAAGCCGATCAGGCCGAGGCCCTGCTGCTTGGCGCCAGCGTGATTGCCTTCGTCATCGGTCTGGCCTGCGCCCTGCTGATTACCCAGCTGATCGTGCGTCCCCTGCAGCAGGTCGTCGGCCTGGCGCGCAAGGTGGCCGAGGGCGACCTGTCGGAGAACATCGAGACGAGCCGGGGCGACGAGCTGGGCCAGCTGATGCGCGCCATGCAGGCCATGACCGAGAGCCTGCGCAGCCTGCTGACCCGCCTGAGTAGCGGCATCGAGCAGCTGGCCACGGCGGCGGAGGAAATGTCCGCGGTCACCGAACAGACCAGCGCCGGCGTCGCGCAGCAGCGCATGGAGACCGAACAGGTGGCCACGGCGATGAACGAGATGACCGCCACCGTGCAGGACGTCGCGCGCAACGCCGAGGCCGCCGCCGGCTCCGCCGAGCAGGCCGACTACCAGGCGGCCCAGGGCAGCCACACCGTGCAGCAGGCCATCGCCCGCATCGAGAGCCTGGCGCAGAGCATCGAGCAGTCGGGCGATTCCATCGAGCGCCTGAAGCAGGACAGCAACAACATCGGCACCGTGCTCGACGTGATCAAGAGCATCGCCGAGCAGACCAACCTGCTGGCGCTCAATGCGGCCATCGAGGCGGCCCGCGCCGGCGAGGCCGGACGCGGCTTCGCCGTGGTGGCCGACGAGGTGCGCGCACTGGCGCGGCGTACCCAGGAGTCGACCGCCGAGATCGAGGGGCTGATCAGCACCCTGCAGAGCGGTGCCGAGGGGGCGGTGCAGACCATGGATCAGAGCCGCGACCAGGCCGGCGACACAGTGGCCGCCGCCCGCCAGGCCGGCGAGGCGCTGCAGGCGATCAACCTGGCGGTGTCGAACATCCAGCAGATGAACCAGCAGATCGCCACCGCCGCGGAGCAGCAGAGCTCGGTGGCCGAGGAGATCAACCGCAGCGTGTCGAGCATCCGCGACGTGGCCGAGCAGTCGGCCGCGGCCACCGAGGAAACCTCGGCGGCCAGCGTCGACCTGGCCCGCCTAGGCGGCGAGCTGCAGGCACTGGTCAACCGCTTCAAGCTGGCCTGAGGCGGGCTCAGTCGTCGACGCGGAAGGTCACCCGCGCCGTCGCCCCGCTGCGGTCCAGCAGGCTGAGCTGGTAGAGGCCGGTCGCCGTCAGCCTCTGCTCGAGGCTCTCGCCCGGCCGGCTCTCGCCCACCGGCGCGCCATTGAGGAACCACCAGCGCGTGCCGCTGCCGCCCAGGGCCGAGAGGTTCAGGCGCAGCGGCCCGGCATTGCCGGCCGGGCGCCGCAGGCGATCGCCCTCGCGCACCCCGACTATCGACAGCGGCGCCGCCGGCGGCGGCAAGGCCGGCGGACACTCGGCGGACAGCGCCGGCAGGCGCGCGGCGCGCCGTTCTCGGCGCGGCAGCCAGGGCTCCAGCGGCGCCGGCCACAGGGCCAGCTGCACCTCGCGCGCGCCCGCGCAGCCCGCCGCCACCCGGTGCCCGGCCGCATCCAGCCAGACCCGCTGCAGCAACCCCAGGCCGAGCGGCTGGTCGAGTGCCGGCAGGGTCGGCGGCACGGTGCCGTCCAGGGTCCAGGCGAAGCGCTGGCGCCGACAGTTGCCATCGTCGCGCGCCAGCTCCTGGCCCAGCGGCCAGCAGATGGCGGCCACGCCGACGCTGGCCGGCACCTCCTGCGGCGGCGGCACCAGGCCGCGCTGGAGGTCGCGGTTGACCAGCAGATCGTGCACCTGCAGCAGCAGCGGCGCGGCCGAGGCCAGGCCGAACTGGCCAGGCACCGGCGTGCCGTCCGGGCGACCTATCCATACGCCGATCAGCTGGCGCGGGCCGACGCCGATGGCCCAGGCGTCGCGGAAGCCGTAGCTGGTACCGGTCTTCCAGGCCAGCACGGGGCGCTGCACCAGCTCGGCACGCGGGTCGCGATCCGGCCGCGCCTGGCCGGCGAGGATGCGCCGCACGATCCAGGCCGCGCCGGGCGACAGCAGGCGCCGCTCGTGCAGCGCTTCCTGCGGCTGTAGGCGTGGCCGCGCGGCCACCCCGCCACGGGCAAAGGCGCTGTAGCCGGCCAGCAGTTCCTCCAGACGGCTGCCGGCGCCACCGAGGATCAGTGCCAGGTTTGGCTCGGCGCCGGCCGGCAGCGCCAGCGGCACCCCGGCGCCGCGCAGCTCGCCGGCGAAACGCTTGGGCCCGTAGGCCTCCAGCAGCTGCACGGCGGGCAGGTTGAGCGAGGTGGCGAGGGCCTCGCTGGCCGACACCGGGCCGATGAAGCCGGCGGCGAAGTTGCCCGGACGATAGTCACCGTAGCGCCGCGGCACGTCCTGCAGCAGCGACTCGGAATGGATCAGCCCGGCGTCCAGGGCCAGGCCGTAGAGGAAGGGCTTGAGGGTCGAGCCGGGCGAGCGCTGGGCGCGGATCATGTCGACATGGCCGTAGCGCTTGTCGTCGCCGACATCCAGCGAGCCGAGGTAGGCGCGCACCGCCATGCTCTCGCTGTCGACCACCAGGATGGCCGCCGAGGTGCGTTCCGGCAGGCGCGCGCGCCAGCCCAGCAGCAGGTCTTCCAGGCGCCGCTGCAGATGGGCGTCGATGGTGGTGCGAATCAGCGGCGGGCTGCCCGCCAGGTTCAGCCGCCGCGCCAGCAGCGGCGCCAGGCTGGGTTCCTGGCGCGGCGCCAGCAGCACCGGCTCCTGCAGCGCCTCCTCCACCGCCGCCTGCGGCCACACCGAAAACTGCGCCAGGCGCCGCAACACCTTGTCGCGCGCGGCCTGGGCGCGCTCGGGGTGGCGGTCCGGGCGCAGCCGGCTGGGCGCCTGCGGCAGCACGGCGAGCAGCGCCGCCTCGGCGCGGGTCAGCTGGCTCGGCGGCTTGCCCAGGTAGGCCCAGCTGGCCGCCGCCACCCCCTGCAGGGTGCCGCCGAAGGGCGCGCGGTTGAGGTAGAGGGCGAGGATCTCGTCCTTGGACAGGTGCCACTCCAGCTGCAGGGTGCGCCACAGCTGCTTGAACTTGCCGGCGAGGCTGCGCTGGTGCGGGTCGAGCAGGCGCGCCACCTGCATCGACAGGGTACTGCCGCCGGACACCACGCGCCCGCCGGACAGGTTCTGCCAGGCGGCGCGGCCCAGCGCCAGCGGGTTGACCCCGGGGTGGACGTGGAACCAGCGGTCCTCGTAGGTCAGCAGCGCCTCAAGGTAGTAGGGCGAGACTTCGCCCGGGGCCACCGGGTAGCGCCACACACCCTCGGCATCGGCGAAGCGCCACAGCGGCGTGCCGTCCTCGGCCAGCACCACGCGGGCCAGGCCGTCCTCGGGCAGCGGCAACGGAAACAGCCGGTCGGCCAGCCACAGCAGGGCCAGCGGCAGACCGAGCAAAGCCAGGGTCCGGCGCCAGCGCCTCATCGCCGGCTCTCGCTGCGCGCGGGGGAGCGGCTGTGGCATGCTGCGCGGCAACGCTCATCGGTACTGCGGATATCCATACCTTGATCCAAGACTTCTTCGAGTGGCTAGGCCACGCCCTAGGCACCCTGATCCGTTTCATCGTCGAAGCCCTGAGCGGCTTCTTCGGCCTGTTCGGCGACATCGGCCGCAGCTTCCTCAACGGTCTGGCCTCGGCCCTGGGCACCGACGTCGGCCTGCTCAGCATAGTGGCCATGCTCTGCGGCCTGCTGCTGCTCTACGCCGCGGTACGCGCCGGCCTGCGCAAGGCCTTCGTACGCATGGTGGTCTATGGGCTGCTGGGGTTGTGGTTGCTGAGTTTGATTGTGAGTTGAGGCTCTCCCCTCTCCCCCAGCCCCACTCCCACAAGTGGGCGAGGGGTGACGCCAAGCCATACAACCCGCACATTCTGCCCCCTCTCCCGTTCACGGGAGAGGGCTGGGGCGGCCCGCGTAGGGAGAGGGTCGACTTCCAGACGAATTCGCTCCAACACCGCCTCCATCTCTGCCAGCACCTGATGATTCCAGAAGCGCAGTATCCGGTACCCCCGCGCGACCAGATATTCATCCCGCTCGTGATCCTGCTCGACCTGCTCCATATGCTGTCCGCCGTCCAGCTCGATCACCAGAAACTGCTCCAGGCAAACGAAGTCGACTATGTAGCGGCCGATGGGCTTCTGTCGCTTGAACTTGAGTCCCATGAAGCGCTGGGCGCGTAGCTGATACCAGAGCCGTGCCTCGGCGTCGGTCATATGGGTTCGCAGCGACCTGGCGTTTTCCCTCAGCCCCATGGGAGCCCCCTTGCTCCTGTTACCCTCTCCCCCGGCCCCTCTCCCACGAGTGGGAGAGGGGTGACTCCGCCCTCACCTCTCCCTACGGCCAGTCCCCTCTCCCGTTCACGGGAGAGGGTTAGGGAGAGGGCGTAACTCAGCGCCCCTTCACCACCAACCGCTCCGGCGCAGCCCCCACGGCATTCCACGCCGGTCGGTACATCGATTCCACCTGCGGCGGCGGTACCCGGTAGCTGCCGGGGGTGACGGCGCGGGCCAGGTACAGCAGGTGGGTGGTGCCATAGCCGTTGACGGCGACGGCGGCGACGAAACGGTCGTCGCGGAACTCCTGGTGCTTGATCGCGGCGTTCTGCATCGCCTTCTGCCATTCCTTCACCGCGCTGCTGGCATCGCTCAGGCTGGCGGCGCTCTGCGCCAGGTTCTGGTTCTCCAGCTCCAGGCCGGCCGGCAGCAGGTCCACCACCAGGGCGTCGGGCACCCGCTCCTCGGCGCGCACCGCCAGGTGCACCAGCACCAGCTGGCCGCTGGCCAGGTTGCCTAGATCCAGCGGGCGGCCGTCCAGGCCATAGTAACCGCGCTCGATACTGAGGTTGTTGCCACGCGGCTGCGGCGCCTGGGTCGGGTAACCGGAAATGGTCAGCTGCTGGTACAGCTTGCCGGTGAAGTCCGAGCTCAGGCTCAGGGGTTCTACCAGGCTGGCGCCCTCCAGCTTGAGCGCCGGGTCGGCGTTGCTCAGCCCGCGCTGCTGGTCGCCGGCCTGCAGGCTGGCGCTCCAGTCACGCTCGGGCTGCTTGATCTGGCCGCGGCCGGCGAGGAACAGGGCATTGCGCTCCTGGGTCGACAGGTAGCGCTGCAGAGCACGCTCCTCGGCCAGCTGGAACAGCAGCTGGTCGCGGCTGGAGGCGGCCAGGTCGTTCTCCTCCAGCAGGGCCAGGATCAGGGCCTGGTCGCGCAACGGGCTGCCGTAGTCGGCCAGCCACTCCCGGCGCTGGCGGCCGAGGCCCAGGCCGAGGGCCAGGGCCTCGTCGGCGCGCGGTTTGTCGCCCATCTTCTGCAGGGCCACGGCCAGCTGCACCAGCGGCAGGCCGGACCTGGCATCCCCTCGCCGCTCGTACAGCGCGCGCAGGCTGCCCAGCGGCGCCTGCTGGCTGCGCGCCAGCACCAGGCCGGCGTAGGCCTGCACGGCGAAGCGAGTGTGGTCGAGGTTGTCGCTGTAGCCGGCGTCGATCAGCTGGCGGTCCTGCAGGTAGCGCAGCAGCCGCCCACTGGCCTTCTCCAGGGCCTCCGGCGGCACGGCGAAGCCCTGCTCGCGGGCGCGCAGGAGGAAGTCGGTGACATAGGCGGTCAGCCAGTGTTCCTCGTCGGCGTCCGCGCCCCACAGGCCGAAACTGCCGTTGTAGCGCTGCATGCCGAGCAGGCGCTCGATGCCGATCTCGATGGAACGGCGCCGCTGCTCCTCCGGCTCGCCTTCCAGGCCGAGCTTCTTCAGCGTCGCCGAATCGGCGTAGAGCGAGGGGTACAGGCCGCTGGTGGTCTGTTCCAGGCAGCCGTAGGGGTAGGCTTTGAGCGCCTGGATCTGCTCGGCCAGGTTCAGCGGCGGGCGGCTGGAGACGCTAAGCAGCGCCTCGCGCCCGGCCGGCTCGAAGGCCGCCAGGGTGCCGGCCGGCAGCTGCCAGCTGTCGCCCTGCAGCACGCCGCGCAGGTGTTGTTGCTGCGCCGGCCAGGCCGAGCGCACGCCGATGCGCCACTCGCGGGCGAAGGCCGGCAGGTTCTCGTCCGGCAGGCTCAGGCCATTGACCCTGACCCGCACTATGCCGGCGCCATAGCCGCCGGCGGCGCGCACCGGGATGCGCAGGGTGCTGCGCTGGGCCTGCTCGAGCTGCAGCGGCGCGCTGTAGCCGGAAGGCGTCTCGGCCAGGCTCAGCTGGCCCTCGGCCTCGACCTGCACCTCGAGCTGCTGCGCGGCGCCGGACAGGTTGGTCAGGTCCAGGGCCAGGCTGGTCTCGTCGCCACCGGCGAGGAAGCGCGGCGCCGACAGCTCGGCCACCAGCGGCGCGGCCACCACCGTCTTGCCCTCGCCCATGCCGTAGCGCTCGTCGCTCCAGGCCTGGGCCATCAGGCGCAGCTCGCCATTGAAGTCGGGGATGTCCAGGCTGACGTCGCCTTCGCCCTGGGCGTTCAGTTCGATCGGCACGCTCTGCAACGCGACTATGGTGACGCTGGTGTCCGGACGCTTGCCGCCCTTGGCCAGCGCCGCGTCGCCGCCGAAGGCCAGCTTGGCCAGGCGACCCTGGCCGGCCTCGATCAGCTGGCCGTAGACGTCGAGCTGGTCGACACCGTAGGCCTTGCGGCCGAACAGTTCGGCGAAGGGGTCGGGGGTCTGGTATTCGGTGATGTTGAGGATGCCGACGTCCACCGCCGCCACCAGCACCTTGACCTTCTGCGCCGGGCTGCCGTCGGCATTCTTCGCCTGCACCCGCACCTTCAGCGGCTGCTGCGGACGCATCTTCTCCGGCGCGTTCAGGCTGACCTCGAGCTTGCGCGGCGCGCGGTCGAACGGCAGGTGCAGCAGGCCCACGGCGCGCTTGGGCGTGGCCCCGGCCTTGCGCTCGCCGGGACGGATGACCAGGGCGCTGACGTACAGGTCATGCCGCGCCCACTCCTCGGCCAGGGGGATATCGAAGCGCTGGCCCTCGGCCGGCACCTCGATCTCCTGCCACCACAGCGGGCCATCGCTGGACTCGACCATCAGGTAGCCGCTGCCGGCCGCCGGTGGCGTGACCGTCACCTGGGCCGTGTCGCCGGCGCCATAGGCCGGCTTGTCCAGCGCCAGCTTGACCTGATCCGGGCGCACCGCGCCGCCCTCGGCGTTGTCCTGCCAGGAGTAGCCGGCCCAGAAGCGCAGGCTGCTCATGATGCCGGTCACCGGGTCGGTGACCTCGACCCGGTAGGGGCCCCACTCCACCGGGAAGCTGACCTTGGCGGTGCCGCCGGCGGCGACCCTGAGGCTCTCCTCGCCGAGGTTGAGGAACTTCTCGTTGTAGTGATAGTTCCAGCCGTCGTTCTCCGAGAAGCTCCAGTAGTAGTCGCGGCGCTCGCGGATCAGGCGCACCCGCAGCTCGTCGCTGGCCAGCTTGTTGCCGACGGCGTCGGCCAGCAGCACCTCGAACTCGGCCAGGCCGTCGCCGTCCACCTCGTCTCCGTCGAACAGCGTGCGCACCCCCGGCAGGCGCTCGGCCGGCCACACCGACTGCACCAGGCGGCGGGTGATCGGGCGGCCGCCGGATTCCTGCAGGCTGGCCTGGAGGATCAGCTGCAGCGGCGAGCGGGCCTCGCTCCAGCGGTTCTCCACCGCGAGCGTGGCCTTGCCCTGGGCGTCCAGGGTGGTCTCCTCCAGCTCCAGGTCCTGGCTCAGCTCCTCCTCGGTGACCGAGCCGAACTGGTAGCCGGGCAGCGCCTTGACCGCCTCGCGCAGCGGACGCACGTAGAGCTGGCCGCCGAGGCGGTTGCCTGAGGCCGGCGCGCCATAGAGGTAGCGGCCCTCGACCGCGAAACGCGCCTCGTCGCTCGGCGCCAGGGGCCTGTCGCTGCCCTTAAGCTCCAGGGCCAGGCGTTCGGGGAGGAAATCCTCGACCAGGAACTCGTAGACCTGGCGGCGGCCACCGCCGAAGTCGAACAGCAGTTGCCAGCGCCCGGTCGGCGCCTCGCCGGCCAGTTGCAGCTTGTATTGGTAGAGGCCGCCCGCGCCGGGCTCCCAGACGAACTTGCGGCTGACCTGCTCGTCCGGCCGGCGCACCTCCACGTTGACCGGCTGCGGCTGCACCGCGCGGCCGTCGGCGTCGCGCAGCAGGGCGTTGAGCAGCACCAGCTCGCCCGGGCGATACAGGTCGCGCGGGCCGAACACGAAGAACTGCAGCGGGTTGGCCACCGCGCCGGCGATGTCGAACTCGGCCAGGTCCAGGGCCGGGCTGCCGAGGTTGAGCAGGCTGGTCTGCTCGCCCTGGCGCGCCAGCACCAGGCTGGCCTTGTCCGGCAGGGGTAGCTCGGCGTGGCCGGCGGCGTCGGTCTTGGCGCTGGCCAGCACCTGGCCCTTGTCGCCGAGCAGTTCGACTTCCACGCCCTCCAGGGCCTTGCCGCCTTCCAGGGCCTGGGCGAAGGCATCCAGGCGGCCGTGGTAGCGGTGCACGGACAGGCCGATGTCGCTGAGGGTGAACAGGGTCGCCGGCTGCTGGTAGTTGTAGGTGCCGGCCTGGCGCATCACCGCCAGGTACACCCCCGGCTGCTGCAGCGGCTCCAGGCCGGCGATCGGCAGTAGCAGAGTCTCGCGCACGTTGCGCGCCGGGTTCAGCTCGAAGCGCCCGCCATACACCAGCTCGGCCATCGGCAGCAGCTCGCGCGCCTCCCAGGTGTCCAGGTTGGCCCCGCGCCCCCAGTGGGCGAGGAAAGTCGGCAGCGCCTCCTGGCGGATACGGAAGAATTCGACGTTGACCTGGTCGACGTTCAGCGCGATCACCGGCAGGCCCTCGGCCAGGCGGGTCGGCAGCAGCGAGCCGCGGCTGGCGAAGCCGACCGTGGGCTGCAGGTCGCGGGTCGCGATCTCGGCGTTGAACTCGGCGGCCAGCTCGCTGCCGTTGATCGCGCGCAGGCCGCGATCCACCGTGAGCGCCAGCTTGCGCTTGGGCGGCAGGTGGCGCAGGCGCAGCTCCATCAGGTTGGCGGACAGCTCCCAGGCGCCGTCGACCTTGCCGCTCTTCTTGTCCACCAGGTGCAGTTTCGCGGCGAAGTCCTGCTCGGGGTCGAGCGGCACGCTGAAGCTCACCGCCAGGGTACTGGCGCCGTCCAGCTGGATTTCCGAGGCGTCGGCCACGCTCAGCTCGCGGCCGGCGTAGCGCTTGGCCAGCGCCGCCTGGTCCAGCGCCGGCCGGGGCTGGGTCTGCTCGGTGGTGGGTTTGCCGGCGACAGGCGCACCGTCCGGGGTGGAGGAATCGCAGCCGCCCAGCAGGGCGAGCGCGAGGGCCAGAAACAATCCGTTGCTACGCATGGCGGGCCTCAATACAGGTGATCCGAGGCCCAGCACTATAGCCGAGAGCGCGCGGCGTTTCCGGCAGGATGCCTCAGCTCAGAGACGGAAACGCCCCATCTGCGCGCCGAGCGCTTCGGCCAGCCCCTGGAGGCTCTGGCAGTAGTCGCGGCACAGCGTCACCTCGCTGGCGGTGGAGTGGGCCAGGTCGGCGATGCCCTGCACGTTGCGGTTGATCTCCTCGGTCACCGAACTCTGTTCCTCGGTGGCGGTGGCCACCTGCTGGTTCATGTCGCTGAGACGCTCGACCCGATCGGCGATGGACTCCAGGGCGCGGCCGGTACCCTCGCTGGCCTCGACGCCGACGCCGGTTGCGCTCTGCCCGGCCTGCATGGAGCTGACCGCCGCCTCGGCGCCCTGCTTGAGACGCAGGATCATCTGCTGGATTTCGTCGGTGGAATTCTGCGTGCGGCTGGCCAGGGTGCGCACCTCGTCGGCCACCACGGCGAAGCCGCGGCCCTGCTCGCCGGCGCGCGCCGCCTCGATGGCGGCGTTGAGAGCCAGCAGGTTGGTCTGCTCGGCGATGCCGCGGATCACCGCCAGCACCTGGTCGATGGAGGCCACCTGGGCGGCCAGCTCGCCGACCGCCTCGGCCGCCGTGCCTATCTCGCCGGACATGCGCTGGATATGCGCGATCGAACCGCTGACCTGGGTGCGTGCGCCGGCCGCCTCGTCGCGCGCGCTCTGCGACACCTCGGCGGCGGAACCGGCGTTGCGCGCGATCTCCTGTACGGTCAGGCCCATCTCGTGCACGGCGGTGGCCACCAGGTCGGTCATCTCCTGCTGCTGGCCGGAGCGTTCCACGGTGTTCTCCACCACCCGGCTGACCTGCAGCACCGAGTCGCGCAGGCGCTCGCTGGTGGCCAGCACCTCGCCGATCAGCTGGCGCTGCCCTTCGAGGAAGCGGTTGAAGCCGCGCGCCAGGTCGCCCAGCTCGTCGGCACGGGACTCGTCCAGGCGGCGGGTCAGATCGCCGCCACCGCCGCCGATCTCCACCAGCGCGGCGGTCACCCGCTGGATCGGCCGCACCAGGCCGCGGGCCAGCAGCACCACCAGGCCCAGGCAGGCCAGCAGCACGGCGGCGCCGATCAGGGCGCTGGTCAGCAGGGCCTGGCGCGCCTCGCCATAGACCTGCGCCTCGGGAATCTCGGCGACCAGTTGCCAGTCGATCGACTTCAGCGGCAGCGCCATGGCCAGGTAGCCCTCGCCATCGCGCTGGAAACTCAGGCTCTTGCCGGCCTCGCCCATCAGCTGGCGGGCCTGTGCCTCGCCGACCAGCTGCCCCAGGCTGCTCTGGTCGCTGAGCTGGGCGTCCGGGTGGACCTTGACCTTGCCCTGGGCGTCGACCAGGTAGACTCGCCCCGCCTCGCCGAGGCGGAAGCCGCGGATCAGGTCGCTCATGGCGCCCAGGCCGAGGCCCAGGCCGCCGACGCCGAGCGTCTTGCCATCGGCCTCGATGCGCTGGTTGATGAACAGGGTCGGCACCTTGGTCGAGTCGTCTATGTCGATGTCCAGCGAGCGCTGCTTGCCGCTGTCGACGAAACCGTAGAACCAGGCCGAGTCCGGGCCGCGCGTCAGGGTGCGTTCGAGGCCCTTCTCGGTCAGGTAGTGGCCGGACTCCAGGGCCACGATGAAGGTGCTCAGGGTACCGCCGGCGGCCTTCTCGCGCTGCAGGTAGCGCTGCATCTCGGGCAGCCGCGCCGGGTCCTCACCGCTGGCCAGCCAGTCGGCCACCAGGCTGTTGCCGGCGATACCGCGCGCCTGCTCCAGCGGCGTGGCCAGCACCCGCTCGAGGTCGTTGCGCACCGCCTCGACCCGCGCCGGCAGCTCACCGCGGACCAGGTACTGCTCCACCTGGCGGTTGGCCACGCCCGAGTAGATGAAGATCACGATCAGCACACTCACCAGCAGGGCCGCGCCCATGCTGAGAATCAACTGCCAGCGGATACTGCGTTGCCAGAACTGCATGCCCCCACCTCGCCTCGATCAGGTCCCGGGCGAGCCAGGCGCCGCCCCATCCCCGAATATCGGCCGTCGGCCGGATTATCTTGAATGCACGAACAGCCCTCTCCCCCGCGCGGCCGGCGGCCGCGCGGGGAATCTTGACTCAAAAGTCATATTCCTGTCATCAGGCGCAGAGTTCGCATAGCTGGGCATTCGGCGCCAGCTTGAAGAAATCCTCGATCGGCAGGCGCACCAGGTTCTCGTGGTCGCCGGCCTCCAGGTAGATGTCGCCCTGCCGGGCCAGTGCCGGGTCGACCAGCATGCCCATGCCGTAGGCCTCGCCGATGGCCGGAATGGCGCCGCGCTCACAGTCCTGGAACAGGCTGCCGAGGTTCTGCTCGCGGGTCAGCTGCCAGCGCCAGGGGCCCTTGTGCACCTTGCTCAGGTCGAGCAGGCGGTTGGCCGGCAGCACGGCCATCAGGTAGTGGCCGCGACGGTCGTCGAGCACCACCGACTTGGCCATGCGCTCGGCCGGGATGCGTGCCTTACGCGCCGATTCCAGGCTGGTGGCGGAGTGGTCGTGCTCGACCAGTTCATAGTGACAGTCGGCCCACTTCAGGCTGCGGGCCAGGGTTTCGGCCATGCGCATGCTGCACCTCCTCGGCCGCCACTGCTGCGGCCTTCGCTTAACTGCAGTCTAGCCAGGCACGCGCGGCCTCGGCCTGGCAGTTGCTGATAACCGGGGCACGGCCTTAGATGGCTTTGCGCTATGCCGGCGCGCCTATAATCGGCCTTTTGCCCGGGGGCCCCATGTCCGCACTGCTCGCCGCCTGGCGCCACGCTCCGACCCACAGGCGGGTCTGGGCGCTGGCCGCGCCGATGATCCTGTCCAACCTCTCGGTGCCCCTGGTGGCCCTGGTCGACACGGCGGTGATCGGCCACCTGCCGCATACCCAGCAACTCGGCGCCGTGGTGGTCGGCGCCAGCCTGTACGCCATGCTGGTGGGCGTGTTCGGCATCCTGCGCATGAGCGCCACCGGCTTCGCCGCCCAGGCGGTGGGCCGCGGCGATGGCGCCGCGCTGCGCCTGGTGCTGCTGCAGAGCCTGCTGCTGGCCGTGCTGATCGCCCTGCTGGTCGGCCTGCTGGCCCTGCCGCTGAGCGGCCTGGCCCTGCGCCTGATGCAGCCCTCGGCCGAGCTGGAGACGCTGACTCGCGCCTTCTTCCACGAGCGCCTGCTCGGCCTGCCGGCGACCCTGGCGGTGGCCGCCCTCACCGGCTGGCTGCTCGGCACCCAGAGTGCGCGCGGCGCCCTGACGGTGATGCTGACCACCAACCTGCTCAACGTCGTTCTCAACCTGTGGTTCGTCCTCGGCCTGGAGTGGGGCGTGCTCGGTTCGGCGCGTGCCTCGGTGGTCGCCGAATGGTGCGGCGCCCTGCTCGGCCTGGGGCTGGCCTGGCTCAGCCTGGCTCGTCACCCCGGGCGCCTGGCGCCGGCCCGCCTGCTGCAGTGGCAGGGCTGGCGCAACCTGCTGGCGGTGAACCGCGACATCCTGATCCGCACTCTGGCCCTGCACCTGGTGTTCTTCCTGGTCACCCTGCAGGGCACCCGGCTGGGCGACGCCACGGTGGCGGCCAACGCCCTGCTGCTCAACGGTCTGCTGCTCGCCGCCTTCGCCCTCGACGGCCTGGCCCACGCGGTGGAGGCCCTGTGCGGCCACGCCATCGGCGCGCGCGACCGCCTGGCGCTGCGCCGCGCCCTGGTGGTGGCCGGCGGCTGGTCGCTGCTCGGCAGCCTGCTGTTCGCCCTGCTGTTCCTGCTCGGCGGGCGGCTGTTCGTCGAACTGCAGAGCGACATCGCCGAGGTACGGGCAGCGGCCTACCCCTACCTGCCCTACCTGGCCCTGCTGCCGCTGGTGGCGGTGTGGAGCTACCTGCTCGACGGGCTGTTCATCGGCGCGACACGGGCGCGGGAGATGCGCGACGCCATGCTGCTCAGCGTGGCCCTCGGCCTGCTGCTCGGCTGGCTGCTGCAGGGGCTGGGCAACCACGGCCTGTGGCTGGCCCTTCTATGCTTTATGCTGATGCGCGGGCTCAGCCTGGCCTTTATGGGCTGGCGCCTGCAACGCCGAGATGCCTGGCTCGCCGCGAGCCACTGAGTGGAGACGGATATGCAGCCTGCCCCCCTTCCCGCCGACGAGGACCTGCGCCAGCTTGCCCTGGACGATCTGGAACTGCTCGACACGCCGGCCGAGCTGTACCTGGATACCCTGGTACGTCTGACCCGCGAAGTGTTCCAGGTGCAGACCGTGCTGGTCAGTCTGGTCGACCGCGACCGCCAGTGGTTCAAGGCGCGCATCGGCCTGGACCTGGCCGAGACCTCGCGCGACGTCTCCTTCTGCGCCCATGCCGTGGCGGCGCGAAGCCCGTTGGTGGTGGAGAACGCCCTGAACGACCCGCGCTTCGCCGACAACCCGGTGGTCACCGGCCCGCCCTTCCTGCGCTTCTACGCCGGCCAGCCGCTGTACAGCCGCGGCGGACAGCCGATCGGCACGCTGTGCCTGATCCATCCCGAGCCACGCGGATTCAGCCAGGCCGAACGCCTGCGCCTGCACGACCTGAGCATTCTGGTGGAGGGTTATCTGCATCTGCGCAGCCTGGGGCAGCAGGCGCAGCGCCTGCGCAGGGCGGTGGACCGCGAACAGCGCAGAGCGCTGATCGACCCGCTGACCCAGCTTTGGAACCGCGCCGCATTGCAGCAGTTCTTCGATCGCGAAATGGCCAGCGCACAGCAGGCCGGCCTGCGCCTGGGCGCCATCTACATCGACCTCGACCATTTCAAGCAGGTCAACGACCAGTTCGGCCATGCCGGCGGCGATCAGGTGCTGCAGCAGAGCGCTCGGCGCATGGCCGCGGCGCTGCGCCCGGACGACCTGCTGCTGCGCCTGGGCGGCGAGGAGTTCGTCGCCCTGGTGGCGGTGCACGATGCCGGCGAACTGGGCCTGATCGCCGAACGCGTACGCCGCGCCATCGCCGACCAACCGATGAGCATTGACGAGCGCCTGCATCCGATGACCACCAGCCTGGGCACCGCCCTGGCGCGCGCCGGCGAGCCCCAGGCCGAACTGCTGGAGCGCGCCGACCGCGCCCTCTATCAGGCCAAGCAGCAGGGGCGCAACCGCACGCTGCACGCCCCCGACAACCCCTGAGGAAAGGAGCTCCCATGGCCGACGCCATCGCCGCCAGCCTGCACTACCTGTCGATCTTCGTACTGTTCGCCCTGCTCACCAGCGAGCATGTGCTGTTCAAGGCCGACCTGGACGCCACCACCGCCCGACGCCTGCAACGCATCGACATCGCCTACGGCATCAGCGCCGGCCTGGTGCTGGCCACCGGCCTGGTGCGGGTGCTGTGGTACGGCAAGGGCCTGGACTACTACCTGCACAACGGGCTGTTCCACGCCAAGGTCGGCCTGTTCCTGCTGATCGGCCTGCTGTCGATCCTGCCGACCCTGACCTTCTTCGGCTGGCGCAACGAGCTGCTGGCCGGCAAGGCGCCGCACATCCCTGCGGCCGTGGCCCGGCGCACCCTCTGGGTGATCCGCATCGAGCTGCTCCTGCTGGTCTGCCTGCCGCTGCTGGCCAGCCTGATGGCGCGTGGCCACGGGATGCTCGGCGGTTAATCATGTTGTGGCCCCGGATTGCATCCGGGCTACGGCACACAAGAAAAAGCCCGGCGAATGCCGGGCTTCTTCGTTCACACGCAGGCTGGCTCAGGTCGCCAGGTAGGACGAGCGGGTCAGGCCCAGGCGCAGCGCATCCAGGTACTGGGTGCGCTCGGCGGCACTGAGCTTGGCCCCGGCCACCTTGTCGCGGTAGTAGGTCATCAGCTCCTCGGGCGACAGGTGCACGTAGCGCAGCATGTCCTCGATGGTGTCGTGGGTCTCGATGCCGGTGTGGTACACGCTGCCGTCCGGGCGCTGGTAGATGTTCACCGAGTCGGTGTCGCCGAACAGGTTGTGCATGTCGCCCAGGATCTCCTGGTACGCGCCGACCAGGAACACGCCGAGCACGTAGTCCTCGCCCTCGCGCACCTCGTGCACCGGCAGGCTGGTCTCGATCGACTGCTCGTCGACGTACTGGCGGATCTTGCCGTCCGAGTCACAGGTCAGGTCCTGCAGCACGGCGCGGCGCAGCGGCTCCTCCTCCAGGCGGGTCAGCGGCAGGATCGGCAGGATCTGGCCGATGGCCCAGGTGTCCGGCAGGCTCTGGAACACCGAGAAGTTGCAGATGTACTTGTCCGCCAGCTTGTCGTTGAGCTCGTCGAGCACCGCGCGGTGCGAGCGCTGACGGGCCTTGAGCTGGTTGTGCAGGCGCCGGCAGATGGCGAAGTAGCACTGCTCGGCCAGGGCCTTCTCGGTCAGGTTGAGCTTGCCGGCGGAGTACTGCGCGGCCACTTCCTCGATGTAGTGGGTGGCGCGCCAGTAGGTCTCGGCGACCATTTCCGGGTCGCTGTCGCCGAGCAGGTCGACCAGGTGCTGCAGCACCTCGGGCAGCTCCATGGCCGCATCGATCTGCGGCACCTCGTCGTTGTGCCGCTCCACGTCGGTCACCTGCACCACCAGCACGGCGTGGTGCGCGGTCATGGCCCGGCCGCTCTCGGAGAAGATGTGCGGATGGGGGATGTCCTGGCGGTCGCAGAACTCCTTGAGCATGTCGACCACGGTCGCGGCGTAGTCTTCCATGTCGTAGTTGATCGAGCTGGCGTTGCGCGAGTGGGTGCCGTCGTAGTCCACGCCGAGGCCGCCGCCGACGTCGATGTGGTCGACCGGCAGGCCCAGGCCGCGCAGCTCGCCGTAGTAGCGGATGGCCTCGCGGAAGCCCTTGCGGTAGTCGGCGATGTTGGCGATCTGCGAGCCCATGTGGAAGTGCAGCAGGCGGATGCCCTGGTCCAGCTTGGCCGCCTTGAAGCGCTCGACCACGGCGAGGATCTGCGCGGCGGACAGGCCGAACTTGGACTTCTCGCCGCCGGTGTCGGCCCACTTCGACGAGGCCAGCGAGGACAGGCGCACGCGCAGGCCGACCTGCGGGGTGACCTTGAGCCTGGCCGCCTCCTCGATGACGAACTGCACCTCGGATTCCTTCTCGATCACGATGAACACGTTGTGCCCGAGCTTCTGCCCCATCAGCGCCAGGCGGATGAACTCGCGGTCCTTGTAGCCGTTGCAGACGATGGTGCCGCCCTTCGGCGCTAACGCTAATACAGCCATCAGCTCGGGCTTGGAGCCGGCTTCCAGGCCGATGGAGACGTCCTGGGTGGCGATGATGTTCTCCACCACCGCCTCCTGCTGGTTGACCTTGATCGGGTACAGCGCGGTGTAGCGGCTGCCGTACTCCAGGCGCTCGATGGCGGCGTCGAAGGCGCCGGTCAGCTGGCGCACGCGCGACTGCAGGATGTCCGGGAAGCGCACCAGCAGCGGCAGCGACAGGCCGCTCTCGCGCAGGCCGTCGAGCTGCGCGTAGAGGTCGATGGGCGCGCTGTCCGGGCCGTTCGGGCGCACTTCCACCCGACCGGCGTCATTGATCGAGAAGAAGCCGGCGCCCCAGTGGCGAATGCCATACACGCTGCGGCTGTCCGCGACTGTCCATTGGCTGCCATCGTCTTTGCGGGTGCGTCTTGCGGCCATCGAGGTCTCCTGTGGGGGTAGGTAAGGGCTGCCGCCCATATGGGCAGCAGATCTAGAGCATGGATATGACGATCATGGGTGCGTGGACCGCACCGCTATCGGGGAAGTTTAGGAAACCCCGGCTCAGCCGCCGGATTTCTTGGCCTTGAAGCCGCGCTTGGCCAGCTCGTCGAGGAGCAGCTCGACCATGTCGCCCTGGATCTCGATGACGCCGTCCTTCAGCCCGCCACCGCAGCCGCAGCGCTTCTTCAGGGCACTGGCCAGCTCCTTCAGCTCGGCCTCGGCCAGCGGCACGCCGCTGATGGTGGTGACGGTCTTGCCACCCCGGCCCTTGGTCTCGCGGCGCACGCGGGCAATGCCGTCGCCTGCGGGAATCTGGCTCTGCTTGCAGATGCAGGCGGCCACCGGCTGGCCACAGTCGGGACAGTGCCGACCGCCATCGGTGGAATAGACGAGACCGCCCAGGGCGGCGAACGACGCAGCTTTCTTGACCACCGGCTTTTCCTCGTAGGGGTCAGGATAGCGACTGGCTGAACGGGTTCAGCCGCGAGGCCCCACTCAGGCAGGGGCAGCGCAACCAGGCGTGGCGCCTGGCGTTGAAGGTGGCGCAGTGTAAGGGCAAAAAACCCGCTTGCTAAGTGCGAAATTGCGCCATTGATCGACGGATTGGCGACGCCGTTCGGCATCGTGCACGAGTGCGCTCGGAATGCTGCACGAATGCCGCCTGGGCCACCGCCGTCAGCGCCGCAGGTAGCGCTCCAGCGCCGCCAGCGAGTCCGGGCAGTAGGGCCTGATCCGGGTGTCGCGCAGCGCCTCGTCGAGGTCGAGGAACTTCGCCTCCAGCACCTCTTCCGGCTGCAGCACCAGCGGCGCGTCGGACACCGCCGAGTAGGCCCGGCACCACAGGCGGCTCTCCGCGGCGTCGTAGAGAAAGTGCGCGTGTTCGGTCAGCTCGGCATCGACTATGCCGAGTTCCTCGGCCAGCTCTCGCGCCGCCGACTCGGCATAGCTTTCGTCCGCCAGCACCATGCCGCCGGCCGCCACGTCCCAGTAGCCGGGGTACAGCGCCTTGCTCAGGGTGCGCCGGTGCACGCACAGCTGCCCGGCGGAGTTGAACAGCAGGATGTAGGTGCCGCGCCCGATCAGGCCACGCTCGCGCAACTCGGCACGCGAGACGGCGCCCAGCGGGCGGTCCTGCTCGTCGACCCAGGCGACGCGCTCGGCGTCGGAGGCGGCCCGGTGCGCCGCCTCGCGTTCGCTGATGGCCATCAGCCCTGGCTCAGCAGGGTGCGCAGGTCGATGATCGCGGCGTTGGCGCGGGAGATGTAGTTGGCCATCACCAGCGAGTGGTTGGCCAGCACGCCGTAGCCGCTACCGTTGAGCACCATCGGGCTCCACAGCGGCTCCTGGGCCGCCTCCAGCTCGCGGATGATCTGCCGCACGCTGACGGTGGCGTTCTTCTTCGCCAGCACGTCGGCGAAGTCGACCTCGATGGCGCGCAGGATGTGCGACAGCGCCCAGGCCTGGCCGCGGGCCTCGTAGAACACGTTGTCGATCTGCAGCCAGGGCGTCTTCACTTCCTCTTCCTGGCTCAGCTCGGCCCCCTCGGGCAGCGTCTGCCCCTCGATCAGGTCGGTGTTCAGACGCACCCGGCCGACGCTGGCGGACAGGCGCTGGGACAACGAGCCCAGGCGGGTGGCCACGTCGCCCAGCCAGCTGTTGAGGTTGTCGGCGCGGCTGTAGAACTGTGCGCTCTGCTGGTTCGGATCGGCCAGGGCCGCCTGGTAGCGGTTCAGCGACTTGAGCCCCTCGGCGTACTCGGCCTCGGAAGCCGGCAGGGCCCAGCTCTTGTTGTCGAAGTTGAAGCGCTGCTCGGCCTTGATCAGGTTGGCGTCCTCGGTGGACTGCGACTGCGAGCGGGCGAAGTCCTTGCGCAGCGCCCGCGACAGGTCGCGCACCTGCACCAGCACGCCGTATTCCCAGGCCGGCATGTTGTCCAGCCACAGGCCGGGCGGGGCGATGTCGTTGGACAGGTAGCCACCGGGCTTGTCCAGCAGGGTCTGCGCTACCTTCTTCAGGGTCTCGACCGTGGTATAGCCGCCGACCAGCTTGCGCTGCGCCTGCTCGGCCGCGGCCTGGGCATGCTGCTGCACCGGGAACAGCTCCGGCTCCTGGCTCCAGTACCAGCCGACCAGCAGGGCGCCGAGCAAGTACAGGCCGAGCAGGCTGCCCAGGGTCCGACTCAGCCACAGGCCGCCGAAATAGCTGCGTGCGCCATCCACCTTGTCGCCGACATTGCCGGCCAGTTCGCTCGTGCCTTTCTTCCAATCCAACATGGTCTCGATCCTTAGCTTGCGTGTTTCTCCCGGCCGGCCCGCGGCCGGCCATGACCTCACTATAAGTGAAGCGTAGCGACGAAGCAGTGCCGGCATGCCGTGGATGGGGACAATCCGGCCAAAAGCTGGAATTCTGGCGCCAAATGACCGATGGTTGTCGTACAGATATTGAGCAGTGGTAGCATGACGCCATCATCGTAATTTTCCCGATACCCCGGCCCGGCCCATGAGCGAACACGAAGACCCCAGTCGCGACCGCCTCAAGCAGCACTTCGCCAAGCGCGTGATCCATCAGGCGCGCCAGGTGCTGGAGGTCTGGCAGCGCCTGCAGCAGCAGGAATGGGACGCCGCGGTGATGGCCGAGATGGTCGAGGCCAATCTGGGCCTGCTGCGCTACGCCGAGCGCTTCGAGCAGGAGGTGCATGTCCAGCTGGCCCGCGCCATCGGCAACTGCCTGCAGGCCGTGGAGAGCAACCGCGGGCGCCTGACCAGCCCGCTGATCACCGAGATCAACCAGCTGATGCAGCGCCTGTCGCGCACCGGCCTGCGGCATGGCGACCAGTACGAGCAGACTTTCCTGCCGCCGCTGCGCAAGCCGGTGTACCTGGCCCTGCAGGATCTGGAGCGCGCCGAGCGCCTGGCCCAGCAGCTGGAGTTCTTCGGCCTCAGCGCCCAGGCCCTGCACAACGCCGACGCCTTTCGCGCCGCCATGGCCGAGCGCCATCCGGCCGCCATCCTGATGGAAATCGACTTCGCCGGCCCGGGCCTCGGCCTGCGTCTGGCCGAGGAGGCGCAGCAGGGTCTGGAGCAGAAGCTGCCGCTGCTGTTCTTCAGCCACGCCGACGTCGATACCCCGACCCGCCTGGCCGCCGTGCGCGCCGGCGGCCAGGAGTTCTTCACCGGCGCCCTGGACGCCTCCCAGCTGATCGAGCGCATCGAGGTGCTCACCCATGTGGTCCACTATGACCCCTACAAGGTGCTGATCGTCGACGACTCACGGGCCCAGGCCACCCACACCGAGCGCGTGCTGAACAGCGCCGGCATCGTCACCCGCACCCTCACCGAGCCGATCCAGGCCATGGCCGAGCTGGCCGAATTCCAGCCGGACCTGATCATCCTCGACATGTACATGCCCGAGTGCAACGGCACCGAGCTGGCCAAGGTGATCCGCCACAACGACCGCTACGTCAGCGTGCCGATCATCTACCTGTCCGCCGAGGACGACCTGGACAAGCAGCTCGACGCCATGAGCGAGGGCGGCGACGACTTCCTGACCAAGCCGATCAAGCCGCGCCACCTGATCGCCACCGTGCGCAACCGCGCGGCGCGTGCGCGCAACCTCAAGGCGCGCATGGTGCGCGACAGCCTCACCGGGCTGTACAACCACACCCACACCCTGCAGCTGCTCGAGGACGCGCGCTTCCGCGCCCGCCGCGACGGCCAGCCGCTGACCTTCGCCATGCTCGACATCGACCACTTCAAGAAGGTCAACGACACCTACGGCCACCCCATGGGCGACCGGGTGATCAAGAGCCTGGCGCTGTTCCTCAAGCAGCGCCTGCGCAAGACCGACCATATCGGCCGCTACGGCGGCGAGGAATTCGCCGTGGTGCTGCCGGACACCGACGCCGCCACCGCGGCCAAGGTGCTCGACGAGATCCGCCGGCGCTTCGCCGAGATCCACTACCCGGCCCAGCCCCAGGACCTGAGCTGCACCTTCAGCTGCGGCATCGCCGAACTGCGCGATGGCATGGACTGCAACACCCTGTCCAAGAGTGCCGACGAGGCGCTCTATGTGGCCAAGCGCGGCGGACGCAACCGGGTGGAAATCCACTCCGACAAAGAGTGACGCGCGTCACGCCGTCATAAAGCCGTAACCAAACCGCAATAACCTGCGGGGCATCGCCTAGGTAGTTTTCCGGTGCCCCATGCGTCTCAAGCAGCTCACCAACCTCTCCACCGCCCTCCTCGTCACCGCCTGCGTCGCCCTCGGCAGCACGCTCTGGTGGTCGGAAAAGGCGCTCGAGCAGCCCTACCTGCTGATGCAGCGCTACCTCAACCTGTCCCAGCAGTTCCAGCACCAGGTCGCCGACAACGTGCAGGCCTATCTGGCCAGCGGCGATGCCCTGCGCCACAGCCAGGCCAGCCAGGCCATCGTCGACCTCGAAGGCCGGCTGGGCGAACTGCCTGTAGCGCTGGCCGAGCAGCTGCGCCCGAGCCTGGAAGAGCTGCGCCAGTTCGTCTCCACCGACCTGCTGGCCGCCGGCAAGCTGGCCGGCGACCCACAGGGCCTGTTGCTGCAAGCGGAGCGGGAGATGGGCGGCGCCCTCGAACAGCTGGCCAAGTACGCCGCCGACAGCGCCAGCGCGGACGCCGGTGCCTACCAGGCGGCACTCTTCTCCGCCGCCCAGCACCTGGCCCGCCTGGGCCATGCGCGCGGCAAGCTGGTCGGTAGCGGGCGCGACGAACTGGCCGCCGACGTCGAGCGCGAACTGGCCATCCTCGCCCAGCAGAGCGCCCGGCTGGACGGGCTGCCGCTGCTGGGAGTGACCGCGCAGGAAGAGACCGGCAACGACTTCGCCGCCCTGCTCGGCCTCGATCAGGGCGAGGAGCAGACCGAGGCCGAAGACCAGGGCATCGGTCTCAAGCGCGAGCTGGCCAGCCTGATCAAGCGCTATCCGGGCGAGTTGTCGCGTACCCGCGCGCTGATCCGCCAGCGCGGCGAACTGGCCAGCACCAGCGCGGCCAAGGTGGCCCAGCTGCAACAGGCGCTGGCCGCACTCGAACCGGCGGTACGCGCCGAGCACGGCCGTATCCAGGGCGAAGTGCGCCTGATCCAGGGCCTGGTGATCGGCCTGATCCTGCTCATCGCCCTCGGCCTGGACCAGATCCAGCGGCGCCTGGGCAAGGTCCTCAGCCAACTGGCGCCGGCCCTGTCGACCTGGGCCGCCGGCGACTTCGCCGCCGATATCCAGCTACAGGCGCGTACCCGCGAGATGCGCGACATCGAGGACTCGCTGAATCGCCTGCGGCGCTATCTGGTCGAGCTGGTCGGCACCATCCACCAGCATGCCGGCGAGGTGGCCGGCAGCAGCCGCACCCTGGCCGAGCTGAGCCAGGGCCTGCACGGCGGCGCCGAGCGCCAGCTGGCCGATACCGCACAGATCCGCGACGCCCTCGGCGAACTGGAGCACACCATCGCCAGCGTGGCCGCCGACGCCAGCCAGGCCGCCGAGGCCAGCCGTGCCGCCAGCCGTGCCGTGGAGCAGGGCCAGAGGGTCATCGAGCAGAGCCTCACCGGCCTGCATGCGCTGGTCGACGAAGTGCAGGGCAACGCCCAGTCCATTGAACAGCTGGCCGCCGAGACCGCCACCATCGGCTCGGTGCTGACGGTGATCCGCGGCGTGGCCGAGCAGACCAACCTGCTGGCGCTCAATGCCGCCATCGAGGCGGCGCGCGCCGGCGAGATGGGCCGCGGCTTCGCCGTGGTGGCCGACGAGGTGCGTTCGCTGGCCCAGCGCACCAGCGGCGCCACTGACGAGATCCAGCAGCTGATCGCCCGCCTGCAGCAGGCCGCCCAGCAATCGGTGGCGGCCATGCGCGCCCAGGTCGAGCACGCCGAGGCCACCGCCGGACAGGCCGAACAGGCCGACGGCGCGCTGGACGAAGTGGTCCATGCCATCCGCACCATCGCCAGCATGGCCGAACGCATCGCCGAGGCCACCGCCCAGCAGGGCGGCGCGGCCAGCGAGATCCGCGACCGCAGCGAGCGCATCCACCATCTCGGCGGCGACAACCTGACCCGCATCGGCGAGGGCCGTGCCCAGGGCGAGCAGCTGCTGCAGCTGGGCGGGCGTCTGCATACGGCGGTGCAGGCCTTCCGCGTGTAGCCGCACGTCGGCCGGCAATATCCGCTGACACCCTGCGCCAGCGGGTCGCCTGGGGTCTGGCGGACGACTTGGGTATGATGCCGGCACCTCTTTCGTGCGAGTCCGTCATGCGCCGTCTGCTGCCCCTGTTCCTGCTGCTGTTCACCCTGCCCGCCCTGGCCGGCCTGTTCGAGGACCCGGCGCCGCGCGGCATCATCGACGACGCTCCGCTGAACAACAGCGGCGACTTCCTGCCGGTGCGCGAGGCCTTCCGCCTGAGCCTGGTGGAAAGTGGCGAACAGTCGGTCAAGCTGCGCTTCGTCAATGCCGAGGGCTACTACCTCTACAAGCACCGCTTCAGCTTCCGCATCGAGCCCAGCGACCTGGCCAGGGGCGAGGCCGTGCTGCCGGCCGGCGAGCCCAAGCACGACGAATACTTCGGCGACGTCGAGGTGTACTACGGCATCACCGACATCACGCTGCCGATCGACAACCCCATCGGCCTGCCCTTCACCATCCACGTCGGCTACCAGGGCTGCGCCGACAAGGGTCTGTGCTACCCGCCGGAAAGCGAACGCATCGAAGTCGACGGCCAGGGCGCGGCGCAGCCCGCCGCCCCCGACGCCACCCAGGCGCCGATCACCGCGCCGAGCGGCTGGACCTGGAAGGAGCTGGCGCTGTTCTTCCTCGGCGGCCTGGCCCTGACCTTCACCCCCTGCGTGCTGCCGATGCTGCCGATCCTCACCGGCGTGGTGCTGCGCGGCCAGCCCGGCGGCGCACGCAGCCTGGTGCTGGCCCTGGCCTACGTGCTGCCGATGGCGCTGAGCTTCGCCATCCTCGGCGCGCTGATGGGCCTGTTCGGCGCCGAACTCAACCTGCAGGCGCGCCTGCAGTCGCCCTGGGTGCTGGTGCCCTTCGCCGTGTTCTTCGCCCTGTTCGGCGCCGCCAGCCTGGGCTTCCTCGAGCTGCGCCTGCCGGCCGCCATCGACGCCCCGCTGCAGCGCCTGAGCCAGCGCCTGCACGGTGGCACCATCTACAGTGCCGCCGCCCTCGGTGTGCTCTCCAGCCTGCTGGTATCACCCTGCGTGTCGGCCCCGCTGGCCGGCGCCCTGCTCTATATCAGCGCCAGCGGCGACGCTCTCGGCGGCGGCCTCAAGCTGCTCGCCCTGGGCCTGGGCATGGGCGCGCCGCTGGTGCTGTTCGCCGTCGGCGGCGGCGCCCTGCTGCCGAAGTCCGGCCCCTGGATGGTCACCGTGCGCAACGCCTTCGGCGCCCTGCTGATGGCGGTGTCCGTGTGGCTGCTGGAGCGCGTGGTGCCCGGCCCGGTCGCCCTGGCCCTGTGGGGCCTGCTGGCCGCCGGCGTGGCCCTGTGGCTGGGCGTGCTGGAGCTGACGCCCAAGACCCATCACCAGAAGCTGGCCCAGCTGATCGGCCTGCCGCTGCTGGTCTACGCGCTGGTCGCCTGGGTCGGCGCCCTGCAGGGCGAGAGCGATCCGCTGCGCCCGCTGGGCCGCGCCGAGGCCGGCGCCGCCGTCGCGGCGCCGAGCGCGCAGCACGGCGAATGGCAGACCATCACCACCCCGACCGAACTGGACGCCGCCCTGGCCGCGGCCAAGGCCGCCGGCCAGCCGCTGCTGCTGGACTGGTACGCCGACTGGTGCATCAGCTGCAAGGTGATCGAGCGCGAGGTGCTCACCGCCCCGGCGGTCACCGCGCAGCTGGGCGGCTACCGGCTGATCCGTTTCGACATCACCGAGAGCCGCGAGGACCAGCGCGCCCTGCTCGACCGCTACCAGCTGTTCGGCCCGCCGGCGATCCTGTTCTTCGCCGGCAACGGTGACGAATGGGCCGATCTGCGTGTCGTAGGTGAAATCAGCGCCGCCGACTTCGCCGACCGCCTGACCCGCGCCGCCTCGCGCCAGAACTGACGTCGTCATATTTCTGCCGCAAATTTCGTCCATCGTGCCGACTACTCCCGGCAACTGGACAGCCCGCAGCGCTTTCGGCATAGTCCCGGCCAATCCAAGGTCAGAACAACAAGGAAGCGCCCATGGCCACCCTCCTGGTGCTGCACGGCCCCAACCTCAACCTGCTGGGCACCCGCGAGCCCGACAAATACGGCGCCACCACCCTGGCCGAGATCAACCAGGACCTGGAACAGCGCGCCCGCGCCGCCGGCCATCACCTGCTGTACCTGCAGAGCAACGCCGAGTACGAACTGATCGAGCGCATTCATGCGGCGAAAGGTGAAGGAGTCGACTTCATCCTCATCAATCCGGCGGCTTTCACCCACACCAGCGTCGCATTACGTGACGCGCTGCTGGCGGTGAGCATCCCATTCATCGAAGTGCACCTGTCCAACGTGCACAAGCGCGAACCCTTCCGCCATCACTCCTACTTTTCCGACGTAGCGGTGGGAGTGATCTGCGGCCTTGGCGCCAGCGGTTATCGACTGGCCCTGGAGGCCGCCCTGGAACAATTAGAACGCCCCTGACCTCACCCTTGGGAGTTGAAAAGCTATGGATATCCGTAAAGTCAAAAAACTGATCGAGCTGCTGGAAGAGTCCGGTATCGACGAGCTGGAGATCCGCGAAGGCGAAGAGTCCGTGCGCATCAGCCGGCACAGCAACAAGGCCATGGCCGCCCAGCCGGTGTATGCCGCCGCGCCGGCCCCGGTCGCCGCACCGGCTGCACCGGTCGCCGCCGCAGCCCCGGCTGCCGAAGCCGCGCCGGCCGCCGCCAAGCTGAACGGCCACGTGGTGCGCTCGCCGATGGTCGGCACCTTCTACCGCGCCGCCTCGCCGACCTCGGCCAACTTCGCCGAAGTCGGCCAGAGCGTGAAGAAAGGCGACATCCTGTGCATCGTCGAAGCCATGAAGATGATGAACCACATCGAGGCCGAAGCCAGCGGCGTGATCGAGTCGATCCTCGTCGAGAACGGCCAGCCGGTTGAGTACGACCAGCCCCTGTTCACCATCGTTTGATGACGGGGAGCCCGTAATGCAGAAGCTGGAGAAAGTCCTGATCGCCAACCGTGGCGAAATCGCCCTGCGCATCCTGCGCGCCTGCAAGGAGCTGGGCATCCCGACGGTGGCCGTCTACTCCACCGCCGACCGCGACCTGATGCACCTGGGCCTGGCTGACGAAACCGTGTGCATCGGCCCGGCGCCGGGCGCCCAGTCCTACCTGAACATCCCGGCCATCATCAGCGCCGCCGAAGTCACCGGCGCCACCGCCATCCACCCGGGCTACGGCTTCCTCGCCGAGAACGCCGACTTCGCCGAGCAGATCGAGAAGTCCGGCTTCAAGTTCGTCGGCCCGACCGGCGACGTGATCCGCCTGATGGGCGACAAGGTCTCCGCCAAGGAAGCCATGATCAAGTCCGGCGTACCGGTGGTACCGGGCTCCGACGGCCCGCTGCCGGAAGACGAGGAAGAAGCACTGCGCATCGCCCGCGAAGTGGGCTACCCGGTGATCATCAAGGCCGCCGGCGGTGGCGGTGGTCGCGGCATGCGCGTGGTGCACAAGGAAGAAGACCTGATCAAGTCGGCCAAGCTGACCCGCACCGAGGCCGGTGCCGCGTTCGGCAATCCGATGGTCTACCTGGAGAAGTTCCTCGGCAATCCGCGCCACGTGGAAGTCCAGGTGCTCTCCGACGGCCAGGGCAACGCCATCCACCTGTACGACCGCGACTGCTCGCTGCAGCGCCGCCACCAGAAGGTGCTGGAGGAGGCCCCCGCCCCGCTGATCGACGAGAAGGCCCGCGCCGAAGTGCTCAAGCGCTGCGTCGACGCCTGTGTAGAGATCGGCTACCGCGGCGCCGGCACCTTCGAGTTCCTCTACGAAGACGGCCGCTTCTACTTCATCGAGATGAACACCCGCGTGCAGGTCGAGCACCCGGTCACCGAGATGGTCACCGGCATCGACATCGTCAAGGAGATGCTCAGCATCGCCGCCGGCAACAAGCTGTCGATCAAGCAGGAAGACGTGAAGATCCTCGGCCACGCCCTGGAATGCCGGATCAACGCCGAAGACCCGGACAACTTCATGCCCTGCCCCGGCAAGGTCAAGCACTTCCACGCCCCGGGCGGCAACGGCATCCGCGTCGACTCGCACCTGTACAGCGGCTACTCGGTGCCGCCGAACTACGACTCGCTGATCGGCAAGCTGATCAGCTACGGTCGCACCCGCGACGAAGCCATGGCACGCATGCGCAATGCCCTGGACGAGATCGTGGTCGACGGCATCAAGACCAACATCCCACTGCACCGCGACCTGACCCGTGACAAGGGCTTCCTCAAGGGTGGAGTGAACATTCACTACCTCGAGAAGAAGCTGGGCATGGACAAGCACTGAGCCTCACAGCCCGCCGATCGTCGGCGGGACGTGAACCAGATGCTCACAGAGGCCGCCTTCGGGCGGCTTCTGTCGTTTCGGCGCCTGAACTGGCGAGCCGTCGCCCCCTCAAGTAAGCTGCGCGCCCACGCAACACCACACGAGGTTCGCCATGCCCTGGTTACAAGTCCGTCTCGCCATCACCCCGGAACAGGCGGAGACCTACGAGGACGCCCTGCTCGGCGTCGGCGCCGTGTCGGTGACCTTCATGGACGCCGAGGACCAGCCGATCTTCGAGCCGGACCTGGGCACCACCCCGCTGTGGTCGCACACCCACCTGCTGGCCCTGTTCGAGGCCGACACCGATCCGACCAACCTGGTCGCGCACCTCGAGCTGCTCACCGGCGCCCCGCTGCCCGAGCACCAGATCGAGCGCATCGAGGACCAGGACTGGGAACGCAGCTGGATGGACAACTTCCAGCCCATGCGCTTCGGCCAGCGCCTGTGGATAGTGCCGAGCTGGCACGCCGCGCCGCAGCCTGAGGCGGTCAACCTGCTGCTCGACCCGGGCCTGGCCTTCGGCACCGGCACCCACCCGACCACCGCGCTGTGCCTGGAATGGCTGGACGGTCAGGATCTCACCGGCTGCACCGTGCTCGACTTCGGCTGCGGCTCCGGCATCCTGGCCATCGCCGCCCTGCTGCTCGGCGCGCCCCAGGCGCTCGGCACCGACATCGACCCGCAGGCCCTGGAGGCCTCGCGCGACAACGCCTCGCGCAACGGCATCGACCCGGCGCGCTTCCCGGTCTACCTGCCCGCCGACCTGCCGCAGCAGCCGGCCGAGGTGGTAGTGGCCAATATCCTGGCCGGCCCGCTGGTATCCCTGGCGCCGCAGATCAGCGCCCTGGTCAAGGCCGGCGGACGCCTGGCGCTATCCGGCATCCTCGCCGAGCAGGCCGAGGAAGTGCGCGCCGCCTACTCCGGCGCCTTCGACCTCGACCCGACCGCGAACAAGGACGGCTGGGTCCGCATCAGCGGCGTCAAGCGCGACTAGCCAGGCGCAAGCGCAACCTGCGCAGGGTCGACGCGCGCTTGAGTCCGTTCTTGGCGCACCGACGGCAACGCAGATAGTGTTCAACAGCCTGCCAACCCCTTGTAAATCCAGGCCAGGCCCCGGGTAAACTAGCGCCTGATTCGCACGGACCGCCGCATGACCGACAGCTTCGTCACCCAATGCCCCCACTGCCGCACCAGCTTCCGCATCAGCCGCGCGCAGCTGGGCGCCGCCCATGGCGCCGTGCGCTGCGGGGCCTGCATGCGCGTGTTCAATGCCGCCCAGCAACTGCTGGTGGACCAGAACCGGGCCGGCAAACCGGCGACTCCGACTCCGACTCCGACTCCGACTCCGACTCCGACTCCGACTCCGACTCCGACTCCGACTCCGACCAAGCCTGCGGCGCCCCAGGCCGCCGCGCAACCGCCACGCCCGTCGCCTGCCCCGACACCCGCAGTCGCACCGCCTGCCGCGGAGGCCAAGCCTGCGGAGACCCTGTGGATTCACGACGACCTGGACCTGGACAGCCTGGACCTGGACGAGGAGCTGGCCAAGCTGGAGGAGCAGGAACTGCAACTGTCCCGCGAGTTCCTGGCGACGGACAGCGCGCCCAAGCCCGCCGAGCGCCTGCTGCGCGGCGAGGACGAAGACCAGCGCCACGACGAGAGCTGGGCCGAGTCGCTGATCAAGGACGAGCCACCGCGCAAGCCCGCCCCCATGCCGCGCCCGCGCGTCGAGGCGGCGCAGCCCGTACCGGCCCCGGAGTCGCGCCCCGATCCGAGTCTGGAACCGACGATCCAGGCCGAGCCGCCGCGCAAGGCGCAGCCCATCGAAGAGCCGTCACGCGAACGCGACGAGCCGGCACTGGGCGACCTGTCCGCCACCGGCGAGGATGAGGCCGAGGAGATCGGCGACGGCGACTACGGTGTCGCCGCCGAACCGTCGCCGCCCCAACCTGCCAGGCCTGCCCGCGGCGAGCCGGTGCTGCGCGACGACAGCCTGCTGGAGCTCAGCGACGACCCGCTACAACTGGACTGGCAGCAGCCGAAGAAACCCTGGGGCCGCTGGATCGGCTGGGGACTGCTGAACCTGCTGGCCGCCGGCGCCCTGTGCATCCAGTACGTGGTCTACCACTTCGAGGAACTGGCCCGCCAGGATCAGTACCGCCCCTGGTTCGAGACCCTCTGCCCGGAAATCGGCTGCACCCTGCCGTCCAAGGTCGATATCGCACAGATTCGCAGCACCAACCTGGTGGTGCGCAGCCACCCGCAATACATGGATGCCCTGCTGGTCGACGCCATCCTCTACAACCGCGCGCCCTTCGCCCAGCCCTTCCCGCTGCTGGAACTGCGCTTCGCCGACCTCAACGGCCAGCTGATCGCCAGCAGCCGCTTCCGCCCCAGCGAGTACCTCAGCGGCGAGCTGGCCGGCCAGAGCGAAATGCCGCCGCAGACGCCCATCCATATCTCCCTGGAGATCCAGGACCCGGGCGCCAGAGCGGTCAACTACAGCCTCAGCTTCCACTCCCCCGAATAAGCCGCAAGCGCCGAAATTCCGGCGCTCGCGGCCCATTCCCCAGCCAACGGCGATAAGCCGCCGGCTGCTCATAATTTGTTCAAAACAACCTTTATCCGGTCATCGAGAGCGGGTATCATGCCCTCCCTTTTCCGCACTCCCCCGAACGCCGTCCTCCGCATCGGCGGGCTACGCCTTTGCCCGGACGACTTCGAGATAACAGGGATGACCATGTCGGTGGTACGCATCGGCCCTTACACACTGCCCAACCCGCTGATCCTCGCCCCCATGGCGGGCGTCACCGATCAGCCGTTTCGCCAGCTGTGCCGGCGGCTGGGTGCAGGCATGGTGGTATCGGAAATGGTCACCAGTGACGTGCGCCTGTGGAACAGTCGCAAGTCGCGCCTGCGCCTGGTGCACCAGGGCGACCCCGAGCCGCGTTCGGTGCAGATCGCCGGTGGCGACCCCGAGATGCTTGCCGAGGCCGCCCGCCGCAACGTCGAGCTGGGCGCGCAGATCATCGACATCAACATGGGCTGCCCGGCCAAGAAGGTGTGCAACAAGGCCGCCGGCTCGGCGCTGATGAAAGACGAGAGCCTGGTCGCCGCCATCCTCGACGCCGTGGTCGGGGCGGTCGAGGTGCCGGTCACCCTGAAGATCCGCACCGGCTGGGACCGGGCGAACAAGAACGGCATCACAGTGGCGAAAATCGCCGAACAGGCCGGCATCGCCGCCCTCGCCGTACACGGCCGCACCCGCGCCGACCTGTACACCGGCGAGGCCGAGTACGACACCATCGCCGCGATCAAGCAGGCAGTCTCCATTCCGGTGTTCGCCAATGGCGACATCGATTCGCCGCGCAAGGCCAGGCAGGTGCTAGACGCCACCGGCGCCGATGCCCTGCTGATCGGTCGCGCGGCACAGGGGCGGCCGTGGATCTTCCGCGAGATCGCCCATTACCTGGCGACCGGCAAGGAGCTGTCGGCGCCGACGCTGTACGAAGTGGAACAGATTCTGCTGGAGCACCTGGCCGCACTGCACGCCTTCTACGGCGAACACATGGGCGTGCGTATCGCGCGCAAGCATGTCGGCTGGTATCTGGCAACCCTGCCCGGCGCGAAGGAGTTCCGCGCCGCATTCAATCGTCTGGAAAGTACGGACGCGCAGTGCACCGCCGTTCGGCAGTTCTTCGCCGAGCAGAACAACAAAGGAGAAGGGGTGGCCGCATGACCAGGATGACCGAGCCGTTTTTTGAGCAATCCGTTTTTGATGGGGCAGTACCCGTGAGCGACAACGCCAACCTGAAGCAGCACCTGAATACCCCCTTCGAACAGGGCCAGTCCCTGCGCGACAGCGTGGAGAAGGCCCTGCACAACTACTTCGCCCATCTCGAAGGGGCCGAAGTGACCGACGTCTACAATCTGGTACTGACCGAGGTCGAGGCGCCGCTGCTGGAAACCGTGATGAACCATGTCAAGGGCAACCAGACCAAGGCCTCCGAGCTGCTCGGCCTGAACCGCGGCACCCTGCGCAAGAAGCTCAAGCAGTACGACCTGCTGTAAGACCCGACATCGAAGAAAGGGTGGCCATGCGCCACCCTTTTTTACTGAATTCCCGCTCCGATGGACTTTGCAATGACCGACCAGACCACCCGCCTCCCCGTTCGCCGCGCCCTGATCAGCGTCTCCGACAAGACCGGCATCCTCGAGTTCGCCCGTGAACTCGAAGCCCTGGGCGTCGAGATCCTCTCCACCGGCGGTACCTACAAGCTGCTCAAGGACAACGGCGTGGCCGCCGTGGAAGTGGCCGACTACACCGGCTTCCCGGAGATGATGGACGGCCGGGTGAAGACCCTGCACCCGAAGATCCACGGTGGCATCCTCGGCCGTCGCGCGCTGGACGGCGACGTGATGGAGCAGCACGGCATCAAGCCGATCGACCTGGTCGCGGTCAACCTCTACCCCTTCGCCGCCACCGTGGCCAAGCCTGGCTGTGACCTGGCGGACGCCATCGAGAACATCGACATCGGCGGCCCGACCATGGTCCGCAGCGCCGCGAAGAACCACAAGGACGTGGCCATCGTGGTCAACGCCGGAGACTACGCCGGCATCGTGGAAAGCCTGAAAGCCGGCGGCCTGAGCTACGCCCAGCGCTTCGACCTGGCCCTCAAGGCCTTCGAGCACACCGCCGCCTACGACGGCATGATCGCCAACTACCTGGGCACCATCGACCAGAGCCGCGACACCCTGTCCACCGAAGCACGCGGCGCCTTCCCGCGCACCTTCAACAGCCAGTTCATCAAGGCCCAGGAAATGCGCTACGGTGAGAACCCGCACCAGAGCGCGGCGTTCTATGTCGAGGCTCAGCGCGGCGAGGCCAGCGTGTCCACCGCCGTGCAGCTGCAGGGCAAGGAACTGTCGTTCAACAACGTGGCCGACACCGACGCCGCACTGGAGTGCGTGAAGAGCTTCGTCAAGCCGGCCTGCGTCATCGTCAAGCACGCCAACCCCTGTGGCGTGGCCGTCGCCACCGACGAGGAAGGCGGCATCCGCAAGGCCTACGACCTGGCCTACGCCACCGACAGCGAATCCGCCTTCGGCGGCATCATCGCCTTCAACCGCGAGCTGGATGGCGAGACCGCCAAGGCCATCGTCGAGCGTCAGTTCGTCGAAGTGATCATCGCCCCGAAAGTCTCCCAGGCTGCCCGCGACGTGGTCGCCGCCAAGGCCAATGTGCGCCTGCTGGAATGTGGCGAGTGGCCGGCCGAACGTGCCGCCGGCTGGGACTTCAAGCGCGTCAACGGTGGCCTGCTGGTGCAGAGCCGCGACATCGGCATGATCAAGGCCGAAGACCTGAAAGTCGTCACCAAGCGCGCTCCGACCGAACAGGAGATCCACGACCTGGTGTTCGCCTGGAAAGTGGCCAAGTTCGTCAAATCCAACGCCATCGTCTATGCCAAGGGCCGTCAGACCATCGGCGTCGGCGCCGGCCAGATGAGCCGCGTCAACTCCGCGCGCATCGCCGCGATCAAGGCCGAGCATGCCGGCCTGCAGGTGCAGGGCGCGGTGATGGCCTCGGATGCCTTCTTCCCCTTCCGCGACGGCATCGACAACGCCGCCAAGGCCGGCATCACCGCGGTGATCCAGCCGGGTGGCTCGATGCGCGATGCGGAAGTGATCGCTGCGGCCGACGAGGCCGGCATTGCCATGGTGTTCACCGGCATGCGCCATTTTAGGCATTGATATCGGCCGCACTGAAACCGGCATCTGCGTTGTTGCCCCAGGCCCCGCCAATGCTCATTGCCACTAGGCAACTGCGCTTGTCGGAACCTGGGGCGCCTAGCATCTACCGGCTTCATCGCGACCTAGTTGTGAGTTGCCAAATTTTTCATGAGAAGGATGGCCGAGCCGTCCTTCCCGCCTCCACAAGGAGAGAGACATGAACGTACTGATCATCGGCAGCGGCGGCCGCGAGCACGCTCTGGCCTGGAAAGTGGCGCAGGACAAGCGCGTCGAGAAGGTCTTCGTCGCCCCGGGCAACGCCGGCACCGCCCTTGAGGCCAAGTGCGAGAACGTCGCCATCGACGTACTGGCCATTGAGCAGCTGGCTGACTTCGCCGAGAAGCACGTGCAGCTGACCATCGTCGGCCCCGAGGCGCCGCTGGTGAAGGGCGTGGTCGACCTGTTCCGCTCGCGCGGCCTGGACATCTTCGGCCCCACTGCCGCCGCCGCCCAGCTGGAAGGCTCCAAGGCCTTCACCAAGGACTTCCTCGCCCGGCACAAGATTCCCACCGCCGACTACCAGAACTTCACCGAAGTCGAGCCGGCCCTGGCCTACCTGCGCGAGAAGGGCGCCCCCATCGTGGTCAAGGCCGACGGTCTGGCCGCCGGCAAGGGCGTGATCGTCGCCATGACCCTGGCAGAAGCCGAAGAGGCCGTGCGTGACATGCTGTCGGGCAACGCCTTCGGTGACGCCGGCGCGCGCGTGGTGATCGAGGAATTCCTTGATGGCGAGGAAGCCTCCTTCATCGTCATGGTCGACGGCGAGCACGTGCTGCCGATGGCCACCAGCCAGGACCACAAGCGCGTCGGCGACGGCGACAGCGGCCCCAACACCGGCGGCATGGGCGCCTACTCGCCGGCTCCGGTGGTGACCCCGGCCGTACACCAGCGCGTGATGGACGAGGTGATCTACCCGACCGTGCGCGGCATGGCCAGCGAAGGCAACGTCTACACCGGCTTCCTCTACGCCGGCCTGATGATCGACAAGAGCGGCGCACCCAAGGTCATCGAGTTCAACTGCCGCTTCGGCGACCCGGAGACCCAGCCGGTCATGCTGCGCCTGGAATCCTCCCTGGTCCTGCTGGTCGAGGCCGCCCTGGCCAAGGCCCTGGACAAGGTCGAGGCGACCTGGGACCCGCGTCCGACCGTGGGCGTGGTGATCGCCGCCGGCGGCTATCCGGGCGACTACGCCAAGGGTGACGTCATCGAAGGCCTGGACGCCGCCGCCAAGCTCGACGGCAAGGTGTTCCACGCCGGTACCGCGCTCAAGGACGGCCAGATCGTCACCGCCGGCGGCCGCGTGCTGTGCGCCACCGCCATCGGCCCGAGCGTGTCGTCCGCCCAGCAGCAGGCCTACCGCCTGGCCGAGCAGATCCGCTGGAACGGCAGCTTCTACCGCAAGGACATCGGCTACCGCGCCATCGCCCGCGAACAGGGCGACAAGTGACGGCAACCGCGCGCGCCGCGCGTTTGCGACCGGGCGCAAGGTAAAGATGCGGTAAAGCGCGCAGAAAGGCAGCCAGGACGGCTGCCTTTTGTGCATTGGCCATAGCTATAATCGAAAAATTGCCTTTCGAAGGGACTTCGCCCGTGCGCCGGCTCTGGATCGCCACCGGACTCATCTTCAGCCTGCTCCTGGGCCTGCCCCTGTCGGCCAGCGCCGACGGGCAGCACTGGTCGATCCTGCTGGACAAATCGGCCCAGCTGGATTTCACCGAGGTCCAGGCGCAGCGCTCGCGCTTCCAGCCGCTGGACCGCCTGGCCTTCACCCTGCCCGCCTCGCCCCAGGCCATCTGGCTCAAGGTCGACACCCAGGCCCTGGCCGACCCGCACTGGCTGTGGCTGTTCGCCCCGCGGGTGCAGCACCTGGACTTCTACCTGGTCAAGGACGGTGAGCTGGAACAGCAGCTGCGTACCGGCGAGGCCCTGACCCTGAGCTCGCGCCCGCTGCCGTCGCGGGCCTACCTGTTCAACCTGCCCAACGACGGCCAGCCGCGCACCGCCTACCTGCGCATGACCTCCAACCACGCCCTGATGATGTGGTTCAAGGTCATAGACGAGGCCGAGCTGGTGGCCCAGGAAAAACCCGCCTACCTGTTCGGCGCCCTGCTCGGCGGCCTGTTGCTGCTGGCCCTGTTCAACCTGCTGCGCATGGTCTATTCGCCCACCGCCAGCAACCTGTGGCTGGCCGGCATGCACGTCGCCCTGGCCCTGTGCGCCACCGCCAACATCGGCCTGCTCGCCGTGCTGCTGCCGGAGCAGAGCTACAACCAGTCGCTGATCGCCGACCTGGCCGCGCTGGCTGCCGCCCTGTGCATCCTCGGCTACACCCACTTCTTCTTCCGCGGCACGCCCGGCGAGCGCAGCCGGCTGCACTGGCTGCTCTACGCCGAATTCGCCGTGATCGCCGTCGCGGCCCTGCTGATCGCCACCACCGGCCTGCTCTGGCACAGCTGGCTGGTCTACGGCCTGGTGGTGCTGGCGGCGCTGAGCGTACCGGCGATCGCCCTGGCGCACTGGCGCGGTGGCTATCGCCCGGCGCGCCTGATCTTCTTCGGCATGCTGCTGTTCGACCTGGGTTTCGCCACCCTCGGCCCGGTGCTGTTCGGCTTCGACCAGCTCAACCCCGGCTGGCTGGTGCTCAGCCTGTTCAGCGTGGCCATGGTCGCCGGCCTGATCCTCAGCATTGCCCTGTCCGAGCGGCAGCGGCAGATCCAGAACGATACCCTGTTCCAGCGCACCCGCGAAGCCGCCAGCAGCGCCGAGCTGAAGGCCAAGGCCGAGTTCCTGGCCAAGATCAGCCACGAGATCCGCACCCCGATGAACGGCGTGCTGGGCATGACCGAACTGCTGCTCGGCACCCCGCTGTCGGCCAAGCAGCGCGACTACGTGCAGACCATCCACAGTTCCGGCAACGAGCTGCTCACCCTGATCAACGAGATCCTCGACATCTCCAAGCTGGAATCCGGGCAGATCGAACTGGACGACGTGCAGTTCGACCTCAACGCGCTGATCGACGACTGCCTGGACATCTTCCGCGCCAAGGCCGAGCAGCAGAAGGTCGAGCTGATCAACTTCACCCAGCCCCAGGTGCCGCGGGTGATCGGCGGCGACCCCACGCGCCTGCGCCAGACCCTGCTCAGCCTGCTGGACAACGCCTTCCGCCAGACCGACGAGGGCGAAATCCTCCTGGTGGTGGCGCTGGACACCGAAGGCAAGAGCCCGCGCCTGCGCATCGCCGTGCAGGACAGCGGCCGCCCGCTGGAGGCCGAGGAGCGCGACGCGCTGCTCAACAGCCAGCTGCACAGTAGCGACTTCCTCTCCAGCAGCAAGCTCGGCGGCCGCCTCGGCCTGATCATCGCCCGCCAGCTGGTGCGCCTGATGGGCGGCGAATTCGGCGTGCAGGGCGGCGGCAGCAACGGCAGCACCCTGTGGCTGACCCTGCCACTCGACCCGCAGCGCCTGGAACAGCCCACCGCCGACCTCGACGGCCCGCTGCAGGGCGCACGCCTGCTGGTGGTGGACGACAACGAGACCTGCCGCAAGGTGCTGCTGCAGCAGTGCACGGCCTGGGGCCTGCAGGTCAGTGCGGTGGCCTCCGGCAAGGAGGCCCTGGCCCTGCTGCGCACCAAGGCACACCTGCGCGAGTTCTTCGACGTGGTCCTGCTGGACCAGGAAATGCCCGGCATGACCGGCATGCAGCTGGCGGCCAAGATCAAGGAAGACCCCAACCTCAACCACGACATCCTGTTGATCATGCTCACCGGCATCAGCAACGCGCCGAGCAAGATCATCGCGCGCAACGCCGGGATCAAGCGCATCCTGGCCAAGCCGGTGGCCGGCTACACGCTGAAGACCACCCTGGCCGACGAGCTGACCCAGCGTCAGGTCGACGCACCGCGCCAGGCGCAGCCCGACAGCGCGCCGCTGCAGGTACCGGCGGACTTCCGCATCCTGGTGGCCGAGGACAACAGCATCTCCACCAAGGTGATCCGCGGCATGCTGAGCAAGCTCAACCTGCAGCCGGACACCGCCAGCAACGGCGAGGAGGCCCTGCGCGCCATGCAGGAGCGGCAGTACGACCTGGTGCTGATGGACTGCGAGATGCCGGTGCTCGATGGCTTCTCCGCCACCGAGCGCCTGCGCGAATGGGAGCTGCGCGAGCAGCGCGGCCACACCCCGGTGGTGGCGCTGACCGCGCACATCCTCGCCGAGCACAAGGAGCGCGCACGCCAGGCCGGCATGGACGGCCACATGTCCAAGCCGGTGGAGATGTCGCAACTGCGCGAACTGATCGCCCACTGGGTCAGCGAGCGCGAACGCCGCCAGCGTGACGCCCTGCCCTCCTGACGCATCGAAAGCAGGCCGCCACGCCGGCCTCTATGCTTGCAGCAACCGTTCCCACGAGCCCTCCCATGCTTTCCACGCTGTTCACCCTGTACCTGAAGATGCTGGTCCTCTATAGCCCGTTCTTCGTGCTGTCCTGCTTTCTCGGCCTCACGCCGGGCTATAGCGCCAGGGAGCGCAAGAAACTGGCCTGGAAGGTGGCGCTCGGCACCCTGATCGCCAGCGTGCTGCTGTACCTGTTCGGCCAGACCATCTTCGAGATCTTCGGCATCACCGCCGACGCCTTCCGCATCGGCGCGGGCTCGGTGCTGTTCATCTCGGCGCTGGGCATGGCCCAGGGCAAGTCGGCGGTGCAGGCGGACAACCCGCAGCAGGACGTCACCATAGTACCGCTGACCATCCCGCTCACCGTCGGCCCCGGTACCATCGGCGCACTGCTGGTGATGGGCATCAGCCAGCCGCAGTGGGACGACAAGCTGCTGGCCATAGTCGCCATCGCCATCGCCAGCATCACGGTCGGCCTGGTGCTGTACCTGTCCGACAAGGTCGAGCGCCTGCTCGGCCAGCAGGGCCTGCAGATCCTCAGCCGCCTGATGGGCCTGTTCGTCTGCGCCCTGGCCGCGCAGATCATCTTTACCGGCGTCAAAGGCTACCTGGCCCCCTGAACCCCGCCCTCTGCTGGCGCACCAGCACCCGCGGCCAGCCCCCAAACGGGGCAGGCCGCAAGTCCCTCGCGCCCACCCAGACCAACTAATTCCTTGCATATCAGCCAGTTAGAGACCTGGCACAGCTTCTGCTTTACGGACATCAACTTGGATACAAGAAGGAATCTAGGAAGATGTCCCATCGCGGAATCGGCTGGACCCTGGGCGACTGGCAACAGGCCTATCGCAGCCAGCAACTGCAGCCCGGCGTGCTGGCCGAGCTGCTCGCCGAGCTGGACGGCGACGATCCTGCCTGGATCGCCCTGGCCAGCCCGGCGCAGCTGCAGGCCCAGCTCGACGCCCTGGCCGAACGCCTGGCCGAAGCCTCCGGCGATCTGGCCAGGCTGCCGCTGTATGGCGTGCCCTTCGCCATCAAGGACAATATCGACGCCGCCGGCTGGCCGACCACCGCCGCCTGCCCCGAGTTCTCCTACACGGCCGCGGCCGACGCCAGTGTGGTCGACCGCCTGCGCGCCGCCGGCGCCATTCTCATCGGCAAGACCAACCTCGACCAGTTCGCCACCGGCCTGGTCGGCACCCGCTCGCCCTATGGCGCGGTGCCCAACAGCTTCGATCCGGCCTACGTCAGCGGCGGCTCCAGCTCCGGCTCCGCCAGCGTGGTGGCGCGCGGCCTGGTGCCCTTCGCCCTGGGTACCGACACCGCCGGCTCCGGCCGGGTGCCGGCCGGCTTCAACAACATAGTCGGGCTCAAGCCGACCAGAGGCTGGCTGTCCACCCGCGGCCTGGTGCCAGCCTGCCGCAGCCTGGACTGCATCTCGGTGTTCGCCCTGAGCGTGGCCGACGCCCTGGCCGTGGCCAACATCGCCGGCGGCTACGATGCCGACGACGCCTACAGCCGCCAGAACCCGGGCAGCGCCAGGGTCGGCATGCCGGCCCGGCCGCGCCTGGCCGTACCGACCGCGCCCGAATTCTTCGGCGACGCGCAGAACCAGGCGGCGTTCGAGCAGGCCCTGGGCAAGCTGCGCGAGCTGGGCGCCGAGCTGGTGGAGATCGACTTCGCACCCTTCCGTGAGCTGGCCGAGCAGCTCTACCAGGGCTCCTGGGTCGCCGAGCGCACGGTGGCGGTGACGGGCGTCGAGCCGGCGCACATCGACCCGGTGGTGCGCGGCATCATCGACAACGGCCACCGCTACAGCGCCTGCGACGCCTACCGGGCCGAGTACATCCGCGCCGAGCTGAGCAGAAAGATCAACGACACCCTGGCCGGCTTCGACGCCCTGGTGGTACCGACCTCGCCGACCCTGCGCACCCTGGCCGAGATGCAGGCCGAGCCGGTGCTGTTCAACAGCCAGTTCGGCACCTACACCAACTTCACCAACCTCGCCGACCTCTGCGCCCTGGCCGTGCCCGCCGGATTCCGCGGCGACGGTCTGCCGGCCGGCATCACCCTGCTCGCCCCGGCCTGGCACGACCAGGCATTGGCCGCCTTCGGTCGCCGCTGGCAGGACTTCCTCACCCTGCCGCTGGGCGCCACCGGCCGTGCCCTGCCGCCGCAGCCCGCCACACCTCAGGCGCCAGGCTGTGTGCGCGTGGCGGTGGTCGGCGCGCACCTCACCGGCATGCCGCTGAACTTCCAGCTCACCAGTCGCGACGCCGTGCTGGTCGAACAGACCACCAGCAGCGCCGACTACCGCCTCTACGCCCTGCCCGGCACCGTGCCGCCCAAGCCTGGCCTGGCACGGGTGGCCGAGGACGGCGCCGAGATCATCGTCGAGCTGTGGGACGTGCCGCAGGCGCGCTTCGGCGAGTTCGTCGCCGAGATCCCGCCACCGCTGGGCATCGGCAACCTGCAGCTGGCCGACGGCCGCTGGGTCAAGGGCTTTATCTGCGAGCCCTACGCGCTGGCCGGTGCCCGCGATATCACCGCCTTCGGCGGCTGGCGCGCCTTTATTGCCAGCCTGCAAGCAGCCAAGAACTGAAGACGTAGGGTGGATGGCCGCAGCCATCCACCACTGGACAGCTGGTGGAAAGCGCCTGGCGTTTCTCCACCCTACGAGGAGGGAACGACCGTGTTCAACACCGTACTGATTGCGAACAGAGGCGACCAGCCGCAAAGCGGCGCAGCGACGAAGTCAAAGTGCCGGGTGGGCGCAGCCCGCCGCGGCGATCTCGCCACGGAGGCCACTCATGTTTAGTACCGTTCTCATTGCCAACCGTGGCGAGATCGCCGTCCGCGCCATCCGCACCCTCAAGCGCCTCGGCGTGCAGAGCGTGGCCGTGTACTCCGACGCCGACCGCAACGCCCAGCACGTACGCGATGCCGATGTGGCCATCGCCCTGGGTGGCGACAAGCCGGCCGACAGCTACCTGCGCATCGACAAGATCCTCGCCGCCGCCAGGGAAACCGGCGCCCAGGCCATCTACCCCGGCTACGGCTTCCTCTCCGAGAGCGCCGAGTTCGCCGAGGCCTGCGAGGCCGCCGGCATCGCCTTCGTCGGCCCGACGCCTGCGCAGATCCGCGAGTTCGGCCTCAAGCACCGCGCCCGCGAACTGGCCGCCGAGGCCCGGGTGCCGATGGCGCCGGGTACTGGCCTGCTGCACAGCCTGGACGAGGCGCTGCAGGCGGCCGAAAGCATCGGCTACCCGGTGATGCTGAAGACCACCGCCGGCGGCGGCGGCATCGGCCTGACCCGCTGCAGCGATGCCGAAGCCCTGGCCAGCGCCTATGACAGCGTCAAGCGCATGGGCGAGCAGTTCTTCAGCGACGCCGGGGTGTTTCTAGAGCGTTTCGTCGACCAGGCCCGGCATGTCGAGGTGCAGATCTTCGGCGACGGCGCCGGCCGCGTGGTCGCCCTCGGCGAGCGCGACTGCTCGCTGCAGCGGCGCAACCAGAAGGTGGTCGAGGAAACCCCGGCGCCCAACCTACCGCAGGCCACCCGCGAGCGTCTGCATGCCGCCGCCGTGCAGCTCGGCGAGTCGGTGAGCTACCGCAGCGCCGGCACCGTGGAATTCATCTACGACGCCGCCCGCGACGACTTCTACTTCCTCGAGGTGAACACCCGCCTGCAGGTCGAGCACCCGGTCACCGAGATGGTCACCGGCCTCGACCTGATCGAATGCATGCTGCGCGTGGCCGCCGGCGACGCCCTGGACTGGGCCGCCCTCAACCGCGCCCCGCAGGGCGCCGCCATCGAAGTGCGCATTTACGCCGAAGACCCGCTGAAGAACTTTCAGCCCAGCCCCGGCGTGCTCACCGAAGTGCACTTCCCCGCAGGCGTGCGCGTCGACGGCTGGGTCAGCACCGGGAGCGAGGTGTCGGCCTTCTACGACCCGATGATCGCCAAGCTGATCGTCCACGGCACCGACCGCAGCGAGGCCATCGCCAGGCTGCGCGCCGCGCTGGGCGAGACCCGCCTGCACGGCATCGCCAGCAACCTCGACTACCTGCGCCAGGTGGTGGCCGACCAACGCTTCGCCCAGGGCCGGGTGTGGACCCGCCTGCTCGACGACTTCGCCTACCGGGCCAGCACGATCGAGGTGCTCGAGCCGGGCACCCACTCCAGCGTACAGGACTACCCCGGCCGCCTCGGCTACTGGGACATCGGCGTGCCGCCCTCCGGGCCGATGGACAACTTCGCCTTCCGCCTGGCCAACCGCATCGTCGGTAACCACCCCAGCGCCGCCGGCCTGGAGTTCACCCTGCAGGGCCCGACCCTGCGCTTCCATTGCGACGCGCTGATCGCCCTGACCGGCGCCGACTGCCCGGCCACCCTGGACGGCGAGCCGGTGGCCTACTGGCAGCCGGTCGCGGTCAGGGCCGGCCAGCTGCTCAGGCTCGGCCGCGCCAGCAGCGGCTGCCGCACCTACCTGGCGGTGCGCAACGGCCTGGACGTGCCGCTCTACCTGGGCAGCCGCTCCACCTTCGCCCTCGGCCAGTTCGGCGGCCATGCCGGGCGCACCCTGCGCACCGCCGACATGCTGGCCATCTCCCAGCCCGAACTGGCCGCCTGCACCACCCCGGCGCCGCTGGCGCCACCGCAGGCCGTGCACCCCAGCCTGATCCCGGTCTACGGCAATACCTGGGACATCGGCGTGCTCTACGGCCCGCACGGCGCGCCGGACTTCTTCACGGCCGAGTCGATCGAGGCGTTCTTCGCTGCCGAGTGGGAGGTGCACTACAACTCCAACCGCCTCGGCGTGCGCCTGTCCGGGCCCAAGCCGAGCTGGACCCGCGCCAACGGCGGCGAGGCCGGCCTGCACCCGTCCAACGTGCACGACTGCGAATACGCCATCGGTTCGATCAACTTCACCGGCGACTTCCCGGTGATCCTCACCCAGGACGGCCCCAGCCTCGGTGGCTTCGTCTGCCCGGTGACCATCGCCAAGGCCGAGCTGTGGAAGGTCGGTCAGGTCAAACCCGGCGACAAGCTGCGCTTCCACCCCATCGGCTTCCAGCAGGCACAGAGCCTGGAACAGGCCCAGCTGGGCAGCATCGAGGCGCTGGCGGCGATCCGCGCGGTCAGCCTGCCCGCCCCCGTCCTGCAGCCGACCACCACCGCCTCGGCCACCGTGCTGGCCGAGCTGGCGGCCGAGGGCAACCGCCCCAGGGTGGTCTATCGCCAGGCCGGCGATGCCTACATCCTGCTGGAGTACGGCGACAACGTGCTCGACCTGGCCCTGCGCCTGCGCGTGCACCTGCTGATGGAGGCGCTCAAGGCCGAGCCGCTGGCCGGGCTTGAGGAGCTGGCGCCGGGCGTGCGCTCGCTGCAGCTGCGCTACGACAGCCGCGTGCTGCACCAGCAGGCGCTGCTCGCCCATCTGCTGCAGCTGGAGCAGCGCCTCGGCGACGTCAGCCGGCTCAAGGTGCCGACCCGCATCGTCCATCTGCCGATGGCCTTCGAGGACAGCGCCACCCTCGGCGCCGTCACCCGCTACCGCGAGACGGTACGCAGCGAGGCGCCCTGGCTGCCGAACAACGTCGACTTCCTGCAGCGCATCAACGGCCTGGCCAGCCGCGACGAGGTGAAGGACATCCTGTTCGACGCCAGCTACCTGATCCTCGGCCTCGGCGACGTCTACCTCGACGCGCCCTGCGCCGTGCCGCTGGACCCGCGGCATCGCCTGCTCAGCTCCAAGTACAACCCGGCGCGCACCTACACCGCCGAAGGCACCGTGGGCATCGGCGGCATGTACATGTGCATCTACGGCATGGACTCGCCCGGCGGCTACCAGCTGGTCGGGCGCACCCTGCCGATCTGGAACAAGTTCGTGAAGAACGCCCAGTTCGAGAATGGCGAGCCCTGGCTGCTGCGCTTCTTCGACCAGGTGCGCTTCTACCCGGTCGACGAGGCCGAGCTGGACGAATTCCGCGAGGCCTTCCGCGAGGGCCGCGCGCAGATCCGCATCGAGCAGGGCGAGTTCGACTTCGCCGAGTACAACCGCTTCCTCGCCGACAATGCCGCCGCTATCGCCGCCTTCCAGGCCAGGCAGAAGGCCGCCTTCGACGCCGAGGTGCAACTCTGGCGCGACGACGACCCGAGCGCTGCCGCGCCCCTGGCCGCCGTCGGCGAGGAGGACGACGACCTCGACGGCCACCTGGTCAGCGCCGACATGTGCGGCAGCGTGTGGAAGGTGCTGGTCGAGCCTGGCCAGCGCGTCGAGGCCGGCATGCCGCTGCTGGTGGTCGAGGCGATGAAGATGGAGCTGGCGGTCACCGCGCCGGTGGCCGGCATCGTCAAGTCGGTGCGCTGCGCACCGGGCAAGGCGGTGACCCCGGGCGACGCCCTGCTCCTGCTCGACGCGGTGGAGGTGGCCTGATGCAACTGGTCGGCCCCGCCAAGCCCGCCCGCGAACGCCCGGAGAACCTCGCCGAGCGCATCTACCAGCGGCTCAAGGACGACATCTTCGAGTTCCGCCTGCTGCCCGGTGATCGCTTCAGCGAGGGCGAGGTGGCCACGCGCATGGCGGTCAGCCGTACGCCGGTGCGCCAGGCCCTGTATCGCCTGGAGCGCGAGGGCTACCTGGAGGTGTATTTCCGCAGTGGCTGGCAGGTACGGCCCTTCGACTTCCACTACTTCGAAGAGCTCTACGAGGTGCGCATCGTCCTCGAGCTGGAGGCGGTGCGCCGCCTCTGCGAGCGCCCCGCCGGCGAGCTGCCGGCGCCGCTGGAAGACCTGCGCCGCACCTGGCTGGTCGACGACGACCAGCGCCTGCAGGACGGCCGCGCGGTTTCGCTGCTCGACGAGCGCTTCCACTGCCAGCTGGTCGAGGCCACCGGCAACCGCGAGATGGCCCGCCTGCACGCCGAGGTCAGCGAGAAGATCCGCATCATCCGGCGCCTGGACTTCACCCAGGGCCCGCGCGTGGAGGCGACCTACGCCGAACACGCCCAGATCCTCGGCGCGATCCTGTCGCGCCGCAGCGAAGAAGCACAACGCCTGCTGCGCACCCACATCGAGGTGAGCAAGGCGGAAGTGCGCAAGATCACCCTGCACATGCTGCACAGCGCCCGCCAGCGGGCCCTGGCCGGGCAAGGGTGACGCGATGCCCTCTTGGACGACTGCCACCGAATAACCAGAAACCCGCAGTACTCACTCAAGCTCGAATGGAGATCGCACCATGCAACGTCGCAGCCTGATCAAAGCCTTCACCCTTTCCGCTTCCATCGCCGCCATGGGCATGACCTGGACCGTGCAGGCCGCCGAAACCATCAAGGTCGGCATCCTGCACTCGCTGTCCGGCACCATGGCCATCTCCGAAACCTCGCTGAAAGACATGGCGCTGATGACCATCGACGAGATCAACGCCAAGGGCGGGGTCAACGGCAAGCAGCTGGAACCGGTGGTGGTCGACCCGGCCTCCAACTGGCCGCTGTTCGCCGAGAAGGCCCGCCAGCTGCTGACCCAGGACAAGGTCGACGTGGTCTTCGGCTGCTGGACCTCGGTGTCGCGCAAGTCCGTGCTGCCGGTGTTCGAGGAGCTCAACGGCCTGCTGTTCTACCCGGTGCAGTACGAAGGCGAAGAGATGTCGCCGAACGTGTTCTACACCGGCGCGGCGCCGAACCAGCAGGCCATCCCGGCCGTGGAATACCTGATGAGCGAGGATGGCGGCGAAGCCAAGCGCTTCTTCCTGCTGGGTACCGACTACGTCTACCCGCGCACCACCAACAAGATCCTGCGCGCCTTCCTGCACAGCAAGGGCGTCGAGGATAAGGACATCGAAGAGGTCTACACCCCCTTCGGTCATAGCGACTACCAGACCATAGTCGCCAACATCAAGAAGTTCTCTGCCGGCGGCAAGACCGCGGTGATCTCCACCGTCAACGGCGACTCCAACGTGCCGTTCTACAAGGAACTGGCCAACCAGGGCATCGAAGCCACCGACGTGCCGGTGGTGGCCTTCTCGGTGGGTGAAGAGGAGCTGCGAGGCATCGACACCAAGCCGCTGGTCGGCCACCTGGCCGCCTGGAACTACTTCCAGTCGGTGGAAAACCCGGTCAACAGCGAGTTCGTCGACAAATGGAAGGCCTACGCCAAGGCCAAGAACCTGCCGGGCGCCGACAAGGCGGTGACCAACGACCCGATGGAAGCCACCTACGTCGGCATCAACATGTGGGCCCAGGCCGTCGAGAAAGCCGGCACCACCGACGTCGACAAAGTGCGTGAAGCCCTGGCCGGCCAGACCTTCGCCGCGCCCTCCGGCTACACCCTGACCATGGACAAGACCAACCACCACCTGCACAAGCCGGTGATGATCGGCGAAGTCCAGGATGACGGTCAGTTCTCCATCGTCTGGCAGACCGAAGGCCCGCTGCGCGCCCAGCCCTGGAGCCCCTTCATCCCCGGCAACGACAAGAAGCCGGACTACGCGGTGAAGTCCAACTGAGCCCTATGTAGTCCGCTAGGCCGCTCTCGGATTGCACCCGGGCTGCGGCCTGCCTCCCCTCTCCCGCTTGCGGGAGAGGGGCCGGGGGAGAGGGTTCGCCAGACCACGCCCCTCTCCCTAACCCTCTCCCATCAATGGGAGAGGGAATATTCCGGCGTACCCCAAGGATCCTTCGTATGCCCACCGCCCTGTACCGAATCCTGCTGTCACTGGCACTGCTGTTGCCACTGACCGCCCATGCCGGCGATGCCAGCGACTTCGTCGCCGCCAACCCGGCCAAGCAGGCCAGGCTCCTCGAGAGCTGGGCCGCCCAGCCCGATGCCGCCCGCCAGCCGCTGCTCGATGCCTTGCAGGGCGGGCGCCTGGCCGTCGACAGCGCCAGGCAGGCCTTCATCGAACAGGATGGCCAGTTCGTCGCCGCCGAAGGCGAGGCCCTGCCGGCCAGCGCGCCGAAGAAGCTGCGCCTGAACAACCGTCTGCGCGGCCTGCTGGCCAACGTGCAGGCCAGCCAGCAACTGCTCGCCACGGAGCCGGCCACACGCCTGGCCGCCGCCCAGCAGCTGCAGAAGAGCGCCAAGCCGGCGCAGCTGGAGCTGCTCAACGCCCGCGTCGCCAGCGAGCAGGACGAGGCCGTGCGCGCCGCCCTGGCCCTGGCCCTGGCCAACCTGCAGCTGGTCGACCCCGACCCGGCGGTGCGCCTGAGCGCCGTGCGTCTGCTCGGCGAAAGCGGCGATCCATTGGCCCGCACCCGCCTGGAAGGCCTGCTGGCAGAAGGCGTGGAAAGCGACGCCGCGGTACGCACCGCCGCCGAAACCAGCCTGGCCCAGGTCAAGCGCCGCCTGCTGGTCGGCGAGCTGCTCGGCCAGGCCTTTAGCGGCCTGTCGCTCGGCTCGATCCTGCTGCTGGCCGCCCTCGGTCTCGCCATCACCTTCGGCCTGCTGGGGGTGATCAACATGGCCCACGGCGAGATGCTGATGCTCGGTGCCTACACCACCTACATGGTGCAGATCGCCTTCCAGAACTTCGCTCCCGGCTACCTGGCGCTGTATCCGCTGGCCGCCCTGCCGGTGGCCTTCTTCGTCACCGCCGCCATCGGCATGGCGCTGGAGCGCACGGTGATCCGCCACCTCTACGGCCGCCCGCTGGAAACCCTGCTGGCCACCTGGGGCATCAGCCTGATCCTGATCCAGGCGGTGCGGGTGATCTTCGGCGCGCAGAACGTCGAAGTGGCCAACCCGCAGTGGCTGTCCGGCGGCGTACAGGTGCTGCCCAACCTGGTACTGCCCTACAGCCGCATCGTGATCATCGGCTTCGCCCTGTTCGTGGTCCTGCTGACCTGGCTGCTGCTGAACAAGACCCGCCTGGGCCTCAACGTCCGTGCCGTCACCCAGAACCGCAATATGGCGGCCTGCTGCGGCGTGCCGACCGGCAGGGTGGACATGCTCGCCTTCGGCCTCGGCTCCGGCATCGCCGGCCTTGGCGGCGTGGCCCTTTCGCAGATCGGCAACGTCGGCCCGGACCTGGGCCAGAGCTACATCATCGACTCCTTCCTGGTGGTGGTGCTCGGTGGTGTGGGCCAGCTCGCCGGCAGCGTGCTGGCGGCCTTCGGCCTCGGCATCGCCAACAAGCTGCTGGAGCCGCAGATCGGCGCCGTACTCGGCAAGATCCTGATCCTCGCGTTGATCATTCTGTTCATCCAGAAACGTCCGCAAGGCCTCTTCGCTCTCAAGGGACGGGTGATCGACTGATGACACGCGACCGCTATTGCTCCCCCGACCGTAGGGCGGGTGAAACCCGCGAAACAGATCGAACACTAGCGCTGCAGCGGCGGGTTGCCCCCGCGCTGCGGACTTAAAGGACGAGTGATCGACAGATGAATGCGCTAAATCAAACCTTGCTGGCCCGCGCCAGCGCCAAACTCGGCCCGCAGGTCTCGCTGGCGATCGGCCTGGTAGTACTCGCGGTGCTGCTGGCCATGCCGCTGCTGCACCTGCTGCCGGCCGACAACGCCCTGCATGTTTCGGCCTATGGCCTGACCCTGGTCGGCAAGATTCTCTGCTACGCCATCGTCGCGTTGGCACTGGACCTGGTCTGGGGCTACGCCGGCATGCTCTCGCTCGGCCACGGCCTGTTCTTCGCCCTCGGTGGCTACGCCATGGGCATGTACCTGATGCGCCAGAGCGCCGGTGACGGCCTGCCCGCGTTCATGAGCTTCCTCGCCTGGACCGAACTGCCCTGGTACTGGTACGGCACCAGCAGCTTCCTCTGGGCGATGTGCCTGGTGGTGCTGGCGCCCGGCCTGCTGGCCCTGGTGTTCGGCTTCTTCGCCTTCCGTTCGCGGATCAAGGGCGTGTACTTCTCGATCATGACCCAGGCGCTGACCTTCGCCGGCATGCTGCTGTTCTTCCGTAATGAAACGGGGTTTGGCGGCAATAACGGCTTCACCAATTTCAGGACGATCCTGGGCTTCGATATCACCGCGCCGGGCACCCGTGCCTTCCTGTTCTTCTGCACCGTACTGCTGCTGGTCGGCAGCCTGGCGCTGGGCTTCGCCCTGGCGCGCAGCAAGTTCGGCCGGGTGCTCACCGCCCTGCGCGATGCGGAGAACCGCCTGATGTTCTGCGGCTACGACCCGCGCGGCTACAAGCTGTTTATCTGGGTTTTGAGCGCCGTGCTGTGCGGCCTGGCCGGCGCGCTGTACGTGCCGCAGGTGGGCATCATCAACCCCAGCGAGATGTCGCCGACCAACTCCATCGAGGCCGCCATCTGGGTCGCCCTCGGCGGCCGCGGCACCCTGATCGGCCCGCTGCTCGGCGCCGGCCTGGTCAACGGCATGAAGAGCTGGTTCACCGTGGCCTTCCCCGAGTACTGGCTGTTCGCCTTGGGCGCACTGTTTATCGTGATTACGCTCTTCTTACCCAAGGGCGTGATCGGCCTGATCAAGAAGGAGAAGGACCAATGAGAGCCACTCCGGTACCCGAATTCATGCTCGAACCCGCCTTCGACCCGGCCGGCACCGGCCGCGATGCGGTCGGCCTCGGCAGCGCCGCGGCCAAGGGCCTGGACGTGCGTCACGGCACCATCCTCACCCTGGAAGGCATCAACGTCAGCTTCGACGGCTTCCGCGCCATCACCGACCTCAACCTGTACATCGGTGTCGGCGAACTGCGCTGCATCATCGGCCCCAACGGCGCCGGCAAGACCACCATGATGGACGTGATCACCGGCAAGACCCGCCCGGACAACGGCCACGCCTACTTCGGCGAAACCCTGGACCTGACCGCCATGAGCGAGGTCGAGATCGCCCAGGCCGGCATCGGCCGCAAGTTCCAGAAGCCTACGGTGTTCGAGGCGCTGTCCGTGTTCGAGAACCTGGAGCTGGCGCTGAAGACCGACAAATCGGTGTGGGCCAGCCTGCGCGCCCGGCTCTCCGGCGCGCAGAAGGAGCGCATCGAGGAAGTGCTCGGCACCATCCGCCTGGAGGGCTCGCGCCATCGCCCAGCCGGGCTGCTGTCGCACGGCCAGAAGCAGTTCCTCGAGATCGGCATGCTGCTGGTCCAGGACCCGCAACTGCTGCTGCTCGACGAGCCGGTGGCGGGCATGACCGACGCCGAGACCGAGTTCACCGCCGAGCTGTTCAAGAGCCTCGCCAGCAAGCATTCCCTCATGGTCGTTGAGCACGATATGGGTTTCGTCGGCAGCATCGCCGACCACGTCACCGTGCTGCACCAGGGCAGCGTGCTGGCCGAGGGTTCGCTGGAGCAGGTGCAGGCCAATGAGCGGGTGATCGAGGTCTATCTGGGCCGCTAACCCTCTCCCCCGGCCCCTCTCCACTAGGCGTGCCCCCGCAAGCGAGCGAGGGGAGACAAGCGGCGCCGTGCAAGCCCCCTCTCCCATTCATGGGAGAGGGTTGGGGAGAGGGCAAAGCCGACACAGGCATTCATGAGGTAGACCAATGCTGCAAGTCCAACAGCTCCACCAATACTACGGCGGCAGCCACATCCTCCGCGGCCTGAGCTTCGAGGCGAAGATCGGCGAGGTCACCTGCCTGCTCGGGCGCAACGGCGTGGGCAAGACCACCCTGCTGAAATGCCTGATGGGCCTGATCCCGGCCAAGGAGGGCAAGATCGAGTGGGAGGGCCAGACCATCAACGCCTACAAGCCGCACCAGCGCGTACACGCGGGCATCGCCTACGTGCCGCAGGGCCGCGAGATCTTCCCGCGCCTGACCGTGGAAGAGAACCTGCTGATGGGCCTGTCCCGCTTCGGCGCCGGCGAGGCCAAGACCGTGCCCGAATTCATCTACGAGCTATTTCCGGTGCTCAGGGAAATGCGTGGGCGCCGCGGCGGCGACCTCTCCGGCGGCCAGCAGCAACAGCTGGCCATCGGCCGCGCGCTGGCCAGCCAGCCGCGCCTGCTGATCCTCGACGAGCCCACCGAAGGCATCCAGCCCTCGGTGATCAAGGAGATCGGCGTAGTCATCAGAAAACTCGCCGAACGCGGCGATATGGCCATTTTGCTGGTCGAGCAGTTCTACGACTTCGCCGCCGAACTGGCCGACCAGTACCTGGTGATGAGCCGCGGTGAGATCGTCCAGCAGGGCCGCGGCGAAACCATGGAGGCCGACGGCGTACGCGGCCTGGTGGCGATCTGAGCGGTCGGACGGCAAGCGCGGCGGATGACAGGCGCCGCCTTATCGCGTAAACAGCCCGTAAGCCGCCCACCCCAGGACACTCCATGCTCATTCGCGACGCACTCGCCAGCGACCTGCCCACCCTGCGCGACATTTTCAACGACGCGGTGCTGAACACCACCGCGATCTGGATGGACAACACCGTCGACCTGGCCAACCGCCAGGCCTGGTTCGCCGCCCGCGCCGCCCAGGGCTACCCCATCCTGGTGGCCGAGGCCGACGGCGAGGTGCTCGGCTACGCCAGCTTCGGCGACTGGCGGCCGTTCGACGGCTTCTGCCACACGGTCGAGCACTCGGTGTACATTCGCGCCGACCAGCGCGGCCGCGGCCTGGCCAGGCCGCTGATGACGGCACTGATCGAACGCGCCCTGGCCTGCGACAAGCACGTCATGGTCGCCGCCATCGAAAGCGGCAACGCCGCCTCGATCCGCCTGCACGAACGCCTCGGCTTCGTCACCACCGGGCAGATGCCGCAGGTCGGACGCAAGTTCGGACGCTGGCTGGACCTGACCTTCATGCAGCTGAACCTCAGCCCGGAGCGCAGCGCGCCCTGAGGGCCCAACACAAACCTCCGAGCAGTTGCGCGAGGTCACGCGCGGGTCGGTTGCCGTTGAAGACTCGCCTGCGACATCCGGCATGCCATAGACGGCAGCCTGAGGCGATAACAGGCCGTCAGGGTATTCCCAGCTGACGCCGCAGTGGCTCCAGCCGTGAATCCTGCGGAGCAGCCGCGCGCAGGCGCTGCCAGTATTCGATGGCCGACTCGCGGCGACCGGCCGATCCATGCAGGTAGATCAGTGCATAGAGCAGATCGGCATCCGCAGGCGCCTGGCGCAGGCCACTTTCCAGCGCCATCTGCGCCGACTCGCCGCGGCCCAGCTGGAGCAACAGCAGGCCCTGGTTGTAACGAATGCGCGGGGTGTTCGGCAGAGCCACTGCCGCGTCCTCCAACAAGGGCAGCGCCGCCTCGGCCTGGCCCCGCTCGGCCAGCAGCAGGGCCAACATATAAGCCAAGTTGCCGCGGTCTGAGACCGGCATATTGCTCAGCGCCAGGCCCTCACGTAGTGCACGCTCGGCCTCGTCCTGACGCAGCATGCCGTTGGCCAGGGTCACCAGATTGACGCGTGCCGGCGAGAAATAGGGGTCCAACCGCAGTGCCTGGCGATACTCCTCCAGCGCCTCCAGCTTGCGCCCCTTGCGCTCCATGAGTACGGCCAGGTTGAGACGATTGCCGGGCAGGTCGGCATTGCCACGCAGACGTTTCTCGTAATCTTCCAGTTGGTGCTGGAAATCGGCTCGGCGCGTTTCCGGCAGGGCGATCAGCGGAATCCCCGCCAGCGCACGCAAGGCCTCGTCGCGCACCGCCCGCTGCGGATCATCGAGCAAGGGCAGCAGGTGCTGGACGCGCTGCACCGGCGGCAGTCCGGCGAAACCCGGCACGGCGTAGGCGCGCACCAGCGCGCTGTCGTCGCCGAGCGCCTGGCTCAGGCTCGGCAACGCCGGCGCACCTAGATCGACCAGTTGCTCGGCGGCAGTGGCCCGTACCATGGCCGGTTTGCCCAGATCGGCGATCACCGCGCCGAGTTGGGCCAGGGCATCACCACGGCCCTCGCGCAGCGCATGGAACAGCTCGCCATAGTGCGGTGGCCGTTGCGGCGCGGCGAACCAGCCATCGATGGCCTGGCTCGCCCAGGCCGGCGTCCTGTCCCGATGGCAGCCGGTACAGGCATCCGGACTGCCGCTCTTCTCCACCAGATCGGGGCGCGGAATGCGCAGGCTGTGGTCGCGCCGCGGATCGACCACCATGTAGGTGGTTTCCGGCATGTGGCAACTCACGCACTGGGCCGCAGCCGAACCCTGCGGATGATGGTGATGCTTGGGGCTGTCGTAGTTTTTCGCCCGCAGGCTGGGGAAGCGCTGCGGCGGATCGGGGCTGTGGCACTGCAGGCACAGGCCATTGCCTTCGAGCTTCAACTCCGCGCTGTGCGGGTCATGGCAGTCGGTGCAGGTGACGCCAGCGAGGTACATCTTGCTCTGAGTGAAGGAGCCGTAGACGTAGACCTCGCCCTGAATCTGCCCGTCGGCATGGTACAGGTCCGGGCGCAGGGTGGCCGGCAACGCCGCATCGAGCAGCGGCCGCCCCGGCTGCTGGGCCACGCCCAGGCTCTGCCGGCGGCTGTGACAGTAGGCGCACTGCTCGATCAGCCCGTTGCCGCCGAGGCCGGCGAAGTCCACCGACAGCCCGGCCTGGGTCGCCGAGGTGGCGCCCCGCCCGCCTGCCTCGGCCCAGTCCACATGAGCCTGACCGGGGCCGTGACAGGCCTGGCAGCCGACGTTCTGCTCGTGCCAGGTGCTGGCGAATGTGTCTCTACTGTGCTCGTAGCCCTTGCGCAGATTGGTCGAGTGGCAATCGGCGCACATGGCGTTCCAGTTCTGGTAGCGCCCGGTCCAGTGCAGCGGGTCCTCGGGCGCGAAACGCTGCCCCGGGTACAGGGAAAACCAGCGCTGGCCGCCGGCGCTGGCCGGGCGACTGTCCCAGGCGATGGTCAGGGCCTGCAGCCGTCCGCCCGAAAGGGCCACCAGGTACTGCTGCAGTGGGCGATGGCCGAAGGTGTAGAGAATGCGGAAATCGGCCGGTTTGCCGTCCTCGCCCTCGATGTTGACGAAATACTGGCCGCCACTTCGAAAGAAGCGTGCCTGCACGCCGGCTTCGGCGAAAGTCGCATTGGCAAAGTCGCCGAGTACGCTGCGCGCGTCCGCCTCGCGCATCGACCAGGCGTGGTCGGAGTCCTGCCAGGCCAGGGCCTGCTCGGCGTGGCAATCCAGACAGCGGGCCGCCGGCGCATAGCCGGCCGGCTCGCTGGCCAGACGCGGAATCTCGGCGGCAAATGCGGAGGCAGGGAGCAATAGCAGGAGGCAACGGAGGATAAGAGTTAACAAATACATGTGCGACTGAGGTCATGATGGAAAGCCAGTCTAGCCTGCCGCGCTTATCGACAGTCGACCTTATTCGGCATCGCCAAGCAGGCACGGCCGGTCATCCACTCACCCTGCGACAATCCGAGCCAGATCTAAAGTAAGTTGACCGTCATCCTCCGAGGAGCCTCTCATGAACCCGAGCGTACCCACCTTCGGTCTCCTGGCAGGTACGTTCCTGCTCACCGGCAGCCTTTACGGAGAGACGCTGATACCTCTCAATGGCCAGAGCCAGCAGCAGATCCAAAGCGATATGGCGTCTTGCCAGAGTCAGGCCGGAGCTTCCACGCCCTCATCGGCAGACCGCGGCGGCGAGCGCCTGCGCGGCGCCGCTGTAGGGGCCGCTGCCGGTGCCGCCGCCGCTCAGGTGCGTGGCAACCAGCACGAAGAGCTGTACGACCGGGTGGATGACGACATCAAGCAGGAATACCGGCAGAACCAGGCACGCGATGCCGCAGCGGCCGGGGTAGTGGTCGGCGGTTCGCGTCAGCGCCGGGAACGGCGGGAAGACAGACGCAGCGAGCAAGCCGCGCAGAGCGGTTCCAGCCAAGCCTACCTCGACTGCATGAGCGCCCGTGGTTACTCGATCAGCCCCTGATCAGCGCAGCTGGCTGTCCTTGCTGGCTCGCCGGTTGTAGCCACTGAACGCCGCCTGCTCGCAATCATGCTGGGTCTGGCAGGCCACGCACAGGCGTACGCCCGGTACGGCCAGGCGCCGCGCCTCGGGGATGGGCGCGGCGCACTCCTCGCAATGCTCCAGGCTCGCGCCGCGCGGCAGCTGGCTGCGCGCCCGCGCGACGGCATCCTCGATGCTGCTGTCGATCTGCTCCTGCACTGCGCCATCGCTGGTCCAGCCTCCGGCCATGGGGCACCTCCGCTCAGCCTGTTGCTGCCAGATATGCACCCAGCGACGCGGTGATGCAAGGCTCGGGGCGCGTTCAGTGTGCGCCGAAGATCTGCCCCAGACTCGCCACCGGCATGCCCTGCACGTTTGCATGTCGAGGCTCCTGCTGCAGGCGCAGGCCGACCAGGCAGACCAGTCCGGCGAACAGCAGGCAGGGAATAATCCGGGAAAGTTTCATCGCCGCCTCCGGCTTCGTCACGGGACGAAGCATGCTCTTGTTGTTTTCGCGGAACACTGTGCTCCGCGCCAAGAGCATGGGCTTGACCTTTCACGACAAATTTTTGCCCTTCGACGACAGACTGGCTGCCAGCGGTCGGAGCGACCGTATCACTCCTCGACGTTCATATACTCGCGCGCCCAGACGATGTAGTCCTCGGGCTGGGTGTACTTGTGCGTCAGCTCGGTGGCGTTGAGGTCGCTGGCGGCGATGCCGCGCTGCTCGCGAAGGCAGTCGTAGGTGGCCTTGATCGCGGCGAAATAGGCGGCATGGCCGTCCACCACGATGCGCACGCCGAGGCAAGCCAGGCGCGCATCGTCGCGCAAGGATGGATTGCCATAGCTGACCAGCATCAGCGGCACGCAGAGATGCTCGGTGATGCGCTCCAGGTGCTCGAAGTCGCGTACCCCGACCATGCAGATGGCGTCGGCGCCGGCCGCCTGGTAGGCCTGGGTGCGGGCGATCAGCTCATCCGTGGGCAGCACGCCGGCATGGGTACGGGCGATGATCGCCAGCGCCGGGTCGACCCGCGCCTCCAGCGCCGCGCGGATCTTGCCGACCCCCTCGTCGACGCCGATCAGGTCGGTGGTCTTGCGCCCGAACTGGGCCGGCAACAGGGTGTCTTCGAGGGTCAGCGCGGCGATGCCGGCGCGCTCCAGTTCGACCACGGTACGCATCACGTTGAGCGCGTCGCCGCAGCCGTGGTCGGCATCGGCGATCACCGGCAGGCGCGCCACCCGGCCGATGCGGCTGGCCTGCTCGACGAACTCGCTGAGGCTGATCAGGGCGAAGTCCGGCGCGGCCAGAACTTGTAGTGAAGCTACAGAACCACCCAGGGTGCCGACCTCGAAGCCCAGGTCGGCGGCGATCCGGGCGGACATCGGGTCGAATACCGAGGCCGTGTGGTAGCAGGCATCCGAGGCCAGAAGCGCGCGAAATTGCTCGCGCAGGTCGTGATGTGAAGCTCTTTGCATGGAAGGCATGGTGGGACGATCTCTCTGTTCGGGGCGAATTATGTAGCAGAACTACAAAACTCGTCATGTAGTAAAACTACATATACACCCTTCCACCTTGCTCCAGGCTTTCAGCGATGGGCGGCAGACAGCAGCGCAGCTCCGCCGAGCAGCCCCTGGGCCATCCACAGCGCCACCAGCAGATAGGCCAGGCGCGGCAACCAGGTCGCCAGCTGCCGCTGCAAGTCTGCCAGCCGCGCAATCTCGCGCTCGGCATAGCCCAGCAGGGTCGCCGGCAGGGTGCCGCTGGCCTCGCCGCTGCGCACCAGGGCGGCGAGCTGCGCCTTGCCGGGAAACTCCAGCGGCTGCATGGCCTGCGCCAGGGCGTGGCCACCCCGTACGACGTGCAGCAAGGTGCCGAAGTCATGCCGCAGCGCTGCATCGTCGAGGGTCGCCAGCGCCTTGGGCAAGGCATCGAGCATGGGCACTCCGGCTTCCAGCAGCAGCCCCAGGCTCTCGCAGAAGTCGCGCAGATTACGCCGACGCACGACGGGACCGATCAGCGGCACGCGCCCCAGCCAGGCATTGGGCCGCGCAGCCGCCTGTTGCCGGCGCCAGGACCAGCGCAACAGCAGCCAAAGGGCGGTCAGGCACAGCAAGGGCTGCAGCACGCCCCACAGATAAGCGCCCGCACCGAGGCTGCCACCGACCAGCGCCTGCAGCAGTGGCACACCGGCACGCTCCAGTGCTGCCAGCTGGGCAAACAGTTGGGCGCGCTCGGCGTATGACAGTGGCGCGACGGCAGGCATGGGCGCTCCGCAGGCTGAAAGTTCGCAGTGTAGTGCGGCCTAGAAAGCTCGGGAGCAGGCGAGATGTTTTCTCATTCCCACAACAAATGTTATGTTATTACATACTATCAAGGAGCCACCATGAAAGCCCCCGCATCATCCTTGCTGCTCTGCCTGCTGAGCCAGGCAGCCAGTGCCGAATCGCCCCTACAGCTGGATGCGTTGTCCATCACCGACAACCACCTGGAAAGCGCCACCGGCCCGGTCGAGGGCTACCGCGCCACCCGCTCGGCCACTGCCACCCGCACCGACACCGATATCCGCGACACCCCGCAGAGCATCGAGGTGATCCCCCGCCAGGTGCTGGAAGACCTCGGCAGCACGCGCATCGACCGGGCCCTGGACTTCGCCGGCGGCGTGTCACGGCAGAACAACTTCGGCGGTCTGACCTTCTACAACTACAGTGTGCGCGGCTTCACCACCGGCGAGCTGTACCGCAACGGTTTCGCCATCAACCGCGGCAGCTACAGCGC
>JAJLLC010000060.1:0-50509 GCA_033838285.1 Pseudomonadaceae bacterium
GGTCACCACGGCGCCCACCACGGCGCGCCAGCGCGACCCTGTGTGGGCGAGCCACCAGGCCACCGGGGTGGCCACGATCAGCAGTACCACGGTGGTCCAGGCCGCCAGACGGGCGGTCAGGATGATGGCCTGCCAGGCCTGCGCATCGAGCGTGGGCATGGAAAACTCAGAAGCCGTAGCCGAAGCGGGCGATGATGCGGCGGGCCGCGTCGCCCCGCAGGTAGGTCATCAAGGCCAGCGCGGCAGCATTGTCCCGTCCGCGGTTCAGCACGATGGCGTCCTGCCGGATGGGCTCGTGCATGTCGGGGGGCACCGGCCAGGCCGACCCCTGGGCGATGCGTCCATCCACCTGCACCTGCGACAGCGCCACGAAGCCCAGTGCCGCGTTGCCGGTGGCGACGAACTGGTAGGCCTGGGCGATGTTCTGCCCCTCGACCAGCCTGTCGGCGACGGCCTGGCGAAGGCCGAGCCGGTCCAGTACCTGGGTAGCGGCCAGGCCGTAGGGCGCGGTCTTGGGGTTGGCGATGGCGAGATGCCTGAACGAGTTGGCCTTGAGCACGGCGCCAGCGTCGTCCACATAGCCGGCTTGTGGCGACCACAGTGCCAGCGCGCCCACGGCGTAGGTGAAGCCTGTGCCAGGCACGCCAGCCCCCTCCTTTTCCAGCCTGGCCGGGGTGCTGTGGTCGGCGGCGAGGAACACCTCGAAGGGCGCGCCATGGCTGATCTGCGCGTAGAACTGGCCGGTGGCGCCGTAGGCGGCAAGCACCTTGTGGCCGCTGCTCTGCTCGAACTGGCGGGCGATGGCCTGCATCGGTGCGCTGAAGTTGGCCGCCACGGCGACCCGGACCTGCTCGGCGCTGGCGCTGCCGGCGAAGCTCAGGCCCAGGGCCAGGGTAGCGGCGAGAGCCGCCAGGGCGGGTTGCATGTCTGTGAGTCCTCGTGGTGGAGGGGGCATGGTCGGCGGCAGGCCGGCGCGAGTGCATGGAGCCAAAGCCTGACTCGCTAGTCAAGTGCGCAGAGGGGGAGTCGGCTCGGGCGGGACTGCCGAGCGGAGGGAAGTGCAGGCGGCGCTTGGCCGCCTGTGGGTCAGGGCTGGCGGGTGTCGCTCAGCAGTGCACCTCCACCTGCTCGCCGTTGAGCCGCGCCGGCCACACCGGCAGGCTCAGCTCGGGGTATTCCAGGCAGCCGCCGTCGCGCAGGCGGAAATGCTGCTTGTACAGCGGCGAGGCGATCACCAGTTCGCCCTGCAGCTGGCCGAGGATGCCGCGGCCGATCACGTTGGCGCCGGACTTGGGGTCGCAGTTGCCGATGGCGAACACCTGCTGCTCGGTCTCCGGCAGGTAGAACAGGGCCACCTGCTGGCCGCCGAGCAGGGCGACCACGCCGGAGCCCGCCACCAGGTCGGTGGTGCTGCACAGCGCTTGCCAGCTGCCTTGGAGATTCACTGCACTATTCATCAGACGGCTTCCTCGGTCAGGGGGATCAGTTCGAGCTCTTCGGCGCGCGCCGGGCGGCGCTGGCCGCGTTCGCGGACGAAGTGGATATCCGGGTCGCCGCCATGCTCGTTGACGAAGGTGCGGAAGCGCTTGAGCTTCTCTTCGTCCTTGAGCGCGTTGGCCCATTCGCATTCGTAGCGGTCGACCACCAGCTGCATCTGCGCCTCCAGTTCGGTGGCCAGGCCCAGGCTGTCGTCGATCACCACGGCCTTGAGGTAGTCCAGGCCGCCTTCCAGCGATTCGCGCCACACCGAGGTGCGCTGCAGCTTGTCGGCGGTGCGGATGTAGAACATCAGCAGGCGGTCGATGTAGCGGATCAGGGTGGCGTCATCCAGGTCGGTGGCGAACAGCTCGGCGTGGCGCGGGCGCATGCCGCCGTTGCCGCACACATAGAGGTTCCAGCCGTTCTCGGTGGCGATCACGCCGATGTCCTTGCTCTGCGCCTCGGCGCATTCGCGGGTGCAGCCGCTGACCGCGAACTTGAGCTTGTGCGGCGAGCGCAGGCCCTTGTAGCGGTGCTCGATGTCCAGGGCCATCTTCACGCTGTCCTGCACGCCGTAGCGGCACCAGGTGCTGCCGACGCAGCTCTTCACCGTGCGGGTGGACTTGCCGTAGGCATGGCCGGTCTCGAAGCCGGCTTTGATCAGCTCGCCCCAGATGTCCGGCAGCTCGTGCAGCTGGGCGCCGAACAGGTCGATGCGCTGGCCGCCGGTGATCTTGGTGTAGAGGTCGTATTTCTTCGCCACCGCGCCGATGGCGATCAGCCCGTCCGGGGTGATCTCGCCGCCAGGGATGCGCGGCACCACCGAGTAGGTGCCGTTCTTCTGCATGTTGGCCATGAAGGTGTCGTTGGTGTCCTGCAGCGGCACCAGCGAGGGATTCATGATCGGCTGGTTCCAGCAGGAGGCGAGGATCGAGCCCACCGCCGGCTTGCAGATGTCGCAGCCGACGTGGCCCTTGCCGTGCCTGGCCAGCAGTGCTTCGAAGGTCTCGTGGCCCTCGACGCGAACGAAGTGGTAGAGCTCCTGGCGGGTGTAGGCGAAGTGCTCGCACAGGCTCTTGTCGACTTCCACGCCGCGGGCGGTGAGCTCGTGCTCGACCACCTGCTTGAGCAGCGCCGCGCAGCCGCCGCAGCCGGTGGCCGCCTTGGTGCAGGCCTTGACCCCGGCGATGTCAGTGCAGCCGCCGTCGATGGCCGAGCAGATCGCGCCCTTGCTGACGTTGTGGCAGGAGCAGATGGTGGCGCTGTCCGGCAGGGCATCGGCGCCCAGCGCCGGGGCGCCTTCGCCGGCGGGCATGATCAGGCTGGCCGGATCTTCCGGCAGCGTGATGCCGTTCTGCGCGTACTGCAGCAGGGTGTCGTAGTAGCTGTTGTCGCCGACCAGCACGGCGCCGAGCACCTGCTTGCCGTCGGCCGATACAACCAGGCGGCGGTAGCTGGAGGTGGCTTCGTCGATGTAGCGGTAGCTCTTGGCACCGGGCATGGCGCCGTGGGCGTCGCCGATGGAGCCGACATCGACGCCGAGCAGCTTGAGCTTGGTCGACATGTCCGCGCCGAGGAAGGGCTGGCCTTCCTGGCCACAGAGCTGGGCAGCCACCAGGCGGGCCATCTGGTAGCCGGGGGCGACCAGGCCGAAGATGCTGCCGTTCCACGCCGCGCACTCGCCGATGGCGTAGATGTGCTCGTCGCCGGTCAGGCACTGGTCGTTGATATTGATGCCGCCGCGCGGCCCCAGCTCCAGGCCGCAGGCACGGGCCAGGGCGTCCTGCGGGCGGATGCCGGCGGAGAACACGATCAGGTCGGTTTCCAGGAAGTCGTCGCCGGCGAAGTTCATGCGGTAGCGGTACTCGCTGCCGGCGGAGATCGACTGGGTGGCCTTGGACAGGTGCACGCCGACGCCCAGGTCCTCGATGCGCTGCTTCAGCGCCGCGCCGCCGAAGTCGTCCAACTGCACCGGCATCAGGCGCGGGGCGAATTCCACCACGTGGGCTTCCAGGCCCAGGGACTTCAGCGCATTGGCCGCTTCCAGGCCGAGCAGACCGCCACCGACCACCACGCCGCGGCGCTTGCCCCGGGCGGCGGCGCGGATGGCGTCGAGGTCGTCGAGGGTGCGGTAGACCAGGCGCGACTCGCCCTCGGCGCCTTCGATCGGCGGCACGAAGGGGTAGGAGCCGGTGGCCAGCACCAGCTTGTCGTAGCCGAAACGGCCCTGGGCGGTGACCACCTCGCGCTGGGCGCGGTCGATCTCCAGCACTGGGCAGCCCAGGTGCAGGGTAAGGCCCTCGGCCTCATAGAGGGAGGCCGCGCTCATGGCCAGGGACTCGGCATCGCGGCCGCCGAAGTACTCGGACAGGTGCACGCGGTCGTAGGCGCGCTGCGCCTCCTCGCCGAACACCTCGATACGGTAGTGCGCCAGGGCGCCGCCCGCGAGCAGTTGCTCGACGCAGTGGTGGCCGACCATGCCGTTGCCGACGACGATCAGTCGTTGCTTGTCAGTGGAGGCGTCTGTGCTGTTCATAGCGTTTCCCGGCCAAAGCTCATCAGGTTTTTCCGCGGCAAATAAAAAGGCGCCTGAAACCTTGCGGTCTCAGGCGCCTTTGCCTGTTCTGTGCGGTGCCTGCGTGGGCACCCTGAGGTCCATCGCGCGATCGCCATTGATCGACTGGACGGCCCGGAGGTAGCGGGCTCGCAGGGGGCTATGCAGCGCTTGTGCCAGTTTTTCGCAAGCCTGCTGCAGGCCTTGCCCCGTGGGCCTTTGCCCTGCGTCACGGGGTGCCGAAAGGCCGGCTGAAAGACCCAAAAGGAGGCGTTCGGTGGGGGCGTGATTCGTGTTGGTGCGTTTGTCGCGGGGCGCGGCGGATGACCTTTCGCTCGCGGGTATGATGCCGATCACAGTCGGCCACCGGGCTCTGCGGCATACAATGCCGGCAACTGACCGTGGAATGGATGCCCCCGTCGCCCGCCTTGCGCCTGCCGCGCCCCCTTGCCCGTCCCCAGTCCATTCCCCGCCACCGGCACATGCCGGCGTTGCGCGTTTCTGCTCGACCCGAGAGCCTTTCAGGCGATGACCCTCCCCGGCATCGCCTGTTTTTTTGCCGTCGGCGCCTGCTTCTGGCTAAGCTCGCGCTTTCGCCCATGCAGCAGAGGCCTTCCCATGTCGCAGCAACGCCCGGCCGCCGATATCGCCCGTCTGATCCTCGACGGCTTCGACGATTATCGCGCGCACTTTCGTGAGATCACCAACGGTGCTCGTGCCCGCTTCGAGCAGGCGCAGTGGCAGGAGGTGCAGCGGCTGTCGGCGGCGCGTATCAATCTGTACGAGGATAAGGTGGCCGAGGTGGTCGAGCGCCTGCGCCAGGCCTTCAGCGTCGAGCTGCTGCTGGACATCGACCTGTGGCCGGTGGTGAAGAGCGCCTACATCGGCCTGATCGACCTGCGCAACGACGATGAGCTGGCCGAGACCTGGTACAACTCGATCTTCTGCGGCCTGTTCAGCCATGACCTGATCAGCGACGGCTGCATGTTCATCCACACCACCCGGCCCTCGCTGCGCGCCCACGAGCGCACGCCGCAGACCCGCAGCTACCAGCCGCGCGGTGACCTCAACCAGGCCCTGCGGCAGATCTTCGCCGACTACGCCTTCAGCGTGCCCTACGAGGACCTGGAACGCGACCTGGCCCGGCTCGAACAGCAGCTGCGCAGCAACCTGCCGGACTGGGTGTGCAAGGACCAGGCGCTGTGCATCGAGCTGTTCTCCTCGACCCTGTATCGCAACAAGGGCGCCTATCTGGTCGGGCGCATCTTCACCCCGGACGAGCAGTGGCCGCTGGTGTTCCCGCTGCTGCACCGCGAGGGCCAGGGCATTCTGATCGACACCCTGATCACCGACGAGTCGGAAGTCTCGATCATCTTCTCCTTCACCCGTTCCTACTTCATGGTGCGGGTGGAGATCCCGGCCGAGTTCATCGGCTTCCTCAAGCGCATCCTGCCGGGCAAGCACATCGCCGAGCTGTACACCTCGATCGGCTTCTACAAGCACGGCAAGTCGGAGTTCTACCGGGCGCTGATCAACCACCTGGCCAATACCGACGACAAGTTCGTCATGGCGCCCGGCGTGCGCGGCATGGTGATGAGCGTGTTCACCCTGCCGGGCTTCAACACCGTGTTCAAGATCATCAAGGACCGCTTCTCGCCGTCGAAGAACGTCGACCACAACACCGTGATCGAGAAGTACCGCCTGGTCAAAAGCGTCGACCGGGTAGGGCGCATGGCCGATACCCAGGAGTTCTCCGACTTCCGCTTTCCGCTGGCCAAGTTCGACCCGGAGTGCCTGGAGGAGCTGCTGGAAGTCGCGCCTTCCACCGTGCAGATCGAGAACGGCGACACCGTGCTGATCCACCACTGCTGGACCGAGCGGCGCATGACCCCGCTGAACATCTACCTGGAGCACGCCAACGAGGCCCAGGTGAAGGAGGCGCTGGAGGACTACGGCCTGGCCATCAAGCAGCTGGCGGCGGCCAACATCTTCCCCGGCGACATGCTGCTGAAGAACTTCGGCGTGACCCGCCACGGCCGCGTGGTTTTCTACGACTACGACGAGATCAGCTACCTCACCGAAGTGAACTTCCGCCACATTCCGCCGCCGCGCTACCCGGAGGACGAGATGTCCGGCGAGCCCTGGTATTCGGTGGGGCCGAACGACGTGTTCCCCGAGGAGTTCCCGCGCTTCCTGTTCGCCGACCTCGGCCAGCGCCGGCTGTTCGCCCAGCTGCACGGCGATCTGTACGACGCGGACTACTGGAAGGGGCTGCAGGAGGCGATCCGCGCCGGCAAGGTGATCGACGTGTTCCCCTATCGTCGCAAGGCCGACCTGATCGCCTGAGCCGTTCGAGGCGTGTAACCCTGCCATTTGTCGGGGGATTTCGACTGTGGTGCTGGCCTTGTGCCGGTTTGGCACGGATGTGCTAGACCCAATAGGTGCAAGGCCAGGCAGTCTAAGCCCTTCTACAGACAAGGATGCAGTGCATGCGCCAGAACCTCCCCGTGACCCAGCGCGAGCGTACCTTCACCGACGCCGAGCGGCTGATCTCCACCACCGACCTGAGCAGTAAGATCACCTACGTCAACGACGCCTTCGTCGCCATCAGCGGCTTCTCCCGCGAGGAGCTGGTCGGTCAGCCACACAACATCGTGCGCCACCCGGACATGCCGCCCGGGGTGTTCGCCCACATGTGGGAGACCATTAAGCAGGGCAGGCCCTGGATGGGCATCGTCAAGAACCGCTGCAAGAACGGCGACCACTACTGGGTCAGCGCCTACGTCACGCCCATCTATGAGAACGGCAAGCTGGCTGGCTACGAGTCGGTGCGCTCGGTGCCCAGCGAGGCGCAGAAACGGCGGGCCGAGGCGCTTTACGCACGACTGCGGGCCGGCAAGCCGCCGGTGCCGATGCTCGACTACTGGACCCATGACATCGTCAGCTCCTGGCCGCTGATACTGGCCGGGCTGGCCATAGTCGCCGGCCACTGGGTGCTTAGCGGCCTCTGGCTGCTGGCCTTCATCGTCGCGGTGATGTTCGCCCTCGGCTCCTACCAGCTGTACAGCAGGCGCCAACTGATCCGGCGCACCCTGGCCGAGCATCCCAAGGCCTTCACCAGCGCCCTGGTGGCCCTGACCTACAGCGACAACCGTGGTGCCCAGGCCCTGCTGGACATGGCGATGATCAGCGAGGAGGCGCGCCTGCAGACCGCCCTCACGCGCCTGGAGGATGCCGGCGAGAACGTGCGCCGGCGCGCGGCTCAGTCCGCCGAGCTGTCGCGCTCCGGCGCCGACCTGCTGGAGCAGCAGCGCAGCGAGACGGACCAGTCGGCCACGGCGATCAACCAGATGGCGGCGACCATCCAGGAGGTGGCGCACAACGTGCAGAACACCTCGCATGCGGCCGAGGAGGCCGACCGTCTGGCCCTGCAGGGGCGCGACCTGGCGGGCGGCAGCCTGCAGGCCATGCGGCAGATGGCCGATGCGGTGCACGAGATCGGCCAGGCGGTCAACGAGCTGGCCGCCTCGACCCAGTCCATCGGCAGCGTGGCTGACGTGATCACCTCCATCGCCGAGCAGACCAACCTGCTGGCGCTCAATGCCGCCATCGAGGCGGCACGGGCCGGCGAGCAGGGCAGGGGCTTCGCCGTGGTGGCCGACGAGGTGCGCGCCCTGGCCGGGCGCACCCGCGAGTCCACCGAGCAGATTCAGCAGATCGTCTCCTCCCTGCGCAATGGTGCGGACAAGGCGGTGAACACCGCCAGCCGCGGCGAGGAAATCTCCCGCGACAGCGTGCGCAGCGTCGAGGCGGTGCGCGAGGCGCTGGACGGCATCAGCCAGGCGGTGACGCGGATCACCGGCATGAGCCAGCAGATGGCCGCGGCCTCCGAGCAGCAGGCGCACGTCGCCGAGGACATCAGCCGGCAGATCACCCGCATCGCCCAGCTCTCCGACCACAGCGCCGGCCAGGCCCAGCAGGGCGTCGGCATCAGTCAGGAGCTGGAGCGGATGGCCGAGTACCTGCACAGCCTGGCGGAACGCTTCAATCGCTGACCCTGGGGCTCTCGGCGATACCGAGGGGCTGCTCAGGAATTACCCGATGTCCGTGATCCGCGGTTTCCGTAATCATTGGGTTTGCCATTAATTTGGCGTCAGAAATAAGTCTGATCGATTGCCGGATATAAGTTCTGTCCATTTGGCTTGGGCATGCGCCGCTGGTGCAGGAAGGCGGGCGACAGGAGCAAGAGGCGAGCAGGTGCCGTCAGGCACGCGGCGGAGGGAGCGAAATGCACAAACAATCGGGATTCATGGGGCTGTTCGCAGGCTCGGCTTCGGCCCAGATGTACCGGCAGATTCTGGAGCAGGCACTGGACGCGGTGGTGACCATCGACGAGCGCAACAACGTGACTTTCTTCAACGCCGCCGCCGAGCGCCTGTGGGGCTATTCCCGCGACGAGGTGCTGGGGCGCAACGTGAAGATGCTGGTGCCGCAGATGATCCAGGCCAACCACGATGCCTATGTCAACGCCAACCGCAGCACCGGGCAGGACAAGATCGTCGGCACCAGCCGCGAGGTGCGGGTCGAGCGCAAGGATGGCGGCCTGGTCTGGGGCAGCCTGTCGCTGTCCAAGGTCCGGGTCGGCAACAAGCTGCTGTATACCGCCTCCGTCAAGGACATCACCCGCGAGCGCGAGGCGCGCGAGGTGATCAACCAGACCCTGGAGCAGGCGCTGGACGCGGTGGTCAGCATCGACCCGCAGAACAACGTGACCTTCTTCAACGCCGCTGCCGAGCGTCTGTGGGGCTACTCCCGCGACGAAGTGCTGGGGCGCAACGTGAAGATGCTGGTGCCGCAGATGATCCAGGCCAACCACGACGGCTACGTCAACGCCAACCGCAGTACCGGGCAGGACAAGATCGTCGGCACCAGCCGCGAGGTGCAGATCGAGCGCAAGGATGGCGGCAGGCTGTGGGGCAACCTGTCGCTGTCGAAGATCCGTCTGGAGGGCAAGATCGCCTACACCGCCTTCGTCAAGGACATCAGTGCCATGCACGAGTCGCGCGATACCACCAATGCGGCGATGGAGGCGGTGCTGGCGTCGAGCAACCAGATCGGCCAGATCGTCTCGGTGATCGACGGCATTGCCGCGCAGACCGGCCTGCTCTCGCTCAATGCGGCCATCGAGGCGGCGCGAGCCGGCGAGCAGGGCCGCGGCTTCGCCGTGGTGGCGGACGAGGTGCGCACCCTGGCCAAGCGCTCGTCCGACTCTGCCAGCGAGATCGGCGGCCTGGTCAACGAGACCAAGCAGCGCATCGGCGAACTGGCGGCGGCACTGCAGCGCCTCAGTCACTGACGCGCTGTGGCACACTGCGCGCCCGGAGGAATGTCGCCATGTCCCGAGCGCGCTGCGAGCGCTGTGCCCGCCCGCTGAACCATTGCCTGTGTCAACTGATTCCGCGTCTGCCGAGCCGCAGCCGGGTGCTGATCCTGCAGCACCCGGACGAGGTCGGCCATGCGCTGAATACCGCGCGCCTGGCGGCTCTGGGGCTGGAGAACGGCGAGCTGCGTGTCGGTGAGCGGTTCGCCGAGCTGGCGCTGGATCCGGCCTACCGCAGCTGCCTGCTGTTTCCCGGCGAGACCGCGCAGGTGCTGCCCCTGGTCGACGAGGATCCGCGCCCGCTGCAGTTGATAGTGCCGGACGGCACCTGGCGCAAGGCGCGCAAGCTGCTGCACCTCAATCCGCAGCTGGCGGCCCTGCCGCGCGTCTGTCTGCCGTCCGGCCTGCAGTCGCGTTACCGCCTGCGCAAGGCACCGGCAGAGGGGGCGTTGGCGACCCTCGAGGCGATAGTCGCGGCGCTCGAGCTGCAGGAGGCGCCGGCCCGTTTCGATGAGCTGCTGCGCCCGTTCGAGGCGCTGATCGAGGGGCAGATCGCGGCGATGGGCGAGGACACCTACCGGCGCAATCACTGGCCTGATCGTTGAGTGGCCGTGCTTTTGTAGGGTGGGTTAGCCGCAAAGCGGCGTAACCCACCGAGCGTGACCTCATGTGGCATCCATGGTGGGTTACGCCTGCTGCTAACCCACCCTACGCCGCATCGCGTTGCCTCGACCTATGGCGGGTATATAGCCAAACAAAACGGGCGCCCTGGGGCGCCCGTTGCGTTGTCACTGATCGTCGAAGAAGCGTTCGTGCCAGTCCACCAGCTTCTGCGGCGCGCCGAGCTTGTCGCCATAGATCACCGAGTAGGACAGCACGTTCTGCACGTACTGACGGGTCTCGTCGAACGGGATGTTCTCCACCCACACGTCGAAGGCCAGGTGGTCGGCGCCGCGCAGCCACTGGCGCACGCGCCCCGGGCCGGCGTTGTAGGCCGCCGAGGCGAGCACCCGGTTGCCGTTGAACTGGCCGTGCACCTGGCTCAGGTAGGCGGCGCCGAGCTGGATGTTCTTCTCCGGCACCAGCGCCTGCTGCGGATTGCCCAGGGGGATGCCGAACCTGCGCGCGGTTTCCTTGGCGGTGGCCGGCATCAGCTGCATCAGGCCCATGGCGCCGACCGGCGAACGGGCGTCGGCCATGAACGCGCTCTCCTGGCGGGTAATGGCGAACACCCAGCTCGAATGCAGGCCGCGGGCCTTGGCCTGGCTGGTCAGGCTGGCCTTGTAGGCCATGGGGAAGCGGATATCCAGATCGTCCCAGTACTGCGCCTGGCTGATGGTGCGGATGGCCGGGAAGTACCAGCCCTTGTCGTAGGCCAGGCGGGCCTGGGCCACCAGCTCCTCGCGGCTGAACAGGCGGCTGACGTGATACCACTCGCGGCGCCCGTCGACGATCTGGCCGCGCTCGTGGAATTCCAGGGCGCGGCGGATGCCGGCGGTGTTGCGCACCCTGTGCATCAGCTGCGGGTCGATGGCCATCGGCTTGTGGTTGAGGCTGTAGGGCACCTCGATGCGGTCGGCGGCGAGGAAGCCGTAGAAGTCGCGCTCTCTGGCCAGCGGCTGGTACAGGGCGATGGGGTGGGTGCTCTGCGGCTGCGCCAGCTGTAGGCTGCGCGCCTGCCAGTAGCGCCAGCGGCTGGTGCCGGCCAGGTCCTGCGGCATGCGGCTGGTCAGCTGATGGGCCTCGTCCCAGCGGGCGTGGCGCAGCAGCAGGCGCGCGCGCCATTCGGAGACGGCGTTGTCGCGCAGCTCCGGGTCGTACTGGGCCATCACCTTGAGGGCGCGGATGTCGAAGCGCTTGGCCAGGGTCAGACCGATCTCGCGGGCGATGGCGACCTTCTCCTCGGCGGAGAAGGGCAGCCTGGCGGAATAGACCTCCAGCAGGTTCAGCGCCTTCTCCGGGTCCTGGCGGGCCAGGCGGCGCAGGCCGAGCCCGGCGGCGTCGGCCGTGTGGCGGTCGGCCGGGACGAAGCGCGCAGTCTGGCTCATCATCTGCGGCTTCTGCGCCGCCTCGATCAGCAGCTGGCCCTGCTTGCCCAGGCTCGGCAGGCCCTTGACCAGATAGCTGGCCAGGCCGTAGTTGCGTGCCTCGGCGGCCAGCTTGGCGCGCTGCCAGCGGCGCTCCTCGGTGAGCTGGCCGTCGGCGCGCCAGGTGGCGAACAGTGCATCGCAGGCCTCGGGCTGGGATTTGCCCACCAGCCACAGCTTCTCCGCGGCGGCGCGGGCCTCGGCCTGCATGCCGTGCTTGTACAGGTACTGGCCGTACAGGCAGTCCAGCTCGGTGAAGTTGAGCTTGGGGTCGTAGTGGTTGGCGAAGGTCCGCCACTCGCCGCGCTCGGCCAGCCAGCGCAGCCAGCGCAGCTTCATCCAGCCGGCCTGGGGCAGGTCGCCGTGCTCTGTGAGGAAGGCCTCGATCTCGTCGTTGCTGGCCGACTTCAGACGCGCGGTCAGCTCGTCATAGGCCAGGTAGGGCTCCAGCGGGTAGTCGCGCAGGGCCGCGGCGTAGCGCAGGTAGGGGCCCCTGTCGCCCTTGGCCAGTGCGCGCTTGGCCTCGTCGTACATCAGGCGTTGCTGAGGCAGGTTGGCGGCCTGGGCGCTGGCGAGGCCGAGTGAGCAGCTGAGGAGGGCGGAAAACAGGCAGAACAGAGGGCGGCGCATGACACATCCGGCGAGAAGGGCTAAATGGAGCGTATTTAGCTAGCTTAGCCGGTTGCGCGAGGCGGGAGAATGGCGTCGGAGCCTGCATGATGTAACTCGGTTAGAATGCGCGCCCTGTTTCCCGAGGTGTTCCTGCCATGACCCTGCTCAAGTTCTCCGACGTTTCCCTGGCCTACGGCGCCATGCCGCTGCTGGACGGGGTCTCCTGGCAGATCGCGCGGGGCGAGCGGGTGTGCATCATCGGCCGCAACGGTACCGGCAAGTCGAGCATGCTGCGTCTGGTCAAGGGCGACCAGATGCCCGATGACGGCGAGATCTGGCGCGCCCCGGCGCTGAAGATCGGCGAGCTGCCGCAGGAGCTGCCGCGCGCCGACGAGCGCACGGTGTACGACGTGGTCGCCGAGGGCCTGGCCGAGGTCGGCCGGCTGCTGGCCGAATATCACCACCTGAGCCAGCACATCCAGGGCGACGACGACCTGAGCAAGCTGACCCGGGTGCAGCAGGAGCTGGAGGCGAAGGACGGCTGGCGCCTGCAGCAGCTGGTGGAAAGCACCCTCAGCCGCCTGCAGCTGCCGGCGGACAAGACCCTGGCCGAGCTCTCCGGCGGCTGGCGCCGGCGCGTGCTGCTGGCCCAGGCGCTGGTCGCCGAACCGGACCTGCTGCTGCTCGACGAGCCGACCAACCACCTCGACATCGGCGCCATCGCCTGGCTGGAAGAGGCGCTGCTGGGCTTCGGCGGCGCCGTGCTGTTCATCACCCACGACCGTTCCTTCCTGCAGAACCTGGCCACCCGCATCCTCGAACTGGATCGCGGCCATCTGATCGACTGGAACGGCGACTACGCCAGCTTCTTGGTGCACAAGGAGCAGCAGCTGGCGGCCGAGGAAACGGCCAATGCGCTGTTCGACAAGCGCCTAGCCCAGGAGGAGGTGTGGATCCGCCAGGGCATCAAGGCCCGCCGCACCCGCAATGAGGGCCGCGTGCGTGCGCTCAAGGCCATGCGCCAGGAGCGCAGCGAGCGGCGCGAGCGCCAGGGCAAGGCGAGCATCCAGCTGGAGGCCGCGGAGAAGTCCGGCAAGCAGGTGATAGTGGCGGAAAATGTCAGTTTTGCGCACCCAGGGGGAGCGGCGCTGATTCGTGACTTCTCCCTGGTGCTGCAGCGCGGCGATCGCATCGGCCTGCTGGGCGCCAATGGCACCGGCAAGACCACCCTGCTGAAACTATTGCTTGGCGATTTGCAGCCCACTAGTGGCACGATAGTGGCAGGGACCAAGCTGGAAGTGGCGTATTTCGATCAGTTGCGCCATCAGTTGGACCTGGAAAAGACGGTGATCGACAACCTCGCAGAAGGTCGCGATTTCATCAGCATCGATGGTCAGAACCGCCACGTACTGAGCTACCTCGGCGATTTCCTGTTCAGCCCGCAGCGTGCGCGCACGCCGGTCAAGGCGCTGTCCGGTGGGGAGAGGGCGCGCCTGCTGCTGGCCAAGCTGTTCAGCAAGCCGGCCAACATGCTGGTGCTGGACGAGCCGACCAACGATCTGGACGTGGAAACCCTCGAGCTGCTCGAGGAGGTCCTGCTGAATTTCCCCGGTACGGTGCTGATGGTCAGCCACGACCGGGCCTTCCTCGACAACGTGGTGACCAGCACCCTGGTCTTCGAAGGCGAGGGCAGGGTCCGCGAGTACGTCGGCGGCTACCAGGACTGGTTGCGCCAGGGTGGCTCGCCCAAGCTGCTGGGTGTCGGCGAATCCAAGCCGGCCAAGGTCGAAGCCGCCAGTGCGCCCGAACCGGCGCCGGCGGAGAATGCGAGTGCTGCGGCTCCGGCCGCGAAGAAGAAGCTCAGCTACAAGCTGCAGCGCGAGCTGGAGGCCATTCCCGGGCAGATCGACGCCCTGGAGGCGCAGCTGGCAGAGCTGCAGGCGCAGATCGCCGATCCGGCGTTCTACCAGCAGGCCCCGGCTATCACCGGGCCGGCGCTGGAGCGCCTGCAGAGCCTGCAAGAGGAACTGGACCAGCTACTGGAACGCTGGGCCGAACTGGAAGCCTGAGAGGCCCGTTGCTGATACGTCGTTCGAAGGCGACGGAACCACGGCGGGACTAGATAAGCCTGTCGGAGACATGCATGGCGATTGAGTACCGCGTCACTCTGGATGACAACCATCAGTTCAGCTACAGGATCGAGCTGGACCGTCAGTACGACCCCCAGAGTGCTGAGCAAACCCCCAGGTGGACGCGCCTGGAACACAACCAGTGCAGCAACTGCCCGCTGAAGAAGGAGCAGTTCGGCCGCTGCCCGGCGGCGGTCGATCTGCACCGGGTCATCGAGGATTTCCAGGGCCTGCCGGCGTTCAAGAAGGCCCAGGTGTGGGTGCGCACGCCGGAGCGCGAATACAGCAAGCTGGTCGGGCTGGAGGAGGGGTTGCGTTCGCTGCTCGGGGTGATCATGGCCACCAGCGCCTGCCCGGTGCTGGGCAAACTCAAGCCGATGGCGCAGAACCACCTGCCGTTCGCCAGCAGCCAGGAGTTCATCCTGCGCACCATCTCCCTGTACCTGACCCGGCAGTACTTCAACTTCCGCGAAGGGCGCCGCCCGGACTGGGAGCTGAAGGGGCTGGTCAAGCAGTTCCAGCAGCTGCAGCTGGTCAACCAGGCCTTCTGGCAGCGCATCCACGACGTCTGCGAGGGCGACTCCAACCTCAAGGCCTTCCTCACCTTCTTCTCCATGTCGTCGAGCATGACGGTGTCCATGGAGACCCAGCTGCAGAAGATTCGCCCGCTGGTGATGAGCGCGGGCGAAAACCAGGAATAGCCCGCTACTCCTTGGTTTTCTTCAGGCGTACCGCCAGCACGTCGCAGGGCGCGCCGTGCAGCACGTCGTTGGCGGTGGAGCCGAGCAGCAGGGCCAGGCCGTGGCGGCCGTGGCTGCCGACCACTATCAGGTCGCAGCCCTGCTCCTCGGCTAGGCGATGGATCTCCTGGCGCGGCTGGCCGTAGGTCAGATGGCGATGGTCGCTGCTCAGCTGCGGATAGCGCCCGGCGAAGCTCTCCAGGCGCTCGCGGGCCTGGTCGAACTGCTGCTGCTGGAGCATCGACAGGTCCATCGGCACGTCGCCGCCGAAGGCCATGGCCATCGGCTCGACGATGTGCACCAGGGAGGCCTGGGCGCCGCTGCTGGCGGCAATCGCCAGGGCGCGCTCGACCACCGGGTGGCACTCGTCGGTCAGGTCCACGGCGATCAGGATGTGCTGGTAGGGCATCTGAGTCTCCTCCACTTCAATGGTCGTACTTGCAGTATGGCGTTGCTCCCTTCATAACATAGGCTTTTCCATAAAGTGACCCAAATGACCTGGTGGATCGTTCTCCTGCTGATAGCAGCCGTGCTCAGTCCGCTGGCCTGGCTGCGCCCCTCGCCGCGCCAGCGCGGGCAGATGGAGCTGCGTCTGGCGGCGCGGCGCCTGGGCCTCGGCATGCAGCTGGTGCAGCAGGACTGGCCGCACTGGCTGCAGGGCCATCCGCCGGCCAGCTGTGCCCAGTACCACCGCGGGCGGCGCGCCGGGCAGGACGACCGCTGGGTCTATTGGCAGGTCGCTCCTGGGCAGTGGTGCAACCAATGGCGCGAGCCCTGCACCGGTGAGGCGATTCACAGCGAACTGGAGGCATTGCCGGCGGACGTCTACAAGGTCGAGGCCGGCCCGCAGATGGTGGCGCTGTACTGGGGCGAGCGCGGTGGCGAAGCCGAGTTGAAGCAGGTGGCGGATTTCCTGGCGCGGCGTGCCTGAAAGCCTGCATAAATCTGTTGAATGTTCCTCGTGGCGTCCGCTAAATGCCGTTGTAGAGAGCCTTGGTGGCAATTCGTGGCTCTCGAGCGATTTTCGGTCACACTGTGACGCTGCACTCATTCGGGGCGCCTGCGACGGGCAATTGACAATTGCCGGGTTTTCACTGAATGTACGCCCACCCAAATCAAACGGGCGTATGAATCGAGCGTTTCGCCTCCCGAGGCAGCGCCTTTACAGCCCGATTATCGCGTCGGCGGGTGTGTCGGATCGATTGGGACTATGCTCGACGGCCTGTGCCTAGAGCGGCCCCGGCCGGTTGGCTCCGATGTGTACAGTTCAGCTTCCATACCGTGGAGATCAGTTGATGATTTACGAAGGTAAAGCCATCACGGTTAAGGCTCTTGAGGGCGGCATCGTCGAATTGAATTTCGACCTCAAGGGTGAGTCCGTTAACAAGTTCAACCGTCTCACCCTGACCGAGCTGCGTCAGTCCGTGGATGCCATCAAGGCCGACGGTTCGATCAAGGGCGTAATCGTCACCAGCGGCAAAGACGTGTTCATCGTCGGCGCCGATATCACCGAATTCGTCGACAACTTCAAGCTGCCCGACGAAGAGCTGGTTGCCGGCAACCTCGAAGCCAACAAGATCTTCAGCGATTTCGAAGACCTGGCCGTTCCGACCGTCATCGCCATCAACGGCATCGCCCTGGGCGGCGGTTTCGAGATGTGCCTGGCCGGTGACTACCGCGTCGCCGCCGAGAGCGCCAAGATCGGCCTGCCGGAAGTCAAGCTGGGCATCTACCCGGGCTTCGGCGGCACCGTGCGCCTGCCGCGCGTGATCGGCACCGACAACGCCATCGAGTGGATCGCTTCCGGCAAGGAAAACAAGGCTGCCGACGCCCTGAAAGTGGGTGCCGTTGACGCCGTGGTTGCCGCCGACAAGCTCAAGGACGCCGCTCTGGACCTGGTCAAGCGCGCCATCTCCGGCGAGCTGGACTACAAGGCCAAGCGTCAGCCCAAGCTGGAAAAGATCAAGCTCAACGCCATCGAGCAGATGATGGCCTTCGAGACCGCCAAGGGCTTCGTCGCCGGCCAGGCCGGCCCGAACTACCCGGCTCCGGTCGAAGCCATCAAGACCATCCAGAAAGCCGCCAACTTCGGTCGCGACAAGGCCCTGGAAGTCGAGGCCGCCGGCTTCGTCAAGCTGGCCAAGACCTCCGTTGCCGAGAGCCTGATCGGTCTGTTCCTGAATGACCAGGAGCTGAAGAAGAAGGCCAAGCAGCACGACGAGATCGCCCGCGACGTGAAACTGGCCGCCGTACTCGGCGCCGGCATCATGGGTGGTGGCATCGCCTACCAGTCCGCCTCCAAGGGCACTCCGATCCTGATGAAGGATATCCGCGAAGAGGGTATCCAGATGGGTCTGAACGAGGCCGCCAAGCTGCTCGGCAAGCGCGTCGAGAAAGGCCGCATGGCTCCGGCCAAGATGGCCGAGGCGCTCAACGCCATTCGCCCGACCATGTCCTACGGTGACTTCGGCAATGTCGACATCGTGGTCGAGGCCGTGGTCGAGAACCCCAAGGTCAAGCAGATCGTGCTGGCCGAGGTGGAAGGCGTGGTGAAGGAAGATGCCATCCTGGCTTCCAACACCTCGACCATCTCCATCAACCTGCTGGCCAAGGCCCTCAAGCGTCCGGAAAACTTCGTCGGCATGCACTTCTTCAACCCGGTGCACATGATGCCGCTGGTTGAGGTCATCCGTGGCGAGAAGTCCAGCGACGTGGCCGTCGCCACCACCGTGGCCTACGCCAAGAAGATGGGCAAGAACCCGATCGTGGTCAACGACTGCCCCGGCTTCCTGGTCAACCGCGTGCTGTTCCCGTACTTCGGCGGCTTCTCCAAGCTGCTGGGCTTCGGTGTCGACTTCGTGCGCATCGACAAGGTCATGGAGAAGTTCGGCTGGCCCATGGGCCCGGCCTACCTGTCCGACGTGGTCGGCATCGACACTGGCCACCACGGCCGTGACGTGATGGCCGAAGGCTTCCCGGACCGCATGGCCGTGGAAGGCAAGACCGCCGTCGACGTGATGTACGAGGCCAACCGCCTGGGCCAGAAGAACGGCAAGGGCTTCTACGCCTACGAGACCGACAAGCGCGGCAAGCCGAAGAAAGTCTCCGACCCGGCCGCCTACGAGCTGCTGAAGTCGATCGTCGTCGAGCAGCGCGAGCTGAGCGACGAGGACATCATCAACTTCATGATGATCCCGCTGTGCCTGGAAACCGTTCGTTGCCTGGAAGACGGCATCGTCGACACCGCAGCCGAGGCCGACATGGGCCTGATCTACGGTATCGGCTTCCCTCCCTTCCGCGGTGGTGCGCTGCGTTACATCGATTCCATCGGTGTGGCCGAGTTCGTCGCCCTGGCCGACAAGTACGCCGAGCTGGGCGCCCTGTACCACCCGACCGCCAAGCTTCGTGAAATGGCCGCCAAGGGCCAGAAGTTCTTCGGTTAATCGCGCAGCGAACAGAGCGAGAGTAGAAATATGAGCCTGAATCCGAGAGACGCAGTCATTGTCGACTTCGGTCGTACCCCGATGGGTCGTTCCAAGGGCGGCATGCACCGCAACACTCGTGCCGAGACCATGTCGGCACACCTGATCAGCGGCGTCCTGGCGCGTAACACCAAGCTGGACCCGGCTGAAGTCGAAGACGTGATCTGGGGTTGCGTCAACCAGACCCTGGAGCAGGGCTGGAACATCGCGCGCATGGCGTCGCTGATGACCCAGATCCCGCACACCAGCGCCGGCCAGACCGTCAGCCGTCTGTGCGGTTCCTCCATGAGCGCCCTGCACACCGCCGTGCAGGCCATCCAGACCGGCAACGGCGACGTGTTCGTCGTCGGCGGTGTGGAGCACATGGGCCATGTCGGCATGATGCACGGTGTCGATCCGAACCCGCACCTGTCCCTGTACGCCGCCAAGGCCTCGGGCATGATGGGTCTGACCGCCGAGATGCTGGGCAAGATGCACGGCATCAGCCGCGAGCAGCAGGACGCCTTCGGTGAGCGTTCGCACCGTCTGGCGCACAAGGCCACCGTCGAAGGCAAGTTCAAGGATGAAATCATCCCGATGCAGGGCTACGACGAGAATGGCTTCCTGAAGGTGTTCGACTTCGACGAGACCATTCGTCCGGAGACCACCCTGGAAAGCCTGGCCGCCCTGAAGCCGGCGTTCAACCCGAAAGGCGGCACCGTGACCGCGGGTACTTCCTCGCAGATCACCGACGGCGCTTCCTGCATGATCGTCATGAGCGCCCAGCGTGCTCAGGACCTGGGCATCCAGCCGATGGCCGTGGTTCGCGCCATGGCGGTGGCCGGTGTTGATCCGGCGATCATGGGCTACGGTCCGGTACCGTCCACTCAGAAGGCACTGAAGCGTGCCGGTCTGACCATGGACGACATCGACCACGTCGAGCTCAACGAAGCCTTCGCCGCCCAGGCCCTGCCGGTGCTGAAGGACCTGAAACTCCTCGACAAGATGGAGCAGAAGGTCAACCTGCACGGCGGTGCCATCGCCCTGGGTCACCCGTTCGGCTGCTCCGGTGCGCGTATCTCCGGCACCCTGCTGAACGTGATGAAGCAGAACGGCGGTACCCTGGGCGTGTCCACCATGTGCGTGGGCCTCGGCCAGGGCATCACCACCATCTTCGAACGCGTCTAAGCGTTGGTCGATGCGAAGACCGGGGCCCAGTGCCCCGGTTTTTGTTTTTCAGGAGAACGACATGCAGCTGCAACCTGGACTCTATCGGCATTACAAGGGGCCGCAGTACCGCGTGTTCGGCACGGCCCGGCATTCGGAGACCGAGGAGTGGCTGGTGGTCTATCAGGCGCTGTACGGCGATTTCGGCCTGTGGGTGAGGCCGCTGGAGATGTTCTGCGGCACGGTCGAACTGGACGGCGAGACGGTCCCGCGCTTTGCTCTGATCGAGGCCGAAGCGGCGCTGATCGGGCAGGAGACGGCAGGGAATCGCCCTTGACCGCGACTCGACAGCCACTATATATAGCGGTGCCTTTATAAGCCCTGCTGCTTATTCTTTCTTTTTCGTATTCAGGAATTCTCCAATCCATGGGCAAATCGCTGGTCATCGTGGAATCCCCGGCCAAGGCCAAGACCATCAACAAGTACCTGGGTAACCAGTACGTGGTGAAGTCGAGCATCGGCCATATTCGTGACCTGCCCACCAGCGGTTCCGCCAGCGCCAGCAAGGAGCCGGCCAAGCGCGGCAAGGCTGCGGCTGCCGAGGCGCCGGCCCTGTCACCCAAGGAGAAGGCCAAGCGTCAGCTGTTCTCGCGCATGGGCGTCGACCCCGAGCACGGCTGGAAGGCCAAGTACGAGATCCTGCCTGGCAAGGAGAAGGTGATCGAGGAGCTGCGCCGCCTGGCCAAGGATGCCGACACCATCTACCTCGCAACCGACTTGGACCGCGAAGGGGAGGCCATCGCCTGGCACCTGCGCGAGGCCATCGGCGGCGACGACAGCCGCTACAAGCGCGTGGTGTTCAACGAGATCACCAAGAAGGCCATCCAGGAGGCCTTCTCCCAGCCCGGCGAGCTGGACATCAACCGGGTCAATGCCCAACAGGCGCGGCGTTTCCTCGATCGCGTGGTGGGCTACATGGTCTCGCCGCTGCTGTGGGCCAAGATCGCCCGTGGCCTGTCCGCCGGCCGCGTGCAGTCGGTGGCGGTGAAGCTGGTGGTGGCGCGCGAGAAGGAAATCCGTGCCTTCGTTCCGGAAGAGTACTGGGAAGTGCACGCCGACCTGGGTAGCGCCAAGGGCGACAAGGTGCGCTTCGAAGTGGCCCGCGAGAACGGCGAGGCCTTCAAACCGCTGAATGAAGCTCAGGCCATGGCCGCGCTGGAGAAGCTCAAGGCGTCCAGCTACAGCGTCAGCAAACGCGAGGATAAGCCGACCTCGAGCAAGCCGTCCGCCCCCTTCATCACGTCCACCCTGCAGCAGGCGGCGAGCAACCGCCTCGGCTTCGGCGTGAAGAAGACCATGATGATGGCCCAGCGTCTCTACGAGGCCGGCTACATCACCTATATGCGTACCGACTCGACCAACCTGTCGGTCGATGCCATCGACATGGTGCGCGGTTTCATCGACAGCGAGTTCGGCCAGAAATACCTGCCGGCCAAGCCGAACCTCTACTCCAGCAAGGAGGGCGCCCAGGAGGCGCACGAGGCGATTCGCCCGTCCGATGTCAACCTGCGGCCGACCCAGCTGTCCGGCATGGAGCGCGATGCCGAGCGCCTGTACGAGCTGATCTGGCGCCAGTTCGTGGCCTGCCAGATGCCGCCGGCCGAGTATCTGTCCACCAGCGTCACCGCCAGCGCGGGCGGCTTCGAGCTGCGTGCCAAGGGCCGCATCCTCAAGTTCGACGGCTACACCCGTGTACTGCCGCAACAGAGCAAGCCGGGCGAGGACGACGTGCTGCCGGAAATGAAGGAAGGCGAGGCGCTCAAGCTGCTCAAGCTCGACCCCAGCCAGCACTTCACCAAGCCGCCGGCGCGCTTCTCCGAAGCCAGCCTGGTCAAGGAACTGGAGAAGCGCGGCATCGGCCGCCCGTCCACCTATGCGGCGATCATCTCCACCATCCAGGAGCGCGGCTACGTCACCGTACACAACCGTCGCTTCTATGCCGAGAAGATGGGCGACATCGTCACCGAGCGCCTCGACGAGAGCTTCGCCAACCTGATGGACTACGGCTTCACCGCCGCCATGGAAGAGCATCTGGACGACGTGGCCCAGGGCGAGCGCGACTGGAAGCACCTGCTCGACGAGTTCTATGGCGACTTCAAGAAGAAGCTCGAAGTGGCCGAGACGGCGGACAAGGGCATGCGTGCCAATCAGCCGACCCCGACCGATATCGCCTGCCGTGACTGCGGCCGGCCAATGATGATCCGCACCGCTTCCACTGGGGTATTCCTCGGCTGTTCCGGCTATGCGCTGCCGCCGAAAGAGCGCTGCAAGGCCACCCTCAACCTGATCCCGGGCGACGAGATCGCCGCGGACGACGAGGGCGAGTCCGAGTCGCGCGTGCTGCTGGGCAAGCACCGCTGTCCGATCTGCAGCACGGCGATGGACGCCTACCTGCTCGACGAGACGCGCAAGCTGCATATCTGCGGCAACAACCCGGATTGCGCCGGCTACGAGATCGAACAGGGCCAGTACCGCATCAAGGGCTACGAAGGCCCGAGCCTGGAGTGCGACAAGTGCGGCAGCGAGATGCAGCTCAAGACCGGCCGTTTCGGCAAGTTCTTCGGCTGCACCAATGCCAGCTGCAAGAACACCCGCAAGCTGTTGAAGAATGGCGAGGCGGCGCCGCCCAAGATGGACGCCGTGCCGATGCCGGAGCTCAGGTGCGAGAAGGTCGACGATACCTACGTGCTGCGTGACGGTGCTTCCGGCCTGTTCCTCGCCGCCAGCGGCTTCCCCAAGAATCGCGAGACCCGCGCACCGCTGGTGCTGGAGCTGATCCCGCACAAGAGCGAGATCGACCCCAAGTACCACTTCCTGCTGGAGGCTCCGGCCAAGGATCCCGATGGCCGTCCGGCAGTGATCCGCTACAGCCGCAAGACCAAGGAGCAGTATGTGCAGAGCGAGGTGGACGGCAAGCCCACCGGCTGGCGCGCCTTCTTCGACGGCGGCAAGTGGAAGGTCGAAGACAAGCGCTGACCTGTCCGGCGTCCCCTGATGCCGGGCGTTGCATGCGCCCGGCATGTTCCGCTCTTGCAGCCGAGGAGTAGACCATGGCCCATGAGCCCTATACCCGCACCAACCAGAAGATCTTCTTCGCCGGCTTGGCGCTGGAGAGCCTGCGCAAGGCCGAGGCCGGCGAGGCGATGAATGCCCAGGCGCTGATGCAGTCGGAGCGCGAGGCCGTGCTGTTCCATCTCTACGGCGCCGTGCTGGGGCTGTGCCACGAGATCGCCGACTACTACAAGCTGGCGGAGGCCCGCGCGCCACGTGTCGAGCTGCTGCTGAATCAGGAAGTCCTGCAGCGTTCCCCGACACCCGAGCTCGCCGAGCTGATGGAGATCGCCGCTCAGTCGGAGAGCTGGCTGGCGCGGCTGTTGGCCGCCTATGCCGCATTGTTCCTGCCGCCGCAGGCACCGAAGACGGCCAAGCTAGACCCGGCCCTGCCGCTGATTCAGGCGGTCAGCCTGGAGCCCGAGGAAGCACCGCAGTTGGGGCACGCCGAGCTGGAGAGTTGGCGCCAGCAGCTCAAGCAACTGGTGCTGCGCCACCGCGAGTCGCTTAGCGAGTGCTGAAGTCCTGCCGATGACCGGTCGCACGCCGCTCGTGCAGGGCTCTGGGACGCATCTTTAACGCAACCAGAAGCGGTTTCCTGCGGGCTCGCCCTCTGCCTCCGGGCTAGGGCCGGCGGAGCAGGGCTGTTACACTGGCGGCCCGCCAGGAGAACCACACCATGTCCACGTCCTTCCTCGAAATCGTTGAACTGCCCGATGGGCGCATCATTCTGCGCCGTGCGGAGGACGAGGAAGTGCTGGTGACGCTGGACTTCTCCGCGGATGCCAGGGCTTTCCTGCAGGGGCAGCATGTCGAGGTGGCCAAGGCCATGCTCAATGTCGGTGTGCAGATGGCCGGTCGCCTGGCCGAGGGCGATTTGGAGCACGAAGAGCAGCCGCGCGTGCTGCACTGATCCGGCGCTGCCCGCCAGGGGCGGCCGAGTGCGTTCCTACCTTTAATCCAAGCGGATATTCAGGCTCTGCGCGCTGCCCAGGCGGGCAGCGCTGCTCAGGCTCGCGCGCTGCCCGGCCTGTAGGTCTAGCCAGCTCACCACCGTATGACTGCGGCCCAGGCGCAGCGCTTCGCGGGCCAGCTCCAGGGCGTCCTGGCCGGTACGCGGCTGCAGTACCAGCAGCCGATCGAGGTTGAGGCCTATGCCGCGCAGCCAGGTGGTGGTGATGGAGGCGGGCGGGGCGACCAGGGTCAGCCAGCGGGCATCCTGGTTCTGGCTGAGCTCGCGCAGCATCGGGCCGAGCAGGTGGCGGCAGTTGCCGAGCGAACCGGACAGGCGCAGCTCGCTGAAGGGCTCCGGCTCATCGAGCCAGGGCGCTTCCACGGCCTCATCGAGCAGTGGCGCCAGGCTGGCGCCCAGAAAGGCTTCAAACAGCGGGAGTTGCGAACGGTTCAGCGACTGCGGGAACTGCATGAAGCTCTCCTTGATGCTCAGCGGCGAATCACGCCGACACTCAGACCTTCGATCACCAGGTCCTGCTCTTCCAGATTCACCTCGATGGGGGCGAACTCCGGATTCTCGGCGATCAGCAGGACCTTGTTGCCATTGCGCTGGAAGCGCTTGACCGTGACCTCGTCGTCGATGCGCGCCACCACGATCTGGCCGTTGCGCGCTTCGCGGGTGGTGTGCACGGCCAGCAGGTCGCCGTCGAGGATGCCGATGTCCTTCATGCTCATGCCGCGCACCCGCAGCAGGTAGTCGGCCTTGGGGTGGAAGAACTCCGGATTGATCTTGCAGGAGTCCTCGACATTCTGCTGGGCGAGGATCGGGGCGCCGGCGGCGACCCGGCCGATCACCGGCAGGCCTTCCTCCTCGGCGGCGTCCGGCTCGAAGCCGGGAATGCGGATGCCGCGCGAGGCGCCGGGGGTCATCTCGATCGCGCCCTTGCGGGCCAGGGCCTTGAGGTGCTCCTCGGCGGCGTTGGGCGATTTGAAGCCCAGCTCCTGAGCGATCTCGGCACGGGTCGGCGGGTAGCCGTTGTCTTCCAGGCAGCGTTTGATGAAGGCGAGGATTTCGGATTGGCGCGGCGTCAGTTTGAGCATGCTGGCGGTCTGTCTGTTTATACAGTTGCTGTGATTATATACAGTGATTCGGTGCTGGCAACTCTTCTTTCCTTCGATGGCGGAATGGCCATTTCATCCGCTTGCCTGCGTGGCTTGGGATTTTCCTTATATGACCTATGGTTAAATGCGTGACCGGCCAGCCATGAAGGGGCCTGTCAGACTTGACAGGGCTGTAGCCTGAAACGTATGTTTCAAACAAGTGTTTGTCAGGTGAGGGTGACATGGCTCAATCAGAAACTGTTGAGCGCATTCTGGATGCGGCCGAGCAGCTATTTGCGGAGAAAGGCTTCGCCGAGACCTCGCTGCGGCTGATCACCAGCAAGGCCGGGGTCAACCTGGCGGCCGTGAACTATCACTTCGGTTCCAAGAAGGCGCTGATCCAGGCGGTATTCTCGCGCTTTCTCGGGCCATTCTGCGTCAGCCTCGAGCGCGAGCTGGATCGCCGTCAGGCCAAGCCCGATAGCAAGGCCAGCCTCGAGGAGCTGCTGGAGATGCTGGTGGAGCAGGCCCTGGCGGTGAAGCCGCGTAGCGGCAACGACCTGTCGATCTTCATGCGCCTGCTGGGCCTGGCCTTCAGCCAGAGCCAGGGGCACCTGCGCAAGTATCTGGAGGAAGTCTACGGCAAGGTGTTCCGCCGCTACATGCAGCTGCTCAACGAGGTCGCGCCCAAGCTGCCACCGCTGGAGATCTTCTGGCGCGTGCACTTCATGCTCGGTGCGGCGGCCTTCAGCATGTCCGGTATCAAGGCGCTGCGCGGCATGGCGGAGAACGACTTCGGTGTCGATACCTCGATCGAGCAGGTGATGCGCCTGATGGTGCCTTTCCTTGCCGCCGGCATGCGCGCCGAGAGCGGCATCAGCGACGAGACGCTGGCCAACGCCCAGTTCAAGCCGCGTCCCAAGTCCGGCCTGACCGCCAAGGCGGTCTGACGCTGTGCCCGCGCGGGCCGATGGGCTAAGCTAGCGGCCCATGCGCCCGCTCGATCTCCTGCACATTTCCATTGCCGACCAGCGCCTGTACGGCTTCGCCGACGGGCAGCTGGTCGTGCGCCTGCTGGTGTCCACCGCGCTGAATGGCCCCGGTGAGCGCAGCGGCTCCAACTGCACGCCGCGCGGCCGCCACCAGGTGCGCGCGAAGATCGGCGAGGGCCTACCCCTGGGGGCGGTGCTGCGCGGGCGCCGCTGGACCGGGGAGGTCTGGTCCGAGGCGCTGGATGCACAGTTTCCCGGGCGCGACTGGATCCTGACCCGCATCCTCTGGCTCAGCGGCTGCGAACCCGGCATCAACCGCCTGGGGGCGGTCGACAGCTTCCGCCGCTACATCTACCTGCATGGCACGCCGGACAACCAGCCGATGGGCGTGCCGCTATCCCATGGCTGCGTGCGCCTGCGCAACGCCGACCTGCTGGAGCTCTTTCCCCTGGTACCACCGCACTGCGCGGTGCTGATCGACGAAGCGCCTTGCCCGCAGTGGGCGGCGGTCGCTCTCGCATAAGGATTCCCCCGTGACGACCCTGTTTGGTTCCCTGATGCTGGACATCCAAGGCACCTGGCTGACCGCCGAGGACCGCCGGATTCTGCGCCAGCCTGAGGTGGGCGGCCTCATCCTGTTCGCCCGCAACATCGAAGACCCGCGCCAGGTGCGCGAGCTGTGCGCGGCGATCCGCGCCGTGCGCCCCGACCTGCTGCTGGCGGTGGATCAGGAGGGCGGCCGCGTGCAGCGCCTGCGCCGCGGCTTCGTGCGTCTGCCGGCGATGCGCGCACTGGCCGACAACGACAATGCCGAGCAGCTGGCCGAGCACTGCGGCTGGCTGATGGCCACCGAGGTGCTGGCCGTGGGCCTGGACCTCAGCTTCGCCCCGGTGCTCGACCTCGACCACCAGCGCAGCGCCGTGGTCGGCAGCCGCAGTTTCGAGGGCGACGCCGAGCTGGCCACGCGCCTGGCCGGCGCCTTCATTCGCGGCATGAACGCCGCCGGCATGGCCGCCACCGGCAAGCACTTCCCCGGCCACGGTTGGGCCGAAGCCGACTCGCACGTGGCCATCCCGGTGGACGAGCGCAGCCTGGACGAGATCCGTGCCAAGGACTTGATTCCCTTCCAGCGCCTGAGCCGGCAGCTGGCGGCGGTGATGCCGGCCCACGTCATCTACCCGCAGGTGGACGCCGGCCCTGCCGGTTTCTCGCGGCGCTGGCTGCAGGAGATCCTGCGCGGCGAGCTGGGCTTCGAGGGCGTGATCTTCAGCGACGACCTGTCCATGGCCGGCGCTCACGTGGTCGGCGATGCCGCCAGCCGCATCGAGGCGGCGCTCAGCGCCGGCTGCGACATGGGCCTGGTGTGCAACGACCGCGCCTCGGCCGAGCTGGCCCTCGGCGCCCTTCAGCGCCTCAAGGTGCAGCCGCCGAAGGGGCTGGCGCGCATGCGCGGCCGCGGCTTCGCCCGTACCGATTACCGCGAGCAGCCGCGCTGGCTGCAGGCCGTCGCCGCCCTGCGCGACGCCCAGCTGATCGACTGAGCCATGACGACCTACGCCATCATCGGCGGCAGCGGTCTGACCCAGCTGGAGGGCCTGGCCCTCGAGCAGGCCCAGGATCTCGACACTCCCTACGGCGCGCCTTCGGCGCCGCTGTTGCGCGGCGACTTCGCCGGACGCGAGGTGCTGTTCCTCGCCCGTCACGGCCACCCGCACCGCATCCCGCCGCACCAGGTGAACTACCGCGCCAATCTCTGGGCGCTCAAGCAGGCCGGTGCCGAGGCCGTCATCGCGGTCAACGCGGTGGGTGGCATCCATCCCGCCATGGGCAGCGGTCACCTGTGCGTGGCGCACCAGCTGATCGATTACACCTGGGGCCGGGCGCACACCTTCTTCGAGGGCGAGATCGATCGGGTCACCCACATCGACTTCAGCCGGCCCTACGACGAGGCGCTGCGCGGCAGGCTGATCGAAGCCCTGCAGGCGCTCGGCTACCCGCACAGCAGCCATGGCGTATACGGCGCGACCCAGGGCCCGCGGCTGGAGACGGCGGCGGAAATCGTCCGCCTGGAGCGCGACGGCTGCGACATAGTCGGCATGACCGGCATGCCCGAGGCCGCCCTGGCCCGCGAGCTGGAGCTGCCCTATGCCTGCCTGGCGCTGGTGGTCAATCCGGCCGCGGGCAAGGCTGCCGGGCCCATCACCATGGCCGAGATCGAGGCCGAGCTGGCGCGCGGCATCGGCAAGGTACGGGCGGTGCTGGGCCGGGTGCTAAGCGCCGGTTAGGCGGGTAGCGGCGCGAGCAGTGCGTCGAGGTCCTCGGCGCGCAGCTGCCAGTCGTCCTGCGCACCCCCCTCGAGCAGGCCGGCGCTGAGCGCCGCCTTGCGTTGCTGCAGTTGGCGGATTTTCTCTTCCAGGGTGCCGCGGACGATCAGGCGGTAGACGAATACCGGCTTGTCCTGGCCGATGCGGTAGGCGCGGTCGCTGGCCTGATTCTCCGCCGCGGGGTTCCACCAGGGGTCGTAATGGATCACGGTGTCCGCGGCAGTCAGGTTGAGGCCCGTGCCGCCGGCCTTGAGGCTGATCAGGAACAGCGGCACCTCGCCATTCTGGAAGCGTTGCACCGGCGTGCGCCGATCCGTGGTCGAGCCTGTCAGCAGGGCGTAGGCGATGCCGCGGCGCTGCAGCTCCGCCTCGATCAGCGTCAGCATCGAGGTGAACTGGGAGAACAGCAGCACCCGGCGACCCTCGGCGAGCAGTTCGTCGAGCATCTGCAGCAGTCCCTCCAGCTTGGCCGAGTGCCCGGCCGGGTGCTCGCCGGGTAGCAGGCGCGGGTCGCAGCACACCTGGCGCAGCTTGAGCAGGGCGTCGAGGATGGCGATCTGGCTGCGCGCCAGGCCGCGCCGCGCGACCTCCTCGCGCACCTTGCGATCCACCGCCAGACGCACCGTCTCGTAGAGGTCGCGCTGCGCCTGGCCGAACTCGACCCAGTGGACCATCTCGCTCTTGGGCGGCAGCTCGGTGGCCACCTGGTCCTTGCGCCGGCGCAGCAGGAAGGGCCTGATCCGCGCCTTGAGGTGCTCCAGGCGGGCCTGGTCGGCGTGCTTCTCGATGGGCGTGCGGTAGTCGCGGTTGAAGCGCTTGGCGTCGCCCAGCCAGCCCGGCATCAGGCAGTGGAACAGCGACCACAGCTCGCCCAGGTGGTTCTCCAGCGGCGTGCCGGTCAGCGCCAGGCGCTGCTTGGCCTGCAGTTGGCCGACGGCCTGGGCGGCCTTGCTGGCGGGGTTCTTCAGGTGCTGCGCCTCGTCCAGTAGCAACAGATGCAGCGGCTGCTCGCGCCAGTGCGCGAGGTCGCGCGGCAGCAGGGCATAGCTGGTCAGCAACAGATCGTGGCGGCCCAGCTGGGCGAAGTCCTTGCTGCGCTTAGGGCCGTGCAGGGCCAGCACGCGCAGCTCCGGGGCGAAGCGCCTGGCCTCGTCCAGCCAGTTGGGGATCAGGCTGGTGGGCATCACCGCCAGGGCCGGGCGGTCGAGGCGGCCGGCGCGCTTCTCGCACAGTATGTGAGCGAGGCTCTGCAGGGTCTTGCCCAGTCCCATGTCGTCGGCCAGCACGCCGCCCATGCCTAGCTCGCGCAGGCCCTGCATCCAGCGCAGGCCGTCCACTTGATAGGGCCGCAGTTCGGCGTGCAGGCCGTCGGGGGCCGTCACGCTCGCGTGTCCCAGATGACGCAGGCGCCGCGCCAGCTCGCGCAAGCGTTCGCCACCCTGCCAGTGCAGCGGCAGTTGCTCCAGTTCGTTGAGGCGGGCGGCGTCCGGCGCGGCCAGGCGCAGCGCCGGGCGCTCCAGGTCCTCGCGCAGGTAGAGTTCGCCGAGCGTGGCCAGCAGGGGTTTGAGGCGGGCGAAGGGCAGGGCGACCTGCAGTGCCCGGCCATCGCGGTGGCGCCGCTGCTCCAGCTGCACCGGCAGCAGCTCGTCGTCGCCGCGGCGGACCAGGTTGGTCGGCGAGAACAGCTCGGGGCTGCGCCGGATCAGCTGCAGCAGCACCGGCAACAGGCTGATGCGCTGGCCGTCGACCTCTATGCCCAGTTCCAGGTCGAACCATTGGTGGCCGGGCGCCTCGTCGATGCTGGCGTACCAGTTCTGCACCGGGCTAAGGTCGAAGCGAAAGCCCGGGCGCATGTCGATCCGCCAGCCCAGCTCGCGCAGCCGTGGCAGGCCCTGCTGGACGAAGCGGAGCCAGTCGGCGTCGTTGGCCAGTTCGTACATCTCGCCGCTGTCCGGCGGCAGGGCCTGGCTCTGGCGCATGGCCGGGCGCAGCCCGAAACTCTCCAGTTGCTGGCGCAGGCGCTGCTCGGCCTCGGGCTGGCGGGCGACGCTGGCGGCCTGGCCGTCGAGCAGCAGGCGCAGGCGCTCGCCACCGCTCGCCTGCCTGCCATGGGTGCGCTGGCCGGCGTAGTCGAAGGACAGCGCCGCGCGATGCTGCAGACGCTGCACCGTGCGCCGATTGCCGGGCTGGTAGATGCTCTGCAGGTGGCTGCCGAGGGCCAGGTGCGCGGTCGGCTGCAGGTCTTCGATCAGACGCGGTGCAAGCCCCGGCGCCTCGCTGGCGGCCAGGAACAGGGCGGCGGCGCAGTGCTTGCAGTTGTGCCCGACCGGGCAGTTGCAGCGGCCGAGCAGGGGAACGCCGCGGCTGCCGAGGCGGATCCACTGCTGGTAGTCGTGCTCGCCGCTGCCGCGGCAGCGTGCCTGGAGCTGGTCGTCGTCCCGGCTGAGGATCCGCGCGCGGCCCTGCTCGAAGTAGCGTCGGCCGCGCTCCAGGGCGCCGGGGTCGAAGGCCGACTGCCAGGCGTCGTGCTGCAGCAGGTCCTGCAGCGTGACCATGTCAGGGCTGGGTGACCTTGACCAGCAGGCCGAGGCTGCCGTTGTCCAGGTAGTTCAGTTCGCCGAGTTTCAGGCGCGTGCGCTGGCGCACCCGCTCGCTGCCGACGAGCAGGCCGTCGGCGTCGAAGCGGTTGATCCAGAAATCGGCTTCCAGGTCGACCAGGCGCTGCTCCTCGCTCAGCGACACCACGCCCTCCACCGGGTAGTGGCCGAACTGCTCGCTGCCGGTGCTCAGCGCCGCCTTGCTCGGCACGGCGGAGAGATTCTGCGCCCAGGCCTGGTGCAGCAGCACCTGGTAGCCGTTGCCCGGGTTGAGCTTGGCGGCCTCGTCGTTCAGCGCGGTGCCACGCTCGTTGCCGGCGATGGGGTTGGCGCCCACGGCCCAGTCATCCGGTGCCGGCTGGCTGGAGGAGAGGGCCTCGCCGGCCTGGCGGAAGACGATCAGCTCGATCTGGTACAGGCCGTCGGCGAAGGCCTGCGGGGCCAGCAGGCAGAGCAGCAGGAAGAGGGGGCGAAACGCGCGCATGGGTCAGTCCTTTCAGGCGGATTGCGGGGCGAGGCGCTCCAGCAGCGCCTCCAGGGTATTGAAGCGTTCTTCCGGGCGCTCCATCGGCACCTGGAATTTGAACAGGGTGGCGCCCTCGAACTTGTAGCGGTTCGGTTGGCCCTGGATCAGCTTGATCAGCACCAGCGGATCGACGCAGGTGTCGGCGGCGAACTCGATGCGCCCGCCCTGGGGGCCGGCGTCGATCTTCTTGATGCCGAGTTTTTCCGCCTGCAGCTTGAGCAGGGTCAGGCGCATCAGGTTCTTGGTCGGCTCCGGCAGCAGGCCGAAGCGGTCGATCATCTCCACCTGCAGCTCCTTCAGGCCGTCCTCGTCGGCGGCCGAGGCGATGCGCTTGTAGAGGATCAGGCGGCTGTGCACGTCCGGCAGGTAGTCGTCGGGGATCAGCGCCGGCACCCGCAGGTTGATCTCGGCGCCGCCGCCCAGCGGCTGCTCCAGGTTGGGCTGCTCGCCCTTGCGGATGGCTTTGACGGCCCGTTCCAGCATTTCCATATAGAGGGTGAAGCCGACCGCCTGGATCTGCCCGCTCTGGCCGTCGCCGAGCAGCTCGCCGGCGCCGCGGATTTCCAGGTCGTGGGTGGCCAGGACGAAGCCGGCACCGAGATCCTGGGCATTGGCGATGGCTTCCAGGCGCTTCTGCGCGTCCTCGGTCATGCCCTTGCGCGGCGGCGTCAGCAGGTAGGCGTAGGCCTGGTGGTGGCTGCGGCCGACCCGGCCGCGCAACTGGTGCAACTGGGCCAGGCCGAACTTGTCGGCGCGCTCGATGAGGATGGTGTTGGCGCTGGGCACGTCGATGCCGGTCTCGATGATGGTCGAGGCCACCAGCACGTTGAAGCGCTTGTGGTAGAAGTCGCTCATCACCCGTTCCAGGTCGCGCTCGTGCATCTGCCCGTGGCCGATGCCGACGCGCGCCTCGGGCACCAGGGCCTGCAGGTCGGCGGCGCACTTCTCGATGGTCTTCACGTCGTTGTGCAGGTAGTACACCTGACCGCCGCGCAGCAGTTCGCGCAGCAGCGCTTCCTTGATCACCGCGTCCTGCTGCTCCATGACGAAGGTGCGCACCGACAGGCGCCGCGCCGGCGGGGTGGCGATGATCGACAGGTCGCGCATGCCCGACACCGCCATGTTCAGCGTGCGCGGGATCGGCGTGGCGGTGAGGGTGAGGATGTCGACTTCGCTGCGCAGGGCCTTGAGCTGCTCCTTCTGGCGTACGCCGAAGCGGTGCTCCTCGTCGATGATCACCAGACCCAGGTCCTTGAAGCGCACATCGTCCTGCAGCAGCTTGTGGGTGCCGATGACGATGTCGATCTTGCCTTCGGCCAGCCTGGCCACCGCCTCGTTGACCTCCTTGGCGGTCTTGAAGCGGCTCATCACCTCGACCGTTACCGGCCAGTCGGCGAAGCGGTCGCGGAAGCTGGTGTAGTGCTGCTGGGCGAGCAGGGTTGTGGGCACCAGCACCGCCACCTGTTTGCCGCTGTGCACGGCGATGAAGGCGGCGCGCATGGCCACTTCGGTCTTGCCGAAGCCGACGTCGCCGCAGACCAGGCGGTCCATCGGCTTGCCGGCCAGCATGTCTTCGCGCACCGCGTCGATGGCGGCCTGCTGGTCCGGGGTCTCCTCGAAGGGGAAGCCGGCGCTGAAGGTGGCGTAGTCGGCGGCCGGGTCCTTGAACGCATGGCCCTCGCGGGCGGCACGGCGGGCGTAGATATCGAGCAGCTCGGCGGCCACGTCGCGCACCTGTTCGGCGGCCTTGCGCTTGGCCTTCAGCCAGGTCTCCGAACCCAGGCGGTGCAGCGGTGCCAGGGCATCGTCGCTGCCGGTGTAGCGGGCGATCAGGTGCAGGCTGGCCACCGGCACGTAGAGCTTGGCTTCCTCGGCGTACATCAGGGCGAGGAACTCGGCGGCCTGGCCGTCGAACTCCATGGTCACCAGGCCCAGGTAGCGGCCTACGCCGTGGTCGATGTGCACCACCGGCGCGCCTTCGCGCAGCTCGGTGAGGTTCTTGATCACGTTGTCGCCGCCGTCGCGCGATTTCTCGCGGCGGCGGCGCTGCATCACCCGTTGGCCGAACAACGGGCTCTCGGCGATCAGGGCGATCTGGTCGAGTAGCAGGCCCTCGTCCAGCGGGGCGATGCAGATCGCCAGGCGCTCGCGGCTGGCGGTGAATTCATGCCAGTCGGCCACTTCCAGCGGCTTGAGCTTGAGCCGCGCCAGCAGCTCCAGCAGCACCTCGCGGCGGCCGGCGGACTCGGCGCAGAACAGCACGCGCCCCGAATATTCCTCGATGAAGCGGCGCAGGGCGGCCAGCGGTTCGCTGGCCTTGGCCTGGATCGCCAGGTCGGGCAGGGCGCGGGCGTCGAAGCGCTCGCGGCCGACGCCGGTCTCGATGTCGTCGTGATCGACCACCACGCGCGGCCAGTGCTTCAGGCGGGCGAAGCAGTCTTCCACCGGCAGGAAGATGTCGGCCGGCGGCAGCAGCGGGCGTTCCGGGTCGACGCGGCGGTCCTCGTAGCGGGTGCGCGCATCCAGCCAGAACTGCTCGGCGGCCTGCTCGATGCCCGGCAGGGAGAACACCTGGGTGTCGCCCGGTAGGTAGTCGAACAGGGTGCCGGTTTCCTCGAAGAACAGCGGCAGGTAGTACTCGATGCCGGCCGGGGTGATGCCCGAGGCGAGGTCCTGATAGATCGGGCAGCGGCGGAAGTCGACGTCGAAGCGTTCGCGAAAACGCCCGCGAAAATCGCTGACGGCCTTCTTCTCCAGGGGGAACTCGCGGGCCGGCAGCAGGCGGATCGACTCCACCTTGTCCACCGAGCGCTGGGTCTCGGGGTCGAAGGTGCGCAGGGTCTCGATCTCGTCGTCGAACAGGTCGATGCGGTAGGGCGTCTCGCTGCCCATGGGGAACAGGTCGATCAGTGCGCCACGCACGGCGAATTCGCCGTGTTCGTAGACGGTGTCCACGCAGCGGTAGCCGGCGGCCTCCAGGCGCGCGCGCATCTCCTCGACGTCGAGCTTCTGGCCGACGTCCAGCAAGAGGCCGGAGCCGAGCAGGAAGCGGGTCGGCGCCAGGCGGTGCAGGGCGGTGGCGATCGGCACCACCAGCACGCCGTGCTTTATCTCCGGCAGGCGATAGAGGGTGGCGATGCGCTGGGAAATGATGTCCTGGTGCGGCGAGAAGACGTCGTAGGGCAGGGTTTCCCAGTCCGGGAAGTGCAGCACCGGCAGGTCGGGAGCGAAGAACGCCAGCTCTTCCTGCAGGCGCTCGGCGCTCTGGCTGTCGGCGGTCAGCAGCAGGGTGAAGCGGCGGGCTGCGCTGGCGGCCTCGGCGATGGCCAGCGAGAGGGCGGCACCGGGCAGGTTGCCCCAGTGCTGTTTGCCGGCGGTGCCGGGCAGTTTCGGCAGTTGCAGTACGGACACGGGTGTCGCGGCCCCAGTCGAAAGAAAGTCGACGATTGTAGCGAGGCAAGGCGGCGGCTGTCAGTGGCGACAGGCGCGCATTGCCCAGGCGCGCGGGCGTCGTCATAATGTAGCCCCTTTTTTCAGCCCCTACATGTGGAAGGTACTGCCCGTGACTCAGAAGCCCGACCAGTGTCTCGGTGAATGGATTGATCGCGAAGCCCTCGCGGAAGCGATGATTCCGCTGATCGGCCAGCTCTATCGCAACAACAACGTGGTGACCTCGATCTACGGTCGCGGCCTGATCAACCGTTCGGTGATCGACATCCTCAAGGCCCACCGCTTCGCCCGTCACCGCCTGGAAGGCGAAGTCGAGCTGTCCGTGCACGACACCTTCCCCATTCTCAAGACCATGAGCGAGCTCAAGCTGGGCGCCGCCTCCGTGGACCTGGGCAAGATGGTCGCCAAGTTCAAGGCCGAAGGCGCCGGTCGCAGCATCGAGCAGTTCACCAAGGACGAGCTGGCCGACGTGGTCGGCAAGCAGAATGGCGCCGGCCGTGAAGGCACCGACGTCGTGCTGTACGGTTTCGGTCGCATCGGCCGCCTGCTGGCGCGCATCCTGATCGAGAAGACCGGTGGCGGCGACGGCCTGCGCCTGCGTGCCATCGTCGTGCGCAAGGGCGCCGACAACGACCTGGTCAAGCGCGCCAGCCTGCTGCGTCGCGACTCGGTGCACGGTCCGTTCGATGGCACCATCACCATCGACGAGCAAGCCAACACCATCACCGCCAATGGCAATCTGATCCAGGTGATCTACTCCAACGACCCGGCGTCCATCGACTACACCCAGTACGGCATCAAGAACGCCCTGCTGGTGGACAACACCGGCAAGTGGCGCGACGCCGAAGGCCTGGGCCAGCACCTCAAGTGCCCGGGCATCGATCGCGTGATTCTCACCGCGCCGGGCAAGGGCGCGCTGAAGAACATCGTGCATGGCATCAACCATGGCGACATCACCGCCGACGACAAGATCATCTCCGCCGCCTCCTGCACCACCAACGCCATCGTGCCGGTGCTCAAGGCCGTGAATGACCAGTACGGCATCGTCAACGGCCACGTCGAGACCGTTCACTCGTACACCAACGACCAGAACCTGATCGACAACTTCCACAAGGGCAGTCGTCGTGGTCGCAGCGCCGCGCTGAACATGGTGATCACCGAGACCGGTGCCGCCACCGCCGCCGCCAAGGCCCTGCCGGTGCTGAAGGGCAAGCTGACCGGCAACGCCATCCGCGTGCCGACGCCGAACGTTTCCATGGCCATCCTCAACCTGAACCTGGAGAAGGCCACCACCCGCGAAGAGATCAACGAGTACCTGCGCCAGATGGCCATGCACTCGGAGCTGCAGAAGCAGATCGACTTCGTCAACTCGCAGGAAGTGGTGTCCACCGACTTCGTCGGCTCGCGCCATGCCGGTGTGGTCGATGCCGAAGCCACCATCGCCAACGACAACCGTGTCGTGCTCTACGTGTGGTACGACAACGAGTTCGGCTACAGCTGCCAGGTGGTGCGCGTGATGGAAGACATGGCTGGGGTCAACCCGCCGGCCTTCCCGCGCTAAGCGCCGGGCGCCAAGAAAAACGGGAGCTTCGGCTCCCGTTTTTCGTTTCAGCGCTCGCTCAGCAGTTCTTCGCGCAGCTCGTCGGACAGGCCCTTGGGCGCCAGCCAGATGCCCAGGTAGGCACGCGCCAGGTCGCTGTCGCTGCTGCGGAAGGCGGTGGTGCCGTTGATTTCCAGGCGCAGGCCGGACTCGGGGGCGTAGCTGAGGGCGTAGCGATCGCCCGGGCGGATGTCGCGGAAGCTGGCGTGCAGCTCGTCGATGGCGTCGTGCAGCGCGGCGAGGCGCGACGCCGTCAGCTGACGTTCGAGGGTGGTCCAGGCGGCCTTGATCAGGTCCTGGCGTGCGATGTTGCGGTAGTAGTACAGCTCCAGACGCTGCCGTGCAGGCTGCTCCAGGGCGCGCGCGGGCACGGCGTCGGGTTCCAGGTAGTAGGCGGCGGCATAGACGTCCGCCCACAGATAGGTCAGGACCGCCTGGTTTCTACGCTCCAGGCTGATGTCCTGTTGTTCGTGGATTCTGGCGAAGGCGGCTTCGGCCAGGCGCTCGCTGGCCAGGCTCGGCTGGCTCAGCAGTAGGAAGGGCAGCAGGATCAGGTGGCGCATGACATGGCTCCGGATTGTCATGGCTCTTTTTTCGCTCCGCTGACTCGCCCGTCAAGCTTGGGGCTGTTGCTTGTTGTTACGACTGAGTGGTTCAGCTTGCGACCCATGGGTGGGCATGCCTGGCATATCTCCTTATAATCCCGGGGTTTTTCGCCCCGGAACCGTTACCTGAGAGGGTCTGTGAACCCCCTCGTCTGCGGCTTTCCGGCAGTGTTCTAACCCTGCGGCAACGTTTGGAACATTAAATGATAAAGATAAAACGCGGGCTGGATCTGCCCCTTGCCGGCGCGCCCGAACAGCGCATCGAACCGGCACGCGCAGTGCGCAGCGTGGCCCTGTTGGGCTGCGATTATCACGGGATGAAGCCGACCATGGCCGTGCAGGTCGGCGACCGGGTCAAGCTCGGTCAGGTCCTGTTCTCCGACAAGAAGAACCCCGGAGTGCACTTCACTGCACCGGGTGCCGGCGTGGTCGCCGCCATCCATCGCGGCGAGCAGCGCGTGCTGCAGTCGGTGGTGATCGACCTGGAGGGCGATGAGTCCGTCGAGTTCGCCCGCTACGAGGCCGGCCAGCTGTCTGCCCTCGAGCCCCAGACTGTGCGCGACAACCTGCAGCAGTCCGGCCTGTGGGCCGCGCTGCGCACCCGTCCGTACAGCAAGGTACCGGCCATCGATGCCGTGCCCAGCTCGATCTTCGTCACCGCCATCGACAGCCACCCGCTGGCCGTCGACCCCGCCGTGGTGATCGCCGAGCGTGCGGCCGACTTCGAGAACGGTCTCAAGGTGCTGGCGCGCCTGGCCAAGGTGTTCCTGTGCAAGGCCGAGGGCGTCAACCTGGCCGGCGAGGGCAGCGCCGGGGTGCAGGCCGAAGCCTTCGCCGGCCCGCATCCGGCCGGTCTGCCGGGTACCCATATCCATTTCCTCGATCCGGTCAGCGCCAGCAAGAGCGTCTGGCACATCGGCTATCAGGACGTGATCGCCATCGGTGCGCTGTTCACCAGCGGCAAGCTGGACGTCGCCCGCGTGGTCGCCCTGGCCGGTCCTGTGGTGGACAAGCCGCGCCTGCTGCGCACCCGCCTTGGCGCCAGCCTGGACGAACTGACCGCCGGCGAGCTGCAGCCGGGGCACAACCGGGTGATTTCCGGCTCGGTGTTCGGCGGGCGCAGTTCGCGCGGGGCCTTCGCCTTCCTCGGTCGCTACCACGTGCAGGTCTCCTGCCTGCACGAAGGCCGCGAGCGCGAGCTGCTGCACTACCTGCGCGCCGGGGTGAACAAGCACTCGGTGCTGAACATCTTCGTCTCCAAGCTGATGGGCGGCCGCAAGCTGGCCATGGACACCAGCACCAACGGCAGCCCGCGCGCCATGGTGCCGGTGGGCAACTACGAGGAAGTGATGCCGCTGGACATCCTCGCCACCCAGCTGCTGCGCTACCTGATCGTCGGCGACACCGACATGGCGCAGAAGCTCGGTTGCCTGGAGCTGGACGAAGAAGACCTGGCTCTGTGCACCTATGTGTGCGCCGGCAAGTACGAGTACGGCCCGATCCTGCGGGACAACCTGACTCGCATCGAGAAGGAGGGCTGATTCATGTCCTTGCGTAAATTCCTCGACAAGATCGAGCACAACTTCGAGCAGGGCGGCAAGTACGAGAAGTGGTACGCCCTGTACGAGGCGGTCGACACCTTCTTCTACCGCCCCGGCAGCGTGACCAAGAGCACCGCCCACGTGCGCGACGGCATCGACCTCAAGCGCATGATGATCACCGTGTGGCTGTGCACCTTCCCGGCCATGTTCTTCGGCATGTGGAACATCGGCTACCAGGCCAACAGCATCTTCGCCGGCAACGCCGAGCTGCTGGCGGCCCAGGAAGGCTGGCGCTTCGGCCTGATCGGCGCGCTGGCGGGCTTCGACCCGACCAGTGTGTGGGACAACTTCATCCAGGGCGCGGCGTTCTTCCTGCCGATCTACCTGACCACCTTCATCGTCGGCGGCTTCTGGGAAGTGCTGTTCGCCTCCATCCGTCGCCATGAGGTCAACGAAGGCTTCTTCGTCACCTCGGTGCTGTTCGCCCTGACCCTGCCGCCGGACATCCCGCTGTGGCAAGTGGCCCTCGGCATCAGCTTCGGCGTGGTGATCGGCAAGGAAGTGTTCGGCGGTACCGGCAAGAACTTCCTCAACCCCGCGCTGACCGGCCGCGCCTTCCTGTTCTTCGCCTACCCGGCGGACATGTCCGGCGACATGGTATGGACCGTGGTGGATGGCTATGCCGGCGCCACCACGCTGTCCGTGGCCGCTGCCAGCGGCATGGAACAGGTCGCGGCCAGTGGTCTGAGCTGGTGGAACGCCTTCGTCGGCCTGGAGCGGGGCTCCATCGGCGAGACCAGTACCCTGGCCATCTTCATCGGCGGCGCCTTCCTGCTGCTGACCAAGATCGCCTCCTGGCGCATCGTCGCCGGCGTGATGCTGGGCATGATCGCCACCAGTACCCTGTTCAATGCCATCGGCTCGGACAGCAACCCGATGTTCGCCATGCCCTGGTATTGGCATCTGGTGGTCGGCGGTTTCGCCTTCGCCATGATCTTCATGGCCACCGACCCGGTGTCGGCGTCCATGACCAACACCGGCAAGTGGATCTTCGGCGCCCTGATCGGCCTGATGGTGGTGCTGATTCGCGTGGTCAACCCGGCCTTCCCGGAAGGCATGATGCTGGCGATTCTGTTCGCCAACCTCTGCGCACCGCTGATCGACCATTTCGTGGTGCAGGCCAACATCAAGCGGAGGCTCGCCCGTGGCTAACAAGGAATCTACCCTTCGTACCCTGACCGTCGCGGTCCTGGTGTGCCTGGTGTGCTCGGTGTTCGTCGCCGGCGCCGCCGTGGCCCTCAAGCCGACCCAGGCGGAAAATCGTCAGCTGGACAAGCAGCGCAGCATCCTGGCCATCGCCGGCCTGGGCGAGGCGGGCATGTCGGCGCGCGAGGTCAAGCAACTGTTCGGCGAGCGCATCCGCGCCCAGGTCGTGGATCTGCAGCAGGGCACCTTCTCCGATGCGCAGAATCCGGCCACCTTCGATCCGCTCAAGGCGGCCAAGGACCCCGAGCTGTCCCAGGTCCTGAGCGGCGAGCAGGACATTGCCTCGATCAAGCGGCGTGAGAACCTGACCACCGTCTACATGGTGGAGAAGGACGGCGCACTGGAGACCCTGATCCTGCCGGTGCGCGGCTACGGCCTGTGGTCGACCCTGTACGGTTTCGTCGCCGTCAAGGGCGATCTGAACACAGTGGTCGGCTTCGGCTTCTACCAGCACGGCGAGACCCCGGGTCTCGGCGGCGAGGTGGACAATCCGAAATGGAAGGCTCTGTGGACCGGCAAGACCCTGTTCGACGAGCAGGGCGCGCTGGCCGTGGAGATCATCAAGGGCAGCGTCGATCCGCAGTCGGCCAAGGCCCAGCACCAGGTCGACGGCCTGGCCGGTGCCACGCTGACCAGCAAGGGCGTGAACAATCTGCTGCATTTCTGGCTCGGCGAGAACGGCTTCGGCCCGTTCCTGGCCAAGCTGGGCAAAGGGGAGGCATAAGCGATGTCGCAACCGACCTATAAAGAAGTCCTGCTCAATCCGATCTTCAACAACAACCCCATCGGCCTGCAGATACTCGGCATCTGTTCGGCCCTGGCGGTGACCTCCAACCTGAAGACCGCGCTGGTGATGTCGGTGGCCCTGACCCTGGTCACCGCCTTCTCCAACCTGTTCATCTCGATGATCCGCAGCCAGATCCCCAACTCGATCCGCATGATCGTGCAGATGGTGATCATCGCCTCGCTGGTAATCGTGGTGGATCAGGTGCTCAAGGCCTTCGCCTATTCGCTGTCCAAGCAGCTGTCGGTGTTCGTCGGCCTGATCATCACCAACTGCATCGTGATGGGCCGCGCCGAGGCCTTCGCCATGCAGAACCCGCCGCTGCTGTCGTTCTTCGACGGCATCGGCAACGGTCTGGGCTACAGCGCCATGCTGATCGCCCTGGGTGTGGTGCGCGAACTGTTCGGCGCCGGCAAGCTGCTCGGCTACACCATCCTGCCGACCGTCAACGACGGCGGCTGGTACCAGCCCAACGGTATGCTGCTGCTGCCGCCTTCGGCATTCTTCCTGATCGGCCTGTTCATCTGGGCCGTGCGTAGCTGGAAGAAGGATCAGGTGGAAAAACCGGCCTTCAAGATGGCACCTCAGGTATCCAACAAGGAGGCCTACTGATGGAGCACTACCTCAGTCTGTTCGTGAAGGCGGTGTTCATCGAGAACATGGCGCTGGCCTTCTTCCTTGGCATGTGTACCTTCATCGCCATCTCGAAGAAGGTGGAAACCGCCATCGGCCTCGGCATCGCCGTGATCGTGGTGCAAACCATCACCGTGCCGGCCAACAACCTGATCTACGCCTACCTGCTCAAGGATGGCGCGCTGGCCTGGGCCGGGCTGCCGGAGGTCGACCTGTCCTTCCTCGGCCTGCTCAGCTACATCGGGGTGATCGCCGCCATCGTGCAGATCCTCGAGATGCTGCTGGATAAGTACGTGCCCTCGCTGTACAACGCCCTCGGCGTGTTCCTGCCGCTGATCACCGTGAACTGCGCCATCATGGGCGGCACCCTGTTCATGGTCGAGCGCGACTACAACCTCTCCGAGAGCGTGGTCTATGGCGTCGGTTCCGGTTTCTCCTGGGCCCTGGCCATCGCGCTGCTGGCCGGCATCCGCGAGAAGCTCAAGTACAGCGATGTCCCCGATGGCCTGCAGGGCCTGGGCATCACCTTCATCACCATCGGTCTGATGTCGTTGGGCTTCATGTCCTTCGGCGGCATTCAGCTGTAAGGAGCGTCTGATGGGTTTTGAAATCGTATTGGCCATCGGCATGTTCACCGCCATCGTCCTGGCGCTGGTGCTGATCATCCTGGTGGCGCGCGCCAAGCTGGTCTCCAGCGGCGACGTCAACATCGTCATCAACGGCGAGCGCACCCTCACCGTACCGGCCGGCGGCAAGCTGCTGCAGACCCTGGCGGCGAACAACGTGTTCCTCTCCTCCGCCTGCGGCGGCGGTGGCACCTGCGCGCAGTGCAAGTGCATCGTCGAAAGCGGCGGCGGCGAGATGCTGCCGACCGAGGAATCGCACTTCACCAAGCGCGAGGCCAAGGCCGGCTGGCGTCTGTCCTGCCAGACCCCGGTCAAGCAGGACATGCACATCGAGGTGGAAGAGTCGGTGTTCGGCGTGAAGAAGTGGGAGTGCACGGTGGAGTCCAACCCCAACGTCGCCACCTTCATCAAGGAGCTGACCCTGCGCCTGCCGGAAGGCGAGAGCGTGGACTTCCGCGCCGGTGGCTACGTGCAGCTGGAATGCCCGCCGCACGTGGTCAACTACAAGGACTTCGACATCCAGCCCGAGTACCGTGGCGACTGGGACAAGTTCAACCAGTGGAAGTACGTGTCCAAGGTCGATGAGACGGTGATTCGCGCCTACTCCATGGCCAATTACCCGGACGAGAAGGGCATCGTCAAGTTCAACATCCGCATCGCTTCGCCGCCGCCGGGCAAGGATCACCTGCCGCCGGGTCAGATGTCGTCCTGGGTGTTCAACCTCAAGCCGGGCGACAAGGTCACCGTGTACGGTCCGTTCGGCGAGTTCTTCGCCAAGGAAACCGATGCCGAGATGGTCTTCATCGGCGGTGGCGCCGGCATGGCGCCGATGCGTTCGCACATCTTCGACCAGCTCAAGCGTCTCAAGTCCAAGCGCAAGATCAGCTTCTGGTACGGCGCGCGCTCGCTGCGCGAGGCGTTCTACGTCGAGGAGTACGACCAGCTGCAGGCGGAGAACCCGAACTTCCAGTGGCACCTGGCGCTGTCCGATCCGCAGCCGGAAGACAACTGGACCGGCCTGACCGGTTTCATCCACAACGTGCTGTATGAGCAGTACCTCAAGGACCATCCGGCACCGGAGGATTGCGAGTTCTACATGTGCGGCCCGCCCATGATGAACGCCGCCGTGATCAAGATGCTGCTGGACCTGGGCGTCGAGCGCGAGAACATCCTGCTGGACGATTTCGGTGGTTAAACCCGCGTTGTTCGTCCTGCTGGCCAGCGTCCTGCTGGCCGGTTGCGGCGAGAAGATCGAGGAGTTCGGCGGCCCGACCATGGGCAGCCACTACTCGCTGAAGTACCTGGCAGGCGAGGGCACGCCCGAGCCTGCCGCCCTCAAGGCCGAAGTCGACGGCCTGCTGGCCGAGGTGGACAAGCAGATGTCCACCTGGCGCAGCGACTCCGACCTGTCCGAATTCAATCGCCTGCCTGCCCGCAGCTGTCGTGCCATGCCGCCTGCGGTACTGGAACTGGTGCGTGCCGGTGATGCGCTGAGCGCCGAGAGCGAGGGTGCCTTCGACCTGACCCTGGAGCCGCTGCTCGATCTCTGGGGCTTCGGCCCGCAGTCCCGTGGCGAGCGGGTGCCCAGTGCGGAAGAAATTGCCGAGGCGCGCAAGCGGGTTGGCCATCGGTACCTGCAGATCGGCGAACGGCGCCTGTGCAAGGACGCCGCCGTGCAGGTCGATCTCAACAGTATCGCCGCCGGCTACACGGTCGATCGTATCGCCGCTCGCCTGGGCGAACTGGGCGTGAAGAGCTACCTGCTGGATGTGACGGGCGAGATCCGCGCGGCCGGGCGCAAGCCCGATGGCTCGCCCTGGCGCATCGCCATCGAGGCACCGCGCGACGATCGCCAGGTGGCGCAGAAGGTGCTGGCCCTGGACGGCCTGGGCGTGTCCACCTCCGGCGACTACCGCAACTACTTCGAGGAGGGCGGCAGGCGCTACTCGCACACCCTCGACCCGCAGACCGGTGCGCCCATCACCCATCGCCTGGCCTCGGTCACGGTGGTCGATCCATCGACCTTGCGCGCCGACGGGCTGTCTACTCTATTGATGGTGCTGGGGCCGGAGCGCGGCTATGCCTTCGCCGAGCGCGAGGACATTGCCGCCTTCCTGGTGATTCGCACCGATCAGGGCTTCGCCACCCGTGCGACGCCCGCATTCACTCGCCGTTTCGGCGAAGGAGAGTCCCCATGACCTGGGTTCTGGTATTTGGTTTGATGCTGCTGGTGGTGCTGGGCATGGCCGTCGGCGTGATCTTCGGGCGCAAGCCCATCGCCGGCTCCTGTGGCGGCATCGCCAACCTCGGCATCGAGAAGGAGTGCTCGATCTGTGGCGGCAGTCGCGAGAAGTGCGAAGAGGTCAATCGCGAGCAGAAAGGCGATGTAGTGGACGCAAAGCTCGCCTACGACGCGACCAAGCGCTAATGTGCCGGGCAAAGCGACCCGGCTAAGCTGGGGCGATGACAAGAAAGTGCCGTGAAGGCACCTGCAGGGCGCCACGGGCGCCCTGAGCAGTTCTGAAAGGAGTAAGCATGGCGGTCTACAACTACGACGTGGTGGTGCTCGGTTCCGGTCCGGCGGGCGAGGGCGCGGCGATGAACGCGGCCAAGGCCGGGCGCAAGGTGGCGGTGGTCGACAACCGGCCGCTGGTCGGCGGCAACTGCACCCACCTGGGTACCATCCCGTCCAAGGCCCTGCGCCATTCGGTGCGCCAGATCATGCAGTACAACACCAATCCGCTGTTCCGCCAGATCGGCGAACCGCGCTGGTTCTCCTTCCCGGACGTGCTGAAGAGCGCCGAGCGGGTGATCGCCAAGCAGGTCGCCTCGCGCACCGGCTACTACGCGCGCAACCGCACCGACGTGTTCTTCGGCACCGCCAGCTTCGCCGACGAGCAGACCGTGGAAGTGGTCTGCCCCAGCGGCGTGGTGGAGAAGCTGGTAGCCAAGCAGGTGGTCATCGCCACCGGCTCGCGTCCCTACCGCCCGGCGGACGTGGACTTCAACCACCCGCGCATCTACGACAGCGACACCATCCTCAGCCTGACTCACACGCCGCGCCGGATCATCATCTACGGCGCCGGGGTGATCGGCTCCGAGTACGCCTCGATCTTCAGCGGCCTGGGCGTGCTGGTCGACCTGATCGACAACCGCGACCAGTTGCTCAGTTTCCTCGACGACGAGATCTCCGACGCGCTGAGCTACCACCTGCGCAACAACAACGTGCTGATTCGCCACAACGAGGAGTACGAGCGCATCGAGGGCCTGGAGAACGGCGTGATCCTGCACCTCAAGTCGGGCAAGAAGATCAAGGCCGACTGCCTGCTGTGGTGCAACGGGCGTACCGGCAACACCGACAAGCTCGGTCTCGAAAATATCGGTATCAAGGTCAACAGCCGCGGCCAGATCCAGGTCGATCAGCATTACCGCACCGAGGTCAGCAACATCTTCGCCGCCGGTGACGTGATCGGCTGGCCGAGCCTGGCCAGCGCCGCCTACGACCAGGGCCGTTCGGCCGCCGGTAGCGCGGTGGAGAACGACAGCTGGCGCTTCGTCGACGACGTGCCGACCGGCATCTACACCATTCCGGAGATCAGCTCGATCGGCAAGAACGAGAAGGAGCTGACCCAGGCCAAGATTCCCTACGAGGTCGGCAAGGCCTTCTTCAAGGGCATGGCGCGCGCGCAGATCTCCCACGAGCCGGTGGGCATGCTGAAGATCCTGTTCCACCGCGAGACCCTGGAAATCCTCGGCGTGCACTGCTTCGGCTACCAGGCCTCGGAGATCGTGCACATCGGCCAGGCGATCATGAACCAGAAGGGCGAGGCGAATTCCATCAAGTACTTCGTCAACACCACCTTCAACTACCCGACCATGGCCGAGGCCTACCGGGTCGCAGCGTTCGACGGGCTCAACCGGCTTTTTTGAGCGGCTCCGACCGGTGGCCTGAACCGGTCGGGGGTGACCCCCTCGGCGACTCCCGCAGCTGGCGCTGGCCGAACCGGGAGAGCTTCTGACCAGGCGCGACGCTGCAAAAAGAAACCGGCCCCAGGGCCGGTTTTTTGCTTTTCCCCTCTCCCGCTGGCGGGAGAGGGGCTGGAGGAGAGGGCGGGCTATCGACCCTCTCCCTAACCCTCTCCCATAAATGGGAGAGGGAATGTACACGCGGGCTAATAGGCTTCGGGAGCAGTCCGTAGCCCGGATGCAATCCGGGAGCGGGATCGCCTGTTTCCCGGATCTCATCCGGGCTACAAGGGGTTGCCAGCTAGCGCTTGAGGGTATCCACCGCCAGCCCCGGGAAGTCGGTGATGATGCTGTCCACGCCGAAGTCGGCCAGGCGGCGCATCAGCGCCGGCTCGTTGACCGTCCATACCGACACGTGCAGGCCGGCCTTCTGCGCCTTGAGCAGGCGCTCCGGGGTGCACAGGGTCCAGTTCAGCGCGAGCATCGAGCAGCCGTGATGGGCGGCGACCTTGAGCGGATCGAGCCAGTTGTATTCGGCCACCAGGCCGCGCGACAGCTCCGGCGTCAGGCGGCGCAGGGCGCGCAGCACTTCGCGCGAGCTGCTGGTGACGGTGACCCTGTCCTTGATGCCGAAGCGTTCGGCCAGCGCCTGGATGGCCAGCACGGTACGCGCGGCGCGCACCCGCGAGGCGCTTTTGACCTCCAGCTGCCAGTGCTCGCAGGGGCACTGCTCGAACAGGGTCTGCAATGTCGGGATGGGGCAGGGCAGTTTCCAGCCCGGGCCGCCCTGGCGGGCGTCGAGCTTCACCAGCTCCTCGGCGTCGTGCTCCACCACCTTGCCACGGCGGCCGGTGGTGCGCTTGAGGGTAGGGTCGTGGATCACCATCAGCTCGCCGTCACGCGACAGGTGCAGGTCCAGTTCGCAGCGGGTCACGCCGTGTTCGAGGCAGCGCTGGAAGCTGGCGAGGGTGTTTTCCGGCGCTTCGCCCTTGGCGCCGCGGTGGCCGTAGATCAGGGTCACTGTCGATCCTTGTCGATGGGGTGGCGCGGCTGATGGTGCAGCACGCTGTTGATCACGTGGTCGTACTCGAAATAGACGCTGAAACTGCGGTAGTCCCAGCGGGTGATGGGCGGCTGGCCCACCGGCGGGTGCTCCTCGTCGGCCAGGCCGAAGCGCTCCAGTACGGAGCGCTTGGACTCGCCCAGCGTGGGCAGGCCGGCGACGGCCTCGCCCTGCTGGCCGAGCGGTATCTCGAGGGTTTGGGCGAGGGCTGGAGAGCAGAGCAGCAGGGCTCCGAGCAGGGCGAGCACCGACCTCATCGCTGCTCCTTGGCCATGCGCCGCTCCAGGGCCTGCTTCTGCAGGATGTGGCGGGCCAGCAGTTGGCGCTGGGCATCGGTCAGCGCCTCGAACTCGGTGCCGATCTCGAACTGGCCATCGGCACGCGGCTGGCAGTGCACCACCTTGGCCCGCAACAGCAGGCCGAGGGCCTGGGGCATCAGCACCATCTTGATTGCCAGGTGACTGCCGGCGGGCACCGCCTGGCCGTGGTTGAAGCTGATGCCGCCCTCGGAGAGGGATACCCGGCGCGGCGCACCGACATCGCGCAGCAGGCTCTGCGCCACGGCCTGGCCGAGCAGGTCGATGCGCTTGTTGATCACCTTGAGGTAGTTGGCCATGGTGCGGTCGCGCTCGCTGATATGGCGCAACAGGTGCTGCGACTCGAAGTCGGTCAGGTGCAGGTCGCTGAGCAGATTGAACAGCGGCGAGTTGTCGTGCAGCGGGTCACTGGCGTGCGCCTCGGCCCCGGACAGCAGGCTGAAATCCAGTGCGATCGTATCCTCGATACGATAGTATTCGCGGCGATCATCGACGTCTTGATTCGACATGGCGAACCCATGGCAGCAGTGGTGGTCTGAGTGTAAAGCCGCGCGCCAAGCCCCGCCACAAGGACGTTTCTCACTTTTCGCCAGCGAACCCCTCACTCATGTTCAGACCCCTGCCGTTCTTCATCGGCGTGCGTTACACGCGAGCCAAGCGCCGCAGCCTGTTCGTCTCCTTCATCTCCCTGACATCCATCATCGGCCTGGCCCTGGGCGTGCTGGTGATGATCGTCGTGCTGTCGGTGATGAACGGCTTCGACCGCGAGATGCGCGACCGCGTGCTGGGCATGGTGCCCCACGCCACCCTCGACAGCGCCACGCCGATCCAGGACTGGCGCACCATCGGCGAGGGCCTGCAGCGCCACCCGCAGGTGGCGGCCATCGCCCCCTTTACCCAGATGCAGGGCCTGCTGACCAACAACGGCCAGGTGCAGAAGGTGCTGGTCAACGCCATCGATCCGGCCGAAGAGGCCAAGGTGTCGATCATCGGCAACTACTTCCGCGAGGGTTCGCTGGATTCGCTCAAGGCCGGCGGCTTCGGCATCCTCATCGGCGACCTGGCGGCGAAGAAGCTGGGCCTGGCCATCGGCGACAAGGTCACCTTCGTCGCCCCCGAGGTGGCGGTGACCCCGGCCGGCATGTTCCCGCGCATGAAGCGCTTCACCGTGGTCGGCATCTTCCACGTCGGCGCCGGCGAGATCGACGGCCACGTGGTGATGACCCATGTACAGGACGCCGGCCGCCTGCTGCGCCTCAAGTCCGGCGAGGTGCAGGGCATCCGCCTCAAGCTGCACGACCTGTTCCAGGCGCCGCAGGTGGCCTGGGAGCTGGCCACCCTGCTGCGCGAACAGGACTTCTATGCCCGCGACTGGACCCGTACCCACGGCAACCTGTACCAGGCCATCCGCATGGAGAAGACCATGATCGGCCTGCTCCTGCTGCTGATCGTCGCGGTGGCCGCCTTCAATATCATCTCCACCCTGGTGATGGTGGTGACCGACAAGAAGGCCGATATCGCCATCCTGCGCACCTTAGGGGCCACGCCGCGGCAGATCATGGCCACCTTCATGGTCCAGGGCTCGGTGATCGGCGTGGTCGGCACCCTGGTCGGCGGCGTGCTCGGCGTACTCGCCGCGCTGAATGTCAGCGCGGCGATCAAGGGGCTGGAGAGCCTGCTGGGCATCCAGTTCCTCAATTCCGAGGTGTATTTCATCGACTACCTGCCCTCGCAGGTGCTGGGCTCGGATGTGGCGCTGGTCTGCGGCGCCGCCCTGGTCCTGAGTTTCCTTGCCACCCTTTATCCGGCCTGGCGTGCGGCGCGCACCCAGCCTGCGGAGGCTTTGCGTTATGAGTGACAAGTCCGTGCTGAGTTGCCGCAACCTGGGCAAGAGTTACGAGGAAGGCCCGCAGACGGTCGAGGTGCTGAGCAACGTCGAACTGGAGCTGCTGCCCGGCGAGCGGGTGGCCATCGTCGGCACCTCCGGTTCGGGCAAGAGCACCCTGCTGAACATGCTCGGCGGCCTGGATACGCCGAGCAAGGGCAGCGTCTGGCTGGCCGGCGAGGAGCTTTCGGCGCTGAACGAGAGGGCCCGCGGCCTGCTGCGCAACCGCGCGCTGGGCTTCGTCTACCAGTTCCACCACCTGCTGCCGGAGTTCACCGCGCTGGAGAACGTGTGCATGCCGCTGCTGATCGGCAAGACGCCGATCCCCGAGGCGCGCCAGCGCGCCAGCGCGCTGCTGCAGCGGGTCGGCCTCGGCCATCGCCTGTCGCACAAGCCGGCCGAGCTGTCCGGGGGCGAGCGCCAGCGCGTGGCCATCGCCCGCGCCCTGGTCAACAACCCGGCCCTGGTGCTGCTCGACGAGCCCACCGGCAACCTCGACCAGCACACCGCTCAGGGCATCCAGGAGCTGATGCGCGAGCTCAGCCGCGATTCGCGCACCGCCTTCCTGGTGGTGACCCACGACCCGCAGCTGGCCGGCCAGATGGACCGCGTGCTGCGCCTGGAAGAAGGCCGACTGGTAGCCGCCTGATATGTTCAGACCACTCTCGCTCTTCGTCGGTACCCGCTACACCCGGGCCAAACGGCGCAACCACTACATCTCCTTCATCTCGCTGACCTCGATGATCGGCCTGGCCCTCGGCGTGCTGGCGATGATCGTGGTGCTTTCGGTGATGAACGGTTTCCAGAAGGAAATGAGCTCGCGCATCCTCGGCATGGTGCCGCACGCCACCCTCAGCGCCGACCGGCCGCTGGACGACTGGCAGGCGGTGGCCGCCACCGCGATGCAGCACAAGCAGGTGACTGGTGCCGCGCCCTTCGCCGAACTGGATGGCATGTTCTCCTACAAGGGCAACATGCAGCCGGTGCAGATCAATGGCATCGATCCGGCCGAGGAGCAGAAAGTCTCGATCATCGGACGGCACATGGTTCAGGGGCGCCTGGAGGACCTCAAGGCGGGAGAGTTCGGCGTGGTGATCGGCGAGATCAGCGCGCGCCGTTTCCGCCTGAATGTCGGCGACAAGCTGACCCTGATCGTGCCCGAAGCGAGCAAGGCCGCCGGCGGTATTACGCCGCGCATGTTGCGCCTGTCGGTGGTCGGCGTGTTCAAGGTCGGCGCCGAACTGGATGGCAGCCTGGCGCTGATCCATATCGCCGACGCGTCCGGCATCCAGCGCCTGGCCGACGGCCAGGTGCAGAGCGTACGCATCGCCCTCAAGGACCTGTACCAGGCGCCGCAGGTGTCCGCCGCCATCGCCGCAGAGCTGGGTTCGGGCTACAGGGCGATCGACTGGACCCGTACCCAGGGCAGCCTGTTCAGCGCCATGCAGATGGAGAAGACCATGATCGGCCTGCTGCTGCTGCTGATCATCGCGGTGGCCGCCTTCAACATCATCGCCACGCTGATCATGGTGGTGGCGGACAAGCGCGCCGACATCGCC
>JAJLLC010000061.1:0-29577 GCA_033838285.1 Pseudomonadaceae bacterium
TGTTCAAGTCGGCGAAGTCGCGGCGCAACGGCGAGTAGAGGGGCGACAGGTCGATCGGCTGCGGCCGCGCGCCCTCCTCCAGGCCCAGCAATACGCCACGCTGGCGCCGCTCGGTCGAGCCCGAGCCCAGCGCCAGCAGCGTCCCCGCCGCATAGCCGGGCATGGCAGGCAGCAGGGCGAGGGTCTCCAGGTCGGGCTTGGCCGCCTTGCGTGCAGCCACGTCTGCCGGCAGCTCGCCATCGAACAGCGGCAGCAGGCGGCCGGAGCGCTCGTCGCCAAGCTCGAACACCCCCAGCTGCAGCTCGTCGTCGGCCGCCACGTAGAGGCGCTCGGCCACCCGCACCAGGGCACTGGCGGCGCTGACATGAGCACGCCCGGAGGCCGGCTCGGGCGCGGCCAGCGTCAACCGACGCAACAGCTTGGGTTCAGACATGATCACTCCGCACGAGGGCGTCATCCGGCGGCCGATACTAACCGGCGCTCCGTCCGGCTGGCGAGCATTGAACATGGCCCTCGGCATAGGCAGACTCTCGCGCTATAACAATCCCGAGAGTCTGCCCGGAACGTGACAATGCGCTGGTTCATCGCCCTTCTCTGCTTCTCCGTCGTCGGCCTGAGCCACGCCTCCAGCGCACCGACCCTGCGCGGCAAGGCCGTGGACAAGGTGCTGGTGGTCAAATCCGAGCGCAAGCTGCACCTGATGGGGCGCGGCGAGGTGCTCAAGTCCTACCGTATCTCCCTGGGCAAGCAGCCCACCGGTGCCAAGCTGCGCGAAGGCGACCTGAAGACCCCGGAAGGCTTCTACTGGATCGACTGGCGCAAGACCAGCGACAAGTACAACCTGTCCATGCACATCTCCTACCCCAACGCCCGCGACGCGGCCAATGCGCGCAAGCAGGGCGTCTCCGCCGGCGGCATGATCATGATCCACGGCACGCCGCTGGACGACGAATACCCGGAGTGGTTCTTCAGCACCCTGGACTGGACCGAAGGCTGCATCGCCATGCGCAACGCCGACATGCGCGAGGTGTGGAACCTGGTGCAAGACGGCACGCTGATCGAGATCCGCCCCTGAGGACTTGCTGCGCGGCGGCCATGTGTCGTTGGAAGAGGGCCTGGCTCTAGCTCGCAAGATCCTGAGTTAGGCCCTAAACCCAGCTCCGAGCGAGGCGCCGCCAGGCGCCCCGTTCATGTGTCCGAGCAGAATTTGCCCAACGATAGTTGGCGCGATAAATTGTTGCGCAAGTATCGAGGAGGCAGGTCCCATGAAACAGCCGCAATCCTGCGCCGCCCTGCAGCTGGACAACCAGCTGTGCTTCGCCCTGCACTCCACCTCCCTGCTGATGACCAAAGCCTACAAGCCCCTGCTGCAGAGCATCGGCCTGACCTACCCGCAGTACCTGGCCATGCTGGTGCTGTGGGAAGGTGACGGCATCACCGTGGGCGAGATCAGCGCGCGCCTACTGACCGACCCCGGCTCGCTCACCCCCCTGCTCAAGCGCCTGGAGGCCGAGGGCCTGATCACCCGTACCCGCAGCAGCGCCGACGAGCGCGTGGTGGAGCTGCGCCTGACCGACAAGGGCCGTGGCCTGCAGCAGCAGGCCGAGCGCTTCCCCGCCTGCATCCTCGAAGCCAGCGGCCAGACCCTGGAACAGATCGCCGCCCTCAAGGAGCAGATAGTCGCCCTGCGCGACCAGTTGCAGAAGTCCATCTGACCCCACTGCCGCCCGCAACGGGCGGCGCCGGTCCCGGCTCGTCACCCGCTTATTCCGATCGTTCTAAATCTCAGAGCCAATTCATCTAACAATTAGCTTGCGCGCAAAATTAAATCGCACTAGATTCTGCATCACGCACTTACTTAGCGCGCAAAATTTTAGGCATCAAATCAAACGGAGACATCGCCATGCAAACCATCAAAGCCCTCTACACCGCCACCGTCACCGCTACCGGAGGCCGCGACGGCCGCGCCGTTTCTTCCGATGGCTTCCTCGACGTCAAGCTGACCACCCCGCGCGAGCTGGGCGGCGCCGGCGGCGAAGCCAGCAACCCCGAGCAACTGTTCGCCGCCGGCTACTCGGCCTGCTTCATCGGCGCCCTGAAGTTCGTCGCCAGCCAGCAGAAGCAGGCCCTCCCGGCCGACGCCTCGATCACCGGCAAGGTCGGCATCGGCCAGATCCCCGGCGGCTTCGGTCTGGAAGTGGAACTGAACATCAGCCTGCCGGGCCTGGATCAGGACACCGCCCAGGCGCTGGTCGACGCGGCCCACCAGGTCTGCCCCTACTCCAACGCCACCCGCGGCAACATCGAAGTACGCCTGAACGTCAGCGTCTGAGCCCGCTCCCGGGGCCTGTCGGCAGGCCCCGCCCCACATCCGCACCCCGAGGAACAGAATCATGAAACACGTCAGCAAGATGCTTTCCGGCGCTGTTCTCGCAGTCGCCATAGGTAACGCCTTCGCCGCCGGCAGCCCCGGCGTCGAGCACAACACCCAGGCCTTCCTCCAGGCCTTGGCAGCCGGCGGCGGCCAGCCGCTGGAAACCCTCAGCCCGCAGGACGCCCGCGCCGTGCTGGTCGGCGCCCAGGCCTCGGTCAAGGTCGATCTGTCCGGCGTGACCGTCAGCGAGAAGACCATCCAGGCCTCCGGCCAGTCGATCCCGCTGACCATCGTCCGCCCCGATGGCGCGAAGGGCGAGCTGCCGGTGTTCATGTTCTTCCACGGCGGCGGTTGGGTGCTCGGCGACTACCCGACCCACGCCCGCCTGATCCGCGACCTGGTGGTGAGCTCCGGCGCCGTGGCCGTCTACGTCGGCTACACGCCGTCGCCGGAAGCCCAGTACCCGACCGCCATCGACCAGGCCTACGCCGCCACCCGGTGGGTCGGCGAGCATGGCAAGGAGATTCAGGTGGACGGCTCGCGCCTGGCCGTGGCCGGCAACAGCGTCGGCGGCAATATGACCGCGGTTGTTGCGCTCAAGGCGAAGGAGGCCGGCACGCCCAAGTTGCGCTTCCAGCTACTGCTGTGGCCGGTGACCGACGCCAGCTTCGAGACCGGCTCGTACAACCAGTTCGCCGAGGGTCACTTCCTCACCCGCAACATGATGAAGTGGTTCTGGGACAGCTACACCACCGATCCCAAGCAGCGCGCCGAACGCTTCGCCTCGCCGCTGCAGGCCACTGACGAGCAGCTCAAGGGCCTGCCGCCGGCGTTGATCCAGACCGCCGAGTTCGACGTGCTGCGTGACGAGGGCGAGGCCTACGCACGCAGGCTGGACGCCGCCGGCGTCTCCGTCACCGCGGTGCGCTACAACGGCATGATCCACGACTACGGCCTGCTCAACCCGCTGGCGCACATCCCTGCGGTACAGGCCGCCCTGCGCCAGGCCGGCGCCGAACTCAAGCAGCACCTGCAGTAACCCGGCAGGCAGAAACGCAGAAGCCCCGGCACGCCGGGGCTTCTTGCATCGAGGAAATATCAGAACTGCAGGTCGGACAGCCGCCACACATCGAAGGCCGGCGTCTCGTAGGGATGCGCCTTTTTCATGGCCTTGACCACGTCGTGGATCAGCTCGTCGGCCACCACCAGCTCGACCTTCCACTCCGCCACCTCCTCGACCCGTCCGGGCTGACCGAGGAAGGGTTCGCTGCCCTGCAGGGGGCGGAACTGGCCCTTGCCCAGTACCTGCCAGCAGCAGCTGTCGTACTGGCCGATGCGACCGGCCCCGGCGGCGAAGACCGCGGCCTTCACCTCTTCCAGGTGGCCTTCCGGCACGTAGAAACAGAATTTGTACATCCAGCTCCTCCCAGCATCGACGAATACGGCGCGCCCTCTGGGGCCGCCCTGCCACAGCGATAATGGCATTTTGCCTTAATCATCTCGCGTGGCCTAGTTCGCAACTCTGCATTGGAGTGCGCCGCCGGCCAATCGTCCATTTCCTGACTAGAGCCATTGGTCATAAGCCGATAAGGCTTAATCACCCTTGGCGAAGCGTCGCCAGCGCGCCGCCAGCCCCTCGACCGGCGGGCTGTGACTGCCATCGCAATAGGGCAGGCGCCGCGACAGGCCACAGCGGCACAGCAGCAGGAATTGCTGGCGCGCGGGCTCGAGGCGCAGGCCTTCGGCGCAGCCGGGAGAACAGTCGGGAAGCGCGGGCGAGCGCCCGCAGTGGCACAGCAGATGGGTCTCGCCAGGGTTGACCTGGCGGACTTCGGGGAGCTTGGGATGGTCGGGCTCGGTCATGGGTCGCGAATCCGTAGCCAGGATGCAATCCGGGGTGAGCCTCGAACACCGCTCCGGATTTCATCCGGGCTACCAGCCCTCTCCCGCCCCTGCGGGGCACCCTCTCCCATGAATGGGAGAGGGTCATGAGAAGAGCCTTCGGCTCGCTGTCAATCCACCCAGACGCGCGCATTGCGGAACATGCGCATCCAGCCGGCGTCTTCCTGCCAGTCGTCCGGGCGCCAGGAGTTCTGCACGGCGCGGAACACCCGTTCCGGGTGCGGCATCATGATGGTCACGCGGCCGTCGCGGCTGCACAGGCCGGTGATGCCGCGCGGCGAGCCGTTCGGGTTGGCCGGGTAGCTCTCGGTGACCTTGCCGTGGTTGTCGATGAAGCGCAGCGCCACGGTGCCGGACAGATCGGCCTCCAGCAGCGCCTCCTCGCTCTCGAACTCGGCATGGCCCTCGCCATGGGCGATGGCGATCGGCATGCGCGAACCGGCCATGCCCTGCAGGAAGATCGACGCCGACTCCTGCACCTGGACCATGGCCACGCGCGCCTCGAACTGCTCCGAGCGGTTGCGCACGAAGTGCGGCCAGAACTCGGTGCCGGGAATCAGCTCGTGCAGGTTGCTCCTCATCTGGCAGCCGTTGCACACGCCGAGGGCGAAGCTGTCCTTGCGCTCGAAGAAGGCCTGGAAGCCGTCACGGGCGCGGGCGTTGAACAGGATCGACTTGGCCCAGCCCTCGCCGGCGCCGAGCACGTCGCCGTAGGAGAAGCCGCCGCAGGCCACCAGCCCCTTGAAGTCGTCCAGGCTGACGCGACCGGCGAGGATGTCGCTCATATGCACGTCAATTGCGGAGAACCCTGCGCGGTCGAAGGCCGCGGCCATCTCCACCTGGCCGTTGACGCCCTGCTCACGGAGGATCGCCACCTGCGGCCGCACACCCTTCTTGATGTAGGGCGCGGCGATGTCCTGGTTGACGTCGAAGGACAGCTTGGTCGACAGGCCCGGGTTGTCCTCGTCGAGGATCAGCTCGAATTCCTGGTCGGCGCACTCGGCGTTGTCGCGCAGGCGCTGGATCTGGTAGCTGGTCTCGGCCCACTGGCGCTGCAGCAGGCGACGCTCGCCGCCGAACACCGGCTCGCCGTTGAAGCTGATGGCCACGGTGCTGTCGTTGACCGGCTGACCGATCACCGCCACGCAGTCACCGAGGCCGGCGGCGCTGAACTGGGCGAGAATTTCCGGGGTGGCGTCCTGGCGCACCTGGATCACCGCGCCCAGTTCCTCGTTGAACAGCACGGCCGGCAGCTCGCTGGCGGAATCGGCCAGGCCGTCGAGGAACAGGTTGAGGCCGCAGTGGCCGGCGAAGGCCATTTCCAGGGCGGTGGTCAGCAGGCCGCCGTCGGAGCGGTCGTGGTAGGCCAGGATGTGGCCGTCGGCGTTGAGGCCCTGGATCACCGCGAAGAAGGCCTTGAGGTCTTCGGCGTCGTCGACGTCCGGCACGGCCTGGCCGAGCTGGGCGTAGGTCTGCGCCAGGATCGAGCCGCCCATGCGGTTCTGCCCGCGGCCGAGGTCGATCAGGATCAGGTCGGTCTCGCCCTTGTCCAGACGCAGCTGCGGAGTCAGGCTCTTGCGCACGTCCTGCACCGGGGCGAAGCCGGAGATCACCAGCGACAGCGGCGAGGTGACGCTCTTGTCCTGGCCGTTGTCCTGCCAGCGGGTCTTCATGGACATGGAGTCCTTGCCCACCGGGATGGTGATGCCCAGCGCCGGGCACAGTTCCATGCCGACCGCCTTGACGGTGTCGTACAGGCGAGCGTCCTCGCCCGGGTGGCCGGCGGCGGCCATCCAGTTGGCTGACAGCTTGATGTCGGAAATCTTCTCGATGCGCGCGGCGGCCAGGTTGGTGATGGTCTCGCCCACCGCCATGCGGCCCGAGGCCGGGGCATCGAGCAGGGCCAGCGGGGTGCGCTCGCCCATGGCCATGGCCTCGCCGGTGTAGACGTCGAAGCTGGTGGCGGTCACGGCGCAGTCGGCCACCGGCACCTGCCAGGGGCCGACCATCTGGTCGCGGGCCACCAGGCCGGTGATGGTGCGGTCGCCGATGGTGATCAGGAAGCTCTTGCTGGCCACGGCCGGGTGACGCAGCACGCGGCTCACCGCTTCTTCTATATCGACGCGGGCGGCGTCGAAGTCATCGCCCTGCTCCGCCTCGCGGGTCACGCTGCGGTGCATACGCGGCGGCTTGCCCAGGAGAACGTTCAGCGGCATGTCCACCGGCTTGTTGCCGAAGTGGCTGTCGGTGACGGTCAGGTGCGGCTCGGCGATGGCCTCGCCGACCACGGCGAAGGGGCAGCGCTCGCGCTCGCAGATGGCCTTGAAGCGCTCGAAGTCGGCGGCGTCGACGCTCATCACGTAGCGTTCCTGCGACTCGTTGCACCAGATTTCCAGCGGCGCCATGCCCGGCTCGTCGTTCGGCACCGCACGCAGCTCGAAGCGACCGCCACGGCCACCGTCGTTGATCAGTTCCGGCAGGGCGTTGGAGATACCGCCGGCGCCGACGTCGTGGATGAACTTGATCGGGTTGTCGGCACCCAGCTGCCAGCAGCGGTCGATCACCTCCTGGCAGCGCCGCTCCATTTCCGGGTTGTCGCGCTGCACCGAGGCGAAGTCCAGGTCGGCGGAGCTGGCGCCGGTGGCCATCGACGAGGCGGCGCCGCCGCCCAGGCCGATCAGCATGGCCGGGCCGCCGAGCACGATCAGCTTGGCGCCGACCGAGATCTCGCCCTTCTGCACATGGTCTGCACGGATGTTGCCGAGGCCGCCGGCCAGCATGATCGGCTTGTGGTAGCCGCGCACTTCCTCGCCGCGCGGCGTATTCACGGCCTGCTCGAAGGTACGGAAGTAGCCGTTCAGCGCCGGGCGGCCGAATTCGTTGTTGAACGCGGCGCCGCCCAGTGGGCCCTCGATCATGATGTCCAGCGCGGTGACGATGCGCTCGGGCTTGCCGTAGGGCTTCTCCCAGGGCTGCTCGAAACCGGGGATGCGTAGGTTGGACACGGTGAAGCCGGTCAGGCCGGCCTTGGGCTTGGCGCCGCGGCCGGTGGCGCCTTCGTCGCGAATCTCGCCGCCGGAGCCGGTGGAAGCGCCGGGGAAGGGAGCGATGGCGGTCGGGTGGTTGTGCGTCTCCACCTTCATCAGAATGTGCACCGGCTCGACGCTGGCGCCGTACTCGCGGGTGGCCGGGTTGGGGAAGAAGCGCCCGGCGGTGAAGCCCTCGATCACCGAGGCATTGTCCTTGTAGGCGGACAGCACGCCCTCGCGGTGCATCTCGTAGGTGTTCTTGATCATGCCGAACAGGGACTTGTCCTGGCTCTGGCCGTCGATGTCCCAGCTGGCGTTGAAGATCTTGTGGCGGCAGTGCTCGGAGTTGGCCTGGGCGAACATCATCAGCTCGACGTCGTGCGGGTTGCGGCCCAGCTCGACGAAGCTCTTCACCAGGTAGTCGATCTCGTCCTCGGCCAGGGCCAGGCCCAGCTGCACGTTGGCCTGCTCCAGGGCGGCGCGGCCGCCGCCGAGCACGTCCACCGCGGTCAGCGGCTTGGGCTGGGCATGGCTGAACAGGCCGGCGGCCTCTTCCAGGGCGCCCAGCACCAGCTGGGTCATGCGGTCGTGCAGCAGGCTGGCCACGGCCTGGCGATCGGCGTCGCTGAGCTCGCCGCTGACGTAGTAGGCGATGCCGCGTTCAAGACGCTCGATCTTGGCCAGGCCGCAGTTGCGGGCGATGTCGGTGGCCTTGCTCGACCAGGGCGAGATGGTGCCGAAGCGCGGGATGGTCAGGAACAGCTGACCGGCCGGCTCCTGCACCGGCACGCTCGGGCCGTACTTCAGCAGCCGGGCCAGCACCTGCTCTTCGGAGGCATCGAGCATGCCGGTCACTTCGGCGAAGTGCGCGAACTCGGCGTACAGCCCGGTCACGGCGGGGACCTTGGCGGTCAGTTGCGAAAGCAGTTTGCCGTGGCGGAAGGCGGAAAGAGCGGGCGCGCCGCGCAGGATCAACATCGTGAACAGCCTCTGGGAAGGGGTGTGCTTAGAGGCCGTGCATTCTAGCCTAAAGCGCCGCGCGACGGCACCTGTGGCGATAGCGCCTAGCAGAACGGGGGACGACTGTCGAGATATGGCGCCCCGAGGGCTTTGCGTATACTGCGCCGATGTTTGCCCACATAGCGTTGCGCATCCGCACAACCGCCTGGTTGTTGGCGACCCTGATCCTTCTGGCGCTCTCGGGCTGCGACGGCAATGCCGCCAAGCCGCCCACCACCCTCGAGCGCGTACAGGAGGAGGGCGTCCTGCGCGTGGTCACCCGCAACAGCCCGACCACCTACTTCCAGGATCGCGCCGGCGAGACCGGCTTCGAGTACGAGCTGGTCAAGCGCTTCGCCGAGCAGCTCGGCGTCGAGCTGAAGATCGAGACCGCCGACAACCTGGACGACCTGTTCGCCCGCCTCAACCAGCCGGACGGCCCCATGCTGGCCGCCGCCGGCCTGGTCGCCAGCGCGGGGCGCAAGGCCCAGGCCAACTTCTCCCACCCCTACCTGCAGGTCACCCCGCAGGTCATCTACCGCAACGGCCAGCGCCGCCCGACCCGTCCCGACGGCCTGATCGGGCGCAGCATCATGGTGCTCAAGGGCAGCAGCCACGCCGAACAGCTGGCCGAACTGAAGCAGAGCCTGCCCGAGCTGCAGTACCAGGAATCCGCCGATGTCGAGGTGGTCGACCTGCTGCGCATGGTCGACGAGGGCCAGATCGACCTGACCCTGATCGACTCCAACGAACTGGCGATGAACCAGGTGTACTTCCCCAACGTGCGCGTGGCCTTCGACCTGGGCGAGGTGCGCAACCTGGGCTGGGCGGTGGCCGCCGGCGAGGACCGCAGCCTGCTGCGGGAAATCGACCGCTTTCTCGCCCAGGCCGAGGAGAACGGCACCCTCAAGCGCCTGAAGGAGCGCTACTACGGCCATGTCGACGTGCTCGGCTATGTCGGCGCCTACACCTTCGCCAGGCACCTGCAGCAGCGCCTGCCGCGCTACGAGCAGCAATTCCGCCAGGCCGCCGAGAAATACAAGGTGGACTGGCGCCTGCTGGCCGCCATCGGCTACCAGGAGTCGCTGTGGACCCCGGACGCCACCTCCAAGACCGGCGTGCGCGGCCTGATGATGCTGACCCAGAACACCGCCCAGGCCATGGGCGTGGTCAACCGCCTGGACCCCAGGCAGAGCATCTTCGGCGGCGCCAAGTACTTCGCCCTGGTGCACAGCGGCCTGACCGAGGAGATGAGCGAGCCGGACCGCACCTGGTTCGCCCTGGCCGCCTACAACATCGGCATCGCCCACCTGGCGGACGCACGCAAGCTAGCCAAGGCCGAGGGCCTGAACCCGAACAAGTGGCTGGACGTGCAGAAGATGCTGCCGCGCCTAGCGCAGAAGCAGTGGTACAGCAAGACCCGCTACGGCTATGCCCGTGGCGGCGAGACCGTGCACTTCGTGCGCAACATCCGCCGCTACTACGACATCCTCAACTGGGTGACCCAGCCGCAACTGGAGGGAACTCAGGTGGCGGAAAGCGGCCTGCACGTGCCGGGAGTGAACAAGACCCTGCCCAAGGAAGAGCCGACCCAGCTGTAACCCGGATGCCCGGTGATCTGCTCCAATCCCTGCCCTACCCCGGATTACATACGGGCTATCTGTCTCCCGCCCGCCGCGCCTTGAAGAAGGCGCTGAGCATCTCTCCGCACTCCTGGGCCAGCAGCCCGCCCTCGATCAGCACCCGGTGGTTGAGGAAGTCCTGGGCGAAGAACTGGCCGCGACTGACCGCCACCCCGGCCTTGGGTTCGGTGGTGCCGTAGACCACCCGGCTGATGCGCGAATGCACGATCAGTCCGGCGCACATGCTGCAGGGCTCCAGGGTCACGTACAGGGTGCTGCCGGGCAGGCGATAGTTCTGCACGGCGGCGGCGGCGGCGCGGATCGCCACCATCTCGGCATGGGCGCTGGGGTCGCTGGTGGAGATCGGGCAGTTGAAGCCGCGCCCTATCACCTCGCCGTCCTGCACCAGCACCGCGCCCACCGGCACTTCGCCGCGCTGCGCCCCTTCCGCGGCCAATGCCAGTGCCTCGCGCATGAAACGCTCGTCCTGGCTGCGGTCTATGATCTTCGGTTGGCGCATCAGACCACCTCGATGGCGGCCATCAGGCCGGTTTCCATATGGTCGATCACATGGCAGTGGAACATCCACACCCCCGGATTATCGGCGACGAAGGCGATGCGCGCCGTCTCGTTCTTGCCCAGCAGGTAGGTGTCGGTGAAGTAGGGCACTATGTCCTTGCGATCGGAATCCAGCACCTTGAAGCTCATGCCGTGCAGGTGGATGGGGTGCTGGTACTGCGCCATGTTGCGCAACACGAAGATGTAGTGGCCGCCGTGCTTGAGGCTGGCGATGGGGCGCTCGGCACAGCGCTTGTCGTTGATGTCCCAGGCCTGGCCGTTGATCTGCCAGTACCTGTAGCTGCCGCCCTTGCTCACATCGCCGGACAGCGCGGCGGCCCACTCGAAGTTGAAGCGCAGGGTCTCGGCACGGGCCAGATCCGGCTCGGCCAGCGGGTTGGCCGGCAGCGCCGGCGGCCAGTCGCCGGGCGCCTCGGCGCTGTCCACGCTCCTGATGGTCGCCAGGCGCAGCGGGCCGTTGCGCAGCGGCAGCTCGACGCCGGCAGCCGGCACCCTCAGCGCCAGGTCGAGGCGCATGCCCGGGCCCAGCCAGTAGTCCTTGCCCAGCGGGCGCGGCGCCACGGGGTTGCCGTCCAGCGCATAGATGCGCGCCTCGCCACCGGGCAGGTTGAGGCGGTAGGTGATGGTGTTGTCGACGTTGATCAGGCGCAGGCGCACCACCTGGCCGGCCGGCAGTTCCAGGGTCGGGTTGGGCACGCCGTTGAGGGTCGACAGGCGCCCGCGGGTGCCTTCGCGGGCAGCCAGGCGCGGCACCAGGAAGTCGCTGAAGGCGCCCCGCTCGTCCACGTGCCAGGTCTTCAGACACAGCGTGCGCTCATGAACGAAGCCGCTCGGCTCACGCTCCTCGACGATCAGCGGGCCGACCAGGCCGCGGCCCAGTTGCTCGGCGCTGGCGGTGTGCGGGTGGTACCAGTAGCTGCCGGCGTCCGGGCAGACGAAGTCGTAGTCGAAGTACTCGCCGGGCTTGACCGGCAGCTGCGAGACGTAGGGCACGCCGTCCATCTCCAGCGGCAGGCGGATGCCGTGCCAGTGGATGGTGGTCTCCACCTCCAGCTTATTGATGAAGCGCACGCGCAGGCGCTCGCCCTGGCGGCAGCGCAGCTCCAGGCCCGGGGCCTGGCCGCCGTAGGCCCAGGCCGGGGTCTTGTGCCCCGGCACCAGCTCCAGATCCAGCGGCGCAGCGATCAGCTCGTAGTCGTGGCTCGCCAGATTCTGCGGGCGGCCCAGCCAGTAGCGCACGCCGCCGGCGCCGAGACCGGCCACGCCGAGGCCGACCAGGCCGGCGACCACCTGTCTGCGGGTCAAGTTCATCGCTCACCTTCGATGCGGACACCCGCGCCAATACGACCGGGAGATAGTGCTAATGGGAAAGCTTGCGATTTTATGCGGCCGGCAGCGGCCAAGTCGAACGCGCCGATGTCGCAGCCCGCGCTCAGGAGCCGAGCAACAGCAGCACGCCGGCGCAGACCAGCAGGACGCCACTGCCGCGGCGCCAGAGCGCGCCCAGCGGCAGCACCTTCTCCGCCAGCACCAGCAGGGCCAGCGCGGCCATGCCCCACAGGCTCATGGCGCCGACCACCAGCAGCACCAGCATCAGCCCCCAGCAGCAGCCGACGCAGTACAGCCCGTGGTGCAACCCCAGCAACCAGGCGCCGCGCAGGCCGGGGCGCACATGCTGCTGAAGGAACCCCAGCGGGCTCTGACAATGCTCCAGGCAGGCGGCCTTGGCCCGGCTCATCTGGTAGCTGCCAGCCAGCAACAGTACCAGCGCGCCCTGCGCCGGCGGCAGGCGCAGCCCCATCGGCTCGAGCCAACCCAGCCACTCGCCCGCAGCCTGCAGCAGCGTCATGAACAGGGCGAAGCCACTCCACACCAGGGCGTAGGCGCCACAGAACAGCACCAGCTTGAGTGTACGGGCAGCGTCGCGCAGCAGACAGCGGCGGTAGAGCAGGAACACCGGCAAGGCGGCCGGCAACATCATCGCCTGCATCATCACCACCCACATCAGCAGGGTCAGCGCCCCCTGGCGCGACCACCAGACGGTAGGCGGCATCTGCATGTCGCCCATCGCCGCCATGGCCGCCGCCTGTTCGACCTGCCACCACCAGGCCAGCGCACTGAGCAGCAGGATGACTGAGCAGGCGAGCAGCGCGCCGCGATCCAGCGCACGGTCAAGCGCGAATGATGCCATTGGGCCCCATGTGCAGGTCGTAGAGCATCGCGTTGCGCTGGGCATAATCCAGCTTCACCGCCCCGCTACAGCTGAAGGTGGCGCTGGCACAGTCCGTCTCGCCGAACTCGAAGCCCTCGGGCAGCACCAGACGCGCACGATGTACCGAACCGTCCACGGGGTTGCGAATGGGCTCGGCCTTGCCCTCCAGCACGCCGGGTACCCGGATGCTGGCGGTCAGGGCGGTGCGGTCGGTGCGCACCTCGACCGGCAGGAACCGCGGCTCGTGCATGGTCGCCACGGTGCTGGCGAAAATGGCGAAGAAGGCCGTCGGCTCCTGCTCCTGGCCACTGAGGATGGTCAGCAGGGCCTGGCGCTGCTCGGCCGTGGCCCGCTCGTCGATGAAGGCCTGGCATTGCCCGTTGCCCTCGTGGATCGGCCCTGGCCAGGCGAAGGTACAGGCGACATCGAGGCCGGTCAGCGGCACATCGCCGAAATGCCCCTCCTCGATGTGGAAGCCCACCGCCGCCTCGCAGGTGCCGTGGCTGGGCAGCGCGTTGAACTGGCAGGGGCAGCCGTAATCGCAGTTGCACAGGTCCACGCCGGGGCCGCGCAGACGCCAATCGACATAGGTGGCCATGAGCATTCCTCCGCACCAGAGATCCCTTCTTCAGCTTATGGCGCACCACGCCCGGCATTAGACGGAATCGGCATCTGGCCCGGGCCGCTCAGCCGCACGACGAATAATCGCAGGCAACAAAAAGGGCAGCTCGCGCTGCCCTCTCTGGCCTTACCGGATCATTCCCACTCGATCATCAACAAGCCGCCCGAGCCCGATTGGCTAAAGGGATTGCCTGAAATTGATATGGGCCTTACCAAGACTTGGACAGTACCGGGCCTGATCATGGGGCTGATGCGGTGCGCTATGGGTGCCTGCGGCAAGCTGCTACTGCTTATGCATCCCCGCTGAGGATTTGAGGAAAAAGACGCGCTTTCACGCAGACCACGAACGATAAAAAAGGCGGTCAAAAAGTGAGCAAATCAGCCCCAGCAACTGGCGTTATGTATCCCCTGGTGTATCCCTTGAAAAATATGAATTGATAAAACCTTTTTAAATTAATTAGATACTAACCAAGTTCAAACGCCGGTGTACCATACAAAACAAAGGGTTAGCGAAAGCTAGCCCTTTGTCGTTTCTGCCGGGCAATTATCCCTGTTTCCCCTGCCCCCTCCCCGCCAGCAATAGCCCACTGACGATCAAAGCGCCGCCCACCCAGTGGTAGCCCTGTAGATGCTCGCCCAGCAGCAGCCAGCCGAGGATGGCGGTGAATACCGGCATCAGATAATTGCTCATGGCGGTACGCGCCGGGCCGAGTTCGCGCAGGCCGATGTTCCACAGCTGGTAGGCCAGCACCGAGGCGAACAGGGCCGTGTAGCCGATGGCGGCGAGGTTGGCCGGGCTCGGTTCGAAGCGCGCACCCTGCCACAGTTCCCAGGCATAGAGCGGCGCCAGCATCAGCAGGCCGAGCAGTACCAGAGCGCCGAGCAGGGTGAAGGGCGGTAGCTGGAAGTGTTCACGCCAACGGCGCAGCAGCAGGGAATACAGCGCCCAGTCGAGGGTCGCGAGCACCATCAGCAGGTCGCCTTCGGCGAAGGACAGGCTGGCCAACACCTGCCAGTCGCCCTGGCAGATCAGCCAGAGCAGCCCCAGCAGCGCCAGCAGCAGGCCGGCCCAGGCCTTGCGCGCGGGCCATTCGCCGAGCAGCAGCCCGGCGCCGATGAAGGTGGCCAGTGGCAGGCAGGTGCTGACCAGGCTCAGGTTGATCGCCGCCGTGCTGAGCGCGGCGGTGTAGAGCAGGCAGTTGTAGGTGGTGATGGCCAGCGCGGCCAGCAACCACAGGCGCCAGCCGGCGCGGCGCAGGCTGTGGCGGTGCTGCCAGAGCGAGGGGCCGACCAGCGGCAGGAGGATGGCCAGGGCCACGGCCCAGCGCCAGAAGGCCAGCGACAGCGGCGGAATCTCGCCAGTGAAGGCGCGCGCCACCAGCGAGTTGCCGGCCCAGAACAGGCTGGCCAGCGCCAGGCCGGCCCAGGCCAGCACGGCGGCGCGGCTGAGGCCGAAGGGGGCGGTTGGGGTCTGCGCTTGCGGGTCGCTCATGCTCATCTCCGGGCTGACGGGCGACCATACGAAGGCGGCCGGGGATTTACAAGCGAGCGCGGCGTCGCCACCAGCGCGGCAGCGTCACCTCGCGCTCGTTCGCCCGCGCCTGCCACTGCGCATGCCAGGCGGCGCCCTGCCCGGCCAACGCCGACCAGTCGGGTGCCGGAACCTGCAACGCCGCCAGCAGCTGCGGCTCCAGAGTATCTCGACTGGCGCGCAGGGCGGCGCGAAAGCCGGCGTCGACCAGGGCGCGGCGGTGCACCGCCTCGAAACGCCACCACAGTGAACGCTGCAGAGGCTGCGCCGGCTCGCCGAGCAACCCCAGCCCCGACGCGGGGCTCAGATCGAGCGGCTGGAACAGGCTCAGACAGGGTGCCGAGGTGGCGGTGGCGGCGAGCCGGGGGCGCGCGCCCTGCAGATGGGCGATCAGGCTGGCGGTGGTCTGCGACGGGCGCCAGAAGGCGCCGGCATGCAGGCACACCTGGCGATTGTCGTGGCCGTGCAGGTCATCGCTGCGCACGCCATGGCTGCGCAGGGCGGAGGCCAGCTCGGCCCAGCCGGCACTGGCCGGGCAGGTGGAGAGGAAGTCCTGATTAATCTGCCGGCGGCGATGCGCACCGCCGATCCAGGGCAACAGGCGGGTGTCGAAGGCGCGGGCGAAATGGAAATCGCCACGGCCATCCCAGCAACCCAGCTTGCGCGCCTGGCCAGGCAGGTCGGCGCTGCACAGGTCGAACTCGTGGCCGAGGCTTAGGGCATTGGAGATGGCCCAGCGCTCCACGCGCTTGGCCGCCCATAGCTGGCCGGCGGTCTCCAGTACCCAGGCCTCGCCGGCGTCGGCGATGAGGAAGCTGTTGTCGTAGCGGAAACCCTTGTCGCGGTAGCCGGCCGGGCCGCCCTGACCGAAGCGTTCGAGGTGCTCGACCAGCACCTGCAGCGCCTCGCGCGCGCTGGCGCCGCGCTCCAGGGCGATGCGCAACAGGTCCATGCCGAGCAGAGCCTGGCCGCGCCTGCGGGTCAGGCGGGTGAACACCGCCTCGTTGCCGATGGCCACGCCATGCTGGTTGACGCCCATTTCGCCGCCCCAGATCCAGCTCGGCTGACTGAGGATCAGACCATGGCGGTCGGCCGCCTGCGGGATGCGCAGGTAGGTGGTCTGCACCTCGGCGCTGCGGTCGCCGCGCACCTCGGGCAGGCGCAGCAGACGCTGCGGCTCGGCGGCCTCGCGGTCGCTGTTCTTGGCGAACCAGGTCTGGCCGTGCTGACGCAGCACCAGGGTGTCACACATCGGCCTGCCCCTCGGCGGCCAGCACTTCGGCCACGGCGCGCTCGGCGGCCTGCACGGCGCCATCGAAGTAGCCGAGCCAGCGCGTGGCGGTCTCGGTGCCGGCGAAATGCACGCGACCGAAGGGCTCGCGCAAACGCGCCGCGCCGCCGCTCCACAGCCCCGGCGGGAACAGCGCGGCGTAGCAGCCGCGCGCATAGGGCTCGTCGGCCCAGCACTTGTCCACGTACTCCAGCGGCTGGCGGGCCTGCTCGCCGAAGTAGCGGGCGAAGCAGTCGAGCACCACGGCGCGGCGCTCGGCCTCGCTGCGCGCCGCCCACTCGCGGGCGTCCTCGCCCTCGATGAAGCCCATCAGCACGCCGCGCGGCGAGTCCGGCAGGCTGTTGTCGAAGGTCAGGCGCACCGGCCCGCGCTCGCTGGTGATCTGCCCGGAGAGGCCCTGGTCGCGCCAGAACGGCCGCTCGTACAGGGCCATGCACTTGATCACCGCGCCCTGCGGCTGGCGCTGCAGCAGCTGGTCGCGCCAGCCAGGCAACGGCGGCTGCTGGTCGATGCGCAGCAGCAGGGTCGGCGGCACGGCGAGGATCGCCCGCGCCGCGCGGTGGCTGCCCCGCTCGGTGACCAGTTCGACACCCACTTCATCCTGACGCAGTGCGCGCACCGGCTCGTTCAGGCGCACAGAGTTGCTCAGGCGCTCGGCCAGGGCCAGGCAGATGCGCTGCGAGCCACCGACGATACGGTCCTGCTGGGCGCCGCCGTCGACGGCGAGGATGGTGTCGAAGTCGGTGCCGCTCTTCACGTAGAACAGCACATGGAGGAAGGACAGCTCGTGGGAGGCGGCGGCGAATACCGCGCCGCTCATCAGCTCGAACACCTGGCGGCCATGAGCGGTCTTGAGGGTGCGGCGAATCCACTCGGCGAAGGTCATGCGGTCCCATTGCGCGGCCCTGGGGTGGCGCGCCGGATCGTCCAGGGGAATCTGTTTGCACAGGCGCTCGAAACGCAGCTGCGCCTGCAGCACGTCGAGCAGCACGTGCGGAGCGAAGCGCGGAATGGTGCCGCGGTAGCGCTTGAGCGCGCCGCCGAACAGGGTGAGGTTGTCGCCCCGGTTCCACAGCGGGAAGGTCTGCAGGCCCAGTTCGCCGATCAGGGCGAGGATGCGATCCTGGGTCGGGCCGACCCACTGGCCACCGACTTCCACCTGCTCGCCGGTGGCGAAGGCATGATTGAGGGTGCGTCCACCCACCCTGGAGCCGGCCTCCAGCACCCGCACCGAGAGCCCCGCCTGTTGCAGGCGCCAGGCCGCCGTCAGCCCGGAGATGCCCGCCCCCACCACCAGTACATCGACCGGCTGCTGCATGACCCCATCCTTTCTTGTGGTTATGCGGCGATGCTAGCCAGGCCTGGAGGCGGCGGCAAAAGCCGAAACCGCCAAAGCGGGCGACGAATTCAGTCGAGCAGGGTGCAGGCCATGACCAGGGCGTCTTCGCGCCCGCCGGCGGCCGGATAGTAGTCGCGGCGGCGGCCGACCTCGTTGAAACCATAGCGCTCGTAGAGGCGGTAGGCTCCCTGGTTGCTGGCGCGCACTTCGAGGAAGCATTCGCCGGCGCCGAGCTGCATGGCGCGCCGCATCAGGTGCTCCAGCAGTTGCAGGCCCAGGCCCTGGCCCTGGCTCTGCGGGCGCACGGTGATGTTGAGCAGGTGCGCCTCGTCGAGAATGATCTGGATGATGCCATGGCCGATCTGCTCCTCGCCCTCGAACATCAGCCAGCAGTCATAGGACTTGAGGCCATCGGCGAACAGGTTGCGGCTCCAGGGGTGGCTGAAGGCGGCGTTCTCGATCTGTACCACGCGGTCGAGGTCCGCCTCGGTCATCGGGCGGAAGCTGATGGCGCCGCTCATACGGAGGCTTTCCAGCGCGGCATCACCCGGCGCATGGCGCGCCACAGCTCGACCTTGCGCTGCGGCTCGTCCATCAGCAGCTCCAGGCTGGGCAACGCCCAGGCGGCACCCAGGCCCTCGACCTGCAGCTCGCGGTTGTAGGCCTCGGCATCCGCCTCACCGGCGAAGCGCACGGCCGGCAGGCCGATCAGCCACAGACAGCGGCAGGGCTCGGCCTCCAGCTGCCCGGCCAGCACGCCCTGCACATAGTCGCGCGCGGCCTCCGGGCCCTGATCCAGGTTGCCGCGACTGAGCAGCGGCCAGCGAATCGGCGAGCCGTCGCCGACCTGCTGCGGTGCATCAGGCAGGCCGGCGGCACGCAGCAGGTCCTTGAGCAACAGGTAGGAGGGGTCGCGGCTCTGGAACGGCTCGCCGGTAGCCAGTTCGACCAGCAGCGCGCAGTCGCCGGCGCGCAGCAGCTGCAGGGCAAAGCGCGGCGGCGGGGTGACGGGCTTGGCCGGCACAACCGGCGCCGGGTCCGGCTCGGGTTGTGCCTCGGGCTTGGCGAACACCTTGGTAGCGGCGGAGGGGCGCGGCACCTCGATGGCCGGGCGCGGCGCGGCGGGCGTGTCGTCGACTGCAGCCGGGGCGGCCGGCGCCTCGACCTCGGGCTCGGGCAGCGGCTGCAACAGCTCGGGGCGCGAAGGCGCGGCGAACGGCAGTTCCACGCGCGGCAGCCAGCTGGCCACCTGCATCGCGCTCAGATAGGCGCGGCGACGCAATTCGGCGATCACGGGCAGACCTGCGGAAAACGAATGTGGGTGATGCGATTCAAGGCGTGGGCCTCACAGGGAACGCATGGCCGAGCATTGTCGCGTGAAACGCGGCGAGCGGAAAGCCGCCCCGCGGTAAGCCGCCCGGCGCAAAGCTGCCAGAGGGCAGCGGCCATCCCCTCTCACCCTTGGGGGAGGGCTAAGGAGAGGAGAAAGTACAGAGACTGCTTGCCCTCTCCCCCGCCCCCTCTCCCGTAGACGGGCGAGGGGAGTATGCGTCGCCGCTCTGGGGAAGCTGCAGCACCGTGGCCCGGGCACCCATCCGGGGACAGAGTTGCCTACTTCCCGGATTGCATCCGGGCTACACAATCATCTGCCCCAGAATGCACAAGGCCCGCCAAATGGCGGGCCTTGTGGGGTGGATCAGAGCGCCTGATCCCAGGGACGGTCGCCGTGCTCGTCCTTGATGCGGGTGGGCAGGCCCATCACATCCAGGAGCTTGAGGAACGGCTCGGCCGGCAGCTCCTCGACGTTGACCATGCGCTGCGCATCCCACTCGCCACGCGCCACCAGCAGGGCGGCAGCGACCGGCGGCACGCCGGCGGTGTAGGAGATGCCCTGGCTGTCGGTCTCGGCGAAGGCTTCTTCGTGGTCAGCCACGTTGTAGATGAACAGCTCGCGCGGCTGGCCATCCTTGGTGCCCTTGACCAGGTCGCCGATGCAGGTCTTGCCGGTGTAGCCCGGCGCCAGCGAGGCGGGGTCCGGCAGCACGGCCTTGACCAGCTTGAGCGGCACCACTTCCTGGCCCTCGGCGGTCTTGACCGGTTGCTCGGAGAGCAGGCCGAGGTTCTTCAGCACGGTGAACACGTTGATGTAGTGGTCGCCGAAGCTCATCCAGAAACGCACGTTCGGTACGTCGAGATGCTTGGACAGCGAGTGCACTTCATCGTGGCCGGTCAGGTAGAGGTTCTGCACGCCCACCACAGGCAGGTCGTCGGTACGCTTGACCTCGAACATGCTGTTGGCGGTCCACTGGCTGTTCTGCCAGCTCCAGACCGTGCCGGTGAATTCGCGGAAATTGATTTCCGGGTCGAAATTGGTGGCGAAGTACTTGCCGTGGGAGCCGGCGTTGACGTCGAGGATGTCGATCGACTCGATCTTGTCGAAGTACTGTTGTTGCGCCAGAGCGGCATAGGAGTTGACCACGCCCGGGTCGAAGCCGACGCCGAGAATGGCGGTCACGCCTTTTTCCTGGCACTCGGCCAGGTGCTTCCACTCGTAGTTGCCGTACCACGGCGGGGTTTCGCAGATCTTGCTCGGGTCTTCGTGGATCGCGGTGTCCAGATAGGCGGCGCCGGTGTCGATGCAGGCGCGCAGGACGGACATGTTGAGGAAGGCCGAACCGACGTTGATGACGATCTGCGATTCGGTTTCGCGGATCAGTGCCTTGGTCGCTTCCACGTCCAGGGCGTTCAGCGCGTAGGCCCGGATCTCCGCGGGCTGCTTCAGGCTTTCTTTGGCCTGCACGCTGTCGATGATGGCCTGGCATTTGGAGATGTTGCGCGACGCAATTGCAATGCGACCTAACTCGTCATTGTGTTGCGCGCACTTATGGGCCACCACCTTGGCAACACCTCCTGCACCAATGATAAGGACGTTCTTCTTCAATTCGTTATCTCTCCTTTACCCGAACCAGCCTCAGGAGAGGCTGGAGAGGTAATCGTCAAAGGTAAATTCGCGAACCACCTCGACGCTGCCGTCGAGCTGCTTCACCACGATGGACGGCATTTTCAGGCCGTTGAACCAGTTTTTCTTGACCATGGTGTAGCCTGCCGCATCGATGAACGACAGCCGATCGCCGATGGCCAGCGGACGATCGAATTGGTACTCGCCGAAGATGTCGCCGGCCAGGCAGGACTTGCCGCACACCATCCAGGTGTGCTCGCCGCTTGCGGGCGCCATCTTGGCGTTGAGGCGGTAGATCAGCAGATCGAGCATGTGCGCTTCGATCGAGCTGTCGACCACCGCGAGGTTCTTGCCGTTGTACAGGGTGTCGAGGACGGTGACTTCCAGCGACGCACTCATGGTGATCGCCGCTTCGCCCGGCTCCAGGTAGACCTGCACGCCGTATTTCTCGGAGAAGGCCTTGAGCCGCGCGCAGAAGGCATCCAGCGGATAGCCCTCGCCGGTGAAGTGGATGCCGCCGCCGAGGCTGACCCACTCGACCTGGGCGATCAGGTGGCCGAAGCGCTCCTCGATGGTGGTGAGCATCTTGTCGAACAGCTCGAAGCTGCCGTTCTCGCAGTTGTTGTGGAACATGAAGCCCGAGATCTTGCCCATCACCGGGGCGATCTTCTCGGCGTCCCACTCGCCCAGGCGGCTGAACGGCCGCGCCGGGTCGGCCAGCAGGTAGTCGGAGCTACTCACCTGCGGGTTCACGCGCAGGCCGCGAATGGTGCCGGAGGTCTGCGCCTCGAAGCGCTCCAGCTGGCTGATCGAGTTGAAGATGATCTTGTCGCAGTTGGCGACCATCTCCTCGATCTCGTCGTCGGCCCAGCCCACGCTGTAGGCATGGGTCTCGCCGGCGAACTTCTGCCGGCCGAGCTTGAGCTCATACAGGGAGGAGGACGTGGTGCCGTCCATGTACTGCTGCATCAGGTCGAACACCGACCAGGTGGCGAAGCACTTGAGCGCCAGCAGCGCCTTGGCCCCGGAGTGTTCGCGCACGTAGGCGATCTTCTCCAGATTGGCCAGCAGCTTCTGTTTGTCGATGAGGTAGTACGGCGTCTTGATCATCTCGTAGCCCCGGCAAGGTCGACCGATGGAGGGCTCTAGCCCCCCTGAAAAAAAGAGGACGCGAATTGTGCCGACAACCGGCGCATATCGAAAGAGCAGTGAGCATTTTTCGACCAGCAGCATGCCGGCCGGATGGTGACGGCGAGATGACGGACGCGGCTATCGCCCGGGGGGCTATGCGCTACAATCGCGCCTTTTCATCCCATGGAACCGGCGCCGCGATGATCGATCCCAAGCGCGTACTGCGCGCCCTCGCCGAGCACTGGACGCTGCTCGAACCGCTGTGCGAACGCTTCGACACCGGCACCCTGAGCCTGGTCGAGCTGCGCAACCAGCTCGGCGTGCAACTGCCCGAAGGCAGCCCCGCCGACATCACTGCCCTGCTCGACCAGTGGATCCGCCTGGACATCCTGGTGCCGGTGGCCAAGAGCCCCAACCGCTTCGAGCTGAACGCGCAGATCCACGACTTCCTCGCCTACCTGCGGCGTGAGCACCGCCTCGGCCTGTGCCTGGAAATCGAGGCCTACCTGCGCCACCTGGAGCGCCTGGCCGGCTATATCCAGGACGCCTTCGAAGTGCGCGACGGCAACGATCTGGCGCGCCAGCTGCGCCTGCTCGATATGCGCGTCAGGGACGTTCTCAAGAAGCTGGCCAACGACGAGCAGGCCCTGGTCGGCGTGGCCGAGCGGGCCAAGACCTCGGATCGGCAGATTCCGCTGCGCCAGCGCTACGCCGAGGTACTGGCGACCTGGGACGAATACGTCGAGCCGATGATCCAGCTGGTCTCCGCCGACGGCGCCTTCGAGCAGGGCGTGCGCCGTGTCGAGCAGGTGCTGCTGCGCCTGCTCGGCGAGCAGCAGCGCCTCGGCCAGCTGGTCGACGACGACCTGCTGCTGCGCACCCACGCGCGCATCCTGGAGATGCAGACCGTCGCCCAGCTGACCCTGCGCAAGGCCCGCGAGCTGCTGCTGCCGCTGCGCGAGGAAGCGCGCCGGCACAACGCCGTGACCCGTGGCGCCGCGCTGGCCCTGTCGGTGATCCGCAAGAAGGGCCTGGACGCCCTGCCGCAGGCCTCGATGCCGCTGTTCACCCGGCCGCAGAGCACCTTCCTCGGCACCGCCAGCCAGGTGGAGAGCTACGTCTACGCCCTGGCCCGCTTCCAGCCCAAGCCCAACCAGTTCCCGCGCGCCAGCGGCGCGCGCAAGGGTGCACCGCCCAAGGCCCCACGCACCGCACGCGAGATGATCGAGCGCTGCGAGCAGGCCCTGCCGCTGCCGGACCTGATGACCTGGCTGCTGGAACAGGAGCCGGACGGCGCCACCGACGAACTCCTCTACTGGTTCTCGCGGCTGTCGCGTGACGGCCGCTTCCAGCGCGAGCGCCTCGAGCGCCGCGACTACCTCACCCGCGAGCATCAGGTCAGCCTGAGCTCCTATGCCCTGATCAAGCCGGCCGGGACCTCCGCATGAATATCGACCTGAAAGAACTGACCCAGCTCGCCCCCATCTTCCGCGAGCTGTTCAAGGGCTACCACATCAGCCGCGCCGCCCCCGAGCTGTATACCCAGCTATCCAACCAGCAGGACGCCTACCGCGCGCTGTTCAAGTCGCTGGGCTACGAGCTGGTCTGCGATAGCCGCGGCTTCTACTACTTCGTCCCCGAGCAGATGGGCGCCCAGGTGAACAAGACCGCCCAGCGTCTGGCGCTGTTCACCTTCATCCTCGTTGAACATCTGGCCGACCAGGGGCGCGACCCGCTGGCCGTGCTCGACGGCGGCAGCCTCGGTCGTGACGAGCTGCCGCCGCTGCTGGAGAAGTACAAGGACCTGTTCCTGCAGGCCGAGGTTACCACCCAGGACGAACTGGAAGAGAAGATCATGCGCCGCCTGGCCCAGCTCGGCTTCGCCAGCGAGGACAACGGCGTGTACCGCTTCCTCGCACCGATGCACCGCTTCCTCGACGTGTGCCTGTCGGTACAGCAGGACCGCGACCTGGCCGCCAGCCTGCACAGCAACCTGCCGCTGCCGACGCCGGAGCTGGTGGTCGACGAAGCCGAGGAAGACATCGTGCGCATCGAGCCGCTGCCCGAGACCGCCGAAGAATCCGAGGAAGAGGCCCTGGCCCGCGCCATGGCCGAGGAACGTGAAAGCCAGGAGATCGACGCATGAGCCAGGAACGCTACGGCATCCGCCGCTTCGCCCTGCTGAACACCGCCGGCTACAGCCTCGGCATCTTCCCGCTGGAGAACCCGCTTTCGGTCTACGGCGCCAACAACCTGGGCAAGTCGGCGTCGATCAACGCGCTGCAGTTCCCGATCCTCGCGCGCATGTCCGACATGAGCTTCGGCAAGTACAGCCTGGAAGCCTCACGCAAGTTCTACTTCGCCAGTGACACCAGCTACATCCTGGTCGAAGTCGCCCTACCCCACGGCCCGCACGTGATCGGCGTGGCCGGTCGCGGCCCGGGCGGCGGCTTCGGCCACCAGTTCTTTGCCTACCAGGGCGAGCTGGACCTTTCCCACTACCAGCAGGACGGTATCTGCCTGCGCCAGCGTGAGCTGTTCAAGAACCTCGGCCAGGCCGGCATCACCCCCTACGAGCTCAAGCCCGAGGAACTGCGCCGCCTGCTGGTCGGCGGCCACACCAGCATCCCGCTGGACCTGACCCTGATCCCGCTGCGTTCTACCAGCGAGCAGAGCCTGAAGACCTTCCGCGCCCTGTTCATCAACCTGCTGCATATGCGCGAGATCACCGCCGCCAAGCTCAAGCAGCTGTTCCTCGATGCCTTCGAGCACAGCCTGCGCTCGGGCAGCGTCGACTACATCGCCGCGACCGAAGAAGCCTTCCGCGATGTGCGCCGCATGGAGCAGGACTACCAGGCGCTGGTCGCCGCAGGTCCCTTGGTCGAAGCGCTGTCCGGCGGCGTGGCCCAGCGTGACGCGCTGCGCGGCAAGCTGCATCGCCTCTCGCCGCTGCTGGATAACCTGCTCGGCGCCTGGCAGGACTATTCCGGCGCGCGCAAGGAAGAGCTGGTGATCCAGGCCGAGCACTACAAACGCGAGCAGGATGGCCTGCAGAACGAGCAGCGCGGCGGCACCGCCGAGCTGATGCGCCTGGAGCGCGAGATCAGCGAGATCCAGCGCTGGCTCGGCGAGCTGGCGGTGCTGAAGAACCGCTTCGCCCTGGTCACCGACGCCAAGGTGCTGGAAGAGCAGCTGCTCGCCGCCAAGGATGCCCACGACGAACTGGCCGGCGCCCTGGCGCAGTCGCGGCAGTTCTCCGCCGAGGACCTGGACGAGCGCTTGCGCGACCTGGAGAAGCGCCTGAAATCGGTCAAGCAGCAGCTCGACCATGCCGACAATAACAGCTACTCGCGTCTGCGCGAGGAATTCAGCCAGGCCGATGTCGACCGCCTGATGCGCCTGTTCAACGGCCAACTGTTCAGCCTGCCGCTCGGTGAGAAAGGCATCCAGGCCGAAGGCGACGATTGGGTCAAGGCCGTCGAGGCCGTGCTGGATCGCTTCAAGGGTGACACCTTCGCCGTGCCGGGCCTGTCCATCGACCTCTCGCACATCGAGCCGCCGGCCCTGCAGGCCCTGGCCGACCGCGCCGCCCTGCGCGACCAGAAGGACCGCCTGGAGCGCGAGCTCAAGCAACTCAAGACCCAGCAGGCCGTAGCCAACGACCGTGCGGCGAGCAAGGCCCAGGCCGAGCAGCTGTACCAGGCCGTACTGGATGCGCAGAAGGCCCTGGAGGACTTCCGCAAAAGCCAGACCCTGGCCGCCGAAGAACCGGCCAAACTGGAGCAGCTGGCCCAGGCCGAGGCCGCCCAGGACGAACTCAAGCGCGCATCGGACGCCTTCGCCGAGCGCGTGCAACAGCTGTCCGCCAAGCTGCAGCTGGTCGGCCGCCAACTGGCCGACCTGGAAGCCAAGGAACGCACCCTGGAGGACGCCCTGCGCCGTCGCCAGCTGCTGCCGGCCGACCTGCCCTTCGGCACGCCATTCATGGAGCCGGTCGACGACAGCCTGGAAAACCTGCTGCCGCTGCTCAACGACTACCAGGACAGCTGGCAGGCGCTGCAGCGCATCGACGGCCAGATCGACGCGCTGTATGCCCAGGTGCGCCTCAAGGGCGTGGCCAAGTTCGACAGCGAGGACGATCCGGAGCGCCGCCTGCAGCTGCTGGTCAACGCCTACGCGCACCGCCAGGACGAGGCGCTGACCCTGGCCAAGGCCCGCCGCGCGGCGGTCACCGATATCGCCCGGACCCTGCGCAACATCCGCAGTGACTACGACAACCTGGAACACCAGCTGGCGCTGTTCAACCGCGAGATCAACAAGCGCCAGGTCTCCAACCTGGAGAGCTTCCGCATCGTCCTGGCGCCCAACCGCGACGCGCTCAAGCACATCGACCAGATCATCCACAGCGCCGGCCAGTACGAGGAAGGCGAGACCCTGTCGGTGTTCGACCTCTCGCAGAGCGCCGAGCAGGACGCCAAGAACGAGGAGGCCAAGGACTACCTGTCGCGCCTGGTGGCCGCCAACGGCAACCAGCTGGGCCTCAAGGACCTGTTCGAGCTGGCTTTCGAGATCACCAAGGTCGGTGGTCAGCCGGTGATGCACACCGACATCGATGGCGCCGCCTCCAACGGCACCACCATGACCATCAAGGCGCTGACCAACATGTACCTGTTGCTGCACCTGATGGACCGCGAGCAGGCCGGCAAGGTACGCCTGCCCTACTACCTCGACGAGGCGGCGGACATCGACGAACGCAACCAGCAGGCGCTGATCGAGACCAGTCTGCAGCTGGGCTTCGTGCCGATCCTGGCCTCGGTGAAGCCGCAGGTATCGGCCCACGTGGCCATCGACCTGGAAGGCGGCAGCGGGCCGAACGGCATCTACATCGACGAGGCGGACTGGAAGTTCATCAGGCGCCGCGAGGCGGTGAAGGCCGCCGAGGAACAGGCCGAACCGGCCTGACTCTTCCAGGAAAACGAAAAGGGCCGCAGATGCGGCCCTTCTTCTTGCGAGGGGGTCAATCGTCCTGATGATCCTGCAGTACCTGGCCGTTGCTGGCGTCCAGCTCCAGGTCCCACTTCACGCCTTGGGCGTCGCGCACTTCCACCTGGTAGATGTAGCGGCCGTATTCTTCTTCCAGCTCGGTCTCGGTGACCTGGCCGCCAGGATGCTTGGCCAGGGCGGCGGCATTGAGTTTTTCGAAGCTCTGGATGGTACCGGCATCGCGCAGTTTCAGAGCCTCGTCCGGACCGAGGTCACGGGCCTGGGCGATACCGGCAGTGGCGGCGAGAGTGGTGATGGCGAAAAGGGCAGTCAGCTTGTTCATCTTGACTCTCCGTCGGGAGTGATTGGTTTCGACGGGAGCCACGATAACCAAGCCGACTTAAACCAAGCTGAATCCGCTACTTCGCCTCCAGCGCAATCTTCGGCGCCCACTGCAACCAGAGTTCGCTGGGCTCGTCATGCAGGGCAAAAGTCTGCCCGGGCTGCGCCGGCCCGCCCATCTCCGGGTTGTTCGGCGTAGCGAAGGCGATGCCCCCCTCGAGCAAGGCCTCCAGGGACTCGGTACGCACCTTCACCCCCTTGAACAGGCCCGCCTCCACGCCGATGCCACTGGCATTCCAGAAGCGCGTGCCACTGCGCACCAGAGGCGCATAGCGCGGCTCGATCAGCACGTGTATCAGCACTCGATCGGACGTCGGCCCCAGCTCGAAGTCGGTGACCTTGCCCACCGGTACCTCGCGGTAACTGACCACTACGCCGGGCTTGATCGAACCACGGCGTACGGTGCTGAGGATCAGGCGCAGCCCCTCCTCGCGCACCTCGACACTGGGAGCCTGCTTGCGCGCCTCGAAATAGAGCTGTGGCTTGCCGGCCTTGGGCGCCGGCAGCACTTCCAGGTACTGGCCGCTGACCAGCGTCTCCAGGTTGGCGGTGCGTACCAGCCCCAACTCCGGCTTGACCACCCAGAACTGGCTTCCCGTGCTCGCGATGCGGCCGGCGGCCTTGGTGATACGCGCGTTGAGCAACACTGCTTGCAGATCATCGGTCAGCTCGACGCTTTCCACCTTGCCCACCTCGATGCCCTTGTAGCGGATCTCGGTACCCGGGTTGATGCCGTCGCCGCTGGGCACCTTGATCTGAATCGCCACGCCCTCCTGTACCGCCTCATCGCGGCTAGCATGCAGGGTAAAGCGCTGAATCTTGCGATTGACCGGCGCCTTGAGATCGGGCGTTTCGAAGGTCACCCCACCGGCCATCAGGGTCTGCAGCGACTCGCTCTTGACCTCGATGCCGGACGAAATGCCGCCCTTGAGAGTAATCCCGCTGGCATTCCAGAAACGGGTCGAGCTGTTCACCAGATTGGCGTACTCCGGGTCGATGTGCGCCCCGAGCACCACACGCTTGCGATCCCGGGAGAACTGATAGCTCTGGATGGTGCCGACCTTGACCTGGCGGTAGAGAACCGGACTGCCAACCTCGAGCGAGCCCAGGGTGTCGGCGAACAGCACCAGGTGCAGGCCGGGCGCGTCGATATCCAGGGGTGGCGCCTTGGCCCGCGCCGCGAATTCGCGCTGCGGTGTACCGCCCTTGGCCCCAGGCTTGATGGCGATGTAGTTGCCCTTGACCAGAGCTTCCAGCCCGGTGATGCCGGCCAGGGATATCGACGGTTTGACCATCCAGAACTCGGCGCCGTCGGTCAGATAATCTTCGGTGCGCGGATCCAGGGTCAGATCGACCGAAGCCGAGTCCAGGTCGGCCGCCACCTTGATGGTCTTGAGCGTGCCGACCTGCACGCCCTTGTACATCACCGGGGTTCGCCCCGGTTCCACTCCCTCGTAATCGGTCAGTTTGAGGGTGACCTTGATACCCGCCTGGGCGGCATCGAAATCCTCATACAGGCGGAAAGGAATGGCGGGGTCGGTTGCGGGGCTGTCCTTGCGATGCTCTGGTGTAGCAAAGGCGATACCGCCCGCCACTATGCTGGCCAGCGACTCGGTACGCACCTTGACGCCCGACAGGCCGGCGTCGATGGACACGCCGCTGGCATTCCAGAAGCGCGTGTGCTTGCGCACCAACCCAGAGAACTCAGGCTGGATGAAGATCTTGATCTCCACCGTGGTCTGGTCCTCGGCCAGTTCGTAGCTTTTCACTCGACCGACCTGAATCTGCCTGTAGAACACCGGGCTGTCGCGGTCGAGCGAGCCCAGCCGGTCGGCCTTGAGGGTCAGATGCAGCCCGGGCACCGTATCGGCCAAGGGTGGCGCTTCGGTGAGCGCGACGAACTTGCGAGTCGGCTCTCCATCGCCGGGGCTGGCCGCGATGTAATTGCCGGAAACCAGAGTCTCCAATCCGGTGATGCCGGCCAGCGTGACGCTCGGCTTGACCAGCCAGAAACGGGTGTTGCTGCGCAGGTGAGGCTCTACCCGCTTGTCCATCTCCAGGGTGACCTTTACCCCCCTTTCCTCACCTTGGCCATCCAGCTCCATGCCGATCACCTTGCCGATGGACATCCCTTTGTAGATGACCTCGGTCTTATTGACCTGAATGCCATCCCCGGAGGGAAAGAATATCTGGATCTCGATACCGGCCTGATCGTAGGCCCGCCACCCCAGCCAGGAGCCGATCAGCAAGGCAATCAGCGGCAGAATCCAGATTGCCGACCAGTTGGTGGTATGGCGGGTCTCAGCTGTCTTCAGCTTGGTCATTCAGGAAGGCTCCATTCTTCGGGGCGGTTTCACGGGCCTCCTTGCGAGGCGTGATTTCCAACCGCGTTCAAGCTAGCTCATCGCCGGGCCGGCAGAGCAAGCCTAACCCATGCTCGTTGCGGCTGCTCGTCCGGCGATATGCTCTGCCGATATTCCGAGCCCCAAAAGACCAAACCCCAGCCGATTGCTCGACTGGGGTTTGGGGATAGGAGCTTGACGATGACCTACTCTCACATGGGGAAGCCCCACACTACCATCGGCGATGCGTCGTTTCACTAC
>JAJLLC010000062.1:0-26726 GCA_033838285.1 Pseudomonadaceae bacterium
TGGCGCGTGGCGCAGTAGCCCGAATGCCATCCGGAAGGCAGGCAGATCCGCCCCCGGATTGCATCCGGGCTACGACTGGACGGCCTCGCCATGGAGCCTGTCCGCGCGCGACAGAGTCAGGAGGCAGCGCCCTCTCCCCCGGCCCCTCTGCCGTGAACGGGAGAGGGAGGTGGCGTTCAAACCGCCTGGGCTACCGGGCGGTCGCCGAAGGCCAGGCGCAGCCAGTGCTGGTAGAAGCCCTCGGCCACCCGGTTGAGCGCGCTGACCCGGTTCGGCAGGTCGGCCAGCATCTGGCGCAGGCCCTGCTGGCTGGCCTGGGTCTCGTCGAGCAGGTGCGACCAGTCGCGCAGCCAGTTCTCCACCACCTCCACCGTCACCTCGGGATGGCCCTGCAGGGCCAGCACCTTGTCGCCCCAGGCGAAGCCCTGGTTCGGGCACCAGGGGCTGGACAGCAACCACTCGGCGCCGGCCGGCAGCTCGAAGGTGTCGCTGTGCCACTGGTACACCGGGAACTCGCGCGGCAGGTGCGCCAGCCAGGGGTTGCCGTTGTCGCGGCGCTGCAGGGGCTGCCAGCCCACTTCGGTGTAGGGCATGCGATGCACCGAGGCGCCCAGCGCCTTGGCGATCAGCTGGCCGCCCAGGCAGTGGCCGATCAGGGGAATGTCGCGCTGGATGAAGTGGCGCAAGGCTTCGATTTCCGCCCCTATCCAGGGCAGCTCGTCGTTCACACTCATCGGCCCGCCCATCACCGCCACCGCGCGGGGACGATCCAGGTCGTAGCCGTCGAGCTCGCCGAGGTCGGCGCGCAGCACGTTGAAGTCGAGTTGCTGGGCCTGCAGGACGCTGGCCAGGTGACCCGGGGGACAATAATCGACGTGGGTCAGAATCAGAATGTCGGTCATGACTGCTCTCCGCTGTCCGCTTGCCGAGGCAAGGCCCGTGCCGAAACACGGGCCCTCCCCCGTCTGACGAACTTATTTTTTCGAGCAGGCTAACCGAGGCAGCGCATACAGGCCAGTCCCTCTCCCAGAAGGAGGGGGTGACAAGCCTCAGGACGTAGGATGGGTTGAGGGGCGACGCCCCGATACCCATCGAGACCACGCCGATGGGTTACGCCGCCATGCGGCTAACCTATGCGGCCCGACCCATCCCACGAAGGCGCCCGTCAGGGAATGCACACCCCCTGCTTGTCGCTCTGCGCCAGGTCCATCAGCTCGCGGCTGGCCACGGTGTACATGGCGTAGTCGGTGCCGGTGGCCGCGCGCAGGTCGGCCTGCATGGCCAGCCAGCGCTGCACCAGCGGCTTGTGCTGCTCCAGCCAGTAGCCGACGCGCTCCTCGATGTCCGCCGGGCCATCGGCCATCTGCAGCACGGCCACGGTGATGGCGCGCTGCTGCCAGTCCAGATCGTCGCGGAACGCCTCGCGGGCCAGGGCCTGCCAGTTGTTCTCCACCGGCAGGTTGGTGATCTGCTGCAGGTACCAGGCCAGCTCCAGCGCGCCACCCACGGCGAAGTAGGCGGTGGCCACGTCCGCCGCCGGCTGGCCGGTGAGATCGGCGGCCTCGATGATCGGCAGCAGGGTGTAGAGGTGGCTGGTGCCGGCGACCACGCGGGCCAGTTCCTCCGGCGCGCCGGCCTCGACGAAGCTCTGGTAGCGCGCCAGCCACTGCTCGCGGGCCGGGCCTTCCAGCAGCTCGTCCAGGCGCCCGGCCAGCTCGGCCACGCGCGGGGCGAAGTGGCCGACGTCGCGGGCGGCGTCCAGGTCGTCGCGGCGGCTGCGCAGGAACCAGCGGGTGGCGCGGCGGCCCAGGCGCATCAGCTCGTCCATCAGCTGCAGCTGCAGTTCGGCCGGCACCTTGTAATCCAGCGCCTCGATCTGCGCCCACCAGTGCGGCAGGCGGAACACGTCGCGGACGATGACGTAGGCGCCGGCGACGTTGGCCGCGCTCATGCCGGTGGACTCCTTCAGGCGCTGCACGAAGGTGATGCCCATGTGGTTGACCAGGTCGTTGGCGATCTGCGTGCTGACAATCTCGCGCTTGAGGCGGTGGCGACGCATGGCCTCGCCGTACTTCTGCGCCAGGCGCGCCGGGAAGGCGGTCTCCATCTCGCGGGCCAGGTAGTCGTCGTCCGGCACCAGGGATTTGAGCAGCGCCTCCTTGAGGTCGATCTTGCTGTAGGAGATCAGCACCGACAGCTCCGGCCGGGTCAGGCCGCGGCCATTGGCGGCGCGCTCGTTGAGCTCGTCGTCGGAGGGCAGGAACTCCAGGGCGCGGTCCAGCTTGCCGGCGGCCTCCAGCGCGGCCATCAGGCGCTTGTACTCCGGCAGGCGCTCGCGGGCGCGGCGCTCGGCCAGGGACAGGGCCTGGGTCTGCTTGTAGTTGTTGCCCAGCACCAGCGCGGCGACGTCGTCGGTCATGTCGGCCAGCAGCTTGTTGCACTGTTTCTCGGTCATGTCGCCGGCGCCGACGATGCCGCCGAGGAGAATCTTGATGTTCACCTCGTGGTCGGAGCAGTCCACGCCGCCGGCGTTGTCGATGAAGTCGGTGTTGCTGGCGCCACCGTTGAGGCCGAACTCGACGCGGCCGAGCTGGGTCATGCCGAGGTTGCCGCCCTCGCCCACCACCTTGGCGCGCAGCTCACAGCCGTTGACGCGCAGGCCGTCGTTGGCCTTGTCGCCGACGTCGGCGTGGGTTTCCTTGCTGGACTTGACATAGGTGCCGATACCGCCGTTCCAGATCAGGTCCACCGGGGCCTTGAGTAGGGCGTTGAGGAGCTCGGTGGGGGCCAGCTTGTCGGCCTGGATGTCGAAACGCGCCTTCATCTGCGGGCTGATGGCGATGCTCTTGGCGCTGCGCAGGAAGATGCCACCGCCCTCGGAAATCAGCTTGGCGTCGTAGTCGGCCCAGGACGAGCGCGGCAGTTCGAACAGGCGCTTGCGCTCGGCGAAGCTATTGGCCGCATCCGGGTTGGGGTCGATGAAAATGTGCAGGTGGTTGAAGGCGGCCACCAGCTGCAGCTGGTCCGACAGCAGCAGGCCGTTGCCGAACACGTCGCCGGCCATGTCGCCAATGCCGATGACCGTAATCGGGTCCTTCTGCACGTCGATGCCGCGCTCGCGGAAGTGGCGCTGCACGCTGACCCAGCCGCCCTTGGCGGTGATGCCCATGCCCTTGTGATCGTAGCCGGCCGAACCACCGGAGGCGAAGGCATCGCCCAGCCAGAAGCCGTAATCCAGGGCGATGCCGTTGGCGATGTCGGAGAAGGTCGCGGTGCCCTTGTCCGCTGCCACCACCAGGTAGGGGTCATCCGGATCGTGGCGCACCACGCCTTCCGGCGGCACCACCTGGCCTTCCTTGAGGTTGTCGGTGATGTCCAGCAGGCCGCTGATGAAGATGCGATAGCAGGCGATGCCCTCGGCCAGCACCTCGTCGCGCGAGCCGCCCGCCGGCAGCCGGCGCGGCACGAAGCCGCCCTTGGCGCCCATCGGCACGATCACCGCGTTCTTCACCTGCTGCGCCTTGACCAGGCCGAGCACCTCGGTGCGGAAGTCTTCCTCGCGATCCGACCAGCGCAGGCCGCCGCGGGCCACGTCGCCGAAGCGCAGGTGCACGCCCTCGACGCGCGGGCTGTAGACGAAGATCTCGAACTTCGGTACCGGCCGCGGAATCTCCGGAATCAGCCGCGGGCTGAGCTTGAAGCTGAAGTAGGCCTTGGGCTGGCCGTCGGCACCGTTCTGGAAGAAGTTGGTGCGCAGGGTGGCCTTGATCAGGTCCAGGTAGCGGCGCAGGATGCGGTCCTCGTTGAGCACCGCGACGTTGTCGAGGGCGGCGAGGATGGCCTGTTCGAGCTTCTGCTGCTTGTCCTCCAGGTCCTCTACGGCCAGCTTGCGCGCCAGGTAGAAGCGGGTGCGGAACAGGCGCACCAGCTCCTTGGCGATATCGGCATGATTCACCAAAGTCGACGCGATATAGCCGAGGTCGAAGCCCAGGCGGATCTGCTTGAGGTAGCGGGCGTAGGCGCGCAGCAACGCCACGTCGCGCCAGGGCATGGCGGCGGTCAGCACCAGGCGGTTGAAGCCGTCGTTCTCGGCGTCACCGCTGACGATGTGGACGAAGGCGTCCTGCAGGGTCTCGTTGAGCTGCTGGATGTCGACGTCGACGCCCTCGGCGGTGGTGAAGGCGAAGTCGTGGATCCAGAACTCGCGGCCGTCGACCCGGCGCAGCTTGTAGGGGAACTCGCCGAGCACGCGCAGGCCGAGGTTCTCCAGGATCGGCAGCACGTCCGACAGCGGCAGCGGCGTGTCGGCGTGGTACAGCTTGCAGTGCAGCTCCTGCTCGGCCTGGGCCAGCGGCTGATAGAAGCTCATCACCAGCGGACGCTCGTCGGACAGGCTGAGCAGGTGCTGCATGTCGACCACCGCCGAATGCGGGGCGAAGCGCTCGGTGTAGCCGGCCGGGAAGCCTTTCGGGAAGTCGGCCAGCACCTGGGTGCCCTGGGCCTCGCCGAAGCTCTCGACGATCAGGCTGGCGTAGTCGTCCTTCCACGAGCGGCAGGCCTGGATCACTTCCTTCTCCAGGCGCGCCGGGTCGATCTGCACGCGGTTCTTCGGGTCCACCTTGAGGATGAACTGCACGCGCGCCAGCACGGATTCGGAGAAGTAGGTCCAGAACTCGCAGTCGCTGGCCTGCAGGCGCTCCATGAGGATCTGCTGGATCTTCAGGCGCGTCTCGGTGGAGTACACGTCGCGCGGCACGTAGGCCAGGCAGTAGGCGAAGCGGCCGTAGGGGTCGCGGCGCAGGAACAGGCGCAGCTTGTTGCGCTCTTGAATCTGCACGATGGCGATGGCGGTGTTGAACAGGTCGTCCACCGGGGTCTGGAACAGGTCGTCGCGCGGCAGCACCTCCAGCACCTGCTCCAGCTCCTTGCCCAGGTGCGCCTTGCGGTCGAAGCCGGAACGGCGGGAAATCTCGTCGACCTTGCGGCGGATGTAGGGGATGCGGTTGACGCTCTCGGCGTACACCGAGGAGGTGTACAGGCCCATGAAGCGGCATTCCTTGATCACCTTGCCCTTGGCGTCCAGTTCGCGGATGGAGACGAAGTCCGGGTAGGCCGGGCGGTGCACGCGGCTCGGCGTGGCGGCCTTGGCGAAGGACAGCAGCAGCGGCTCGCGCAGGTAGTCCACCGCCTCCTTCTCGATGTGCAGCTCGTCCTTCGACAGGCCGGCGCGCAGCTGTTTGGACAGGCCGAGCAGCGAGGCCTGGTCGTACACCAGGTGGCCGCCGTCCTTCTCCTCGACCACGGTGAACTCCTCGTAGCCGAGGAAGGTGAAGTGGTTGTCCAGCAGGTATTCGAGGAAGGTCTTGACCTCGGCCAGCTCGGCGCCGTCGACCTTGAGCTTGGCCTTGCCCAGCCAGGCCAGCAGCTGCTCGGCCTTGGCCTTCATTGGGGCGAAGTCGGCCACCGCCAGGCGCACCTCGCCGAGCACCTCGTGCAGGGCCTTCTCCAGGGTGCGCAGCTCGCCGACGCTGGCGCAGCGGTCGATCTCCAGGTACATCAGCGCCTCCTGCTGTACCTCCTTGCCGGCCGAGCCCTTGCTGAGGATTTCCTGCAGCTCGCCACCCTTCTTGCGCTTCACGCTGAACACGCTGTTCTGCAGGGTGTGGATGCTGTAGCCGCGGCGGTTCAGCTCCATGCGCACCGAGTCGACCAGGAACGGCAGGTCCGGATGCAGCACCTCGACGGCGGTGTGGGTGGACTGCCAGCCGTGCTTCTCGTAGTCCGGGTTGTAGGCCCGCACCAGCGGCTTGCCGTCGAAGCGCTCGAGCAGGCGCCAGGACGACAGGGTGCAGCCGGCCAGGTCGCTCATGCGGCGCTGGGTGAGTTCGTCGAGGGAAACGATGCCGAAGAACTGCTCGGCGAACAGGGCCACTTGTGGCAGCGCCTTGTCGCTGACGTGCTGGGCCAGGGCCGCTTGCAGTTGATGCTGGAAGTCGGCCTTGCTGGCAGCAGTGAAGAACGCCATGGTGATGCTCCGCTGGAGTTGTTGTTCGTCTTTGGGCGCGCGGCGCCGGGCTTGCAAGGAGTCTAGGCGATAAGGCGGACTCGGCAGGCGCAGGGCGACCACGAGGTCACGCAAGCTTAGCGGCCGCCCATGGCAGCTGGATTGCGGCGGCGCGACATATTCGTTCATCGCCATGCAGGTGCATCCGCTGATAAGGTTCCGATCTATGCAATCGGGAAGGGAAGCCATGCAGCCTGCGCATCACCGTCATCTGTTCCTGCACTACGGCAACCTGCTGATCAGCGCCATCGGCCTGGCCCTGCTCGGCCTGGCCGCCTGGCTGCAGCCGCAGCTGCTCGGGCCGCTGCTGTGGGCCGGCGGCCCCATCTACCTGGGCGTGCTGCTGCCGCGCTGGGTCGGCCGCCACGAGCGGCAGCGCCGGGCCCTGGCGCTCAACCAGGCGGCCCAGGCCAAGTGGGGCTTCGCCCAGCGCGACCACAGCGGGCCCTGGCTCAACTACATCGACCGCCCCTTCGTGCGCCATTGCCCGGAGTTCGCCGGGCGCTACTTCTACGGCGAGTGGCTGCTGCTCCACGACGGCTGGCTGGTGGTCAACCCCGGCGCCTCGCAGGTCGACCTGTGCGCCGCCGAGGTGCGCTACGACCTCGCCCAGCCGAGCACCTACGCCTGGGACGGCTGCACGCCCAAGGTGCCCTTCTACTGGCTGGCGATCATCGGCATCCCCGACTGGTGGGAGAAGCCGCACCGGGTGCTGCGCCTGTGCGGCGAGGAGCTGCGCGAGGAAGAGGTGTTCTGGCCGCTGGCGCACCCGGCCAGCCTGGTGCACGACGCGCTCTACCAGTACCTGAACGCCGCCCCGGTGGCCAAGCACGAGGCCGACCTGTTGTTCCTGCGCATGCTGCGCGAGGCCGGCATGGCCTGGCCGCTGGCCTTCGCCTACTACCTGGCGGTGCGCCTGTTCGGCGCCCCCGACGTGCGCGGGCCGGCCTCGGCCAGCAGCCGCCTGCGCTGGAGCAACCCGCCGCGGCAGTTGGCCGCGCCGCCCGACGCGGCCTGAGCCGCCGCGAAGCGGAACCGCTCGGCAATACCGACGCGGGACCTGCACGAGGCCGGGGCGATGCAGTACATTTAGCGGCCCGATCGGGTGAGTTCGACGACCCGTCAGTCCCTCCAGGAAGATTTCGATGGAACATCGCGAAGCCCTAGTCGCGCTGCGGCAGTTTCTCGCTACCCAGATTCTCGGTCAGGAAAGGCTCATCGAGCGCCTGCTGATCGCCCTGCTGGCCGACGGCCACCTGCTGGTCGAAGGCGCCCCCGGCCTGGCCAAGACCAAGGCGATCAAGGAGCTGGCCGAGGGCATCGAGGCCGAGTTCCACCGCATCCAGTTCACCCCCGACCTGCTCCCCGCCGACATCACCGGCACCGAGATCTATCGTCCGGAAACCGGCAGCTTCGTGTTCCAGCAGGGGCCGATCTTCCACAACCTGGTGCTGGCCGACGAGATCAACCGCGCCCCGGCCAAGGTGCAGTCGGCGCTGCTGGAGGCCATGGCCGAGCGCCAGGTCAGCATCGGCCGCTCGACCTACGACCTGTCGCCGCTGTTCCTGGTGATGGCCACGCAGAACCCCATCGAGCAGGAAGGCACCTACCCCCTGCCCGAGGCCCAGCTCGACCGCTTCCTGATGCACGTGAAGATCGGCTTCCCCGACGCCAGCGTGGAGCGCAGGATCCTCGCCCAGGCCCGCGGCGACGCTCTCAACGGCGAGGCCAAGCCGGAACACCGGGTCAGCCAGCAGGCGATCTTCGCCGCGCGCCAGGAGATCCTCGGCCTGTACATGGCCGACGCCGTGGAGGAATACCTGGTGCAGCTGGTGATGGCCACCCGCACCCCGGCCAAGCACGACGCCGAGCTGGCCGAGTGGATCGCCTACGGCGCCAGCCCGCGCGGCTCGATCGCCCTCGACCGCTGCGCGCGCGCCCACGCCTGGCTGGCCGGGCGCGACTTCGTCAGCCCCGAGGACATCCAGGCGGTGCTGTTCGACGTGCTGCGCCACCGCATCATCCTGTCGTTCGAGGCCGAGGCGGCCGGTATCGACCAGGATCGGGTGATCCAGCGCATCCTCGACGTGGTGGCGGTGGCCTGATGCCGAACGCGACAACCAGCCTCGCCTCTCCCGCCTGCGGGAGAGGGGCCGGGGGAGAGGGCCACTGGCCATGCGCCCTCTCTCCAACCCTCTCCCATCAATGGGAGAGGGAGCACCTCTGCGCTACCCGTTAAGGCCCTGCTTCCATGCACGTCCAGCCCACGCCTCCCGGCATCCGCGTCAGCCTCGCCGAGCTGATCGAGATGCGCCACCGCGTGCGCGAGGTGCAGCTGTTCTCCACCCCGGCCAAGCGCAGCCCGCTGATCGGCCTGCACCACTCCAAGCTGCGCGGGCGCGGCGTCGACTTCGACCAGGTGCGCATCTACCAGCCCGGCGACGACGTGCGCACCATCGACTGGCGCGTCACCGCGCGCACCCAGGAGCCGCACACCAAGCTGTTCCACGAGGAGCGCGAGCGGCCCATCTTCATCATGGTCGAGCAGAGCCGGCGGCTGTTCTTCGGCTCGGCCCTGCAGTTCAAGTCGGTGCTCGCCGCCCAGGCCGCCGCGCTGTTCGGCTGGGCCGCGCTGGCGCACAACGACCGCATCGGCGGCCTGGTGTTCGGCGATGCCGAGCACCACGAGATCAAGCCCAGGCGCAGCAAGCAGAGCCTGCTGCAGCTGCTCAACCGCCTGGCGCGGGCCAACCAGGCCCTGCACCCGGACGCACAGAACGGCCGCGACAACTTCGGCCTGGCCCTGCGCCGCGCCCGCGAGGTGCTGCGCCCCGGCAGCCTGGCGATCATCGTCTGCGACGAGCGCGCGCTCAACGACGCCGCCGAACAGCAGCTCGGCCTGCTGGCGCGGCACACCGACCTGCTCCTGCTGCCGGTGTCCGACCCGCTCGACCACGGCCTGCCGGCCGCCGGCCTGCTGCGCTTCGTCGAACACGGCGCGCAGCTGGAGCTGGACACCCATGCCGGCGAGCTGCGCGCCGCCTATCGCGGCCTGGCCGAACAGCGCCGCGCGCGCTGGCAGCGCCTGGCACAGAAACTCGGCGTGCCGCTGCTGGCCCTGAGCACCGGGCTGGACCTGGTCGAGCAGCTGCACGAACACCTCAACCAGCAGGGCCGGCGCGGATGAACCCGCTCGACCAGCTGCAACCGACCATCGCCCCGCCGCCGGTGCCCTGGTGGCCGCCGGCGCCCGGCTGGTGGGCGCTGCTGGTGCTCGTTCCGCTGCTGCTCTGGGGCCTGTGGCTGCTGCGCCGCCACCTGCCGCGCCGGCGCCGCGCACAGCAGGCGCAGGAACAGCCGCTCGACCCGCTGCGCCAGGCCGCCCTGGCCGAGCTGGCGCGCCTGGTGCGCCCCTACGACGGCCAGCACGCCGGCCCCTGGCTGCAGCAGCTCAACGCCCTGCTCAAGCGCCTGGCGCGCGCCCACTACCCCAACGACAACAGCCACGTGCTCAGCGGCCGCGCCTGGCTGGCCTTCCTCGACAGCCGCTGCCCGGCCGCCGGCCTGACCCGCTGGATGATCCTGGTCGAAGGCACCTACCGCAGCCACTGCAGCCTCGACGACAAGGCCATCAACGGCCTCAACCAGGCCGTCGACACCTGGATTCGCAAGCATGTTTGAGTTCGCCTGGCCCTGGGTCTTCCTGCTCGCCCCGCTGCCCTGGCTGCTGCGCGCCCTGCTGCCGGCGGCGGACAGCGGCGAGGCGGCGCTCAAGGTCAGCTTCCTCGCCGAACTCGAGGGCCTCAGCGGCCGCCGCGCCCGTGCCAGGCTGCCGGCCTGGCGCCAGCAGGCGCCCTTCGTCCTGCTGTGGATGTTCCTGATCATCGCCGCCGCCCGCCCGGAATGGGTCGGCGAGCCCCTGCCGCTGCCGGCCAGCGGTCGCGACCTGCTGCTGGCGGTGGACGTATCCGGCTCGATGGACCACGCCGACATGCAGTGGGACGGCGAGGACATCTCGCGCCTGGAGCTGGTCAAGCGCCTGTTCGGCGACTTCGTCGAGGACCGCCGCGGCGACCGCGTCGGCCTGATCCTGTTCGGCAGCCAGGCCTACCTGCAGTCACCGCTGACCTTCGACCGCCACACCGTGCGCACCTGGCTGGACGAGGCGCTGATCAACATCGCCGGGCCGCAGACCGCCATCGGCGATGCCATCGGCCTGGCCGTCAAGCGCCTGCGCCAGCGCCCGGCCGACAGCCGCGTGCTGGTGCTGATCACCGACGGTGCCAACAACGGCGGCGAGATCGAACCCAAGACCGCCGCGCGCCTGGCCGCCGAGCAGCGGGTCAAGATCTACACCATCGGCATCGGCGCCGACCCACGGCAGAGCGGGATCATGGGCATGCTCGGGCTCAACCCCGGCGTCGACTTGGACGAAGCCACCCTGATCGAGATCGCCGAGCAGACCGGCGGCCGCTACTTCCGCGCCCGCACCACGGAAGAGCTGCAGAACATCGAGGAAGCCCTCGACCAGCTGGAGCCGGCCGCCCAGCTGCCGACCCGCGCGCGCCCGGCCCAGGCCCTGTACCCCTGGCCGCTGGGCGCGGCGCTGCTGCTCAGCCTGCTGCTGGTGGCGCGCGAGCTGTGGCCGCAGCGCTGGCAGGCACTGGCCGCGCGCTTCGGGGGAGGAGCCTGATGGAGCTGCTCTGGACCCACTGGCTGCGCCCGCTCTGGCTGCTGGCGCTGCCGCTGCTGGCCTGGCTGCTGTGGCAACTGTGGCACCGCGAGCGCCGCAGCGGACGCTGGCAGCTGCTGCTGCCGGCTGCCTTCCAGGCCGTGCTGCTGGCCGGCGGCCGTGCACGCGCCAGCAAGCTGCCGTGGATCGCCCTCGGCCTGGCCTGGCTGCTGGCCCTGCTGGCCCTGCTCGGACCGAGCTGGCAACGCCTGGAGCAGGCCAGCCAGAAGCGCGCCGACCCGCTGGTGGTGCTGCTCGAACTGACCCCGGCGATGCTCGCCACCGATGCCGCGCCGAACCGCCTGGAACAGGCCCGGCGCAAGCTGCTCGACCTGCTGCAGGCGCGCAGCGATGCGCAGACCGCGATCGTCGTCTACGCCGGCAGCGCCCATGTGCTGGTGCCGCTGTCCGACGACCTGGCCACCGCGGGCAACCTGCTGGAGGCGGTCAAGCCGTCGATCATGCCCGAGCCCGGGCGCCGCGCCGACCTCGCCGTGCGCCGCGCCCTGCAGCTGCTGGAACAGGGCGCCCAGGGCCGCGGCCGGCTGCTGCTGATCGGCAGCGAACTGAGCGAGCAAGAGCGCGGCGGCATCCGCCAGGCCCTGGGCAATCGCGGCGAGCGCCTGGCCATCCTCGGCATCGGCACCACCCAGGGCGCGCCGATCCGCGGCGCCGACGGCAGCTTCCTCAAGGACGCCGCAGGCGCCATCCTCCTGCCACGCCTGGACAGCGCCGGCCTGCGCCGCTTCGCCGCCGAACTGGGCGGCCAGTACCGCAAGGCGCGCCTGGACGACGGCGACCTGCAGGGCCTCGGCCTGCTCGACGGCCCGCAGGAGCTGCGCGAAGGCGGCGAGCCGACGCAGCTGGCGGCCTGGGCCGACCAGGGCCACTGGCTGCTGCTGCCACTGCTGTTGCTCGCCGCCTGCGCCGGGCGCCGCGGCTGGCTGTTCTGCCTGCCGCTGCTGCTCGGGCTGGCCCCGCAACCCGGCTACGCCCTGGGCTGGGACGACCTCTGGCTGCGCCCGGACCAGCAGGGCCAGCGCCTGCTGCAGGCGGACAAGCCCAGGGAAGCCGCCGAGCGCTTCGCGGACCCGCAGTGGCAAGGCGAGGCGCTGTACCGCGCCGGCGACTACCAGGCCGCCGCCGAGCGCTTCGCCCAGTCCGACAGCGCCAGCGCCCACTACAATCGCGGCAACGCCCTGGCCCGCAGCAACGAGCTGGAGGCCGCGCTGGACGCCTACGAGCAGGCCCTGGAGCGCCAGCCCGACCTGCAGCCGGCACTGCAGAACAAGGCCCTGGTCGAACAGCTGCTGCGCCAGCAGCAACAGCAGCAGTCGCAACAGGGCGACCAGGCGCAGCAGGGCGAGGAACAGCCGCAGCCCTCCTCCGGCCAGCCGCAGCCCGGGCAACCGCCACAGGCGCAGGAACAGCAGGCCCAGTCACAGCAACAGACGACCGCGCAGGAGCAGCAGCCGGACGCCCAGCCGCAACGACAGGGCCAGGCGCAGAATGACGCCAGCCAGGAGCAGACGCAGGACGGCCAGGCGCAACCCGGCGCCGGCGACAACGCGGACGCGCCCCAGGCCGCCAGCGCCGAGCCGCTGGACGGCGAGCAGCGCGACGCTCTGGAACAATGGTTGCGGCAGATCCCGGACGACCCGGGCGAACTGCTGCGGCGCAAATTCCTCTACGAACAACAGCAGCGCCAGGAACAGTCTCGATGAAACGCCTGCTTTGCGCCCTCCTCCTCTGCCTGGCCGGCGCCCAGGCGCTGGCCGCCGGCTTCTCCGCCACCGTCGACCGTGCGCGGCTGAACGAGGGCGAGACCTTCGACCTGATCCTCGAGTCCGAGGACGTCACCCAGTTCGGCATGCCCGACCTCGCACCGCTCAAGCAGAACTTCGAGGTGGTCAGCACGCGCCAGGAGAACCGCCTGTCCAGCTTCGGCGGCAAGGCCCGCGCCAGCACCCGCTGGATAGTCACCCTGCTGCCGCTGCAGAGCGGCTACGTGCTGGTGCCGCCGCTCAAGCTGGGCGACGCGCAGAGCCAGCCGATCACCCTGCAGGTGACCAAGAGCGACCCCGGCGGCAGCGGCAAGCTGGCCCCCATCTTCATCGACGCCAGCCTGGATCGCGAAAGCGTCTACGTGCAGGCCCAGGCGGTGCTGACCCTGCGCATCTACCACTCGGTGTCGCTGTTCGACGACAGCAGCCTGACTCCGCTCAGCATCCCCGACGCCCGCGTCGAGCAGCTGGGCGAGCCGCGCACCTTCGAGACCGACATCAACGGCGTGCGCCACGGCGTGATCGAGCTGCGCTACGCCATCTTCCCGCAGCACAGCGGCGAGCTGACGATTCCCTCGCAGGTGTTCAGCGCCACCCCGGTGGAGCGCTCCAACGACTACGAATTCAACCCCTTCGGCCCGCGCCCCGGGCGCCTGACCCGGGTCCGCTCGCCGCAGATCCCGCTCAGCGTCAAGCCGCGCCCGGCCAGCTGGCCGGCCAGCGCGCCCTGGCTGCCGGCCCGCGCCCTGAGCCTGAGCGAGGCCTGGAACCCGGAGCCCAAGGACGTCAGCGTCGGCGATTCGCTGACCCGCAGCCTGATGCTGCGCGCCGAGGGCCTGTCCAGCGCCCAGCTGCCGCCACTGCCGATCCAGGACAGCCGCGCCCTGCGCCGCTACCCGGACCAACCGCAACTGCGCAACGAAACCGGCGACAAGGGCCTGATCGGCAGCCGCGAGGAGAGCGAAGCCCTGGTGCCGAGCCAGAGTGGCCAGATCAGCCTGCCGGCGGTGGAAGTGCTGTGGTGGAACACCGAACAGGATCGCCTGGAGACCGCCAGCCTGCCGGCACGCACCCTGGAGGTGGCGGCCAATCCCAGCCTCGAGGTGGAGGCGGCGGTCGGCACGCCGAGCGCGGCCGCCGACGGCGAGTTGCCGCTGCTCTGGCCCTGGCAACTGGCCAGCGCCCTGCTCGCCCTGAGCACCGCGCTGGGCTTCGGCCTGTGGTGGCACGCGCGCCGCCAACCGGCCATCCTGCCCAGCGCGCAGACCGGCCCCAGCCCGCGCACCCTGCTCGACGACCTCAAGCGCGCCTGCCAGGCCAACGACCCGCACGCCACCCGCCAGGCCCTGGATGCCTGGGCCCGCCAGCAGCCGGAAACCCTGGCCGACATGGCCGCGCGCTTCGTACCGCTGTCCGAAGCCCTCGACGGCCTCAACGGCGCGCTGTACAGCGAGAGCGGCCACCAGTGGCAGGGCGAGAGCCTGTGGAAGGCGGTACGCAGCCTGCCGGCCCTGGAAGCGACTGCCAACCCGCAGGAGGCCAGCCCGCTGCCGCCGCTCTACCCGCGCTGACAACCGCTCCAGGGATGGAACCCATGACCCTCAAGGAAGAACTCGCCGCCTTCTACCGCCGCTGCGGCTTCAGCGACACCGCCGACCGCCAGGCCTGCACGGTGCCGGTCTACACCGGCTGCCTGCTGGTGCCGCTGCCGAACATCGAGACGCGGCACATCTACCTGAAGTACCACGACCTGCACCACATCACGACCGGCTACAGCACCGGGCGCATCGGCGAGGGCGAAGTCAGCGCCTGGGAACTGGGCACCGGCTCGATGCTCGATTCGCCACTGCTCGGCACCATGAACCTGATCGCCCTCTCCACCGGCCTGGTGCTGCAGCCCAAACGCATGTGGCACGCCTTCCGCCGCGGCTGCCGCAGCCGCAACCTGTACCCGCTGGGCATGCGCGAGCGGATCGACGCGGACCACTGGCCCGACCTGCCCGCCCTGCGCCAGGAACTGCTGGAAAGCCGCCGCGACCCGCTGCCGCTGCCCCTGCGCGCCGTCGAGTTCGGCACCTACGCGGCGCTGGCGATGCTGATCCACGCGCTGATCGCCATCCCCGCCATGATTACCCGCGTGATCACCGATATCGGCCTGGGTTATAGCTTTATCCAGGCGGTGAAGCCGACTAGGCGTACTGATCTGTACTGAGTTCTGAGTTCGAAGAAGACTTCATTCCCAGAGGGGCAGCTAACGGCCAAAAGCGGACGCCAAAATGTGCGTAGGCGATTCAAATTACCGGCCGAGCTATAGACGACCACTGCTGGCCAGATTGATCGCCTCTGACCTAAGGAAAGCACTGGCCGTTATTGACAGCGAGTCGGCCGACGTTAGACTCGCCAGCATGAAACCCTTCCTGCGGCTGTGCTTCTTCCTGCTGTTCAGCGTGACGCTACCCGTCAACGGGATGGCGCACCTGCTGATGTCGGCGCAGCCCTGCGCTATGCATGGCTCGCAGATGCCCCCCATGGCGGTTGCCGATGAAGCCCACCACCACGGCATGAGCGATCAGATGGCGAGCCTCGATTCGTGCTGCGATGCCCAGGCGCACGCCGATCATCAGCAGCCGTGCAAAACGGGCCTGGACTGCAAGGCCGGCAGCCTGTTGCAAGTCGGCACCAGCAAGACCACTCTGCCTCTGATCGGCCAACCCGGGCCGTTTCCTCTGAGCTTCAGTCCTCTGCCTGGCACCTCCGAGCCGCTCTGGCACCCACCCCGTTCCTGACTCCTGTCGCCTGAATTCCGGCTGCACCCTTGTGCGGCCGGCTCCTGCGTGTGCCTGGCGCACCGCTCGAAGACATGGAATCAGCACATGCCCCTGTTTTATTTTCGACCTCGTCGCCTGACGCTGGTCGCGCTGCTCGGCAGCCTGGTACTGCCAGACCTGGCGACGGCTCTGAGTCTGGATGAGGCCCAGCGCCTCGCGGAAAACCAGGCGCCATCGCTGGCCGCTCAGGCGGCCAATCTGGAAGCTGCACGCCAGTCCGCCATCCCGGCTGGCGAGCTGCCCGACCCCAAACTCAACCTTGGCATGCGCAACGTGCCCATCGAGGCCGACTCAGCCTGGCGCTTCGATGCCGAGCCGATGACCATGCAGGCCATCGGTCTAGTGCAGGAAGTCCCCAACAGTGCCAAGCGTCGGGCGCGGGTCGAAGCCGCCGAGGCCGGTGTTGATCTGGCCCAAACCCGCCAGCGCATCGCCCTACTGGAAGTGCGGCGGCAGGTCGCCGAAGCTTGGATTGCGGCGCGTTCGGTCGAGGAGAAGCTCGCGCTGTTCCAGCAACTCTATGCCGAGAACCGACTGTTCGAGCGCGCGGTACGGGCGCGGATCGCCGGCGGTGCCGGCAGCGCCGCCGACGGCATCGTTCCCCGTCAGGAAGCGGCGCTACTCGCCGAGCAGGAGGACGAGTTGCTGCGCAACCAGGCCGTTGCCCGCGCCGCGCTGCGACGCTGGATCGGTGCGGCCGCCGAGCAGCCGCTGAGCGGCGACTGGCCGGCCTGGCCGACCGATGCGGCGTGGTACCGGGAGCACTTACCCCAACATCCGCAGCTGCAGGCGTACGAGCCGCTGATCCGCGAGGCCGAAGCGCGCCTGCGCGAAGCCGTCGCCGACAAGCGCCCGGACTGGGCCTGGGGTGTGGAATACGGTCGCCGCGAGGCCTTTGGCGACATGGTCAGCCTCAGCCTCAGTGTCGATCTGCCCTTGTTTGCCGGCTCCCGACAGAACCCGCGCATCGCCGCCGAACAGGCGCGCCTCGCCCAAGTGGCGGCCGAGCGCGAGGACACCCTGCGCCAGCACGCCCAGGTACTGGCAGCTGACCTCGCCGAACTGCAACGCCTGCGCAGCAGCCTGGCGCGCCTCGACCAGACCCTGGTGCCACTGGCCGAAGACAGGGTGCGCCTGGCCCTGGCCGACTACCGCGGCGGTCGGGGTGAACTCGGCGCCGTGGTGGCGGCCCGCCAGGCGCTGCTGCAAACCCGCCTTCGCCGCATCGACGTGGCCCGGGATCGCGCCCTGACCAACGCCCGCTTGCATTTCGCTTATGGAGATACCCCATGAACTCAAGGATCAAGCGTCTGGCGTGGCTGATCGGCCTGCCGCTGCTGGTGAGCGTGGCAGGCCCGCTGCGTGCCGACGAGCCCGCAGCCGAAGACCGGGCAGTGTTGTACTGGTACGACCCTATGTACCCCCAACAGAAGTTCGACAAACCCGGCAAGTCGCCGTTCATGGACATGGACCTGGTGCCGCGCTATGCCGAGGACGGCGCCGACGCCGCCAGCGTCCGCATCGCCCCGGGTGTCACCCAGAACCTCGGTATGCGTGTGGCCGCGGTGCGCCGCAAGACGATCAGTCAGACGCTCGATGCCGTCGGCGTGCTGGCCTTCGACGCGCGTGACGTGGCCCTGGTACAGGCGCGCAGTGGCGGCTTCGTCGAGCGTGTCTACGACCGGGCTCCGCAAGATGTGATTGAGCAGGGCGCGCCGCTGGCCGACCTGCTGGTGCCGCAGTGGAATGCCGTGCAGGCCGAATACCTGGCCTTGCGCGACCTCAACGAACCCGAACTGCTGACCGCAGCCCGCCAGCGCCTGCGCTTGGCCGGCATGCCTGCCGAGCTGATTGCGCGCCTGGAGCGCTCCGGCCAGGCACAGACCACCTGGACGGTCACCAGCCCCATCGGCGGCGTGCTGAGGTCCCTGGATGTGCGCGAAGGCATGACCCTGGCGGCCGGCGCCACCCTGGCGCAGATCAATGGCCTGGATCGGGTCTGGCTGGAGGTCGCCGTGCCCGAGGCGCAGGCGGCCCTTCTGCAACAAGGCCAGCGGGTCGAGGCGCGCCTGCCGGCGTTTCCGGGCCAGCCGGTCGCAGGCCGCATCCAGGCCGTTCTGCCCCAGGCCGACCTACAGAGCCGCACCCTACAGGTGCGGGTGGAGCTGGCCAACCCGGAACGGCGCCTGCGCCCGGGGATGACCGCGGCGGTAACCCTGAGCAGCGACCCGCAGTCGGCGCTGGTGGTGCCCACCGAAGCGCTGATCCGTACCGGCAAACGTACCCTGGTGATGCTGGCCGAGGAGGATGGCCGCTTTCGACCTGTGCCCGTGCGCGTCGGTCGAGAGGCGGGTCTCGACACGGCGGTCATCGACGGTCTCGAGGAGGGCCAGCAAGTGGTCGCCTCCGGACAGTTCCTGCTGGATTCCGAAGCCAGCCTGCGGGGTATCGAGGCGGGCGCTGCAGCACCGACCGCTGCCGCCACGTCGGCCCTGCACGAGGCCGAGGGCAGCATCGTCGAGATCGACGAGGACATGGTCACCCTGAGCCATGGCCCGTTCAAGACGCTCGGCATGCCGGGCATGACCATGCCCTTTCCAGTGAGCGACCCCAGCGTGCTGCAGGGGTTCAAGGCGGGGGATCGGGTCCGCGTCGGCGTGTCTCAGCGAGACGATGGTCTGTTCATCGAGCGCATGGACAAGCTCGTTGAGCACGCCGGGCACGGGGAGCACGCGCAATGATCGCCGCCGTCATTCGCTGGTCGGTCGCCAACCGCTTCCTGGTCGTGCTCGCTACCCTGTTTGCCGTGGCCTGGGGCGCCTGGTCGGTCAAGAACAGCGCCATCGATGCCTTGCCGGACCTGTCCGACGTGCAGGTCATCATCCGCACGCCGTATCCGGGGCAGGCGCCGCAGATCGTCGAAAACCAGGTCACCTACCCGCTGGCCACCACCATGTTGTCGGTGCCCGGCGCGGCCACGGTGCGCGGTTATTCGTTCTTTGGCGACAGCTACGTCTACGTACTGTTCGAGGACGGCACCGATCTGTATTGGGCACGCTCGCGGGTGCTCGAATACCTCAGCCAGGTGCAGAGCCGCCTGCCCGCCGGGGTCTCGCCGAGCCTTGGGCCCGATGCCACCGGCGTCGGCTGGATCTATCAGTACGCGCTGGTGGACCGCACGGGCGGGCATGACCTGGCTCAGCTGCGCTCGCTGCAGGACTGGTTCCTGCGCTACGAGCTGAAAACCCTGCCCAATGTGGCAGAGGTCGCCAGCATCGGTGGCATGGTCAAGCAGTACCAGGTACTGCTCGATCCGGTGAGCATGGCCAGCCGTGGCATCACTCAGCAGCAGGTGGCCCAGGCCATCGACGCGGCCAACCGCGAGACCGGCGGCAGCGTGCTGGAGTTGGGCGAAGCGGAGTACATGGTGCGTGCCTCCGGCTATCTGCAGTCGCCACAGGATTTTCGCGCGATCCCGCTGAAACTCGACACCAACGGCACACCGGTGACGCTGGGCGACATCGCCCATATCCAGCTCGGCCCGGAAATGCGCCGCGGCATCGCCGAGCTCGATGGCGAGGGCGAAGTGGTCGGCGGCGTGGTGATCCTGCGCAGCGGCAAGAACGCCCGCGACACCATCGCCGCCGTGCAGCAGCGCCTGGCCGAGTTGCAGAAGAGCCTGCCCGCCGGGGTGGAGGTGGTCACCACCTACGACCGCAGCAGCCTGATCGACCGCGCCGTGGAAAACCTCAGCCTAAAGCTGGTAGAGGAGTTCATCGTGGTGGCGCTGGTCTGCCTGGTGTTCCTCTGGCACCTGCGCTCATCGCTGGTGGCCATCATCTCGCTGCCGGTGGGGGTGTTGATTGCTTTCATCGTCATGCAGCAGCAGGGGGTCAATGCCAACATCATGTCCTTGGGTGGTATTGCCATCGCCATCGGCGCGATGGTGGATGCCGCGGTGGTGATGATCGAAAACGCGCACAAGCACATCGAACACTGGCGCGCACGGCATCCGGACGAGGCGCTCAAGGGGGCCGCGCACTGGAAGGTGATCAGCGAGGCGGCGGTCGAGGTCGGCCCGGCACTGTTCTTCAGCTTGCTGATCATCACCCTGTCGTTCATCCCGGTGTTCAACCTGCAGGCCCAGGAAGGCCGGCTGTTCGGTCCGCTGGCTTTCACCAAGACCTACGCCATGGCCGCCGCCGCGGGCCTGTCGGTGACCCTGGTACCGGTGCTGATGGGCTACTGGATTCGCGGCCGGATTCCGGACGAGGCCCGCAACCCGCTCAATCGTGGGCTGATCCGCCTCTATCGCCCGGCGCTCGATGCCGTGCTCAGGTGGCCCCGGGCGACGCTGGCGCTGTCCTTCGCGCTGTTTCTCACCGGGCTGTATCCGCTCAGCCAGCTGGGTGGCGAGTTTCTGCCGCCGCTGGATGAAGGCGACCTGCTCTACATGCCCACGGCGCTGCCCGGCATGTCGCCGCAGAAGGCCGGCGAGTTGCTGCAGCAGACCGACCGCCTGATCAAGACCGTGCCCGAGGTGGCGCGCGTGTTCGGCAAGGCCGGTCGCGCCGACAGCGCCACCGATCCGGCGCCACTGGTGATGTTCGAGACCACCATCCAGTTCAAGCCCAAGGCGCAGTGGCGCGAGGGCATGAGCATGGACAAGCTGGTGGAGGAACTGGATCGCACCGTGCAGGTACCGGGGCTGGCCAACCTGTGGATCCCGCCGATCCGCAACCGCATCGACATGCTCGCCACCGGCATCAAGAGCCCGATCGGGGTGAAGGTGGCCGGTAGCGACCTGGCGCAGATCGACCAGGTTACCGCTCAGGTCGAGCGCATCGCCCGGGAGGTTCCTGGCGTGTCCTCGGCATTGGCCGAGCGACTGACCGGCGGACGCTATATCGATGTGGCTATCGACCGCGCTGCGGCCGCCCGCTATGGGCTGAATATCGCCGAGGTACAGGCCATCGTCGCCGGCGCCATTGGCGGGGCCAAGGTGGGCGAAACGGTGGAGGGTCTGGCCCGCTACCCGATCAACCTGCGCTACGGGCGCGAGTGGCGCGATTCACTCAGCGCCCTGCGCGAGTTGCCAATCTACACCCCTCGGGGCAGTCAGATCACCTTGGGGACGGTCGCCCGGGTGAGCATCGCCGACGGCCCTCCGATGCTCAAAAGCGAGAACGCGCGCCCCTCCGGCTGGGTGTACATCGACGTGCGCGGCCGTGACCTCGCCTCGGTGGTGGCCGACCTGCGCCAGGCGGTCGACGCCGGTCTCGAACTGCCGAGCGGCATGAGCCTCAGCTACTCCGGCCAGTTCGAGTTCCTGCAGCGAGCCAACGAGCGCCTCAAGCTGGTGGTGCCGGCGACCCTGCTGATCATCTTCGTGCTGCTCTACCTGACCTTCGCCCGCGTCGGCGAAGCGGCCCTGATCATGGTCACCCTGCCGTTCGCCCTGACTGGCGGCATCTGGTTCCTCTGGTTGCTGGACTACAACCTGTCGGTCGCCACAGGCGTAGGTTTCATCGCCCTGGCCGGGGTGGCTGCCGAGTTCGGTGTGATCATGCTGCTGTACCTGAGAAACGCCTGGCACGAGCGGCAAAGCGCCGGCCACTTCGGCGAGTCGGCGCTGCTCGAAGCCATCCGCTTTGGCGCGGTGCAGCGTGTACGGCCCAAGGCAATGACCGTGGCCGTGATCATCGCCGGCCTGCTGCCGATCCTCTGGGGCAGTGGCACCGGCAGCGAGATCATGAGTCGCATCGCCGCGCCCATGATCGGCGGCATGCTCAGCGCACCGCTGCTGTCACTGTTCGTCCTGCCGGCCGCCTACCTGCTGATGCGCCGCCAACAAGCCCCCGCCAACCTGACCAGTCAACCTACCGAAACGGGAGTTACCCCATGAACAAACTCATCATGACCTTCGCCGCCTGCACACTGCTGCCGGCCGTTCAGGCCGCCGAAATGCCGGCCATGGATCATTCGGCCATGGGCCACGAAACAGCGGCACAGCAGCACGCAGCGCAGAAGGCCAGCGCCACAGGCAGCGTAAGGAAGATCAATGCCGAGAAAGGCACCCTGACGATTGCCCATGGTCCGGTGCCCGCCCTGCAGTGGCCTGCGATGGTCATGCCGTTCGCGGCTAGTGCGGAGCAGATCGGTCAGGTCAGGGAGGGTGACGAGATCCGCTTCGACTTTGTCGCCGAGGGGATGAAGTACCGCATCACCTCGCTGAAAAAGCGCTAGCGGCCATTGCCCGAAGAGGCTCTTGAAGGAGTTACGGACATCGGTTGAGCGGACCTGGGCACTGCTGTTCGTCCTAGCTAGCTTTAAATCAGCCGACTACCGGCTGCGTAGGGCGAAATCGGCAGAGTGAAGCACTGCAACATGCCGTTTTTGCCCGGTTGGTGACGGGTGTACTCAAAAATGTCCGTACTAGCAGGAACACTCGGTACCGGCTAAAATCGGTTTTTCATCGAACTCTAGGCAGCATGTGCATGAGCACCTCTATAGCGTTGATGACCCAAGCAGCAATGCCAGGTATTGGTTTGGCAGCGATAGGTTTCGCATGGCTTTGTTTCTGGAAGTCCATCCAGGCTGTACCTGCCACCTTGTTCAGTCTTGGTGTTGCGCTCCTTGTTCAGATGGCACTCGTGGTGCTTGCCTATAGCACTGGACTTGCCATGCATGGGAGGAGGTCATCCTAGTAATCCTTGGAATAACGTCTTTCGTTTACATGAGCTTGCTGGTCGGGTGCGTGCGCTTGGTTAACGTGTCCGCACCTGGAGCGCTTGTGTCCGGATTGCTTGGACTGATTCCGCTATGGTTTCTCGGCGGTTTCGTGCTCCTGAACTCAGCGTGCAGCTTTGGATCAGGTGGGTGTTAATCAAGCTGCTGTCCACACGTTCATTTAAGTAGGTGTCACTACCCTGTGTGACTCAACTCAGGCGTTAGGTTCCAAGACTTATCGACTTGAACGGCAGCTATTGGCCGAAAGCTGCCCCTGATCTCGGCGGGTCACGCTTCTGGCAAACCCGCCCTACGCCTCGCTCAGACCAATACGCGGCGCATGCTCTGCCATCAGCTCCACCACCCAATCGATAAACACCCGCAGCTTGGCGCTGACATGTCGGTTGGGCGGGTAGGCCAGGTAGAGCGGCATCGGCTCCAGTTGCCAGTCCTCGAACAGCGGCAGCAGCGCCCCGCTCGCCCGGTGGGCCTTGGCCATGTACTCCGGGAGCCAGAGGATGCCCAGGCCGGCCAGGCCGGCGGCGAGGTAGGCATTGCCGTCGTCCACCGCCAGCGCCGGGCGGCCCTGCAGGGCGATGCGCTCCTCGCCGCGGCGCATGACGCCGGAGAAAGCCCGGCGAGTACGGGCACCGAGGAAGCTGACGATCTCGTGTCCACCCATTTCGCGCGGGTGTGCGGGCACGCCGGCACGTGCCAGGTAGCCGGGCGCCGCGTACACGCCGATGCGCAGGTCGCCCACATGTCGGGCCACCAGCGACTGGTCGGCGATGGCGCCGCCGCGTACCACGCAGTCCACGTTGTCGCCGATCAGGTCGACATGGCGGTCGCTGACGCCCAGGTCGAGCTGGATCTCCGGGTAGCGCTCGCGAAAGGCCGGCAGCGCCGGGATCAGGATCAGGCTGGCGAAGGGGCTGGGCACATCCACCCGCAGGCGGCCACGCGGCGCGCTGGCGGCGGCGGACAGGCTGGTCTCGGCGTCGTCCATGTCGGCCAGCAGGCGGGTCACCCGCTCGTAGTAGGCGGCGCCGTCGGCGGTGACGTTGACCTTGCGCGTGGTGCGGTTGAGCAGGCGCACGCGCAACCTTGCCTCCAGCTGCTGCACCAGTTGGGTGACGCTGGTCTTGCTCATGTGCAGGGTGTCGGCGGCCTTGGTGAAGCTGCCGGTTTCCACCACGCGGGCGAAGGCCTGCATCGCATCGAAACGGTCCATCGCGACTCCGGGGTTGTTCAAGATTGTTTGGATTCTACAAACAGTGATGGACAGTATTGCTCGTTTATCGGGTCGCTGCGCGCGTCTAGAGTCGCTCCATCGATAACCACCGATGGAGAGAGACCGATGACAACCCGTGATGTGATTTTCCCGCCCGACCGCCATGCCCTGTACGAGCTGCACCGCTATTCGCCGGCGATTCGCGCCAATGGCTTCCTGTTCGTCTCCGGCCAGGTCGGCAGCCGCAAGGATGGCTCGGCCGAACCGGACCTCGCGGCCCAGGTACGCCTGGCCTTTGCCAACCTCAATGCGATCCTGGCCGAGGCCGGCAGCAGCTTCGATGATGTGGTTGACACGACCATCTTCATGGTCGATCCCGACTCTAAATTCGAGACCATCTGGGAAGTAGCGGCCGAGTTCTGGGGCGAAGCGCCCTACCCGACGGTGACCGCTCTCGGCGTGACCTGGCTGTCCGGCTTCGACTTCGAGATCAAGGTGATCGCCAAGCTGCCGTAAGCGCCTCATAAAAAAGCCCCGGCCTGGCGACCGGGGGCTTCTCGCTGTGCGCGCGAAAGAGCGAGCCTATTCCGGCTGCGGGCCGATGGGAAAGAACTCGCCGCCGCTCCAGACGCCCAGCCAGGTCTGCCCGTCGATCTGCCTCTCCACCGCCAGGTCGACCAGCTGGTAGAACACGTTGCGGTGCACCAGCGCCTCCAGGTTGCGCCGCACGTGCAGGTAGGGTGCAGGCTCCTGGGTGTCGGGATCGAGTTCCACCCGCAAGGGATGCTCGGCGCCGGCCTCGACCTCCTCGTCGACATTGGTGGTGAAGCGCAGCAGCTGCCCTTCCCCCTCGCCCTCCACCTGCAGGGTCACGGCGACGAAGGGCGCGTCGTCGACGATGATGCCGACCTTCTCCACCGGGGTGATCAGGAAGTACTTGTCGTCGTCGCGGCGGATGATGGTGGAGAACAGCTTGACCATCGGCTTGCGCCCGATCGGCGTGCCCAGGTAGTACCAGGTGCCGTCGCGGGCAATGCGCATGTCGATGTCGCCGCAGAAATCCGGATTCCACAAATGCACCGGCGGCAGGCCCTTGCCCTCGCCCTTGGGAATCTGCGCCAGCAGGTCGCCGGCCTTGCCCGGATCGGTCATGCGTCGTCTCTCCTTGTCCGCCGACAGTATGGCGCTAGCGCTGGCTGACGCCCAGCAGGGTTCGCGCATACTGCTCGAACGGGGCGCGCAGCTGGTCGGCGGGCTGGTTGTCATAGAACGTCAGGATTCCGCCGCGATTGCGAATGCGCGCGGTATCCACCAGGTAGCGGGTACTGGTCTCGATCAGCATCAGCTGGATCACCCCGGTGTCGATGCCGAGGCGGTCCAGGGCCTCCTCGTCTTCCCACTCCTCGACCGTGCCGATGCGGTCGGAGGCAGCAGCGAAACGGGTGTACAGCAGGTAGTGGGCGCCGGCGCCGCGCGCCTCGTTCATCGCCTCGTCCAGGCCCAGCGGCGTGGGCGAGCGGCGCACCAGCGGGAAGTACTCGACGAAGGCCTTGAAGGCCTCGTCGGCCACCACGTTGGGCCGCGGCAGAGCGCCTTCGCCGGGCGCCTCGTAATGGCTCTGGGCGATGTACACGAAGGAATCGGCCTGCAGCCGCCAGGAGGCGGAGCGGCGGGTGTCGCTGTGGTCCAGCACACCGGCGTCGCGCAGGTGGTATTCGGCGCCGGCGGCCAGGTCGCTGGTCTTCATGCAGCCACCGAGCGCGCACAGCGCCAGCAGCAGAATCAGGCTACGCATTGCAGTTCCTCCCTGCCGGCGACGGAAAACCGGCGGATAGAGAGACATAGCAGCTTCCGCGCCAACCCTGCCTCACAGGCCGCGTTGCCATTCCTGGCGCAACCTGGCCTGCTCCGGCCGCTCGATGGCCTGGCGCACCTGGGCCAGCAGCCGGGCCTTGTCGGCGCCGAGGTTGCCCTTGAGCACCAGGTAGTTGGAGGCGTGGTCGCTGCGAAACACGGTGTCGTTCAGCTCCAGCCCCTGCAGCAGGCGCTCCACCTCGCGGAACAGTTGTTGCTGGTCGAGCGCCTGGAAGTCGGCGAAGCCTTCGCGGAAGCGCGCCTCGCCCATGGGGAAGCTGACCACCAGGGTGGAGAGGAATTCCGGCTGGGCGGCGTTCATCAGGCGCGCCGAGTTGTCGGCATGCTGCTCGCTCAGGGCGCTGCCGCCGAGGCCGTTGAGGATCATCACCGAGCGGCTGATGCCGGCCTCGCCGAGCTTCTCCAGGGCACTGAGGCTGGAGTCGAAGGTCTCGCCCTTGTTGACCCGCGCCAGCACCTCGTCGTCGCCGGACTCGCAGCCGACATAGGCCATCTTCAGGCCGGCGTCGGCCAGCTCCCTGAGTTCGGCCACCGACTTCTTGCGCAGGTTGCGCGGCAGGCAGTAGCTGGAAACCCGCTCGACCTCCGGCATGTGCTCGCGGATGGCCTGCAGGATAGTGAGCAGGCGCCGGGTCGGCAGCACCAGGGCATCGCCGTCGGCGAGGAACACCCGCTGCACGATCAGCCGTTCGCCGGCACGGCGGATCTCCTCCAGCACCTCGGCCTCGTCGCGGGCGCGGAATTTCTTCTGCGGCTGGGTGTACATCTACTGAGTAGTTACCTCACCAGAGTCCAAAGCCAGAGCAAGCCATGGCAACCCAATGATTTTTATATTTTTTTCTAGGACTAATTTTAGGAATCACGCTGCAGGCGAGTCCTAGATCTACTCGCCAATTTCTTGGCTGTCATGTGCTATCAGCCTGGTTATCCAAACGCCTGGTGAAGCGATCCTAGATTCGTAGGTAGCTGTGAGAGGCCTCACTTGGCCGAAAGTAGGTGCTGGCGAAGGACTGTCCCGGCCAATAGCGATCAGTAGCGGACATGCTTTATTAGCCAGAGCCGTCTGAGGCACACCTTCTTGTCAGGTGAATCTCTAGATAGAGCATCTAATGATGCCAAGCATCTTCAGCCAGCAAAAAATCTCGGACGTACTGGCGCTGATCCGAAATATCTGGACGGGCTAACGCCCAGCCGAGATGAGCGCTGACAAACTCACCTTCCGCATCATCACAGTAGTACACCGTCTGCGCTTTCCCCAAGGTGTACAGGTTGATCAGTCGAGCACCTAATGACACCCCTGGAAATCATCGCCTCCGCCCTCGGCATCACCTCCGTCTGGCTTACCGTGCGGCAGAACCCGCTGTGCTGGCCCATCGGCCTGCTGATGGTGCTGCTCTATGCCTGGTTCTTCTTCGATGCCCGCCTGTACTCGGCGGTGCTGCTACACGGCGTGTTCGCCGCCATGCAGCTGTACGGCTGGTGG
>JAJLLC010000063.1:0-36760 GCA_033838285.1 Pseudomonadaceae bacterium
GTGCCCTACGAGCTGGATGCGCTGCTCGACTCGATGCTGGTGCAGGCCGGCCTGTCCATCGTCTGGACCCTGATCGCCCTGCCGCTGATGATCCTCGGCCACCTGCGCGGCCGCCGCGAGCTGTGGCTGCTGGGCGCGGTGCTGATCGCCGTGGTGGTGGCCAAGCTGTTCTTCGTCGAGCTGGGCAACCGCGGCGGCCTGGAACGCATTGTCTCCTTCATCGGCGTCGGCGTGCTGCTCCTGGTGGTCGGCTATTTCGCCCCGTTGCCGCCGCGCAGAACCGAATCCGCACAGGTGAATGCATGAACCAGTACCTCTCGATGATTCTCGCGACGCTGCTCGTCGCGCCACTGGCGCGGGCCGACTATGCCACCCAGGTGCCGCTGACGCTGGAGGGCGAGGGGCCCTGGTACCGCCTGGAGCTGCCGCTGGGCCTGCAGATGGCGGCTAGGCATGCCGACCTGCGTGACCTGCGGGTGCTTAACGCCGAGGGCGAGGAGCTGGCCTATGCCCTGACCCTGGGTGCCTCCCAGCCGGCGGAACGGCGTCAGGAGGCGGCGGTGAAGTGGTTTCCGCTGACTGGCCCCGCCGACGCGCAGGCGGTACCGGCCATCCGCGTGCAGCGCAGCACCAGCGGTACCCTGGTGGAGGTGGCGCCGGAGCAGGCGGGGCAGGGCGAGCAGCTCCTGCGCGGCTGGCTGCTGGATGCCAGCGCCTTCGATCAGCCGCTGCACCGCCTGCAGCTGGACTGGAGTTCCGAGCAGGAGGGCTTCCAGCGCTTTTCCATCGAGGCCAGCGACGACCTGCAGCACTGGCGGCGCTGGGAGGACGGACAGATCGCCCGCCTGAGCTTCGATGGCGAGCGTGTCGAGCAGCGCGAAGTGGTCCTGCCGGGCGCCAAGGCGCGCTACCTGCGCCTGCTTTGGCAGGCGCCGCAGCAGGCGCCGGCGCTGCTTGCCGTGCGTGTGGTGAGCATCGAGAACCAGGCAGCCGCCCCCTCGCTGGCCTGGTCCGCGCCGCTGCGGCCGACTTCGAGCAAGGCCGGCGAGTACAGCTGGGAGCTACCGCTGTCGCTGCCGCTGCAGAAGATTCGTGTCGAGCTGCCGGCCGGCAACGTGCTGGCGCCGGTCAGCCTGGCCTCGCGCGGTGCCGGCAAGCTCGAATGGCAGCCGCTGACCCGCGGCCTGCTCTATCGCCTGCCACAGGACGGCAGGGAGGTGCTACAGGACGAGATCGAGCTGTGGGGCACGCCGGTGCAGCAGCTGCGCCTGCGTGTCGACGCCCGCGGCGGTGGCCTCGGCAGCGAGGGGCCGACCATCCGGGTGGCGGTGCGCGCGACCCAGGTGGTGTTCCTCGCCCGTGGCTCCGCACCCTATCGGCTGGCCCTGGGCGATGCCTCGGCACGCTCCGCCGCATTGCCGCTAGGCACTCTGATTCCCGGCTACGAGCCCAGGCGCCTGGCTGAACTGGGCCGCGCCATTGCCCCGCAGGAAGTCCCTGCCGCGGTGCGCGAGGTTGCCGATGCCGCGCAAGCGAGCGCCGACTGGAAGCGCATCGGTCTGTGGGGTGTGCTGCTGGCCGGAGTCGCCTTGCTGGGTGGCATGGCCTTCAGTCTGCTGCGTGCTGCGAAGGTCGGTGAACACTAGTGCTCTGGAAGCAAACGCTTGCTGAAATGCGAGGAAAATCACGCTAGAGTCGGCGCTGGTTTCCCAGTCCAATAACAATGATAAGGACACCCCGATGAAGCGCATTCTGACTCCGCTGGCGGCCGCTTGCCTGCTGGCCGGTGCCTCCCTTCCGCTGCACGCCTCTCCCTATTCGAGTCTGATCGTGTTCGGCGACAGCCTGAGCGATGCGGGCTGGAATACAGGGCCGGATGGTCCCATTCGCTTCACCAACAGGGTTGGCCCGACCTACCAGGCCGGTGAGCCCTATAGCCTGGTCGCCCCCATGCTGTTGGGCGGGCAGCTTGGGCTCGGCGGCGCCGGTCTGGAGGCCGCCAACGCAGGTGGCAACAACTGGGCGGTGGGTGGCTACCGCACCGATCAGATTCTGGATACGGTCAATGACCAATACCTGCCCGCCAGTGGCTTTCGCGCCGACCCCGATGCCCTCTACTACCTGACCGGCGGCGGCAATGACTTCCTGCAAAATCTGGTGCTGACTACCGATCAGGCGGGTATCGCTGCCAATGGTTTTGCCGATAGCGTGCAGACTCTGCAGCAGAGTGGGGCGCGCTACATGATGGTTTGGCTGTTGCCAGATATTAGCCTCACTCCGGCTGCAGCACTTCAGTACCCTTCGCAGGGCCTCAAGGATTACATCTCTCTTCTGAGCCGAACCTATAACGAAGCACTGGTCAGTCGGCTGGAGAATATCAACGCTGAAATTGTTCCACTCAACGTCCCGTTGATGCTCTCCGAAGTACTCTCCGAACCAGGGCGCTATGGTCTGGCTGCTGATCTGACCGCTGCAGAGCTGATCAGCACTTGCTTTAGTGGCGGTAGCAGTTGTACCGAGAATCCGATCTACGGCCTCAACGGCAGCAACCCCGACCCGACCAAGCTGCTGTTCAACGACGGCGTGCACCCGACCATCACCGGCCAGATGCTGATCGCCGACTACGCCTACTCGCTGCTGGCCGCGCCCTGGGAGATCAGCCTGCTGCCGGAGATGGCGCATGGTGCCCTGCGCGGCCACCAGGATCAGCTGCGGGCCCAGTGGCAGGCGGACTGGGAGGCCTGGCAGGCGGTCGGCCAGTGGCGAGCCTTCGTCAATGCCGGTGGCCAGCGGCAGAGCTACGACATCTACGAGAGCGACGCCGATGGCAACGGCTACAACCTCAATTTCGGCGGCAGCTACCGCCTCGACGAGGCCTGGCGCGTCGGCCTGGCCGCCGGGCTGTACGAGCAGGACCTGGAAGCGGGCGAGGCCGACTCCGACTACGACCTGCGCAGCTACCTGGCCACCGCGTTCGCCCAGTATCAGCAGGATCGCTGGTGGGGCGAGGCAGCGGCCAGCATCGGCTACCTGGATTATCACGACCTCGAGCGCCAGTTCGAGATGGGCCCGACCACCCGTGGCGAGAAAGGGGATACGGACGGCGACCTATGGAGCCTGAGTGCTCGGCTGGGCTATGACATCGCTCAGAGCCTGGACAGCCAGTGGCATCTCAGCCCCTTCATCAGCGCCGACTATGCGCGGGTCGAAGTCGACGGATACTCCGAGGACAGTCAGAGCTCCGCGGCGCTCGACTATGGCGACCAGACGCGCACCTCCCGGCGCCTTGGTCTCGGTTTCCAGGGCCTTTTCGATCTGAGCCAGCAGACCCGGCTGTTCGGCGAGGTGGCGGTCGAGCGCGAGTACGAGGATGACGCCAGCGAGGTGGACATGTCTCAACGCAGCCTGCCGACCCTGGGCTACACGCTGGAAGGCTATGTACCGGACGACAGAACCTGGCGCGCCAGCCTGGGGGTGAGCCACAAGCTGGCACCCGGCATGGCCCTGCGCGGTGCCTATAGCTACCGCCACGGCGATGACAGCGCTCTGCATGGTCTCAACCTGTCCCTGAGCTGGGAACTCTGAGGACTTCCCCCGGCCCCGCCATGGGGCCGGGGGCTGCCATCCTATCGGCCGCCCGAGACGCGGCGGTCACAGACGGGTAAACTGCGCGCGATTTTATTTCCTCCCCGGAGCTTCTCCATGTCGCGCGTGACCCTCAGTCGCTACCTGATCGAACAGACCCGCAGCCACAACACCCCGGCCGACCTGCGCTTCCTCATCGAAGTCGTGGCGCGTGCCTGCAAGGCGATCAGCCATCAGGTGTCCAAGGGTGCGCTGGGCGGCGTGCTCGGCAGTCTGGACAGCGAGAACGTGCAGGGCGAGGTGCAGAAGAAGCTCGACGTGATCTCCAACGAGATCCTCCTGGAAGCCAACGAGTGGGGCGGCCACCTGGCCGGCATGGCCTCCGAGGAGATGGACAACGCCTACCAGATCCCCGGCAAATACCCGAAAGGCGCCTACCTGCTGGTGTTCGACCCGCTGGACGGCTCCAGCAACATCGACGTCAACGTCTCGGTCGGTACCATCTTCTCCGTGCTGCGCTGCCCGGACCGCAACGGCGAGACCGGCGACCTGGGCGAAGACGCCTTCCTCCAGCCGGGCACCGAGCAGGTCGCCGCCGGCTATGCCATCTACGGCCCGCAGACCATGCTGATGCTGACCCTGGGCGATGGCGTCAAGGGCTTCACCCTGGACCGCGAGCTGGGCAGCTTCGTGCTGACCCACGACAACATCCGCGTGCCGGAGGCGACCAAGGAATTCGCCATCAACATGTCCAACCAGCGTCACTGGGAGGCCCCGGTGCAGCGCTACGTGTCCGAGCTGCTGGCCGGCGAGACCGGGCCGCTGGGCAAGAACTACAACATGCGCTGGATCGCTTCGATGGTCGCCGACGTGCACCGCATCCTCACCCGCGGCGGCATCTTCATGTACCCGCGCGATGCCCGCGACCCTTCGATGCCGGGCAAGCTGCGCCTGATGTACGAGGCCAATCCGATGTCGATGATCATCGAGCAGGCCGGCGGCGCCGCGACCGATGGCACCCAGCGCATCCTCGACCTTCAGCCGCAGAGCCTGCACCAGCGCGTGCCGGTGTTCCTCGGCTCGAAGGAGGAAGTGCTGCGCATCACCGCCTACCATCGCGGCTGAAGCATGCAGCCCTGGCAACCTCTGCTGGACTGGTGGTTCGGCGCGGGCGAGAGCGCCGCGGCGGTGGCGGCCAGCCGCAGCCAGCTGTGGTTCGGCTACCGTGCCGAGCAGGATGAGCAGGCCAGGGCCCTGTTCGGCGAGCCCTGCGCGGCGGCGCTGGGCGGCGGCCTGCAGGACTGGGCCGAGTGCCCCGAGGGTTGGCTGGCGCTGATCCTGCTGCTGGACCAGCTGCCGCGCATGCTCCATCGCGGCACGCCGCAGGCCTTCGCCGGCGACGCGCGCGCTCGCCAAGTGGTGCGCCGGGGCCTGGCGCAAGGCTGGGACGAACGCCTGCCGGCCATTCGCCGGGTGTTCGTCTACCTGGTGCTCGAACATGCCGAGGATCTCGCTCTGCAGGACGAGGCGGTGCAGCGCTTCGGCGCCCTGCGCGATGCCGCCGCGGCCGCCGAGCGCGAGCTGTTCGAGGGCTATCTGGACTATGCCGAACGGCATCGCGCGGTGATCCGGCGTTTCGGCCGCTTCCCCCATCGCAATGCGATTCTCGGCCGCGGCGACACGGCGCCGGAGACGGCCTTCCTGCAGGAACCGGGCTCACGCTTCTGAGGCGAGAGGGGCGCAATCGCGGCCGTCTTGTGCCAATCTCTGCGGCATCAACCGTCCTCAGGAGCACACCGATGTCGATGCGTAATCTCGCTCTGCTTACCGCCTGCGTACTGCTCGCCGCCTGCAGCAAGGTCAACCAGGAGAACTATGCCAAGCTCAAGGCCGGCATGGCCAAGAGCGAGGTGGAAAGCCTGCTCGGCAGTCCGACCGAGTGCTCCGGCGCCATAGGCCTGACCAGCTGCACCTGGGGCGACGACAAGAGCTTCATCAGCGTGCAGTTCGCAGCCGACAAGGTCATGATGTTTTCCGGCCAGGGCCTGAAGTGATGCGCCCGCGTCACCTCGCCGTCGCCCTGCTGCTGGGACTGGCCGGCTGTACCTCCTCCGCCGTCTCCGAGCCGCCGGCCACCGCCGGCGCCGTCGACCTGCAGCGCTACCAGGGCACCTGGTACGAGCTGGCTCGCCTGCCGATGTTCTTCCAGCGCAACTGCGCCCAGTCCGAGGCGCATTACCGCCTGCAGGAGGACGGCGGCATCGCCGTGACCAATCGCTGCCGGACCCGCGAGGGCGAATGGATCGAGGCGCGCGGCCAGGCCGTGGCCCAGCAGGCGGGGCGCACCGACAAGCTCTGGGTCAGCTTCGACAACTGGTTCAGCCGGATCTTCCCCGCTGTCGCCAGGGGCGACTACTGGGTGCTCTATCTGGAGGACGACAACCAGGCCGTGCTGGTGGGCAATCCGAACCGCGAATACCTCTGGCTGCTAGCGCGCCAGCCGCAGGTATCGAGCGAGTTGCGCGAGCGTCTGCTGGCCGAGGCGCGGGCGCGCGGCTACGACACCTCCGGGCTGATCTGGCGGGTGGCGGATGCCGAGGTCGGCACGCAGCGCTGAGGGCTCACTCCCAGTCCAGCCGCGCCAGCCGCCATTCATCGCCTTCCAGCCACCACTCCAGCTTGACGCTGTAATGACGGGCGCTGTCCGGAATCAGGCCTTCGGCTCCGGTCAGCGCCACCTCGGCGCGGGTGTGGCCGCGGCCGCTGTAGGTGGCATCCAGTTCGCTGCGGGTGCCGATGGCGATGATCCGCACCTGCTTGTGGCGCAGGAACAGCAGCGCCATGGTGCGGCGCGCCCAGTCGCGGTCGTACTGCTGCTGGGCGCTGAACTGCGGATGCAGCTGCTCCAGCACCCGGTCGGTGCGCTTGCCTTCCAGGTTGTCCTGCAGTTGCTGCACGGCGGCTTCCAGGGCGGCCTGCGGGTCGTCGCGGCCGCAGCCGGCGAGCAGTGCGCAGATCAGCAGAAAAGGCAGGGCAAATCGCGCGGCTGGCATGCTCAACTCCCGATTCATGGTTATGATGCCCGGCACGGCTGGCTGCCGGCAGGCGGCTACAGGGACCTTACGCACAGACTCGGGAGTGCGCCATGCTGACTTTGTATCCGGAGATCAAACCCTACGCCCGCCACGAGCTGGCGGTGGAGGAGCCGCACGTCCTGTACGTGGACGAGAGCGGCTCTCCGGACGGCCTGCCGGTGGTATTCATCCACGGCGGCCCCGGCGCCGGCTGCGATGCCGCCAGCCGCCGCTACTTCGACCCTAACCTCTACCGCATCGTTACCTTCGACCAGCGCGGCTGCGGCCGCTCCACCCCCCACGCCAGCCTGGAGAACAACACCACCCAGGCCCTGGTGGCCGATCTGGAGCGCATCCGCGAGCACTTAGGGATAGACAAGTGGCTGCTGTTCGGCGGCTCCTGGGGCTCGACCCTGGCGCTGGCTTACGCCCAGGCACACCCCGAGCGCGTGCATGGCCTGATCCTGCGCGGCATCTTCCTCTGCCGCCCGCAGGAGATCAGCTGGTTCTACCAGGAAGGCGCCAGCCGCCTGTTCCCCGACTACTGGGAAGACTACCTGGCGCCGATCCCGCCGGAGGAGCGCGGCGATCTGCTGCAGGCTTTCTACAAGCGCCTCACCGGCCCGGACCAGATCGCCCAGATGCATGCGGCCAAGGCCTGGTCTACCTGGGAAGGGCGCACCGCCACCCTGCGCCCCAACCCGCAGGTGGTTGACCGTTTCAGCGAGCCGCACCGCGCGCTGTCGATCGCCCGCATCGAGTGCCACTACTTCGTCAATGACGCCTTCCTCGAGGAAGACCAGCTGCTGCGCGACATGCCGAAGATCGCCCACCTGCCGGGCGTCATCGTGCATGGCCGCTACGACGTGATCTGCCCGCTGGACAACGCCTGGGCGCTGCACAAGGCCTGGCCCAACAGCGAGCTGCAGATCATCCGCGATGCCGGCCACTCCGCCGCCGAAGTCGGCATCATCGACGCCCTGGTGCGCGCCTGCGACCAGATGGCTCGGCGCCTGCTCGACCTGCCGCCGGAAGAGGCATGAAGCTGCTGATCCAGCGGGTGCGCGGCGCCCGCGTCGAGGTCGCGGGCGAGGTGGTCGGCGCCATCGACCGGGGCCTGCTGGCACTGGTCGGCATCGAACCGCAGGACAACTCCGGCAGCATCGCCAAGGGGCTGCAGCGGATGCTCGCCTACCGCGTGTTCGGCGATGCCGAGGGCAAGATGAACCTGTCGCTCAAGGACGTGGACGGTGGCCTGCTGCTGGTTTCGCAGTTCACCCTGGCCGCCGATACCCGCAGCGGTCTGCGCCCGAGCTTCTCCACCGCGGCGCCACCGGCCCAGGGCCTGGCCCTGTTCGAGGAACTGGTCGAGCTGGCGCGCCAGCAGCACCCTCAGGTAGCCACCGGGCGCTTCGGCGCCGACATGCAGGTGCATCTGGTCAACGACGGTCCGGTGACCTTCCTCCTCGAAATCTGAGCCTCAGGCCGTCGCCGTGGCGGGGCGCTGGCGCGGCAGCAGGCCGCCGGCATACAGCGTCCACAGGATGATCAACGGCTGGAACGGCAGGCGCAGCCAGTAGTACCACTGCGCCTGCGGCAGGCCGTCCACCGCCAGGCCGTTCAGCGCATTGTGCAGGTTGGCCGGGAACACGCAGACGAAGTACAGCGCCAGCAGGGCGGCCGCCAGGCGCCGCGTGCGCGGCAAGAGCAGGCCGAGTGCACCGGCGATCTCGCAGGCGCCGGTGAACAGTACCAGCGGCAGATGCCAGGGCAGGTAGTCGGGCATCATCGGCAGGTAGCGCTCCGGCGTCAGCCAGTGATCGGTTCCGGCGAACAGCAGCGCCATGGCAAGGGCCAGACGCATGCGCGCCGGCCAGTCGGCGAGGCCGGGCAGGCCCAGGCGGGAAGCGCCCTAGGCGCCGAGACTGAGCACTATCAACAGCACGACGAAGAACATGGCTGATCCTCCGGATGGGGTCGAGTATTATGTTGCTGGCGTCAACATAGAGGGAGATGTTGTCAGTGTCAACTTCGCGAGAAGAGCGTTCCTACCATCATGGCGACCTGCGCGGTGCCCTGCTGCGCGCGGCGGCCGAGCTGCTGGCAGAGCAGGGCGAGGCCGCGATCAGCCTGCGCGAGGTGGCGCGTCGGGCGCAGGTCTCGCACAACGCGCCGTATCGGCATTTCCCCGACCGCGAGGCGCTGCTGGCGGCCGTGGCCGAGCAGGGCTTCGGCGAGCTGCTGGAGCGTATGCGCATGGCCGCGCAGGAGGCTGGGGGTCAGGCCGGACTGGCGGCCTTGGGGCGCTGTTATGTCGACTTCGCCCTGCAGCGCCCCGGGCTGTTCCGCCTGATGTTCACCGGTGCACTGGAGCGCGGCCGTTATCCAGGCCTGCTGGCGGCGGCGCAGGCGCTGCATCGGCAGCTGGAGGAGGCGGTGGCGGCGCTGGTTGCGGACGCTGACGGCATCGCCAGTCTGTCGGCCTGGAGCCTGGTCCACGGGTTGGCGCAGCTGCTCCTGGAGGGGCAGGTCGACGCGGGCGGCGATCGGCGAGGGCTAATCGAGCGGGTCACCCGCGAGTTTGCCGAGAGCCTACTGCGCAGGGGCTAGCTCCAGCTCGTTCACCGCCAGCCAGTCCTGGGCCAGTTCGCGCAGGCGCCCGGTCTCGAAGCTCTGCCAGGCCTGCAGCAGCGCCGGATACTGCATCAGTACGTGATTGAAGGTGCGTGCCGGGCGGCGGCTATCCAGTGCCTGTTGCAGCTCGGCGTAGGCATGCGGGTGGATGACCTCGGCGAGGAACTCGCGCATCAGCGCCAGGCCGTCATCCGGCTGCAGCGGCTCGACCGGCAGGAAGCGCTCCGGCTCTTCGCGCAGCAGCGCCTCCAGTTCGGGATCGGCGTCTTCCTCGGGAATCAGCAGCAGCCTGCCGCTGAGCAGGTCGAGGTAGTGATCCAGACCCTCGCTGTTGAGGGCGCAGGCCAGTTCGTCCAGGTCGATGGTCAGCGGGCGCATGGCGAGCTCCAGGAGGGCGGGCGTGGAGTCAGCCTAAGCCTGTGCGCGTTGCAGGACAATGGCGCTCAGAACAGGCGGGCCAGCAGCGCCGGCACGGCCGTTTCCACGCGCAGGATGCGTTCGCCCAGCTGCACCGGCGCCAGGCCGGCCTCGCGCAGCTTGTCCACCTCGTAGGCAATCCAGCCGCCCTCGGGGCCGATGGCCAGGGTCACCGCCTGCTGCACCGCGCGCGGGCAGGCGGGATAGTCGCCGGGGTGGCCGACCAGGCCGAGGCTGCCGGCGGCGATGGCCGGCAGGTGGTCTTCGACGAAGGGCTTGAAGCGCTTCTCGATGCTCACCTCGGGCAGCAGGGTGTCGCGGGCCTGCTCCAGCCCGAGGATCAGCTGCTCGCGGATGGCCTCGGGAGTGAGGAAGGGGGTCTGCCAGAAGCTCTTCTCCACCCGGTAGCTGTTCAGCAGGACCAGGCGCGGCACGCCCATGGCGGCCACCGTCTGCAGCACGCGCTTGAGCATCTTCGGTCGCGGCAGGGCCAGCAGAAGGGTCAGCGGCAGCTTGGCCGGCGGCGCCTGGTCCAGCTCGACGCGCAGTTCGGCATGCCGCTCGTCCAGGGCCAGCAGGGTGCCGCGGCCCATAAGGCCGCCGAGGCGGCCGACGCGCAGGCAGTCGCCGCTCTCGGCGCCGTGCACCTCTTGCAGGTGCCTGAGGCGCCGACCGCTCAGCACGGCACGGTCCGCCGCGACGAAGTCGGCGTCCTCCAGCAGCAGCAGGTTCATGGCAGCGGTGCAGGCGGCTGGTCGTCGGACTCGGGCTCGGCATGGTCGCCGCGCCTGCGCACCAGGCTGCCGAACAGCAGGCCGGATTCGAACAGCAGCCACATGGGCACGGCCAGCAGGGTCTGCGAGAACACGTCCGGCGGGGTGAGGATCATGCCCACCACGAAGCAGCCGACTATCACGTAGGGCCGGCTCTTGCGCAGGGTCTGCACGTCGACGATGCCGACCCAGATCAGCAGGAAGGTGGCCACCGGAATCTCGAAGGCCACGCCGAAGGCGAAGAACAGGGTGAGGACGAAGTCCAGGTACTGGCCGATGTCGGTCATCATCGCCACGCCTTCCGGGGTCACGCTGGCGAAGAAGCCGAACATGATGGGGAACACCACGAAGTAGGCGAAGGCCATGCCGGCGTAGAACAGCAGGATGCTGGAGATCAGCAGCGGCACGGCGATGCGCTTCTCGTGCTGGTACAGCCCCGGCGCGATGAAGCCCCAGATCTGCTGCAGCACCACCGGCATACTGAGGAACAGCGAGACCACCAGGGTCAGCTTGAACGGCGTGAGGAAGGGCGAGGCCACGCCGGTGGCGATCATCGTCGCGCCTTCCGGCAGGTAGGCGCGCAGCGGCGCGGCGACCAGTGCGTAGATGTCCTGGGCGAAGTAGAACAGCGCGGCGAAGATCAGCAGTACCGCGATCACGCAGCGCAGGATGCGGTTGCGCAGCTCGGTGAGGTGGGCGACCAGGGGCATCTCCTGGTCGTCGCGGGAGGTTTCGCTCATGGCTGGTTGGGTTTTTCCTGGCTATCGGCGCTCGCGACCGGGCTGGCCGGCGGCGGCTGGATGCTCTGCTTCATTTCGCGCTCCAGCTCGAGGATCTGCTCGTTGTGCAGCTGGCGGCGGATCTCGTCGGCGCCGATCTCGCGTTCCACCTCGGCGCGCAGGCTGTTGAAGCTGCGCTTGAGCCGGCCGATCCACAGGCCGGCCATGCGCGCGGCCACCGGCAGGCGCTCGGGGCCGAGCACCAGCAGGGCGATCAGGCCGACCAGCAGCAGTTCGGAGAAGCCGACGTCGAACATGGCGTCAGTCTTTCTTCGCCGGCTCTTCGACCTTGCGCGCCTCGCCGTTGATGGTCTGGCCCTTGGCCTCTTCCACCGCCGGCTTGGACTCTTCCTCGCCCTGGTTCATCGACTTGCGAAAGCCCTTGATCGCGTCGCCGAGATCGGAGCCCAGGCCCTTGAGGCGCTTGGTGCCGAACAGCATGACGACGATGAGCAGGATGATCAGGAGTTGCCAGATGCTGATACCGCCGATACCCATGGTGAATCTCCGCAGGTTGTGAAGTCAGGATTGCGGGCGCGCGGCCTTTTCCGCGTGCCCGGACAGGCCGAAGCGACGGTCCAGCTCGTCCAGCACGGCCTGGGGGTGCTGGCCGAGGGCGGCGAGCATGACCAGGCTGTGGAACCAGAGGTCCGCGGTTTCGTAGATCAGCTCGCTGCTGTCGCCGCTGACGGCGGCATCCTTGGCGGCGAGTATGGTCTCCACCGACTCTTCGCCGACCTTCTCGAGGATCTTGTTCAGGCCCTTGTGGTACAGGCTGGCCACGTAGGAGCTGTCCGGCGCCGCGCCCTTGCGCGCCTCCAGCACCTCGGCCAGGCGGGTGAGGGTGTCACTCATGCTTGTGTCCTGCGTGGTAGATGGCGTGCGGGTCTTTCAGCACCGGGTCGACGGTCTGCCAGGCACCGTCCGCGTAGACCCGGTAGAAGCAGCTCTCGCGTCCGGTGTGGCAGGCGATGCCGCCGAGCTGCTCGACCTGCAGGACGATCACGTCGGCATCGCAGTCCAGGCGCAGCTCGTGCAGCTTCTGCACATGGCCGGACTCCTCGCCCTTGCGCCACAGCTTGCCACGCGAGCGTGACCAGTAGATGGCACGACCTTCGGCGGCGGTGAGGGCCAGGGCCTCGCGGTTCATCCAGGCCATCATCAGCACGCGCCCGGTCTTGTGATCCTGGGCGATGGCCGGCACCAGGCCGTCCTCGTTCCAGTGAATTTCCTCGAGCCAATCGGTCATCGTTCAATCCGCCCTCGCGGGCCAGGTTCTGGCGCGTCGTCCGCGCTGTTACTTCGAAACCGCTAGTGTGCCAGCCGGGGGCGGCACTGGCTATCGGCGCAGGATCAGCGCCACGCCGGCGCCCAGGCTGAGCCAGGCGGCCCAGGCCGCCGGGGCCAGCGCCAGGCCCTGGCTGACGCCAGCCGCCACCAGACCCGCGCCGAGCAGGCGCAGCGGCCAGGCGGAGCCCTGCGGCGCGGCGGCGGGGAGCTGTGCGCGTGGCTGGTTGAGGCGCTCCAGGGTGTCGCGGGCCATCTGCGACAGGTGCGGCACCTGTTCGGCCTGCTGCTGCAGGTTGCGCAGCAGGTGCAGGGGGCTGACCCGCTCGCGCATCCAGCGTTCGAGGAAGGGCTGCGCGGTGCTCCACAGATCCAGGTCCGGGTACAGCTGGCGGCCCAGGCCCTCGATGTTGAGCAGGGTCTTCTGCAGCAGCACCAGCTGCGGCTGCACTTCCATGTTGAAGCGCCGCGCGGTCTGGAACAGGCGCAGCAGCAGCTGGCCGAAGGAGATGTCCTTCAGCGGCTTCTCGAAGATCGGCTCGCACACGGTGCGGATGGCCGCCTCGAACTCGTTGACGCGGGTATCGGCCGGCACCCAGCCGGAGTCGATGTGCAGCTGCGCCACCTTGCGGTAGTCGCGCTTGAAGAAGGCGATCAGGTTGCGCGCCAGATAATCCTGGTCCTGGTCGGTGAGGCTGCCGATGATGCCGCAGTCGATGGCGATGTACTGCGGGCTCCAGGGCGTGCGGGTGGCGACGAAGATGTTGCCGGGGTGCATGTCGGCGTGGAAGAAGCTGTCGCGGAACACCTGGGTGAAGAAGATCTCCACGCCGCGCTCGGCCAGCAGCTTCATGTTGGTGCGCTGGTCGGCGAGGGTTTCCAGGTCGGTCACCGGCACGCCGTAGATGCGTTCCATCACCAGCACCTTGGGCCGGCACCAGTCCCAGTGCACCTGAGGCACGTAGAGCAGCGGCGAGTCCTGGAAGTTGCGCCGCAGCTGGCTGGCGTTGGCCGCCTCGCGCAGCAGGTCGAGTTCGTCGTAGATGGTCTTCTCGTAGTCGGCCACCACCTCCACCGGGCGCAGACGGCGGGCGTCGGCCGAGGCCTTCTCGGCGATGCGTGCGGCGAGGAACAGCCAGGCCAGGTCGGAGCGGATGATCGGGCGCAGGTTGGGGCGGATCACCTTGACCACCACTTCCTCGCCGCTTTTCAGCTGCGCGGCATGCACCTGGGCCACCGAGGCCGAGGCCAGTGGCTCGACGTCGAAGCGGGCGAACACCTCGTCGACTTTGGCGCCGAGCTGTTGCTCGATGCGCGCCACGGCGTGCTCGGGGTCGAAGGGCGGCACCCGATCCTGCAGGCGCGCCAGCTCGTCGGCGATGTCCGGCGGCAGCAGGTCGCGGCGCGTGGAGAGCAGCTGGCCGAACTTGATGAAGATCGGGCCGAGGTCTTCCAGGGCCAGGCGCAGGGCCTCGCCGCGGCTCAGTTCGAGCTTGCGCCGGGGCAGCCAGCGCCAGGGCAGGGCCAGGCGCAGGGCGCGCATCCAGGCAGGCAGGGGCAGGGTCAGCAACAGGTCGTCCAGGCGGTAGCGGATGACCACGCGCAGGATGCGCAGCAGGCGGCGGGTGGCGAGCAGACTCATGAGTTCTTGTTCAGGTTGCGGGCGAGGCGCTCGATGCGTGCGTCGAGGCGATCGAGGGCCAGCTTGAGGTCGTCCAGTTCGTCGAAGCGGGCCTGGGCTTCGCGCTCGCCGACCAGGCTGCGCGATTCCTCGGCCAGGTAATCGGCCAGGGTCTGGCGCAGGCTGTCGAGGCTGTCGCCGGCCCAGTTCACGCGGCTGCGCAGGTGGCCGGCGAGCAGCTGGCTGCCGACCGGGCCGAGCCAGCGCGACAGCTCGTATTCCCAGTCCAGTTCCAGATCCTGAAGGATGCCGGCCAGTTCCAGCAGCACGGCGCTGTCGCCGCTGAGGCTGACTTCCGGGCGGTGCAGGGTGGCGGTCTTGTCCTTGGCCAGGGCCAGCTGCAGCAGGCTGCTGGCGGGGGCGCTGAGCACGCAGTCGGCGCCTTCCCAGTGGCTGGCCAGCTGCAGGCCCTCGGCGCCGGGGAGGATGAACAGCTTGAGCGCGGGGCTCTGGCAGTCGACCTCGATCAGCTTGCCTTCCAGCCGTGCCAGGCGCGGCAGCGCGGTGCTGTCCATTTGCAGCACACGGTTGAGACCAAGCTCAACGCCCGCCAGCAGCGCCTGGGTCAGCATCAGGGCTTGATACCGCGGTGCAGGGCGACGATGCCGCCGGTCATGTTGTGGTAGGTGACGCGCTCGAAACCGGCCTCGACCATCATGGCCTTGAGCGTTTCCTGGTCCGGGTGCATGCGGATCGACTCGGCCAGGTAGCGGTAGCTGTCGGCGTCGTTGGTGATCAGCTTGCCGGCCAGCGGCATGAAGCTGAACGAGTAGGTGTCGTAGGCCTTGGCCAGCAGCGGGTTGCCCGGCTTGGAGAATTCTAGCACCAGCAGGCGGCCGCCCGGCTTGAGCACGCGCAGCATGGAGCGCAGGGCGTTCTCCTTGCGCGTCACGTTGCGCAGGCCGAAGGCGATGGTGACCACGTCGAAATGGTTGTCCGGGAAGGGCAGCGCCTCGGCATCGGCCTGGACGAACTGCACGTTGCCGGCCACGCCCTTGTCCAGCAGGCGGTCGCGGCCGACCTTGAGCATGGAATCGTTGATGTCGGCCAGCACCACTTCGCCGCTCGGGCCGACCAGGCTGGCGAACTTACGGGTGAGGTCACCGGTGCCGCCGGCGATGTCCAGCACGCGGTTGCCCGGGCGCACGCCTGACAGCTCGATGGTGAAGCGCTTCCACAGGCGGTGCAGGCCGCCGGAGAGCACGTCGTTCATCAGGTCGTACTTGGCCGCCACCGAGTGGAAGACTTCGGCGACCTTCTCCGCCTTCTGGCTTTCCGGGACGTCCTGGAAGCCGAAGTGGGTGGTCTTTTCCTGCTCTGGGGCCTTGCGCGGGTCGTTCATGTCGCGTCACCTGGATCGAAGTGGCGGCCATTCTAAACCCCCGGCCGGCCTTTGTCTTGGCGCCGGGCGGAGCTGATATAGTCGCGTGACACAAGGTCGCAGCAGGAGTCGCGCATGTCCCGCATCACCGTCGAACGCACCCATTCCCTCGGCCTCGCCGCCGCTCGCGAGAAGGCCGAGGCACTGGCCCAGCGCCTGGCCAGCGAGTACGACGTGAAGTACCGCTGGAGTGGCGACACCCTGGAGTTCAAGCGCAGCGGTGCGGACGGCACCATCGCCGTCGGCGACGACAGCGTGCGCGTCGAACTCAAGCTCGGCCTGCTGCTCTCCGCGCTGGGCGGCACGATCAAGCGCGAGATCGAGCAGACCCTCGACAAGCATCTGCAGGCTTAGTATGTGATTTCTAATTTTTCCCACTACCTTGCGCTCAAGTCCCGCGAAGGGACGAACCTTCCACCACTTTGAGCGTGAGGTGCACCATGGCCACTAAAGCCGCCGTCAAGAAGAAAGTCGAAGCCGTCGAAAGCAAGATCACCGTCCTCAGCGACGTGAAGGACTATGCCCGCAAGGTCTGGCTGGCCGGCCTGGGTGCCTATGCCAAGGCCGGTGCCGAGGGCGCCGAATACTTCAAGGAGCTGGTCAAGGCCGGCGAGGGCATCGAGAAGCAGGGCAAGAAGCTGGTCAGCGAGCAGGTCGAGGCCGCCAACAGCCAGATCGAGTCGCAGCTCAAGAGCGTCAAGAGCGGCGTTGCCGAGGTCAAGGGCAAGGTCGAAGTGCGGTTCGACAAGATCGAGCAGGCCTTCGACAGCCGTGTCGCCAGCGCGCTGAATCGCCTGGGTATTCCCTCCAAGCAGGATGTTGATGCACTCTCTGCTAAGCTGGATGCGTTGAATGCATTGCTTGAGCGTGTGGCGCGTACCTAATTAAGGAGAGCAGGATGGCAGTCAAGAAACCTACCGCAGCGAAACCGGCCGCCAAGGCCGCGGCCAAACCGGCGGCGAAGAAGCCGGCGGCGAAGAAGGAAAGCAGTTCCTGGATCGGCGAGGTCGAGAAGTACTCGCGGCAGATCTGGCTGGCCGGCCTCGGCGCCTACTCCAAGATCAGCAAGGACGGCAACAAGCTGTTCGACGGTCTGGTCAAGGATGGCGAGAAGGCCGAGAAGAAGGCCAAGAGCGAAGTCGACAAGCAGCTGGACGTGGTCAAGTCCAGCGTCGGCTCCACCGTCGGTACCGCCAAGTCCAAGGTCGATGAGGTCAAGGACAAGGCGCTCGGCAAGTGGAACGAGCTGGAAGACGCTTTCGACAAGCGTCTGAACAGTGCCATTTCGCGTCTGGGCGTGCCCAGCCGCAGCGAAGTGAAGGCGCTGCAGACCAAGGTCGACACCCTGACCAAGCAGATCGAGAAGCTCACCGGTCAGTCGGTCAAGCCGGTCGCCAAGCCGGCCGCGAAAGCTGCTGCTAAACCGGCTGCCAAGCCCGCTGCCAAAGCTGCCGCTAAGCCGGCTGCCAAGGCTGTGGCCAAGCCCGCCGCCAAACCGGCTGCCAAGGCCGCGGCCAAGCCTGCTGCCAAGCCGGCTGCTGCGAAGAAGCCGGCGGTGAGGAAAGCCGCCGCGCCGAAGCCGGCCGCCAAGCCGGTTGCTGCCAAGCCTGCCGCTCCGGCGCCGGCTCCGGCCGCTGCCCCGGCTCCGGTCGCCGCTCCGGCAACCCCCGCCACCCCGTCCTGATTCCCTCAGGATGTGCCAGCGCCCGGCCCCGTGCCGGGCGTTTGCATTTCAGGCTTCCAGATAGCGTTGCGCGAGCCGCTCGGCGGCGTGGCGCGGGCCGTCGGTGAGGTGCGGGGCGACCAGCATCATCACCTGGAACACCACCAGGCGCACTTCGCCGGCGGTGCCGAGAATGCGCTGATAGTCGAGGGAGAACAGCAGGGTCAGGGTGATCTGTTCCACCAGCTGGCCGAGGGCTGCGGTATCGCTGCGCAGCTGGTCGTGGGCCTTGAGGCGGGCCAGCAGGCTGGCCAGGGTGCGCTTGAGCTGGTTGAGCCACTGGCGTATGCCGCGGGCCAGCTTGGGCAGGCGTCCGGCCAGGTTGGACAGGTCCTGGAACAGGAAGCGGTACTGGGCCAGGCGCTCGACGATCAGGTGCAGGAACAGCCAGTAATCCTCGGCGCCGAGCTCGGCCTCGAGCGGCGGGTCGAGCAGGGGAGCGACGTCGGTCTGGAAGCGCTCGAACAGGGCGAGAATCAGCGGTTCCTTGCCATGGAAGTGGTAGTAGAGATTGCCCGGGCTGATGCCCATTTCGGTGGCGATCTCCAGGGTGGAGACGTTGGGCTCACCCTGCTCGTTGAACAGCTGCAGGGCGCATTCGAGGATGCGGTCGCGGGTCTTCATTCCGTGATCTTGTGGTGGCCGCCGGAGTGCCGACGATAACCGGCCGGGCGCGTCCCCGGCCAGTACTGCCTGGTGCTTTCAGCGCACATGCACGTAGGTGCCCGGCGCCGACTCCATGGCCGGGTGCTTGCTGTTGCCCACGCTGAATATCGTCTCGCGCTGTTCGCCGGAGCGCTGCTGAATCCACTCCAGCCACTGCGGCCACCAGCTGCCTTCCTGTTTCTGCGCGTCGTGGTACCAGGCGCGCGGGTCGCTGGTCAGCTTGGCGGCCTCCAGGTAGGTGGCCTTGGGGTTGCCCGGCGGGTTGAGGATGCTCTGGATATGGCCGCTGTTGGACAGCACGAAGCGGCTGTTGCCGCCGAGCAGCAGGGTGGAGCGGTACACCGCGTCCCAGGGCGTGATGTGGTCGTTGATGCCGGCCACGCTGAAGCTGTCCAGGTTGACCTTGGACAGGTCGATCGGTGTGCCGCAGATCTCCATGCCGCCGGCGCGGGTCAGCGGGTTGTGCTTGAACAGGTCGAGCAGGTCGCCATGCAGGGCGGCCGGCAGGCGGGTGTTGTCGTTGTTCCAGTAGAGGATGTCGAAGGCCGGCGGTTCCTTGCCCATCAGGTAGTTGTTGACCCAGTAGTTCCAGATCAGGTCGTTGGGGCGCATCCAGGCGAACACCCGGGCCATGTCGCGGCCATCCAGCACGCCGCTCTGGTAGGAACGACGCTTGGCCGACTCCAGGGTCTGCTCGTCGGCGAACAGCATGGCCGGGTTGTCCACCTGGGCGTCCAGCAGGCTGACCAGGTAGGTGGCGCAGCCGACCTTGCGCAGCTGGCGCTTGGCCTGCAGGTGGCCCTGCAGGGCGGCGATGGTCAGGCCGCCGGCGCAGGCGCCGAGCAGGTTGACCTCCTTGCTGCCGGTGATGGCACGGCACAGGTCGGTGGCTTCCTCCACCGCCTGCACGTAGCTGGACAGGCCCCACTCGCGATGGCGGGCGTCGGGGTTGCGCCAGCTGATCATGAACACCTGCAGGCCGTTCTTCAGGCAGTACTGGATGAAGCTCTTCTCGGGGCTGAGGTCGAAGATGTAGAACTTGTTGATCTGCGGCGGCACCATCAGCAGCGGGCGTTCGTACTGCTTCTCGCTCATCGGCTTGTAGTGGAGCAGCTCGAACATCTCGCAGCGGTACACCACCGCGCCGGGGGTGACGGCCAGGTTGCGGCCGACCTCGAAGGCGCGCTTGTCGACCTGCTGCGGCATGCCGCTGTTGTGCAGCAGGTCGTCGAACAGCTGGCGCGCCCCGCGCAGCACGCTGCTGCCGCCGCTGTTGAACAGCTCCTTGACCGCCAGCGGGTTGAGCAGGGTGTTGGACGGCGCCAGGGCGTCGTTGAGCAGGGAGAACAGGAAGTGCGCGCGGGTGCGGTCGTCCGGTGACAGGTCGCTCTCGTCGATCCACGCCTTGAGCTGCTTCTGCCAGGCCAGGTAGGCCTGCAGGCTGCGCCGGTAGAAGGGGTTGAGCTGCCAGGTGGGGTCGGCGAAGCGGGCGTCCTGCGGATTGGGCCGGTAGGGGGTGTCGCCGAGCATCACGCGGCCCAGCTGCTTGCCGAAGGCCAGCAGGTGGCGGGTGCTGTGCACCGGCTGGCGCAGGCTCTGGAAGGCCAGGGTGCGCAGGGTGGAGAACAGGTCGCGGCCGCGCAGGCCGACCATCGCACTCTGCGCGTTCATGAAGTTTGCGGGTACCGGCAGTGATCCCGGTGCAGTCTTGTCACGCATGGGGCAGGCTCCGTCGTCAAACTGTCATATCCGATGACAGCAAGGCTTGTACCAAGGCGCGCCGGAGGGCATTCCAGACTGCCGCGCAATAATTCTTCCCTGTCCGGCGGGACTTGCGTTGGGGCGAGCCTGCCGGAGTAGCACTACAGTTGTGCGATCAGTGGCTGCGCACGGGCAGCGGCTGCGGGTGCATCACCGCGCGCTGCCGTTCCTCCTGGAGGAACTTCATGATGATAGGCGCCACGGCCTCGGCGCGGGTCACGAGGAACAGATGACCGTCGTCGATCACGTGAAGTTCCGCGTTGGGGATGCGCCAGGCCAGCAGGCGCATGTTGACCAGCGGGATGATCGGGTCATCGTCGCCGGCCAGTACCAGGGTGGGCTGGCGGATGCGGTGCAGCCAGTGGATGCTGGTCCAGCCGAGGCCGGCGAACAGCTGCCAGTAGTAGCCCATCTTGCCGCCCGAGCGCACCTTGCTGGCATGCGAAAGGGCCAGCTTGGGGTCGCGGCGGAAGGCGCCGCCGTAGATGTCCGGGGCGATGTGCACGCCGTAGGACGGCTGGATGTAGCGTCGCGGGCTGGCCATGCGCCAGAGCACCTTGGGCTTGCCCGGCACCATCACCGCGCCGGCCGAGGTGGCGGCCAGCACCAGCTTCTTGCAGCGCTCCGGGTAGTCGTGGGCGAACTGCTGGGCCAGCGCGCCGCCCCAGGACACGCCGATGGCGTTGACCTGGCCATAGTCCAGGTAGTCGAGCATGCGCGCGGCCAGCTTGGCCAGGCCGGGGAAGCGGTAGGGCGTGCTCGGGGTGGAGGAGCCGCCGACGCCGGGGACGTCGAAGGCGATCACTTCCAGGTCGGGGTCGAGCGCCGAGACGAAGGGCATCACCAGCTCCAGGTTGGCGCCGATGCCGTTGAAGATCAGCAGCGGTGTCAGGCTGCTGCTGCCGGGGCGGACCGCGGTGCGGATGGTCTGGCCATCCAGCTCGATGGTACGGAATACGAATGGTTGCGGCATGCGCTAGGCCCTATACATGGATCAGCGGAGAGCGGCCTTCCGAGGCGGCTCGCCAGTCTCCCGCCAGGCGGGGCGCCGCAGGGCCCGGAGGCCCGCTGCGGCGTGCGGCACATCCGGGTGCCGCGGGCAGTACTGCGCAAGGTGCAGCATTGTCGATAGCGCTGTTGTCATCAGCGTTCGTGAACGTAGGTCCCCGGTGCGGCCTCGCCCGGGGCGTGGCTCTTGCTGCCCAGGTTGGCCGGAGCTTTCTTCAGTTTGCCGGAGCGCTCGCCCAGCCACTGCTGCCAGTGCAGCCACCAGGAGTCGGCGTGCTTGGTGGCCTTCTCCTGCCATTCGCGAGCGCTCGCCGCCGGCTCGCTGTTGGTGACGAAGCGTGCCTTGGGGTTGCCCGGCGGGTTGAGGATGCTCTGGATGTGGCCGCTGTTGGACAGCACGAACTCGACCTTGCCGCCGAACAGCAGCGAGGACTTGTAGCAGGCCTCCCAGGGGGTGATGTGGTCGGTGGTGCCGGCCACGCAGTAGATGTCGCAGGTGACCTGCTTGAGGTCGATCGGCGTGCCGCAGACTTCCAGGGCGTTGGGCCGGGTCAGCGGGTTGGTCTTGAACAGCTCGATCAGGTCGCCGTGGAAGGCGGCCGGCAGGCGCGTGGTGTCGTTGTTCCAGTAGAGGATGTCGAACACCGGCGGCTCGTTGCCGAGCAGGTAGTTGTTGACCCAGTAGTTCCAGATCAGGTCGTTCGGGCGCATCCAGGCGAACACCTTGGCCATGTCCTTGCCCTCCAGCACGCCGGACTGGTAGGAGCGGCGCTTGGCGGCCTCCAGGGTCTTCTCGTCGGCGAACAGGGCGACCTGGGTGTCCAGCTTGGTGTCGAGCACGCTGACCAGCAGGGTCATGGAGTTGACCTTCTTCTCGCCGATGGCCGCGTAGTGGCCGAGCAGCGAGGAGATGGTGATGCCGCCGGAGCAGGCGCCGAGGATGTTGACGTCCTTGCTGCCGGTGATCTCGGTGACCACGTCGACCGCTTCCTTGAGCGCCTCGATATAGGTCGACAGGCCCCACTCGCGCTGCGCCTTGGTCGGGTTGCGCCAGCTCACCACGAAGGTCTGTACATGGTTGCGCAGGAGGAAGCGCGCCACGCTCTTCTCCGGCGATAGGTCGAACACGTAGAACTTGTTGATCTGCGGCGGCACCACCAGCAACGGGCGCTCGTGCACCTGCTCGGTGGTCGGCTTGTACTGGATCAGCTCCAGCAGGTCGTTGCGGAAGATCACCGCGCCTTCGCTGGTGGCCAGGTTCTTGCCGACCTCGAAGGCGTCCATCTTCACCTGGCTGGGCATGCCGCCGTTGTTGACGATGTCCTTGGCCAGGTGCGAGAGGCCGTCGAGCAGGCTCTTGCCGCCGGTCTCGAAGAAGCGCTTGACCGCCGCCGGGTTGGCCATGCTGTTGGTCGGGGCCATGGCCTCGGTCATCAGGTTGATGACGAAGTGACCGCGGCTGGTGTCCTGCTCGGAGAGGTTGCTGTCCTCGATCCAGTCGTGCAGTTCCTTGCGCCAGGCCAGGTAGGTCTGCAGGTAACGGCGGTACAGGGGGTTCTGGCTCCAGGCCGGGTCGGCGAAGCGGCGGTCGCCGTCTTCCGGCGACAGTTCCGACTGGCCGAGCATGACGTTCTTCAGCTCGAGGGCGAAGTGGGTGACATGCTTGGCGCTGTGGAAGGGTTGCTTGATGGCCTGGGCCAGCACCATCCGGGCAGAGGTGAGTAGATCCTTGCCGCGCAAGCCGATCACCGGGTTCAAACCCAGGGTGTTCTCCGAGGCTTGGCGATGCAGGTCTTCATTATTCTTCTGGGTCATCTACGACGCTCCATTGTCCTGAGACGAATACCAACTGCAGCTGTGAAAGGGCACAGGGCGAAGGGCTGGTACTGCTCGGGTTTACCGGGTGCGGAGCGAACTCCGCGCTTTCTTCGCATTCAGCGTGGCTAAATGCATGGAATCTGCCAGTTCCTTGGTTACCCGAGTTTCCTCTTTTGCGCAAGTTCGCGAATGCTGATTGAACGGCGCGCGGGAGTATGCCGAGGGCGATTAGAAAATGCGCCCTAGGTATGAAGGGAATATTGCGCCAGGCTCAATTTAGAGCCCGCTGCGAGGCTATGCGGAAAATGCCCTAGAGCATCAGGCGGACGACCGATTCGTCGGGGTCGCGCGACTTGCCGGCGGCGGCCAGCTGGGCCAGATAGTCGGCCCACAGCTCTTTCTGGTGGGTGGCGAGTTGGTAGAGGTAGTCCCAGGTGTACAGGCCGCTGTCGTGGCCGTCGTCGAAGCACAGTTTCAGTGCATAGTTGCCGGCCGGCTCGATGCGCTCGAGCGCCACGTTCAGCTTGCCGTGCTGCAGGATCGGTCGGCCGTGCCCCTGCACCTCGGCCGAGGGCGAGTGCACGCGCAGGAACTCGGCGCTGAGGCTGTAGCTCTGCTCGTCGTAGCGCAGCTCCAGGGTCCTGGAGGCCTTGTGCAGTTTGATCGCGCTGGGCGTGGGCATGCTTGTTTCCAGAGGCTGGGCGGCCCGGATGCGCTCCGGGCCGCGGGGGCTGTGTTTACAGTATGTAGCGCGACAGGTCTTCGTCCTGCGCCAGCTCGCCGAGGTGGCCGTTGACGTAGGCGGCGTCGATGCGGATCGGCGTGCCGTTCTGCTGCCCGGCCAGGTCGGCGGCGCTGAAGGAGACTTCCTCCAGCAGGCGTTCGAGCAGGGTATGCAGGCGGCGGGCACCGATGTTCTCGGTCTTCTCGTTGACCTGCCAGGCGATCTCGGCCAGGCGCTTGATGCCGTCCGCGGCGAACTCGATGTCCAGCCCCTCGGTCTTGAGCAGCTCGCGGTACTGCTCGGTGAGCGAGGCGTGCGGCTCGCTGAGGATGCGCTCGAAGTCCTGCGGCGACAGGGCCTTGAGCTCGACGCGGATCGGCAGGCGGCCCTGCAGCTCGGGCACCAGGTCGCTGGGCTTGGCCAGGTGGAAGGCGCCGGAGGCGATGAACAGGATGTGGTCGGTCTTGACCATGCCCAGCTTGGTGTTGACCGTGCAGCCCTCGATCAGCGGCAGCAGGTCGCGCTGCACGCCTTCGCGGGAGACGTCGGCGCCGCCGACGTTGGCGCGCTTGGCGACCTTGTCGATCTCGTCGATGAAGACGATGCCGTGCTGTTCCACCGCCTCCAGGGCGCGGGCCTTGAGCTCCTCTTCGTTGACCAGGCGCGCGGCCTCCTCGTCGCGGATCAGCTTGAGGGCGTCCCTGACCTTGAGCTTGCGGCTCTTCTTCTTGCCCTTGTTCAGGCCGGAGAACAGATTCTGCAGCTGGCTGGTCATCTCCTCCATGCCCGGCGGGGTCATGATCTCCACGCCCAGCGGCTGTTCGGCGACCTCGATGTCGATCTCCTTGTCGTCCAGCTGGCCCTCGCGCAAGCGCTTGCGGAACAGCTGACGAGTGTTGGAGTCCTGGGTCGGCTGCGGGTCTTCGTTGAAGCCGACCCGCGCCGGTGGCAGCAGGGCGTCGAGGATGCGCTCCTCGGCGGCGTCCTCGGCGCGGTGGCGCATCTTCTGCACTTCCTGCTCGCGCAGCATCTTCAATGCGGCGTCGGCCAGGTCGCGGATGATCGACTCGACGTCGCGGCCGACATAGCCGACCTCGGTGAACTTGGTCGCCTCGACCTTGAGGAAGGGCGCGTTGGCCAGCTTGGCCAGGCGGCGGGCGATCTCGGTCTTGCCGACGCCGGTGGGGCCGATCATCAGGATGTTCTTCGGCGTCACTTCCTGGCGCAGCTCGGCCGGCAGCTGCATGCGCCGCCAGCGGTTGCGCAGGGCGATGGCCACGGCGCGCTTGGCGTCGTCCTGGCCGATGATGTGGCGGTTGAGCTCGGAAACGATCTCACGGGGCGTCATGGACATAAATGTGGCTCCGGAAGCCGCGCTTACTGGGCGCAGTCTTCTTCCTCGATGGTCAGATTCTGGTTAGTGAAGACACAGATGGAGCCGGCAATGTTCAATGCGGCCTCGGTGATTTCGCGGGCGGACAGCTCGGTCTTCTGCAGCAGGGCCATGGCCGCAGCCTGGGCGAAGCCACCGCCGGAGCCCATGGCGATCAGGCCGTGCTCAGGTTCGACCACGTCGCCGTTGCCGGTGATGATCAAGGATGCGTCCTTGTTGGCCACCGCCAGCATGGCTTCCAGGCGGCTCAGCGAGCGGTCGGTACGCCAGTCCTTGGCCAGCTCGACGGCGGCGCGCACCAGGTGGCCCTGGTGCTTCTCCAGTTGGCCCTCGAAGCGCTCGAACAGGGTGAAGGCGTCGGCGGTGGCGCCGGCGAAGCCGGCCAGCACCTGACCGTGGTACAGGCGCCGGACCTTCTTAGCGTTGCCTTTCATCACGGTGTTGCCGAGGGAAACCTGGCCGTCGCCGCCCATGACGACTTTGCCGTTGCGGCGGACTGAAACGATGGTGGTCAAGGGGTGGATCTCCACGCAGCGGGGCAGAAGTGCCCGAATGGAGACTCAGATGGGGTGGCCCGCCCGGCTTTTCAACCGGGGCGGACGATTAACGGCTCAGTGGCTCTGACGCTGCTGTAACAGCAGATTGCTGAAGCCGCTGGCGGCCAGCTGCTTCTGCGCGGTGGCCAGCTGCTCGCGGCTGGCGTAGGGGCCGACCAGCACGCGGTGCCAGGTCTCCTCGCGCACCTTGCCGGACTCCACCTGCACGTTCTGGCCGAGCAGGAGCAACTGCGCGCGCACCTTGTCGGCATCCTCGCGCTTGCGGAACGAGCCGGCCTGGAGGAAGAACTGGGTGGTGACCGGCGCCTTGGCCACCACCGGTGGCGGTGGCGGGGTCTGGCCGTTGAGCGCGGCTTCGGCGCGGGCGGCGTCGATCCTGGCGGCCTCCTCGGGCGTCACCGGCTTCTGCTCCGGTGGCTTGGGCGTATCGGCTGGCGGCAGGGACTCCGGCGGCACTATCACCTCTGATTCCGGCAGCAGGGTATAGAAGTCGTACTTGGGCTTGGTCGGCTCGCTCGCCTGCTGCGGCTTGCTCTGCTCGCTGCCGCGTTTCGGCTGCTCGGGCTTGGCGCGCTTGATCTCGTCGCGGCCCGGCTCCAGGCTGAACAGGAACATGAAGAAGGCGCCGATGGCGGCGCCGCAGGCCAGCCATACCCAGCCCGGCACCGGCTTCTTCGCCGGCGCCTGGTAGCGGCTGGCACCGCGCTTGGGCGCGGGCTTCTTCTTCGCTGCCGCCACTTACATGCGCTCCAGGGTCTGCAGGCCGAGCAGCTCCAGGCCCTGCTTGAGAGTGCGGCCGGTCAGCGCGGCCAGGCGCAGGCGGCTCTGCTGGGTGGCTTCGTCCTCGGCGGCGAGGATCGGGCAGTTCTCGTAGAAGCTGGAGAACAGCCCGGCCAGGTCGTACAGGTAGGCGCACAGCAGGTGCGGCTCGCCCTTGCCGGCGACGTTGTTGAGGGTGTCGGCGAACTGCGCCAGCTTGCCGGCCAGGGCCTGCTCCTGCGGCGCCTCGATGCGGATCCGCCCGCCGATCTCGGCCACTTCCTTGCCCAGCTTGCGCAGCACGCTGGCCACGCGGGTGTAGGCGTACAGCAGGTAGGGCGCGGTGTTGCCCTCGAAGCTGAGCATCAGCTCGAAGTTGAAGCGGTAGTCGCTGGTGCGGTGCTTGGACAGGTCGGCGTACTTCACCGAGGCGATGCCGACCACGCGGGCGATGTGGCGCAGTTCGTCTTCGGAGAGCTCCGGGTTCTTCTCCTTGACCAGGGCATAGGCGCGCTGCTCGGCCTCGTCGAGCAGCTCGACCAGCTTTACGGTGCCGCCGTCGCGGGTCTTGAAGGGCTTGCCGTCCGGGCCGTTCATGGTGCCGAAGCCCATGTGCTCCAGCGCCATGTCGGCCGGCACGAAGCCGGCCAGGCGGGCGCAGGCGAAGACCATCTGGAAGTGCAGGGCCTGGCGCTGGTCGACGAAGTACAGGGCGCGCTCGGCCTGCAGCACATTGGCGCGGTAGCGGGTGGCGGCCAGGTCGGTGGTGGCGTACAGGTAGCCGCCGCCGGCCTTCTGCACGATCAGCGGCAGCGGGTTACCCTCGGCGTTCCTGAACTCGTCCATGAACACGCACTGGGCGCCGTTGTCCTCGGTGAGCAGGCCCTTGGCGGCGAGGTCGGCGATGACCGCGGGCAGGTCGTCGTTGTAGGCGCTCTCGCCCTTGACGTCGGCCATCGACAGCTTGACGCCGAGGCGGTCGTAGATGGCCTGGCAGTGGCTCAGGGAGATGTCGTTGAAGCGGTTCCACAGGCGCAGGCACTCGGCGTCGCCGGCCTGCAGCTGGACCACCAGCTCGCGGGCGCGGTCGGCGAACTCGGCGGATTCGTCGAAGCGCTTCTTCGCCGCGCGGTAGAAGGACTCCAGGTCGGCCAGCTCGGCGTCGCTGCCGACCGGCTGCTCCTGCATGTACGCCAGCAGCATGCCGAACTGGGTGCCCCAGTCGCCCACGTGGTTCTGGCGGATCACGGTGTCGCCGAGGAACTCCAGCACCCGCGCCACGCCGTCGCCGATGATGGTCGAGCGCAGGTGGCCGACGTGCATCTCCTTGGCCAGGTTGGGCGCCGACAGGTCGACCACCACGCGCTGCGGGTTGCCGGCCTTGCGCACGCCGAGTTTTTCGTCGGCCAGTGCCGCTTCCAGGCGCTGGGCCAGGGCGTCGCTGTTCTGGAAGAAGTTGAGGAAGCCGGGGCCGGCGATTTCCACCTTGGCGATGCCGGCGTCGGCCGGCAGGGCGGCGACCAGCTTCTCGGCCAGGTCGCGCGGCCTCATGCCGGCCGGCTTGGCCAGCATCATGGCGATGTTGCTGGCGAAGTCGCCGTTGCTCCGGTCCTTGGTGTTCTCCACCTGGATGGCCGGGCTCAGGTCCGCGGGCAGCACGCCCTCGGCGGTGAGGCGGGTCAGGGCTTGCTGGATCAGGTGGCGAATGCTGTCTTTCATGGTCTGCTCGGTCGGCCGCGGCTGGTCGAAAACTGTGCATTATCGGCGCCCGAGGGGCGCAGCTTCAAGCTTTGACGGCTGGCAGCCCGCAGGCGGTCTCGCCAGCTGGAGAAAACCGGGCGAGGGCGCGGGGCTCGAGTCGCCGTTTTCGGCGTGCCGCAGGGCGCTCAGAACAGGTCGATGGGGTCGACATCCAGCGACCAGCGCACCGCGCGGCCGGCCGGCATGGCTTCGAGAATCGGCAGCCAGTGCGCCAGCAGCCTGTGCAGCGGCGCCCGGCTGGCGCACTGCAGCAGCAGCTGGGCGCGGAAACGCCCGGCGCGGCGCTCCATCGGTGCCGGCACCGGGCCGAGCAGCTCGATGCCGCTCAGCTTGAGCTCCGCACACAGCTGCTCGGCATAGCTGCAGGCGTCGTCGAGGAAGGCCTCGGCCTGGCCTGGCTTGTGCGCCTCGCCGCGCAGCAGGGCGAGGTGGGCGAAAGGCGGCAGGCCGGCGCCGCGGCGCTCGCTCAGGGCCTGCTCGGCGAAGGCCGGGAAGCCCTGCTCGGTGAGCTGGACCAGCAGCGGGTGGTCGGCCAGGTGGCTCTGGATGATCACCTTGCCCGGCTCCTCGGCACGCCCGGCGCGCCCGGCGACCTGGACGATCAGCTGGGCCATGCGCTCGCTGGCGCGGAAGTCGGCGGAGAACAGGCCGCCGTCGGCGTCGAGGATGGCGACCAGGGTGACGCGCGGGAAGTGGTGGCCCTTGGCGAGCATCTGGGTGCCGACCAGGATGCACGGCTCGCCCTGGTTGACGGTGGCGAACAGCTTGTCCATGGCGCCCTTGCGCGCCGTGCTGTCGCGGTCGATGCGCAGCACCGGGAACTGCGGGAAGAGGATGCCCAGGCGCTCCTCGGCGCGCTCGGTGCCGGCGCCGACCGGGCGCAGGTCGACCTTCTGGCAGTTCGGGCAGTTGTGCGGCGTGCGCTCGACATGGCCGCAGTGGTGGCAGCGCAGCTCGTGGTGGCGCTGGTGCAGGGTCATGCGCGCGTCGCAGCGCGGACACTGGCTGATCCAGCCGCAGTCGTGGCACAGCAGGGTGGGGGCGAAGCCGCGCCGGTTGAGGAACACCAGCACCTGCTGGCCGGCCTCCAGGGTCTGGCCGATGGCCTGCTGCAGCGGGCGCGAGATGCCGGCGTCGAGCGGCAGGCTCTTCACGTCCAGGCGTAGGAAGCATGGCGGCTTGGCGTTGCCGGCGCGCTGGCCGAGCTTGAGCAGGGCGTAGCGGCCGGCATGGGCGTTGTGCAGGCTTTCCAGTGAGGGGGTGGCCGAGCCCAGCACGATCGGCAGGTTCTCCTGGCGCGCGCGCACCAGGGCCAGGTCGCGGGCGTGGTAGCGCAGGCCTTCCTGCTGCTTATAGGAGGCGTCGTGTTCCTCGTCGACCACGATCAGTCCCGGGTTCTTCAGCGGGGTGAACAGTGCGGAACGGGTGCCGATGACGATGTCGGCCTCGCCGTCGCGCGCCGCCAGCCAGGCATCCAGGCGCTCGCGGTCGCCCACGCCGGAGTGCAGCAGGGCGATGCGCGCATTGAAGCGGCGGGCGAAGCGCTCCACCGTCTGCGGCCCCAGGTTGATCTCGGGGATCAGCACCAGGGCCTGCTTGCCGGCTTCCAGGCAGTGGCGGATCAGCTGCAGGTAGACCTCGGTCTTGCCGCTGCCGGTGACGCCGTACAGCAGGTAGGCGCCGAAGCCGCCCATGCCGGCCTGCACGGCGTGGAAGGCGGCGCGCTGCTCGGCGTTGAGCGGCAGCTCCGGCTGCGTCAGCCAGCCGCCCTGGCGCGTGAGTGGCGCGCTGCGGCGTACCTCGACGCGCACCAGGCCCTTGTCCAGCAGCAGGTCGAGGCTGTCCTTGTTCAGCTGCAGCTTGCTCAGCAAGGCGTGCGGCACGCCGTGCTGGTGCTGCGCCAGGGCGCGCAGGGCCTCGCGCTGGCGTGGCGCGCGGGCCAGGCGCGGGTCGTCGGCGCTGGCGCCTTCCACGGCATGCCAGTAGCGCTCCTGGCGCGCCTCGGCCGGCTCGCCCTGGCGTAGCAGCACCGGCAGGGCCCAGCTCAGGGTATCGCCGAGGCTGTGCTGGTAGTACTGCGCCGTCCACAGGCACAGCCTGAACAGCGGGGCCGGCAGTGGCGGCGTGCGGTCGAGCAGCTGCAGGGCCGGCTTGAGCTTGTCCGCCGGCACCTCGCTGTGCTGCACCACCTCCACCAGCACGCCCACCACCTCGCGCCGGCCGAACGGCACGCGCAGGCGTACCCCGGGCTGCAGCGCGGCGCGCGGCACCCCCTGCGGCGCCAGGTAGTCGAACAGGCGGCGCAGCGGCGAGGGCAGGGCGAGGCGCAGGATGGTATCGGGCACGGCGAACTCCGGAATTCGAGGCGGCGATGCTAGCACGGCCGCACGTCGCCACGGCGTGCCGGTGGCTTGCGCGCGAATGGCGGTCTGGTATAGTGCGCGGCCTATTTCCGTGCGGTACTCGGCAGCGAGCCGGGTGGCGGCACACCCAACCGAGGAAAAGCGATGAAAGCCGATATCCATCCGCAGTACGAAGAAGTCACCGCTACCTGCAGCTGTGGCAACGTCATCAAGACCCGCTCCACCCTGTGCAAGCCGCTGAGCCTGGACGTGTGCTCCGAGTGCCACCCGTTCTACACCGGCAAGCAGAAGGTCCTGGACACCGGCGGCCGTATCGATCGCTTCAAGCAGCGTTTCGGCGTGTTCGGCAGCAAGTAAGCCGAATGGTGGCTCAGACCACGTTGCTGAAAAAGGCGTCCCTGGTGGGCGCCTTTTTCTTTTTTGCCTGCCTGGCCCTGCCGGCCCAGGCCTTCTGCCCGCTGCGCGCGGAGCTGCCGCAGCAGCGCGTGGCCAAGGTGGTGGATGGCGACACCCTGCGCCTGGCCGATGGCCGCAGCGTGCGCCTGATCGGCGTCAACGCGCCGGAGCGGGCGCGCGACGGGCGCCCGGCCGAGCCTTTCGCCGAGGCGGCGCGGCGGCGCCTGCAGGCGCTGGTGGCGGCCAATGACGGTCGCGTCGGCCTGCGTGTCGGCGTCAAGGCGCGCGACCACTACGGGCGCACCCTGGCGCATGCCTACGATCGCGCCGGCCACAATCTGGAGGCGCAGCTGCTGGCCGAGGGCCTCGGCTACCGGGTGGCCTTCGAACCGGCGAATGGGCTGGAGGACTGTCAGCGCAGCGCCGAGCAGACCGCGCGCCAGCAGCGCCTCGGCCTCTGGCAGCAGCGGCAGGTGCTCGGCCCCTTCGATCTGCGTGGCGGCGGTTTCGCCCTGGTGCGCGGGCGCGTGGACCAGGTGCAGCGCAATCGCGGCGGCCTGTGGATCGAGCTGGACGGGCCGCTGGTGCTGCGCGTCGAGCCGAAGCTGCTGCGCCACTTCGATGTCGAGGCGTTGCAGGCCCTGGTCGGGCACCAGGTGGAGGCGCGCGGCTGGGTGATTGACCGCGCCCGGCGCGGCGGCGTACAACCGGGGCAGGCCCGCTGGATGCTGCCGCTGAGCCATGCGGCGATGCTCGAGGTGCTGCCATGAAACTGCATCTGTTGCTGCTGTTGCCCCTGCTCGTCCAGCTGGCCGGTTGTGCGGTCAACCCGGCCACCGGCAAGACCGACTTCGTGATGATGAGCGAGCAACAGGAGATTGACCTGGGCCGGCGCTATGCCTAGGAGGTCGCCAGCCAGTACCCGCGCTACGCCGACGAGAAGCTGCAGGCCTATGTGCAGCGGGTCGGCGAGCGGGTGGCGCGGCACAGTCATCGCAGCAACCTGGACTACCGCTTCACCATCGTCGACAGCCCGGACATCAATGCCTTCGCCATTCCCGGCGGGCACATCTATATCCACCGCGGGCTGATGGCCTATCTCGGCTCCGAGGCTGAGCTGGCCGCCGTGCTCGGCCACGAGGTCGGCCACGTCACCGCGCGCCACAGCGTGCGCCAGCAGAGCCAGTCCACCGCCTGGAACATCCTCGGCCAGGCCGTGGCCATCGGCACCGGGGTCGGCGCCGCCGGCGACCTGACCAATGTGCTCGGTGGTGCCTTCGTCAGAGGCTACGGCCGCGACATGGAGCTGGAGGCCGACGGCTTCGGTGCCCAGTACCTGGCGCGCAGCGGCTACGACCCGCAGGCGATGATCGAGGTGGTCAAGGTGCTGAAGAGCCAGGAGGACTTCGCCCGCGACGAGGCCCTGGCCAAAGGCCAGGAGGTGCCGCCGGCCGGCTACCACGGCCTGTTCGACACCCACCCGGACAACGACACGCGCCTGCGCCAGGTGGTGGCCGCCGCCACGCCGCTGGCGGCCGGCCAGGGCGAGGTGGGGCGCGACACCTACCTGAAGATGATCGACGGCATGCCCTTCGGCGACTCGGCCGAGGCCGGCGTGCGCCGCGGTCAGCGCTTCTACCATGCCGGCCTGGACTTCACCCTGGCCTTTCCGCAGGGCTGGGACCTGATCAACCGACCCGATGCCTTGATCGTGCACAGCGCCGATCAGCAGGCCTTCCTGGTCATGAGCATGGAGACGCAGAAGCAGGCGCTGGGCTCGCGCGAGTTCATTCGCCAGCGCACCGGGGGGCGGGGACTCGCCGCCGAGCAGAGCTTCCGCCAGAACGGCCTGGACGTCACCGCCGGGGTGCTGCCCGGCAATGGCGGCAAGCGCATCGCGGTGGTGATGCGCGAGCGTCAGGCCTACGTCTTCGTCGGTGCGGTCAAGGGGCGCACCGCGCTGGCGAGCGTGGACGACCTGTTCATGCAGGTGGTGCGCAGCTTCCGCCCGCTGCAGGCGAGCGAGCGCCAACTGGGGCAGCCGCGGCGCCTGCGGCTGGTGCAGTTCAAGGCCGGGCAGAGCCTGGAGGATCTGAGCCGGCAGATGGCCGGCGAGGGTGACCCGATGCTGCGTCTGCGTCTGCTCAATGGTCTTTATCCGACCGGTCGGCCACAACCTGGAGATTGGCTCAAAGTGGTTCACTGAGTCGCTGCGAACCCCGACCTTGTGGGCCCTGGCCATCTTGCGTATGCTCGCTCGCCTGCCTTCATAGCAAAGCGGAAATAGCCGAAATGTCCGATCTGAAAACTGCCGCTCTCGAGTATCACGCTCAGCCCCGTCCGGGAAAGCTCAGTGTCGAACTGACCAAGCCCACCGCCACCGCCCGTGATCTGTCCCTGGCCTACAGCCCGGGCGTGGCCGAGCCGGTACGCGAGATCGCCCGTGATGCCGAGCTGGCATACCGCTACACCGGCAAGGGCAATCTGGTGGCAGTGATTTCCGACGGCACCGCCATCCTCGGTCTGGGTGACCTCGGCCCGCTGGCCTCCAAGCCGGTGATGGAAGGCAAGGGCGTGTTGTTCAAGCGCTTCGCCGGCATCGACGTGTTCGACATCGAGGTCGACGCCGAGAGCCCGCAGGCTTTCATCGACACCGTCAAGCGCATTTCCATCACCTTCGGCGGCATCAACCTGGAAGACATCAAGGCCCCCGAGTGCTTCGAGATCGAGCGCGCGCTGATCGAGCAGTGCGACATCCCGGTGTTCCACGACGACCAGCACGGCACCGCCATCGTCACCGCCGCCGGCATGCTCAACGCCCTGGAAATCGCCGGCAAGACCCTGCCGGAGGCCAAGATCGTCTGCCTCGGCGCCGGCGCTGCGGCCATCTCCTGCATGAAGCTGCTGGTGAGCATGGGCGCCAAGGTCGAGAACATCTTCATGCTCGACCGCAAGGGCGTGATCCACGCCGGCCGCGACGACCTCAACCAGTACAAGGCGGTGTTCGCTCACGAGACCGACAAGCGCAGCCTGGCCGACGCCCTCGACGGCGCCGACGTGTTCGTCGGCCTGTCCGGCGCCAACCTGCTGAGCCAGGAAGACCTCAAGCGCATGGCGCCGAACCCGATCGTCTTCGCCTGCTCCAACCCGGATCCGGAGATCAAGCCGGAGCTGGCCCGCGAGGTGCGCCCGGACGTGATCATGGCCACCGGCCGTTCGGACTACCCGAACCAGGTCAACAACGTGCTCGGCTTCCCCTTCATCTTCCGCGGTGCCCTGGACGTGCGTGCCACTCGCATCAACGAGGAGATGAAGATCGCCGCCGCCCACGCCCTGCGCGACCTGGCCAAGCTGCCGGTGCCCAAGGAAGTCTGCGAGGCCTACGGCGGCATCGAGCTGTCCTTCGGTCGCGAGTACATCATTCCCAAGCCGATGGACGCGCGCCTGATCACCGTGGTGGCCGATGCCGTGGCCAAGGCCGCGATCGAGACCGGCGTGGCGACCCTGCCCTATCCCAAGCACTACCCGCTGAAGTCGGTGGACGAAGTGTTCAACGGCTGATCGCCGCCGTTATGAAAGAGCCCCGCCAGTGCGGGGCTTTTTTCTGCCTGCCAGGCAGCAAAAAGGCCCGGACCGCGTCGAGCGATTCGGGCCTGCCTTTGCTGTCGGGTGCTTAGAACTTGTAGCCCAGGCCGACCATGTAGACCCAGGGGTCGATGTCCACGTCGACCTTGGTGCGGGTGGCGCCCAGGGCGGCGGGGCCGTCGACCGTGGCGGTGGTATCGATGTCGATGTACCAGACCGCGGCGTTGACCAGAATGTTGTCGGTCAGCATGTAGTCGACGCCGGCCTGCAGGGCCAGGCCCATGGAGTCGTCCAGTTCCAGGTCGCTGAAGCCCTGGCCCTTGCGCTCGCTGGTCAGGTCCTCGTCGAAGAACAGGGTGTAGTTGAGGCCGGCACCGACATAGGGCTGCAGGCGCGACTCCGGTGCCAGCGGGTAGTACTGCACGGACAGGGTCGGCGGCAGGTGCTTGATGTCGGCCAGCTTGCCGTCCAGGCCGCTCATGCCGAGGGCCGAGTTGAGGCCCTTGACGCTGACCGTGTGCTGGAAGGGGGTGGCGGCCAGCAGCTCGATGCCGACATGGTCGGTGAGCATGTAGGTGCCGGTCAGGCCCAGCTGGGTGTCGCTGTCGACGCCGGCGGAAGTGCCGCCGACCTTGCCCAGCGGGCTCACGTTCAGCGTCGAGCTGTCTTCCTGCGGGTCCACTGTGGCGGCGCCGGCGCGGATGATGATGTCCCCGGCCTTGTGCGCCTGGGCCAGCGGGGCGGCCAGGGCGAGGGCCAGCAGGGAAGTAGCGAGCAGAGTCTTCTTCATATGGTGCTCCCAAGGAGAGTCAGCGGTTCGTATTGGCTGACGACGATCTTAGGGAGCGTGGCGCGTGGCCAGTTGATCCAGCTCAATGGACGGCGGGGACGGGGTGCGGCAATCCGGCGCACCCCCGGAGCCTACATCTCGTAGGGATAGATCTTCTCCGCGGCCATGCGGTAGCCGGCCTCGGCCAGTTCGCTGCTGATCTGCTCGGTGCGCAGCGGGCCCTCGATCCAGAACGGCTGGTACAGGGCGTCCATCAGCACGCCCAGCTCGCTGGTGACGTGCACGATCTGGTTGGAGGGCGGCGGCGGCACATGGATGCAGGCGCCGAAGTAGGGCACGAAGAGGAATTCGGTCACCCGGCCTTCCTCGCTCACGTCCAGCGGCACTATGTAGCCGGGCAGCCTGATCTGCTGGCCGTCCAGCGCCTTGACCACCGGTGCCGCCGGCGATTGCTGCCTGGCGGCCGGGCCGCTCTCGGCGGCCAGGGCGTCGGCCAGCTGATTGAGGTCGTGCATCGGCATCTGCTGCGCCGGTTGCGGCGGTGCGTCTGGCGGGACCAGTTCGCTCCAGGTCAGCTCGCGCGGCTCCGCGGCCCAGAGCGAGGTGGTACAGAGCAGCAGGACGAACAGCAGATGGCGCATGAATAACCTCACAGACGAATGGACAGGCCGTCGGCCAGCGACTGCCGATAGGCGCGCCAGGCCGGCACGCCGCCCATCAGCAGGGCGGCGCCCAGAATAGCGCCGAGCAGGCTCCACTCATAGGCGCTGGGCAATGCCAGCGGCAGGTACAGGCCATACTGCGCCTGCACCCAGCCCTGGCTGGCGGCGATGCCGCCGTACAGCAGGGCCAGGCCCAGCGCCGCGCCGGCCAGAGCCAGGGCCAGCGCCTCCAGCACCAGCAGCCCGGCGATATGCCAGGGCCGCGCGCCGACCGAGCGCAGGATGGCCATCTCGCGGCGGCGCTCGTTGAGGCTGGTGAGGATGGCCGTGAGCATGCCGATCAGACCGGTCAGCACGACGAACAGCGAGACCACGAACAGCGCCTTCTCCGCCGTGCCCATCAGGCTCCACAGCTCCTGCAGGGCCACGCCGGGGAGAATCGCCAGCAGCGGCTCGCCGCGGTACTCGTTGACCTGGCGTTGCACGGCGAAGGTGGCGACCTTGCTCTTCAGGCCGAGCAGCGCGGCGGTGATGGCCTTGGGTTGCAGGTGCATCTCGCGCACCTGCTCGGCGCTGACCCTGGCCGCGCCGCGTGCCGGCATGCCGTTCTGCCAGTCGACGTGCAGCGCCTCCATGCCGGCCAGCGAGATATGCAGGGTGCGGTCCACCGGCGTGCCGGTGCGGGCGAGGATGCCGACCACGCGGAACGGCTTGTCATCGTGCTGGGTCAGGCTGACGCTGGCCACGCCGTGGGCCAGGACGATCTGCTCGCCGAGCCGGTACTTCAGCGCCTCGGCCACCTCGGCGCCTAGCACCACCTCGAACAGGTCGGCGAAGGGCTTGCCCTGGGCCAGCTGCAGGCTCTGGCCACGGCCGTAGCGGTAATGCTCGAAGTAGCCGGCATCGGTGCCCAGCACCCGGTAGCCGCGGTGCGAGTCGCCCAGCGACAGTGGGATAGCCCATTTCACCTGCGGATGCCGGGCCAGGGTTTCGAAGCTGTCCCAGCGGATATTGTTGGTGGCGTTGCCGATGCGGAACACCGAGTACAGCAGCAGGTTCACGCTGCCCGAGCGGGCGCCGACGATCAGGTCGGTGCCGCTGATGGTGCTGGCGAAGCTGGCGCGTGCCTCGGTGCGCACTCGCTCCACGGCCAGCAGCAGGCACACCGAGAGGGCGATGGCGA
>JAJLLC010000064.1:0-7387 GCA_033838285.1 Pseudomonadaceae bacterium
ACGGTCTGGACATCAACGTCGACTGGCAGCAGCTCTCTGGCGGCGCGGCGATCAACGATGCGCTGCTGTCCGGCGCCATCGACATCGCCGGTGCCGGCATCGGCCCGCTGCTCACCGTCTGGGATCGCACCCACGGCAAGCAGAACGTCAAGGGCGTGGCTTCGCTGGGCAACTTCCCGTACTACCTGCTGAGCAACGACCCCAACGTCAAGACCATCGCCGATTTCACCGAGAAGGATCGCATCGCCGTGCCGGCAGTGGGCGTCTCGGTGCAGTCGCGCTTCCTCCAGTACGCCGCCGCCAAGCAGTGGGGCGACAAGGAATTCGATCGCCTGGACAAGTACACCGTGGCGTTGCCACACCCGGATGCCACAGCTTCGCTGCTGTCCGGCGGTACGGAGCTGACCGGGCATTTCTCCAACCCGCCGTTCCAGAACCAGGCGCTAGAGAATCCCAGCGTGCATGTGGTGCTCGACACCTACAAGCTGCTCGGCCCGAACTCGCCCACCGTGCTTTATGCAACCGAGAAATTCCGCAACGACAACCCCAAGACCTACAAGGCCTTCGTCGCCGCGCTGGCTGAGGCTGCGCAGTTCGCCCAGAACGACAAGGGCGCGGCGGCCGACACCTACATCCGCGTGACCGGCGCCAAGATCAGCCGTGAGGAGCTGCTGAGAATCATCGACAACGAGCAGTTCCAGTTCAGCGTCACACCGACCAACACCTACCCACTGGCCGAGTTCCTCCAGCGCGTCGGGGCGATCAAGAACAAGCCGGCCTCATGGCAGGACTACTTCTTCGAAGACCCAGCCATCGGTCAAGGAAGCTGAACTCCATGAATTCCCTCTTGCAAGGCCACACGGCCAGCACACAAAGCGCAGGCGCCTTCGACACCTTACTCGAGGTGGAGAAGGTCAGCCTCGAGTACCGCACCCCGCAGCGTGTTGTGCGGGCCACCCACGAAGTCAGCTTCGAAGTGGATCGCTCGGACCGTTTCGTGCTGCTTGGCCCTTCGGGATGCGGCAAGTCCACGCTGCTCAAGGCCGTCGCCGGTTTCATCGAACCGATCGGCGGCGCCATTCGCCTGGACGGCGCCGAGGTGCGCGAGCCGGGCCCGGATCGCATCGTGGTGTTCCAGGAGTTCGACCAGTTGCCGCCATGGAAGACGGTCAAGCAGAACGTCATGTTCCCGCTGCTGGCCTCACGCACCCTGGGCCGCCGCGATGCCGAAGAGCGTGCCCTGCATTACCTGGAGAAAGTCGGCCTGGCCGCCTTCGCCGATGCCTACCCGCACACGCTGTCCGGCGGCATGAAGGCACGCGTGGCGATTGCCCGTGCGCTGGCCATGCAGCCGAAGATCCTGTTGATGGACGAGCCCTTCGCCGCGCTCGATGCACTGACCCGACGCAAGATGCAGGAGGAGTTGCTGCAGTTGTGGGAGGAGGTGCGCTTCACCCTGCTGTTCGTCACCCACTCTATCGAGGAGGCGCTGATCGTTGGCAACCGCATCCTGCTGCTGTCGCCGCATCCGGGGCGGGTGCGGGCGGAGGTGGGCAGTCACCAGTTCGATATGCACAGCCTTGGTGGTGCGGCATTCCAGCAGACCGCGCAGCGCATTCATCGCCTGTTGTTCGACGAAGACAGCGAGGAGGGCGCTCGCGCCGCTGCCGAGCTGGGTTTCCATGACATCCGCATCGCCTACTGAGGAGCGTGCACCATGAGCCTTTCCCCCGCACGGCGTGAGGATTACGAGATTCCCCTGCAGCCTTTGCCCGATCTCAAGCTGGAGCGCGAGCTGCCGCTGGTGCAGCGCCTGTGGCAACAGGGCTGGCTACGCAAGGCCCTGATCCTGATCGCCCTGGCGCTGATCTGGGAGCTGGCGGCGCGTTACCAGGGCAATGACCTGCTGCTACCCAGTTTCCTGCAGACGGCCAAGGCCTTCTTCGAAGGCATCGGCAGCGGCGAGCTGCTGGAGAAGGTGGCGATTTCGCTGTCGGTGCTGATCAAGGGTTATCTGGTCGGTATCGCTCTGGCCTTCCTGCTGACCACCCTGGCGGTGTCGACCCAGCTGGGGCGCGACCTGCTGTCGACCCTGACCTCGATGTTCAACCCATTGCCCGCCATTGCGCTGCTGCCGCTATCGCTGCTGTGGTTCGGTTTGGGCGAGAACAGCCTGATTTTCGTGCTGGTGCATTCGGTGCTCTGGGCGCTTGCGCTCAATACCTACGCCGGGTTTCTCGGCGTGTCGGAAACCCAGCGCATGGCCGGGCGCAACTATGGCCTCAATGGCCTGCGCTTCGTGTTGTTCATCCTGATCCCGGCGGCGCTGCCGTCGATCCTGGCGGGCCTGAAGATTGGCTGGGCCTTCGCCTGGCGCACCCTGATCGCCGCCGAACTGGTGTTCGGCGCCTCCAGCGGCAAGGGCGGCCTTGGCTGGTACATCTTCCAGAACCGCAACGAACTGTATACCGACAAGGTCTTCGCCGGTCTTGCCGCGGTGATCCTCATAGGCCTGCTGGTGGAGAACCTGGTGTTCGCCACGGTCGAGCAGCTGACCGTCAAGCGCTGGGGCATGCAGCGATAAGACGCTGCATTCGCCGCGCCGGGTGAGGCGCGATCCGCCTATTCGAATCGAACCACAACCACACACTTAACCGCCTGGCCGGCCAAGGTCAGGTACACAGGAGCGTCCCATGAAAAAATCCCCTCTCGCCGCAGCCGTTGCGCTGCTCGGCACCCTCGCGCTGCCGCTGGTGGCCCAGGCCGAAGGGCAGATCAGCATTGCCCAGCAGTTCGGCATCGGTTATCTGGTGCTGCACGTGGTCAAGGACCAGCAACTGATCGAGAAGCACGCCAAGGCCCAGGGCCTAGACGAGATCGACGTGGAATGGCGCACGATCTCCGGCGCCACCGCCATGAACGAGGCGCTGCTGGCCGGCGCCATCGACGTGGTATCGGCCGGCGTGCCGCCGATGCTCACCGTATGGGATCGCACCCATGGCCGACAGAACGTCAAGGCGGTGGCCTCGCTCGGCTCGCTGCCCAACTACCTGTTGAGCAACCGTGAAGCGGTGAAAACACTGCAGGACCTGTCCGACAAGGACCGCATCGCCGTGCCGGCCGCTGGCGTCGGCTTCCAGTCGCGTACCCTGCAGATCGAGACCGCCAAGCTGTATGGCAAGGATGATTTCCAGCGTTTCGACAAGATTTCCGTCAGCCTGCCGCACCCTGACGCCACCGCTGCGCTGATCAAGGGTGGCTCGGAAATCACCGCGCACTTCTCCAGCCCGCCGTTCCAGTACCAGGCGCTGGAGAACCCCAAGGTGCACAAGCTGATCAGCAGTTACGACATCCTCGGCGGCCAGGCCACGTTCAACGTGCTCTACGCCACCGAGAAATTCCACGACGAAAACCCCAAGACCTACAAGGCCTTCTACGACGCGCTGGTGGAAGCCGAACAGATCATCAAGGCGGACCCGGCAGCCGCCGCCGAGACCTACATCCGCGTGGAGAACTCCAAGCTGCCGCTGGACTTCGTGAAGAAAATCATCAAGGACCCGGAGAACGACTTCACCGTCTCGCCGCAGCGCACCTTCATCTACGCCGAGCAGCTGCATGAACTGGGCGTGCTGAAGAACAAGGCGGCATCCTGGAAGGATTATTTCTTCGAGGAAGCGCACGCCAAGACGGGTAGTTGATGGATCTGCGGTTATGCGGGACGGTGGGGAAAAAGACATCCTGCCTACGTCTCCAGATTGGCCCTGGCGATAGTCACCTATCACCGGGGCCGCGTACGGGCCGGGTGTCAGCTATAGAGCGAGGGTACCGGCCCCTGACCGCTGAGCAACCAATGGCCCAGGTCGCGCACCTTGTAGTCGATGGGGTCGTGCAGGCTGTGCACCCGCACGTTGCGCCAGAAGCGGTCGAAGCCGTAGCGCGAGCTGGTGGCGCGGGCGCCCATGGCTTCGAAGATCTGGCTGGTGATCTCCAGCGCAGCGCGTGCCGCCACCACCTTGGCCTCGCTGATGGCCAACGCCACCTCGGCGCGTTCGGCGGCGGTCAGCGCCGGTTTTTCCCAGGCGCTCTGCAGGCGCTGGGCGGCGTGATCGGCCAGGGGCAGGGCGCTGCGGTAGCGCAGCCACAGCTCGCCGTAGCGTTGCTGGATGAAGGGATCGTCGCTGGCAGTGGCCAAGCCTGATGCCGGCCAGGCGCGACTCTGCTCGCGGGTGTAGCGCAGCGCCGCGTCCAGGGCGCCCTGGGCATTGCCCAGGTAGAGCTGGGTGAGGATCAGCTGCGACAGGCAGGCCCGCAGAGTGGTGCGCGGGCTTGGGCCAACCGGGCCGAGCAGCTCGCTGGCGTCGACGAACACCTGCTCGAACTGCACCGTGCCGCTGTCGGTCTGGCGCTGGCCGAAGCCGTCCCAGTCGCTGTTCACCGCCAGCCCTTCGCGCTGGCTGGGCAGCACGATGAACACGCGATCCTCCGGGTTCCTGCCGCGCGGTGCGCTGATCACCAACGCATCAGCGCCGAGCGCGCCGGAGCAGAACGACTTGCTGCCGTTGAGCTCGTAATGCTCCTCACGCGGGCTGAGCACGAGGCCGGTGTCGCGGCCGTTGGTGGCGTTGCCCCAGAACCAGTTGTCCTGCGCGGTACGGGTCAGCCAATGGCGCTGCTGCTCCGGCGTGCCGAATAGCTGGATCGTTGCGACTTGCAGGTGCTGAAAGGCGAACAGGTGAGCCACGGAGCTATCCACCGCGGCCAAGTAGCGGACGATGCGATAGATCTCCGGCCACGACGCGCCCTGGCCGCCGTACTGCTGTGGGACGGCCAGGGTCAGCAAGCCGCTTTTGCGCAGCAGCTCGCGTTCGGCGACTGCGCTGCCTCCGGCACGATCGCGTTCCACCGCAGTGGCGGCAAGCCGTCGGGCCACTCGTTCGACCTTGGCGCTGCGTCTGCCGAGATCAAGTGGGAACAGATGGGCTGCGAAGAGCGGTACGTTGTCGGGCGTAATGTGGTTTTGTGCGATGTTCATTTCAGTTGCTCCGGTTTCCATAGCACCACGTCGCCGGTATCTACCGACCGCGGCAGCAAGCCGGCATCGGAAAATGCATCGGCAATCTTCTGCTGTTCGGCAAGGCTTTCCGGCTGCACCAGGCGTACCTGGTAGCTGCGCTTGGCGTTGGCCTGCTCGACGATGGACGGGGCGAGGTTGCCCCACAGCGGGCCGAGGATTTCAGCCGCCTGGCGCGGGTTGGCGCGCAGCCAGTCGCCGGTCTTCACCAACTCGTCGAACACGGTCTGCAGCACCTGCGGATGGTTCCTGGCGAAGGTGGCGCTGGTCAGGTAGTAGCGCTGGTAGTCGGCCAGGCCCTTGCCGTCGGCGAGGATGCGCGTCGGCAACTGCTGCTGGGCGCTGCTGAGGAAGGGTTCCCAGGTGACCCAGGCGTCCACCTTGCGGTTCTCGAAGGCGGCGCGGCCGTCGGCCGGAGCCAGGTAGGCCGGTTCGATGTCGCTGAATTTCAGGCCGGCCTGCTGCAGTGCGGCGATCAGCAGGTAATGGACCCCGGCCGCCTTGGTCACGGCGACCTTTTTGGCCTTGAGGTCGGCCAGGCTTGTGATCGGTGAATCCTCGCGCACGATGATCGCCTGCGCGCTGGGAGAGGGCGCCTCCTGGGCGAAGTAGGCGAGGTCGGCGCCGGCGGCCTGGGCGAACACCGGCACGGTGTCGGCGACATCGGCAGAGAGGTCGATATTGCCGACGTTGAGCGCTTCCAGCAGCGGCTGGCCGTTGGGGAATTCGTGCCAGCTGACCCGAATATCCTGATCGGCAAGGGCTTTCTCCAGTGTGCCCTGGCTCTTCAGCAGGCTGATCAGTGTGGATGATTTCTGGTAGCCGATGCGCAGCTGTTCGGCAGCATCGACAAGCGGGGCAGCGAGCAGGCCGAAGGCCAGGGAAGCGGCGATCAGGGGGCTGCGTTTGGAGTGCGTCGGGGACATGGCGGCTCTCGATACGGACACGTGCCGGCCATGGGGGCGGCGGATCACGCGTACTTCAGTGTTGGGAAGAGAAGTCCGGTGATCCGGTGAAGAGAAGCTAATCGATCTAAAAAGCCGTTGTTAAATAATTTTTAGTCATGAGTTAAGGCCGATTTGTCAGGCGGGTCGCCAACGGTCTTATATTCTTTTTTGTTACTACAAAGTGAAAAATAATTCTTTTTAGGGATTAGCGAGGATTTCGTAGATTAGCCACCTGCCGACAGCGGACCACCGCATCGGGCCCGAATCAGGGGCTCTTGTTGCCAACTTCGTCGTGTCGGTCGTCCGTCGAGCCCCTGTGCAGTGCCCAGCCTATAACAGCCTACACAGCACCTGGAGCATCGAGAGTGAACAAGTCCAATCTGGCGCTGGCCGTCGCCCTGGCCGCTCTGGCCACCGAAGCGACCGCCGCTGGTTTCATCGAAGACGGCAAGGCCAGCATCGGCCTGCGCAATTTCTATTACGACCTCAACACCAAGAACACCAGCAACAACAACGGCGAGGCGCAGGAGTGGGGGCAGGGCTTCATCTTCAACTACAGCTCCGGTTTCACCCAGGGCGCCGTCGGTTTCGGCCTCGACGCCATCGGCCTGCTCGGCGTCAGGCTGGACTCCGGCGGCACCGCGAGCAAGGCCGGCCGTGATCGCACCCCCGGCCAGCTGTTCCCGCTCGATAGCGACGGCAGCGCGGTGGACGAGTACAGCAAGGCCGGCGTGACTGCCAAGGTGCGCCTGTCCAAGACCGAGGCGCGCCTCGGCACCCTGCTGCCAAAGCTGCCGGTGGTGATCTTCAACGACGGCCGCCTGCTGCCGCAGACCTTCGAGGGCGGGCAGATCACCTCCAACGAGATCGACGGCCTGACCCTGACCGCCGGCCAGCTGGAAAGCACCAAGACCCGCAGCTCCACCGACGACATCGCCCTGCGTATCGCCGGCGCCACCGGTGACGCCGACACCAACAAGTTCTACTTCGCCGGCGGTGACTACAAGCTGACCAAGGACCTGACGCTGCAGTACTACTACGGCAATCTGGAAGACTTCTACAAACAGCACTTCCTTGGCCTGGTGCACAACTGGGCGATCGGCCCGGGTTCGCTGAAGACCGACCTGCGCTACTTCGACAGCGGTTCCGACGGCAAGAACGGCAGCGCTGCCGGTCGCGCCCAGGGTTACCGCAGCTCCGGCTACTGGCGTGCCGGCGACAGCAGCACCGGAGAGGTCGACAACCAGACCTGGAGCGCGCTGTTCACCTACACCCTGGGCAGCCACTTCGCCAGCCTGGGCTACCAGCAGGTCGAAGGCGACAGCGCCTTCCCCTTCCTCAACCAGGGCGGCGGCTCCTCGTCCTACCT